>NZ_JBGFCC010000011.1:0-206739 GCF_041205745.1 Natrarchaeobius versutus | reverse complement strand
AAACACCCCTACACGAAGGTTCTCCGGTGGGCGACGCCCGACCTTCGCGCCGGGGTCGACTCCGGCGAGCCGCCGGTACGAAAGATCGACATTCCGGACCCGAAGAACCCGCCATCGGGCTGTCGGTTCCACACCCGGTGTCCGGAGGCCCGAGACGCCTGCCGGCGTGAGGATCCCGAAGCGTACGACGTCGGATCCGATCACGAAGTCTCCTGCTTTCGCGAACTCGACGAGCACGGGTACTGGACGAGTTCTCCCCTCGCGGACGTAGAATCGGCGGGTGACACATCCCTGTAGCGGACGCCGTGAATTCGGAGATTACACTCCCTTTGAGGGTGTTTGACCCTGTGATCGGTGTCTGGAGCAGTATTACTCCCTTCTCGAGCATCGACTGTTTCAACGGAACGCTCTCGAGAGCACTGTCTCTATAGCACACGTTGAAAATCATTGCACAGCCGACAGGTCGAGCACTGATCTGTTGTGAGTCGTCCTTCCGCCTAAACACCCCATCCAATTTGTGAGGAATGTCTACGAACGGTGCTCATCGGCGTTCGGTGTTTATATACCCACGATGGCAAGAGGTCGTATGCGGATAACAGATGTGAGTGCGTTTCCGGTAAACGTACCGCTCAAACCGATAGACGAGGGAGGTATCGCTCCCTATCGGACGAATCATGGAATGCTGTACGACATGGACCGGATCTTGGTTCGAGTCGAGACCGACGCCGGGATCGAGGGGTGGGGAGAAGTGCGCGTCTTCCTCTCGCCGGAAGCGACCGTTTCAGTCATCGAAGACGGAGTCGGCCCGCTCGTCACCGGCCAGTCACCCTTCGAAATTGAGAAGCTCCGACGACAGGTTTTCATCGAGTACACTAACGCCAACATGTTCTTTGCACCCGTTGAAACGGCCTGTTGGGACATTATCGGGAAAGAACTCGGGCGCCCGGTTTCCGAGCTATTAGGCGGGTGGACGACTCCCCATCAGACGAACAGACAAAATCGAGAGCAATCCAAAGACGGTCGCCAGTCAAACTCGGTCGAGTTCGCGTACTGTCTCGGAATATTTTCTCCCGAAGAATCTAGAAGGCATGCCGAATCTGCCCTAAAAGAGGGATACGGCGTATTGAAGACAAAAGCTGGTCGAGATTGGAAAGAAGACGTCGAGCGCATCCGGGCCATGCACGACGCCGTCGACGGCGAACTCGAGTTTCGAATAGATCCGAACCAGGGCTGGACCGTCGAAGATGCCGTTCGCGTCGGGGCAAAACTCGAGGACAGCGGGATCTATCTCCAGTACATGGAACAACCGATCCGAGTTGACTCCCACGGCTCGTTGCGCCAGCTTCGAACCCGGACGAGACAACCGATCGCGGCAAACGAAGACACCTACATTCCACGCAACCTTCGAACGATGATCGGCGAAGATGCGATCGACGTCGGTGTGGTGGACATCACTCCCGCTGGCGGCATCTCGGGGGTACGCCAACTCGCAAACATCGCGGAGGACGGCGGAATCTCGCTCGCCCACCACTGTGCCTTTGATCTCGGAATTCGCACGGCAGCTATTCTACACACAGCCTCCGGATTGCCTGGGATTAATCTCGCGAGTGATACGGCCTATTACGGATGGGAGACTGACGTCATCACCGATCCGTTTACGATCGACAGCGGGACGATTTCGGTTCCGACTGAGCCAGGTCTCGGAATCACGGTCGACATGGATACGGTCGACGACTACTGCATTTTGTAGAACCGTCCCCAACCGTATGGTGACCGACGTTCCCTCTCGACCGTCATCTGACGGTCGAAATCATCCGGTTGCGGTCGGTTTCGCTCATAAATGGCGACTTGATACACCACGATAATACCGTAGCCATTGGACGGTACCACACCCCGATCGCCGGACGGATCGGTGATCGTGAGCCGAGACTTCGTCTTCCTGTTACCGGGGAGACATCACACGTGACACGAAATACGAGCCAGACTGGTTCCAAACCGTGATTTCGAGGACGGTGAATAGTTGTCTCGAGCCTCCAAACGTGTGTATTCATTCCAGATCGTACCGTGACAACGGTCGACGGCGGGTAATTCGAGTACTGCAAGTTACTCGTGAACGGTCACCCACATCGAATGTCAGTACAGTCGAATACCGCCAACAGGTGTCAAGTTCTTCCCCCACAAACGACAGTGGGTATGACTATAGTATATCGCTAACGATAATTGTAAACTTCAATTCTAAATGTGATCTGCTGAATAAATGGTTTCGGCCGCTGACCGCCACGTTGTCGACGGTCGAGATAAGCACAGACGTATCCGATCGATCGGAAAATATAACAAAAATATATACTGCAAGCCAATATGATTATTTTGGTCAAAAGTCGAACTGACAGTCGTACCGACGAACGGACAAATTCTACATCCCATCGACGGAACGTCAGTCCGACTCGAGTGGGGGCCACCTCCTCGGGGCGTTCCCGTTCGATTCGACGATCTGGAGCGACGGAGAAACCACGTAACGACCGCGTTGGCCGAGCACAGACGGATCGCGTCGAATTCGACTACTGTGACCTGCCCCGTTTCGCAACTGAAGTAAGCTGAATAATATATGTTCCCGTATCTACCCACCAGATTATATTATAATCTCCTGTATGACGTTGTGCTGTTGACCATCCTCGAGGAATCGGTCTCGACCGACCGACACTGACGAGCGGTCGAACGACGAACGAGCGTCCGTCGCCGATCGTGGGCCCCCACGAGAGTTTCGGACGGACAGGTCGCCCGTCCGGACTACAATTCCTGTGGAGGGCAACCTGCAGGGTAACCGGCCGATCACGGGTGAGTCGGGTTGCTGTACGTCAGTTCCGGCGCAACCGCCGTCCGGGTCACGGTTGCGCCGGCGAATCAGTACAGCAAACCGTATGAGACGACTCCGGCGGGAGAAATCCGAAAGCTGACGTTCGGGGCCGGCAATCGAACGATAGTGAACGGAGCGGCCCCAGGGGAAGAGACCGACGAGAACCTCGCGAGTGGACACTCCGGCCGAATTCTGCTCGCGGTCACCCTCGGGACGCTCTGTGGCCAACTCGGCTATCTCGTTCTTCCACCGTTGCTTCCGGAGATCGTCGCGACGCTCTCGATTTCGGAGACGCAGGCAGGGATCGGGCTGAGCGTGCTCGCCTTACTAACGGCGGCGTTCCGGTATCCGGGGGGTCGGATCGCCGACGATCTCTCGCGGAACACTGCAATCGTCCTCGGGGTCCTCGCGCTGATCGTCGGTTACAGTTTCCTCGCGACGTCGACGAGGTACACGACGTTCTTACTCGGCGTGTCGTTCGTCGGAATCGGGCTCGGCGTGTACGTTCCCGCGGGGTTCGCACAGCTATCGGACGTCTTCGATCGAAAGCGCGGCCGTGCGTTCGGACTGAACGACGCGGCCGTCAGCTTAGCCGGCGTATTCGCGTCCGGTTTCGCAGCCGTCGCAGTCGCGATTGCAACCTGGCGGTACGCGTTCGCGCCGATCCTGATCGGCCTCGTGTCGGTCGTCGTGCTGTACGATTACTGGAGTAAGGGAACATACGTCCTCGAGAGACCGTCACTCGAGGTTCGTCCGACGCTACGACGGATCGCTGGGACGCCGGGTCTTCGATCCATGATCTTGCTCGCCGGACTGTTCATGTTCGTCTGGAACGGAACGATCAGCTTCCTGCCAATCGTTCTCGAGACCGTACAGGGGCTCTCCCGCGCTGAGAGCACCGTCGCCTACGCGGGCGTGTTCGCCGTCGGGGTTCTGGCCACGCCGTTTTCGGGCTACTGCGGCGACCGCGCCGGAGCGTTTCCAGTCGTCGTCGCCGCGATCATGAGCACCATCGCGGGTCTCGCGACGCTCCTGCTCGCCGCGTCGACCGCTGGGGTCGTTATCGGAGTGGTGTTGCTCGCCGCGGGACTGACCGGCTTCTGGCCCCCGATGTCGTCCGCGCTCGTCGCGGCGTTCCCCGACGAGAACACGGGCGGAGACTACGGCATCGTTGGGACGGTCTACATGGCGTTTGGAAGCCTCGGGCCCACCTACGTCGGAGTCGTGAGCGGACGATCGGGATACACTGTGGCCTACGGCGGCTTCCTCTTCGTCCTCGGTGCGTGTGCAATCGTCGCCTCGTGGCTCGCGTTACGGCGGTAACGGGAGCGCTTCCGCGGGAGACCCGCCGGTCACGCGCCGCATCTCGATCGCGTTACTCGAGTCGATCGACGTCGTAGAGGGTCCGCTGGAAGGTTTGATCGAGTCCACACGTCAATCCGCCGTCGACCACGAGTTCGGTTCCGCTCACGAAGCGAGCGAGGTCACTCGATAAGTAAATCACGGCGTTTGCGACGTCCTCGGGTGTCCCAAACGCTTCTAACGGGTACTGATCGAGGAGTTGTTCGCGGAAATCCTCGTCCCAGTCCGCGTCGCGTTGTTCGCGTCGGGAGTCGGTGATGATCGTCCCCGGACAGACGGCGTTCGAACGGACGCCGTAGCGGCCGTACTGGGTCGCGACGAGGCGCGAGAAGGCGTGGAGCCCGTTCTTCGCCGCCGAGTACGCGGGGAGGCCGATGCCGGTGAGCGCGTTCGCCGAAGAGACGAACACGATGGAACCGCCGCCGGATTCGACCATCGCGGGCAACACCTCGTGCGTGCAGGTGTAGGGTCCGGTCAGATTCAGGTCGATTATCCGCTCCCAGGTGTCGTGATTTACGGCGTGGGCGACGTCGTCGTCGAGCGACCCGCCGGCGTTGTTGACGAGCACGTCGATCGATCCGAACGCCTCGAGCGTCTCGTCGACCGTCGAGCGGACGGACGCCGTCTCCGTCACGTCCGTCTCCGCGAACAGGGCAGTTTCGCCCGCGGCCTCGATCCGATCGACGGTTTCGGACGCGTTCTCCGTGTCGACGTCCGCGACGACGACCGCCGCTCCCTCCGCGGCGAGCGTCGTCGCGATCTCCCGTCCGATCCCCTTCGCTCCACCGGTGACGATAGCTGTCTGTCCCTCGAGTACCCGATCGTCCATATACTGTTATGCGTTGCCGTAGCGCCACCAAGTAGGTTTCCCTGTCGGAGCGCCACGTCGATAGGCCATTCTGCCTGAACGCGGCGTCGATAGGGTTCCCTGTCTAAGCGCAACGTCGAATAGCTTATGGGGGTTCTCGGCGAGGTCGTGATATGCTCGGCTTCGACGATAGCGATCGGTCCGTATCGTGGGCGAAAACCCCGGCGAACGAAATTCGCGAGATCGGTTCCCAGGACGGCTCCGTGCTGGTCGTTCCCGTCGGGAGCGTCGAACAACACGGGTACCACCTTCCCGTCGGAACCGACACGATGCTCGCGACGGCCGTATCCGGGGCGAGCGCCGAGGCCGTCGCCGACGATCTTCCGGTGCTCGTGACGCCGCCGATCTGGTGTGGCTACTCCCCACATCACCGATCGCTCGGCGGGACGCTCACGGCCGCGTTCGATCAGCTTCTCGCCCACACGCAAAGCATCGTGGAAGCCGGCCTCGCGAACGGGTTCGACGCGGTCGTCCTCGTAAACGGCCACGGCGGAAACCGGGCGCTCGTCGGCGCCGTCGTCAGCGAGGTCGGCTACGCGAATCCGGACCACCAGGTCCTCGGGTTCACCTACTTCGACCTCGCGGCCGACCTCGTCGAAGAGGTTCGCGAGAGCGACCTCGGCGGCATGGCCCACGGCGGGGAGTTCGAGACGTCGCTCGTCCTCCACCTCGATCCCGCGCTCGTCGACCAGGACGCGATGGACGCCGAGCCGTTCGACGAGCCGTACGACCTCGGAGACGAGGACCTCGTCAAGCCGGGGCCGCTCGGAGTATACCGGCCGTTCGAGGCGTACTCCGAATCGGGAGCGATCGGCGCCCCCGAACGCGCATCCGAGGAGAAAGGGGAGGTGCTCTTCGAGTTCCTGACCGACGAGATTGCTGATCTCTTCGAAGAGATCCACGCCCAAAATCGGTAACCTCGACCCCAACCCGCGGACTACCCGCTACCGACCGACGGCAGAGACGAACAGTTCCTCGACCAACCGGAGGTCTCTGGCGTCGACCACCGCGTCGACGGTCTCGTAGACGCCGTCGTCGATTCGGTCGTCCGGATCGAACAGCACCGACGTCCCTGCGACCGCGAACGCCTCCTCGTCCGTATGCGAGTCGCCGACGTAGAAGACGTCCGCCGTGGTGATTCCGCGGTCGCGACAGATCCGCTCGAGAACGTCGTCTTTCTCGTTCGGGCCCACCCCGGCGTCGACGCCGGTGATCGTTCCCACGTCGTCGAAGCGGATCTCGTTGCCCCGGATGAACGCAGGGTCGAACGTGGCCAGTACGGCCTGGAGGTTGGTCACACCCGCGCTGACCGTACCGAACGGGACGCCCGCGTCGGCGATCGTCTCGAGCAACGATTCTGCGCCTCGAGTGAGCTTGACGGCCGATGCGGCACGGTCGATGTGGGTTTTCCCGACGCCGCGAGCGTCCAACAGAGCGGCGTTCTCGTCACACCACTGGGCGAACGTCAGTTCGTCCTCGCGGTATCGCTCCGTCAATAGCTTTCCCCCCTCGCGCGTGCCGAACAGTTCTTGGAGGAGGAGCCAGCCGCCGCGCTGATCCACGAGCGTTCCGTCGAAGTCGAACACCGCAAGTTCCGGCCGCGGGTTCGTCCCCCACGTCGACGCCTCGGGGAACGAGACGTCTGCGGAGTCGACGATCGGTCGGTCCGTCATGGCAAGCTCACCTTGCCCATCACGACCGGTTCGTCCGCCCCCGTCGCGCCGGGGACGTTGTTCGGTCGACCGTCCAGTCGAGCGACGCCCATGAGCGCGAACAGCGCGGCTTCCTTCGCGTCGGGGTCGAATCCGAGCGCCGACAGGCGATCGACGTCACACGCCACGCGCTCCGAGAGCATGGACATCAGCGTGGGGTTGTACGCCCCGCCGCCCGAGACGAACACCTCGTCGGGGTACGGGTCCGCAAAACGCTCGTAGGCGTCGGCGATCGTTTCGGCCGTAAACGCCGTCGCCGTCGCGACGAGATCCGCATCCTCGAGTCCGCGTTCACGGCCTGCGTCGATGAACCGTCGGGCGTAGCCGTGGCCGAAGTCCTCCCGACCCGTCGTCTTCGGCGGCGACTCGGCGAAGTAGGGATCGTCCACGAACCGCTCGATCAGGGATTCGTCAGGCGTTCCCCGCGCCGCCATCTCGCCATCGACGTCGTAGGTCCGTTCGCCGTCCGTGAGGATCTCGACGACGGCGTCGATGACCATGTTTCCGGGACCGGTATCGAACGCGCGGACGTCGTCCCGTCCGGGCAATGGCGGGAGAAGCGTACAGTTTCCGATACCGCCGACGTTCTGCAACGAACGATGGTGTTCCCCGTCGCTGAACGCCGTCGCGTCGAGATACGGCGCCAACGGCGCACCGTGGCCGCCGGCCGCGACGTCGGCCGTCCGAAAGTCGGACACCGTCGTCACGCCCGTCTCGCGAGCGATCACGCTCCCGTCTGCGATCTGAAGCGTCGATCGCTGTGGGCGGGCGACGCCGGGAACTGCCTCCGGAGAGCCGATATGCCAGATCGTCTGCCCGTGGCTTCCGACGACGTCGACGTCATCGGGGTCGACGCCCGCCTCGTCCATCGACCGCGTCGCGACGTCGGCGAGGAGGTATCCGAGGGCAACGTTCAGCCGGCAGGCCTCGTCGACGGTCCCCGTCTCCTCGTCACAGAGTTCGACGATCCTCGCCCTGAGATCGTCCGGATACTCCTCGGAGACGAACGACTCGACGGCGACCTCGTAGGGGTACTCCTCGTTCGTCCCCCGCTCCGTCACCGAACAGCAGGCGGCGTCGATACCGTCGAGGGAGGTCCCCGACATGATGCCGACGGCGTATCGCGTCTCGCCGCCGTCCGTTCTGACCGGCGGCCGGCCAGGCGACGTCTCCGGCGCCACGTTCGCCTCGTGATCTTCGTTCGATCGATTCCTCCGTGATGTTGACTGCGTTGGATTACTGGTCATAAAGCGTTTTTCTGAACACGTATTCGTCGATACCGGGCTGTACGTACCCCTCGAGTCGGCCGACCCGATCGTAGTCCCGAGAGCGGTAGAACGCCTGTGCCGCCTCGTTGAACGCCGAGACGAGGAGAAATAGGTCGTCGCTCGCCGTCTCCCTCGAGACGAACTGTTCGGCGTCGTCCAACAACGCGGAGCCGACTCCCTGGCCCTGTGCGCGCTCTGACACACCGATCAGCTTGAGGTAGCCCGACCGATCGAACGCGCCGTTCGGAACGGTCCACGCAAAGCCCGCCACGTCGGCGTCGAGGGTCGCGACGGCGAGCAGGTCGTCGTCTCCGATCTCCGCCTCCTCGAGTCGGTAGGTATCGTCGTAGGCCGTCCACGGCGACGTCGTCAATAAGATGGCGTTGATCCCCTCGAGGTCGCCAGTTTCGTACGGTCGAATCTCGACAGTCATTGGCCATCAGCGCTCGGTTCGGTCGCGGCGGCGACGTCGTGGATGCGCTCGCGAAACTGCGTCAGGGATCCGTCCGGATCCATCGTGAGGACGTGATTCGTAAGCAAGACGAGAAACCGGTCGGCCCGCGGGTCCATCCACATCGAGGTGCCGGTGAACCCGGTGTGGCCGAAAGCCTCCGACGACCAGGCGGTTCCGGGCACGTCGGCGGTCCCGAGTTTCCAGCCGAGTCCCCGTCGCGTCTCAATCGCGTCGATCGCGTCGGTTCGGAGCCGATCGACCATCCCCGCCGAGAGGTAGCGATCGCCCTCGTGGACCCCCCGGTTCAACAGCATCCGTGCGACGGTCGCCAGATCGCGCCCCGTCGAGAAGACGCCCGCGTTCCCCGATTCGCCGTCCATCGCACGGGCGAGGTAGTCGTGTGGCTCACCCGTGAGAACCCGCTCTTCCCAACGACGATCACGCGTCGCCGCGACGTTCTCCGTCGAAATCGGCCCGAGAGCGGTATCTTCGAGACCGAGCGGTTCCGTGACGTGGCTCTCGAGGAGCGTCTCGAGGCGCTCGCCGGTCACACGACGCAGGGCCTCGGCGAGGAAGACGAAGTTCAGGTCGCTGTAGACGAACCACTCGTCCGGATCGGCGAGCATCGAGAGCGGACTGTCGAACAGCGACTCGAGGACCGCCGACTTCGACTCCCAGCCGAACGGGAACGCCTTGTACGGTGGGAGACCGGACGTGTGCGTCAGCAGGGAACGAAGCGGAATCGCCCCTCGAGGCGTGCCCTCGAGTTCGTCGACGTGTGACCCCAGCGTCGAAGAGAGCGCCAGCGTTCCCGCCTCGACGAGGCGCAACGCGATCGTCGTCGTCGCGACGACCTTCGTCAACGACGCGACGTCGAAAGACGTCCCCGGCGTGACCGGATCGCCGGCGCGGTTTCGATTTCCGACGGCGAGTTGTGTCTCCACGCCGTCACTCGAGCCCGCGAGCAAGACCGCCCCGTCGAACAGTCCCCGATCGAGACCGGTCTCGAGGCGGGTTCGGAGCGCGGTCGCCTGAGAGGAGCCCACCTCAGTCATCGGACCCCTCCCGAAGAGCGTCGAGGCGTTCTGGCGCCGCGTCCGTCGGTTCGCCGATCGTGCCGGCCCGCGTATCGGGATCGGTGAAGTGACACAGGTACTGGTGATCGGACGCCGCCGTGGCGGGTTCGGGCTGGACCGCCGCACACGCTTCCTCCGCGAGCGGACACCTGGTGTGGAACCGACAGCCGGAGGGCGTGTCGATCGGATCCGGCGGCTGGCCCTCGAGTCGGATCTTCTCGGCGTCGCGGTCACCGATCTCCGGGACAGCCGAGAGAAGCGACTGGGTGTATGGATGCCGGGGCTCCTCGAAAACCGTCTCGGTCGGCGCCACCTCGACCAGTTCGCCGAGGTACATGACGCCAACGCGGTCGGTGATGTAGCGGATGGTCCGCAGATCGTGGGAGATGAATACGAGCGTCAGGTCGTACTCCTCTTGGATCTCGGTGATGAGTTCGAGGATCTGGGCCTGAACGGTGACGTCGAGTGCGCTCGTCGGCTCGTCCGCAACGATGAACGACGGGTTGACGCTGATCGCCCGTGCGATCTCCACGCGTTGTTTCTGGCCGCCGGAGAGTTCGTGGGGATACCGATGGCGCATCCCGGGATCGAGCCCGACGCGGTCGAGAAGCGAGCGGATCTCCGCCGCCCGTTCCGTCTCGTCGAGGTCGCGATGGAGCTCGAGCGGTCGCCGGAGGATGTCCCCGATTCGTTTGCGCGGGTTCAGCGACGACGACGGATCCTGGTGGATAAACTGGATCTCCGAGCGGAAGGGGCGCAACTCGCGATCCGACAGGTCAGTCAGCTCGGTCCCGCGGTAGGTGATCGATCCGCCCGTCGGTTCCTCTAGCCGGAGCAACGTTCGTGCGAGCGTCGACTTGCCACAGCCGCTCTCGCCGACGAGGCCGAACGTCTCCCGCTCGTCGAGCGTCAGCGAGACGCCGTCGACCGCCCTGACGTGTCGGGTAGCGCCGACGAGCGAGGCGAGCAACCCCTCGTTCACCGGGAAGTACTTCTCGAGGTCACGAACCTCGAGGATCGGTTCCGTACCGCCGCCGGATTCGATCGTCGACTCCTGTCGATCGTTCGCGTTCATGGCTCACCCCCGTCCGTCTTCGGACCGTCTCGATCCGCGTGCTGTCGATCCTCGTCAGCCGTCGACCGACGCGGTGCCAGGCCGTCGCCGCTCCCGTAAAGTACGCAGTGGACGTCGTGTCCCGTCTGCGCGTTTCGTCGTGGAGACGGGACGTCGTCGCTCCCTCCCTCCCGGACGGGGAGTGGTTCGTCCGCCTCGGTTACCGGATACTGTGGCGGGAACCGGGCGTCACAGCAGGCCGTCGCCGACGGACACCGCGGACCGAACGGACAGCCGGGCGGTTTGTCGGTCGGGTCTGGAACCTGCCCCGCGAGCGGATCGAGCGTCTCGCCGCCCTCGAGACTCGGGATGCTGTCGAGGAGCGCCTTCGTGTAGGGGTGTTTCGGGTGGTCGAACAGTTCGTCGGTCGGCGCCTGCTCGACGACTCGACCGGCGTACATTACGGCGACCCGGTCGCAGATTTCGTTGACGACACCCATATCGTGGGTGATGAACAACACCGCCGTATCGAACTCGGCTTGGACCTCGTCGATCAGGTCCAGAATCTGTGCCTCGATGGTCACGTCGAGCGCCGTCGTCGGCTCGTCGGCGATCAGCAGGTCGGGCCGACAGCTGATCGCCATCGCGATCATCGCACGCTGTTTCATGCCGCCGGAGTACTCGTGGGGGTACTCGAGTGCACGCTTTTCCGGGGCGGGAATACCCACGCGCTCGAACAACTCGACCGTCTTCTCCCACGACCGCTCGTACTTCGTCGGCTGGGACTTCGATCGGAGCAGATTGCCGATCACGGACGTCTCGAGTCGGCTGATTCCCTCGTTGGGGATCGACCGGTGGGTCCGGATCGTCTCGGAGATCTGGTCGCCGACCGTGAGGACGGGGTTGAGCGACGAACCGGTCTCCTGGAAGATCATCGAGATCCTGTCCCCGCGGATTTCGCGGAGTTCGTCGTCGGTTTTCGTGAGCATCTGCTGGTCGTCGAACTCGACGGAGCCGTCGATTCTGGCCGAGTCCTCGAGTAGTCCCAGAATGGTCGAGGCAGTGACCGACTTGCCGCTTCCGCTTTCGCCGACGAGACCGACCGTCTCTCCGGGTTCGATCGACAGCGAGACGTCCGTTACCGCTTCGACGGGGCCCTCCTGAGATGGAAAGGTCACCGAGAGGTCGCTGATGTCGAGTAACCGCTGTGACGGTTCCGGTTGATTTCGATCCGTCTCGATTCTCGCCGTCTCGACGTTTCGATCGTGGGTCATCGGGTCGCCTCCATTTCTTCTTCCTGGTGGGGATCGAGGGCGTCGCGAAGCGCATCGCCCACGAAGTTGAGGTTCAACACGGTGAACATGATCGCGAGACCTGGGGCTATCGTCCACCACGGTGCGTGTGTCATGAACTGGCGACTATCCGCCAGCATGCGCCCCCACGACGGTTCCGGTGGGGGAACGCCGAGTCCGAGAAACGAGAGGGCGCTCTCGAGTAAGATGGCGACGGCCATGCTGATCGTCCCCTGGACGATGATCGGCGCCGTGACGTTCGGGAGGATCTCCGATCCGATGATGCGGAAATCGGACTCCCCAATCGATCGGGCGGCCTGAACGAACTCCTCGTCTTTGACCGAGAGGACGCTCCCACGGGTAATCCGGGCAAAGATCGGCCAGTAGACCACCCCGACAGCGATGATCACGTTGTACCAGTTCTGGCCCATGATTGCGACCATCGCGAGTGCGAGCAACAGTGCCGGAAACGAGAAGATCGTGTCCGCAAAGCGCATGATCCCCTCACCCAGCACGCCTTCGTAGTAGCCCGCGATCGCACCGAGGGTGACGCCGATTCCGGCCGCGACGGCGACCCCGACGAACGCGACGACGAGCGAGGTTCGCGCGCCGAGTGCCACCCGCGCGAGGATGTCTCGACCGTAGCGATCGGTGCCGAACGGATGGACGAACGACGGCGCCTGATTCATCTGATCCAGGTTGGTCGCCGTCGGGTCGTGGGGAAGGACGAACGGGCCGAACACCGCGATAAAAATCGTGATTCCGAGCCCGATCGTCCCCACGAGTGCGAGCCGATCGTTGCGGACGGTTCGTACGAACACCGAAAGAAACGACTGCCGGTCCGATGTCTCGGCCGGTTCGCTGTCGACGTCGGCGGTTGTCTGTGTCTCACTCATAGCGAATCCTCGGATCGAGATAGGTGTACAGGATGTCGACGACGAAGTTGACCGTCGTAAACAGGAACGCCGTAACCAACAAGACACCCTGTAAGATCAGGAAGTCCCGGTTCAGGACGCCGTTCAGGGCGAGCCGTCCGAACCCCGGGAGCGCGAATATCTCCTCGATGACGATCGAACCACCGAGCAGGTAGCCCAGGTTGATGCCGATGATCGTCACCGTGGGGATGAGCGCGTTCATGATCGAGTGTTTGTTCTGTATCAACGCGGGGACGAGCCCCTTCGAGCGCGCGACCTCGACGTACTGTTGGTCCATCACCTCGAGCAGGCTCGAACGCATGTACCGCATCACGATCGCCGCCTGTGCCGTTCCCAGCGCGATCCAGGGAAGGATCAGGTGTCGGATTCCCTGGATGGGATCTGCAAGCGGCGAGACGAATCCGGACGCGGGGAGGATCCGGAGGTACTCGGCGAACACCAGGATCAAGAGGATCCCGAGGAAGAAATTCGGGATCGCGATCCCGGAGTACGCGGCGACGGTCGCACCGGAGTCGAACTTCGTGTTCCGGCGAGTCGCGGAGATGATGCCGGCCGGAATGCCGATGAAGATCGACACGAGGAGGGCGCCACCGGCCAGCCAGAACGTCACCGGAAGCGTCTGGACGATGAGATCGCTCACCGGCTGTCCGTACATGATCGACGTGCCGAGGTCGCCGGTCAGGACGTCACCCAGCCAGTCGAAGTACCTGACGTACAACGGCTGGTCGAGGCCGAGGTCCTCACGGACCATCTGGACCTGTTCCTCGGACGCTTCCGTCCCGAGCATCGTCCGGACGGGATCGCCCCCGGCGACGTTGATCAGCAAAAATGCGATCAACGTCACGCCGAACATGACGGGAACGTACTGAGCGATTCTCTTGACGACGTAGCGTTTCATTTGCGAGAGATCAGTCGTCGATGGTGACGTCGTGGAAGCTCGTAAGGTTCGCGATTTCGAGTTCGTATCCCGTTACTTCAGTGCGGTAGCCGACGGATTCGTCGTCGAAGTAGAGGTACGTCATGGGCACCTCTTCCTGGACGATCGATTCGATCTCGCCGTAGATATCCGCGCGAGCGTCGGGATCGGTTTCCGAACGACCCTCCTCGAGGAGTTCGTCGACCCGGTCGTTTTCGTACGCCCAGTGGTTCCAGGCACCCTCGGAGTGATACTGTCTGTAGTACCAGCCGTCGGGGTCGACGCGGCCGCTCCAGGAACCGATCGCCATCTCGTAGTCGTTGTCCACCCAGACCTCGTCGAGCCAGGTCGAGAAGTCGAGTTCGACGACCTCGACGTCGAATCCGAGCTCCGAAAGGTGTCCCTGGATCAGCGTCGCCGCGTCCGCACCGGGTCCGGGGGTCCGGGAGACCTTGATCGACGTTTCGACCGACTCCGGATCGACCCCCGCCTCGTCGAGCAACTCGAGTGCGTAGTCGATATCCTGGGATGGAACAGGGCCGGGATCGATCGTGTTCTCCCACTCGCTGGCGGGTGGGATCGGGTAATGTACCGGTTCACCGTGGCCAAAGAGGACTCCCTGAATGATCGCATCTCGGTCGATCGCGTGGCTCACGGCGCGTCGAACGCGTGCGTCGTCGAACGGCGCTTCGTCGGCGTTGAACCAGTAGCCCTGGTTGAAGAGGCCGGTCTGAGTCGCGACTTCCGTTTCACTGCTCTCGGAGACGTCGTCGATGTCCTGAAACGGAACGCTCTCGAGAACGTGCGTATCCCCCACGTCGAGTGCGGTGAGTCGAGCCGCCGGCTCGGGGACGATATCGAACTCGACGCGCTGGAGGTTGGGAACGCCGTCGACGTGATAGTCGTCGAAGGCCTCGATCTCCACGCCCTGATTGACCGTCCAGTCGACGAACGAGAACGGACCCGTTCCGACCGGGTGCTCCTGGAGGTCGACCTCGTCGGCGGCGCCCTCGGGGATGATCTCGACGGACTCCGCGAACGCAGTGAGCATCGGCGCGAAGGGCTCCTCGAGGTCGAATCGGACCGTATACTCGTCGACTTCCTCGACGGATTCGACTCGCGTGAAGTTTTCAGCACGCGGCGAACCGACGTCGGGATCCATCACTCGTTCGAACGTGTACACGACGTCGGCGGCCGTCATCTCGCCGCCGATCGGTTCGTGGAACTGGACACCCTCTTTCAGCGAGATCGTATACTCCGTCTCGTCGTCGCTGATCTCGTAGTCCGTCGCGAGGAGTGGCTCCGGCTCGAGGTCGGCGTTGAGCCGGAACAGCCCCTCGGCGACGTTCTCGAGTACCCGCTGGGCCATGTTGATCGTCGTCAGGTGCGGATCGAAGTTCTCGGGATCGTCGGGAAACGTGACGTGAAGAACCTGTCCGTTGCCCGCCCCGTTGCCGTTCCCGTTCCCACCAATTCCTTCCTGTGGCTCCGTGTCGCCATCACTACACCCTGCGAGTGCGGTTCCGAGCGCGACTCCGGAAGCGGCACGCAGAGCGTTACGTCTAGAGATGCCGACGTCATTGCTATCGCCTTGCATACTTCGAGTAGCGAACTATCTTGGATCATTATAAAACTACCGAGAAGCGGGATCGGGTAGCGGTACCGAAACCTCGGCGAGAGCAACCTATTCGTAGAGCAGGTACTCGGCAGTCTCCTCGTGGAATCGGTCGGCCTCACGCTCCCACTCGTCGACGATTCGGTCGATTGCAACCCGCAGATTGGCGCCGTTTCGAACGTCCCGCGTGGCCGTCCGGAGTTCGGTCCCACCCGTGAGGTCGTCGATCGGGTAGCCGCCGTTGGCTCGCACCCAGGCGCACTCGGAATACTCGTAGAATGCGGTGAGTACCATCGTGACCCCGACTCTAACCGGGTCGAAGGCCTCGCGGTCCAGAACGTGTACCTGTACGCCCTCCACGTCCGAGCGCTCGTGTTTCGAGAACATGGGGGTGAAATAGGCGGGCCTGAACTTCACGCCCGGCGGGTCGACGTCGTTCAACATCGCCGCGAACGCGGTCGCGTCGATCCAGGGGGCACCGACCAGTTCGAATGGATTCGTGGTCCCGCGACCCTCCGACAGCGTCGTCGCCTCGAACAGACACGTCCCGGGATAGACGAGTGCAGTTACCAGAGACGGCATGTTCGGCGAGGGCGGAACCCAGGTCAACTCGAGGTCGTCGAACCACCGGTCGCGTGACCAGTCATCCATCTCGACGATGGTGAGATCCGCGTCCACCGACATCTCGCTCGTGAAGTACCGCCCGAGTTCGCCGACCGTCATGCCGTGGACGATCGGAAGGGCAGTCCCGCCGGGCTGTGATGCGAGCGTCCCCCCGGAACCAAGCGGCGCGATAGGGTTCGGTCGATCGAGCACCGTCACCGGCGTCTCCGCCCTCGCCGCTTGCGAGAGGACCCGCCCGAGCGCTCGAGCGAACGTCGAGAACCGGGTTCCGACCTCCTGGATGTCGTAGATCAGCCGGTCGAGTTGTGCGATCTGCTCGACGGTCGTGCCGTTCGGGCCGCCGTTTCGGCCGTTTCCTTGCGAGGTCAGATCGTACACCGGAAGGCCCGTTTTCTCGTCGACGTGTTCAGTGATCTCGTCCTGTGAGTGTTCGTTGCCACGGATGCCGTGAGTGGGGCCGAACAGCGCCTCGATATCGACGGAATCGCTCGCGTTCAGCAGATCGATCGTCGACTCGAGATCGGCCGTGACGCCGGAGGGATTGGTGACGAGTCCGACCGTCGGCTCCCCGCCGCCCCGGCCCGCATCGAGGAACGCTTCGATCCCTAGTGTAACCATTCTACTAAATCAGTCGACGAGCCTCGTAAATAAACGCTTCTACTGTCACGGTTCGACCCTCCCGAGCCAGTCGACGTGTTCGTCGGTCATCAACGAGTGGTTGTAGACGTGGAGCCCCGCGGGCTCTTCCTCGAGCACCGCGTCGACCGCCCGCCGCCACCCGGATTCCTCGGGCCAGACGCCGGGGTCGACCGTGATCCCCGCCTCGGTCGGCAACCCCGTCCGCTCCCGGATCCGCCGTACCCGTCCGGCAGTGACCGACGCGTCGTCCGAGTAATACAGCGCCGTCACCGCATCGAGGTGCGAAGCGAGTTCCTCGAGGTGAACGCCGGCCCAGCGTCCGTCGTCGACGCCCCGTCCCAGCCCGTCCGCGACGTAGTAGTTGAGCGTCGCATCACCGCTGTTGGCGGCGAGCCTCGAGACGAGTTCCGTGATCGTCTCCCGCCTGAACGCGAGCAGGTCGGTAAGACGCGGGTGTTCGTCCGCGAGGTCCGCGAGGGTCGGTCCGTGAGCGGCCTGGACGCTGTTTAACGACTTCGAGAGGAGGTCACGAACCAGTTTCGCGGCCGACTCGAGATCGAAGTCCGCCCGCTCCCGACAGCCCTCACAGAAACACTGCGAGAGCAACGCCCGACTCGGGTCGTCGCTCGCGGCGAAGTTCTTCAGGTGGCCGAAGGACTCACCGTGGGGGTGAAGCGCCGTCGGAT
The DNA here is from genome assembly GCF_041205745.1 of Natrarchaeobius versutus. Classification (NCBI taxonomy): domain Archaea; kingdom Methanobacteriati; phylum Methanobacteriota; class Halobacteria; order Halobacteriales; family Natrialbaceae; genus Natrarchaeobius; species Natrarchaeobius versutus. The sequence goes on along the minus strand of NZ_JBGFCC010000011.1, from coordinate 189,384 downwards.
AGCCGATCGACTCGAGGTCGATGCGACTCACCCCGCGGTCGGCGAGCGCCCGCACGAGCGCCGAGAGGTAGGTCTGTACGGCCGGATGGCTGGGGCAGAGCCCGTGTTCGTGGATCGTTCCGAAGGGGCCGACGGGGCGATACTCGGGATATTCGCTTGCCAACCGGGAACTGTGTAAGCAGACGGTCCAAGCGGAGACGTCGAGTCCCGCGGCGTTCGCGGCGTCGATCACGTCGCCGAGCGGATCGGACACCCCCGACCGCTCACACACAGGCGGGTCGATCGGGGACTCCGAAAAGTGTGCGTCGTCCGGTCGGAAGAAGCACCCGCCGGACGAATCGGTAAAGGGGTTCGATTCCGAGCGCGGATTGAGCGTCCTGATCGAGTGATAGTGAGCCGCGACGTTGAGTCGGTCGACGCCCGCCGCCGTTAGCTCCTGGCACGTGTCCGCCAGTCCGTTCTCCCGAAGCGCCCACGGGTACGCCCAGACGGCCTTCATGTGAAATCTCCGTTCGCGTCGGTTCCGCCGTTCGCGTCGGTTCGCATCCCAACCGTCGTGTTCCCGCCGTTCATGCGTCGAGACGGTACCGTTCGACCTGCGATTCGTCGACAGTGATCCCCAACCCGGGGTCGGTGGGGACCGGATACGCTCCATCTCGAACGTCGAAGGGGTCCTCGATCACGTAATCCTCCCAGCCGTAGTAGACGGAGTCGGGCGCCAGATCGATTGCGGCGGTGGAGCCCACGAGGTGTAACATCGCCGCAGTCTTTATCCCGAGATCGAATCCGCAGTGGTGGGACACCGATACGCCGGCCGCTTCGGCTTGCGCGGCCTGTCCGCGCGCCGCTGAGAGACCGCCGGCCGGCACGAGGTCGATGACGGCAGCGTCGATCGCGTCCGCCGCGAGCAGTTGCCGGAGATTGCCGTTGAAGTAGGTATCCTCGTTGACGCCGATCGGCGTCCGCGTCCGAGAGCGAAGCGCCGCGTAACTCCCGAACGTCTCCGTTCTGAGGGGCTGTTCGATGTACTCGAGGAAGATGCCGCGGTTTTCCAGCCTGGTGAGCGCGCGGACGGCCTCGGTCATCGTCCACCCCTGATTCGGATCGAGGCGGAACTCGAGTTCGCCGTCGACGGCGTCGTACATCGCCGCCAGTCGCTCGACGTCGACGCTCCAGTCCGGCCCCGCCTTCGTCTTCAACGCGGTAAAACCCGCGTCGGCGGCGTCTCGAGCGTGTGTCGCCGACTCCTCGGGGGACAAGATCCCAAGACAGAACGCGACGTCGACCTCGTCGGTGACGCGTCCTCCGAGGAGCTCCGAGATCGGCGCACCGATTTTCTTCCCGAGGGCGTCCCACACGGCGGTGTCGACCGCACCAAGGAACGGGTCGATCCGAACGTAGGGATAGTAAAACTCCTCGAGGACCGCGTGTGCGCTTTCGACCGGTTCGCCGATCAGTTCCGGCGCGATGACCTCTTCGATGACGGTTTTCGTGACGGTGGCCGATTTGAGCGCGACGAGCATCTCTCCCCAGCCGACGGTGCCGTCGTCGGTCTCCAGACGGACGAGCACGCGATCGACGGATTCGACGCGGTCGTGATTGCTGACGTACGGTGCCAAGCCGAGGTCCTCCTCGAGCGGGGCGACACCCATCCGTACGGGGATCGCCTCAAGGGTAGTGATCGTCATGTACCCCATGCTCGTGGCGTCCTATATCAATCATTTTGTCGGGAAGTCGACGTTCGCTCGAGGACTACGCCGGAGCCGTTTCAACAGTACTGAAAGAACGATCAGGAGTGAGCGATACGGAGATCAATGATGTTCGCGGTGTTTTTTACCTGCTGGATCGCCGCGTCGACGTCGTCGATGCTCCCGCTGGCGCCGGCGATACCGATCGAGGCGACGACTTTTCCGCTCTCGTTTTTGATCGCCGTTCCGATACTCGTGACGCCCGGGAGTCGGCCGCCGACGTCGACAGCGATCCCTCGTTCTCGGATCTCGGCGAGCGTGTCGTGTAGTTCGGCCGGATCGGAGACGGTCGCGTCGGTCCGTTCGGGAAGGCCGAATCGCTCGACGATCTCGTCGATCTTCTCGTCGGAAAGATACGCCATGTACGCCTGCCCGACCCCGGAGGTGTGCAACGGGAGGCGGTTTCCCGGCCGAAGGTCGACCGGTACCGCCCCGTCGTCTCGCGAGACGTAGAGGACGACTCCGACGCCGTTTTCCTCGGTGAGCAGAAAGCCGGTCTGTCCGGTCTCCGAAGCGAGCTGGTCCAGCTCGTCCTGGGCCGGCAGATACGCTTCGCGGGTGCGACGGGCGTACTCGCCGAAATCCAGGAACCGGAGCCCGACGTGGTACTGATGGCCCTGTTTGACGACGTAGCCCCGTTCCCGAAGGGTCGCGAGGTGGTTGTGGACCGTACTGTTGGGCAATTCGACGGCATCGGCGATCTCGGTGAGTCGCGCCCCATTCAGCTGTCGTAACGTTTCGACGATATCCAGGGACCGGGCCGTCGTTTTGACGGCGTTTTCTTCGTTTTGGGGCATGGTTCTGGGTACCGGTAGTCTATACCGAATCTTAATAACTGTTCCCATGGAATGTCGGTCGAACGGTGACTCGATTTCAGCATGGCTGAAATTGTGTTCGGAAAATTACAGTCGTACAACCGTAATCAATTTCGGTCGTCTCGACGCGCTACCCGTTCCTCGGAAGAATCGTTCGAACATGGACAATACTCGAGAAAACGAACGCTGGTCGATTTGGCCCCACGATTGGCCCCGAGCGGATGGTCACGGCGTATAGACGGTGCAGGTGGTCCTGAAATCAACGATCGACGGCGGGATAAACTCGAAGCAGGGACCCGATCGAAGAAATTATGAGCACACGGTGCTCTCGTTTCGTCCGATGCGAGAAATCGAAACCGACGACGCGCCAGCGAGCATCGGCCCGTTCTCACAGGCAATCGTCGACGACGGACGGATTTTCGTCTCGGGCCAGGGTCCCGTCGACCCCGACACCGACGAAATCGTTTCGACGGGCATTCGAGACCAAACGCGTCGAACGCTCGAAAACATCGATGCGGTCCTCGAGGCGGGGGGAAGTTCCCTCGACGACGTACTGAAGGCCACGGTGTTCGTCACGGATATGTCCGATTACGACGCGGTCAACGAGGTCTATCGGGAGTTCGTCAGCGAGCCCTACCCCGCCCGAAGCGCCGTTCAGGTCGTCGAGTTGCCGATCGACATCGGGGTCGAGATAGAAGTGATCGCGAAAGCGTAACGTTCGACTCACCGACGCGGTGGCTGATTCGCCCGCTCGCCTACGAAAATATCTTGGTCTACGACAGTAGCCACTACACGTCGTTGTACACCTACTCACCGGGACGGAAGCGCGGTTCGAGTGACGCGAGAGTCGCGACGGCGAGCGGGGGAAGGACGGTCCGTGAGCTGTACGGTCTGTGTGTCGATCGGTGCAGTCGTTGCGACACCGCTCGCGAGTTCGAGGAAGCGATCAACCCGTTCTGCCGACGACACTCGAGCGGGTGAGACGACCTCGGTTCCGACGGCGTACACCGTCCGACGGCCGTCGGGTCGCGGCCGAGCGGGCGACGACGTTCACCGACGTCGATCGGAGTACGTTCGTGCGGACAGGCCGAGTTCCCGAGACGCCACTCGACGGCCACCGGGAGACGGGTTCGAAATGGTATGAAAAGAGTAAGGTACGGAAACTAGCCAATCTATCTGTATTTATTTGTGGGGAAGGTGTCTGGTCGGTCTCGACTGGGGCCGATTCCGTCCCAATCGGAGGCCTCGGACATCGGGAACCTTGTCGTGGAGAGTTCGGTTATCCGGTCGACACTGCCGGCGAAAGCGAGACGCTCTCTGATCGTTTTTTCGAAACGAACCGAAAGACCTCCCACAGACACCCCAAATTGGCCGCTTCGAGGGTTACTGTCGGTATCCGGTGTCCCGAGTCCGACCGAGACGGGACCGATTCGACTCGAGTCGTGATTCACTCCGTTCGGAGAATTCCCACAACAGCCGAAATCGGATCGGAGATCGGCTTCGTGCTTCAGTTGTGGCCAGTGCAGATCATAACAGAGATAACACGTATTATTCATTACCAGTATATGGAAGTGGTATTTGGTCAGCCAATGATGGTAGAATCACGGGTCAGAACTCGCAGACGATACGAACGAGAAACTCGAGCCGATAGCCGGAGACAACTAAGAGAGTTAGCGGCTCGGACACCGTCCGAGTCGTCGATTCTCGACTCGGGAGAAAAATGTCAGCTGTCGGGAGTCCTCTGCGAGAACACGTCAGGAGCAGTCGTTAGCTCTCCATCAGAAACGTTGATATATGTGGAGAACAGCCACATATATATGCGCTATTATCAGCTACGCGTCGATGGAGACACCCATCTCGTTGCAAAGCGAGACGGGTCCCACGTCGACCTCTCGACCGCTAACTCGCGGCTACGGACGTTCGACGACCTACTGTACGCCGCAGACGTCGCCGATACCGAGATCGACACGATCGCAAAGCGCCTGCTCGAGGAGGCGAAATCGATTCCGTCCGAGCGCCTCGACGGAGAGGCGTTGCTGGAACCGGTAACGCCCCAGGAGGTCTGGGCCGCGGGCGTCACCTATCGGATCAGCGAGGAGGCTCGAGAGGCAGAGAGTTCGAAACCGGAAATCTATCTTCGAGTGTACGACAGCGATCGGCCGGAGCTGTTCTTCAAAGCGACGCCCGAACGCGTCGTCGGGCCGAACGATCGAGTCGGAATCCGGGCCGACTCGGACTGGGACGTTCCCGAACCCGAACTCGGCGTCGTCCTCTCGGGCGAAGAGATCGTCGGCTACACGATCGGCAACGACATGAGTAGCCGGGCGATCGAAGGCGAGAACCCGCTGTATCTCCCGCAGTCGAAGGTGTACGACCGAAGCTGTGCTATCGGCCCGGCGGTTCGGTCGGCCACGTCGATCGACGATCCCGCCAATCTCGAGATGTGGATGCGCATCGAACGAGACGGAGACGTGCTGTACGACGAATCGACGAACACAAGTCAGATGGTTCGATCCATCGACGAGCTGGTCGACTGGTACGTCAGACACAACGCGGTCCCCGACGTCTCCGTACTGTTGACCGGGACGTCCCTGGTCCCCGACGACGAGTTTACCCTCGAGCCGGCGGATCAGATCGAAATCGGCATCGAGGGGATCGGAACGCTCTCGAATACGGTCACCGAGGTGTAGCACGGCCGAATCCCGCCGGCGAACCGACTCCGTTTGTAACTGATCTCCGACCGACCCGCGAAAGCGAGCGCTCGAGCCGTCGTCGGAGATCGATCGAGATGCCATCCGTAAGGGCTATGGGCTCAGTTTCCGAATTCGGACCATGGCAGAGTTTCTAGGGTACCGCCGGGCCGACGGCTCGATCGGCGTTCGGAATCACGTCGCCGTGATTCCGACGTCCGTGACGGCCAGTTCAATCGCGAGCGAGATCGCCTCGAACGCGGGAGAGCCGGTTCGTGCGACCCCACACCAGATGGGATCGGACCAGCCGGATCCCGCTCGAGTACAGACCGAACGCGTCCTCGCGGGCGTCGGACGAAATCCGAACGTCGGCGCGGCCCTGGTCGTCGAACTCGGCACCGAGACGATCGACGGGGAAGCGCTGGCAGACCGGATCGCAGACGCCGGAAAGCCGGTCGAGACGGTCTCGATCTACGATGCCGGCGGAACGAAGGCGGCCGTAGACGAGGGGGCGTCGATCGTCCGCACGCTCGCCGACGACATCGGCGACGCGACGCGGGAGTCAGCAGACGCGAGCGAACTAACCTTGGGCGTCGAGTGCGGCGGCAGCGACGCGACCAGCGGCATCGCGGCGAACCCGGCCGTCGGAAACGCCTGCGATCGACTCGTCGAAGCGGGCGGCACCGCGACCTTCAGCGAGACGCCGGAGTTCATCGGCGCGGAACACATCCTCTCCGACCGCTGTGTCGACGAGGACGTCCGCGAACGACTCTTAGCGCACGTCGAGTTGCGCGAGAACATGGCCCACCTGATGGGCGTCGACCTGCGGGGCGCACAGCCCTCCCCGGGCAACCAGGACGGCGGGCTGACGACGATCGAGGAGAAGAGCCTCGGCGCGATCTCGAAGGGCGGAACGACGCCGGTCCGTGACATCGTCGAGTACGGCGAGGAGCTCCCGACCGGCGGCGGCCTCGTGTTGATGGATACGCCCGGCTACGACGTCGAGAGCGTCGTCGGGAAGGTCGCCGGCGGCGCACAGATCGTCACGTTCACCACCGGCCGCGGGAGCACGACGGGGAACCCGATCGCCCCCGTCGTCAAGGTGACGGGCAACCCGAAGACGTGGAAGCGCCTCTCGAACAACATCGACTTCGATGCGAGTACGGTCATCTCGGGCGAGTCGCTTCCGGACGTCGGCGAACGGCTGTTCGAGCACTTACTCGAGGTCGCGGGCGGACGGCTGACCGAAGCCGAACATCGCCGCCTCGAGGAGTTCGCGATCAACGAGATCCAGCCGCGCGAACTGACGGGCCTGCGAGGTGAACCATGAAAGGCGAGGTGATCGACGACCGCGCGCTCGTCATGGCCGAGGGCGATACGGTCGCGACGGCGATCGAGGACCTCGAGGCGGGCGTCGAACTGCGCGTCGACGGCGGCGTGATCGAGCTCGGCGAGGACGTCGAGTTCGGCCACAAGATCGCCATCACGGCGATGGACCGCGGCGACCGCGTTCGCAAGTACGGCGAGGTGATCGGCGCGGCGACCCGGGAAATCGAGGCCGGCGAGTGGGTCCACACCCACAACTGTGAGAGCATGCGCGGGCGCGGCGACGTCGGCGCAGGCGAGGACGAGCGCGTCGAAACGGATGGGGCCGCCGATGCCACCACGGAGGGTGATTCCGAATGACACCGAGTGCCGACGCCGAGCACCGAACCGACTCGGATCGAACGTTCGAGGCGTTCGAGACGCGTGACGGGGGAATCGGCGTCCGAAATCGCCTGCTCGTCTTGCCGTCGGTCATCTGCTCGCACATCGTCGCCGATCGGATCGCGGACGAACTGCCGGGAGCCGTCAGCGCGCCCCACGACCACGGCTGTGGCCAGCTCGGCTCGGACACCGACCAGTCCAGACGAACCTTCCTGGGCATCGGAACGAACCCGAACGTGATGGGCGTCGTCGTCGTCGGACTCGGCTGTGAGACCATCCAGAGCGACGAACTCGCCGCCCAGCTTTCGGACCTCGAGGTTCCCGTACGCGAACTCTCGATCCAGTCGTCTGGTGGTTCCGAACAGACCGTCGACCGCGGCATCGAGGCCGGGAGGGAGTTGCTCTCCGATCGCGCGGATCGGCAAACCGACGGGACGCTCGGAGACCTGACGGTCGGAATCGTCAGTAGCGACGTCCGAGATTCGACCGTCGACGCCGCGGACCCACTCGTCGGCGAGTTCGCAGAACGCGTCGTCGACGCCGGCGGGCGCGTCGTCGTCGCCGGCACCGAACGACTGCTCCCCCACACCGACGATCTCCGGGAACTGGCGGCGGACGACGCGGCGCGGTCGAGCGTCGACCGCGTGTTCGACGAGCGACGGCAAGAGCCGCCGCGAACGCCCGGATTGCAACGTCGCGCCGCCGAGCGATCCGCGGAGGAACTGACCCGGTCGTGGAACGGACTCCCGATCAGGGACGTCCTCCCCTACGGCGAGCGCGCGAGTCACGATTCCGGCGTCGCGCTCGTCGACGCACCCGCCCAGTTCGCGGAAGCGGCGACCGCACTCGCCGGCGCGGGCGCCCACGTCGTCCTCCACGCGACGGCCGACGGCATTCCGGTCGGCCACCCGATCGTTCCGGTCGTCAAGCTCACCGGCGAGGAGTCCACGTACCGAACCCTCGAGTCGGATATCGACGTCGACGCGACGCGAGCCGACGTGGACGACCTCGAGGAGACCGTCCGGGACGTCCTCGGCGGTCAGCCGAGCTGTGCGGAACGCCACGGGCTCACGGAGTTCGCGGTGACGCGCGTCGGCCCCTCGATGTAGCGGGCGGCAGTCGATTTTTGACGGTGATTCGTGGCCCGGCGACGGCGGGACGTCAGGCCGGTCGAAAGCGGGCCGTTGGGATAGAATTATGGTCGGAACGGCCAATGTGAACTCATGCGATTGTACATCGATACGGCGTCTGAGGAGACCGTCCGCGAGTACCGCTCGAGTGGCGTTATCGACGGCGTGACGACGAATCCGTCGCTCGTCGCCTCGACTGACGTCTCCTACAGGGCGACGATCGAACGGCTGTCCGAAGCGATCGACGGACCCGTGTTCGCGCAGGTGATCGCCGACGACGTCGAGGGAATGGTGGCCGAGGGACGGGCGTACGACTCGTGGGGACCGGACGTAATCGTAAAGATCCCGGCGACGCCGGCGGGCTACGAGGCCCTCGAGCGACTCAGGGCGGAGGGCATCGAGGCGGGAATTACGGTCGTCTTCTCGATCGCCCAGGCGGTGTTGGCGGCGAAAAACGACGCCACGTTCGTCGCACCGTACGTCGGGCGACTCGAGGACGCTGGCGAGGACGGGATCGACGTCGTCACGGGCATGCAGGAGACGTTCGACGCCTACGGCTTCGAGACGGAACTGCTCGCGGCGAGCGTCCGAACGCGGGCACAGGCGACGAAGCTCTACCGAGCGGGCGTCGACGCCGTGACGTTGCCACCGGAGACGCTCGAAGCGCAGTTTCACCACCACAAGACGGCCGAGGGAATCGCAGGCTTCGACGACGACTGGGGCGACCGCTCGAGCCCGGTCGCGGATCGATCCGGTGAGTGACCGTGCCCGGAGAAATCCTCGTCGCCGGGGACACGCTCGTCGACTTCCTGCCGAACCGACCCGGCGAGATCGCGGACGTCGACGCGTTCGAGCCGAAATTCGGCGGCTCGGCCGCGAACGTCGCGATCGCACTCGAGCGACTGGGCTTCCCACCGCTGTTCTGGACCCGCCTCGGCGGGGACGGGTTCGGCGACTTCCTGGCGGGGAGACTGGACGAGACGGCGATTTCCGATCGGTTCGTCGTCCGCGATCCGGAGGCAAAGACGACGCTTGCGTTCGTCTCGAACGACCGGGACGGCGAGCGCCGGTTCGACTTCTATCGGGCGGATACCGCCGACACGCGCATGCAGGCAGGGACCGTCCCGGACGAAGCGCTCGCGGACTGTTCGTGGGTTCATCTCACCGGCGTAACCCTGAGCGTCGAGCCAAGCCGGACCGCGACGCTCGACCTCGCCGAGCGAGCCAGCGCACAGGGGTGTACCGTCTCGCTCGATCCGAACGCCCGCCCGGAGATGTGGGACGGCCCGGCGGAGTTCGAGCGCGTCCTCGCCGACGCACTCGAGCGCGTCGACGTGGTGAAAGCGAGCACCGAGGACCTCGAACTGGCCGGCTTCGAGGCTGACGCGCCGATCGATCTCGCCGAGGCGGTGACCGACCGCGGTCCACAGACGGTCTTTCTGACGCTCGGGACCGAGGGTGCACTCGCGTACGGAACCGCGGAGAGTCCGATTCCCGGGCGCACGCGCCACGAGGGGTACGACGTCGACGCGGTCGATACGACGGGGGCCGGCGACGGCTTTCTCGCCGGTGCGATCGCGTCGATCGTCGCCGGCTGTACGGACCCCGAACGGGTGCTCGCGACGGCGAACGGCGTCGGGGCGGTGACGACCACGCGGAAGGGGTCGGTCGCCGCGCTCACGGGAGTCGGCGCCGTTCAGTCGCTCGCGGGATCGCTTCCCTGGGAGTGATCCCACGGCGGCTACCGGAGGTATCGTCCGCGGAGTCAGCGACCGAGGGGGCCACCGGCAGTAACGAAGGGGTAGCTTTATTCGATTTTCCGCCCATGGTCAGCACATGACGGGAACTGCGTCATACGACTTTAGCGACGAAACCGCGCTCGTAACGGGATCAACAAGCGGCATCGGTCGCGGAATCGCCGAGGCGTTCGCGACGGCGGACGCGAACGTGATCGTCAACTCGCGAACCGAATCGGACGTCGAGACCACCGCGACCGAACTCGAGGAGTACGGCGACGGCGACGTCGTCGGCGTCGCGGCTGATCTCTCGGAGACGTCGGAGATCGAGCGCCTCGTCGAGTCGGCCGAAGCGGCCCTCGGCCCGATTACGATCCTCGTCAACAACGCCGCCGTCTGGCCCGAGGAGTCGTCGATGGTCGAGGCCGATCTCGAGGAGTGGGAGTTTACGATGGCGGTCAACGTCCGCTCGCAGTTTTACGCCTCGAAGCTGGTCGCCGAACGGATGCTCGAGGCGGACGTCGCGGGGTCGATCGTCAACGTGACCAGCCAGACCGGGGATCGGCGAACTGGCGGCCGCGGGATCTACGGCGTCTCGAATACGGCGGTAAACGGCCTCACGTGGCGGATGGCCCACGACCTCGCACAGGAGGGGATTCGAATGAACGCCGTCTCGACCGACGTCACCGAGACCCGCCAGCTCCGCTACGAAGCCGACCAGATCGCGGCGGACGATCCGGACCGGACCGGCGAGGACGTCCTGGCCGAGTGGGGCGAAGCCCGTCCGCTGGGTCGGCTCGGACAGCCACGCGACCTCGCAGACGGCGTCCTGTTTCTCTGTAGCGACCGCGCCGAGTACGTCGTCGGGGAGATTTTGCGGGTAAGCGGCGGCGGCAACCTCGAGTAGTCATACGGTCTGCTGTCAGTCATTTCCGGTGCGACCGCGATCCATCCTGCGGTCACACCGGTAAATCGGTACAGCAAACCGTATGAGTCGTCACTGGAGGACGTATCGGTCGGCGAGAAACAAAAGAGACGGCGAGTCGGACGTTACGGACGCGTTCCGGTCGTCATCATGTGCTCGAGTTCGTCCTGGGTGACCTCGTCGGTCGGGACGGCGTCGACGATCTGGCCCTGGTGGAGCACGGCGACGCGGTCTGCAAGCGAGAACACCTCGTCCATGCTGTGGCTGACGATGATGATCGTGTGGCCGTTTTCTTTCAGGTTCTGTACGGTTTCGTGAACCAAGTTCGTTGCGTCCACCGAGAGCGCGCTCGTGGGTTCGTCGAGGATAACGACCTCTGGATTGAACGCGAGCGCGCGGGCGATGGCGACCAGTTGCCGTTCGCCGCCCGAGTGGAAGTCGACCTCTGCGCGGGGGTCGATATCCCGTTTGAGGTGAGTCTTGATGATCTCTCCGGCCTCCTCGTACGTCCGATCCCAGTCGATAATCTTCAGTGGACCGAGCTTGCGCACAGGGAAGTTCCCGATGAAGATGTTCGTCGCAACGTCGAGATCACCCATCAACGCGAGGTCCTGGTAGACGGTTTCGATGCCGATGTCGCGGGCGTCCTCGGGGGTCGAGAACGAGACCGGCTCGCCGTCGTAGTAGATCTGGCCCTCGGTCGGTCGGTGGTTCCCACAGAAGACGTTCATCAGCGTGGACTTGCCGGCCCCGTTGTCGCCGACGAGCGCGAGGATTTCGTTCTCTTCGACGGCCAGATTGACGTCCTCGAGCGCGACGATCCGTCCGAACAGCTTCTTGACGTTCTGGACCTCGATCTTCGAGTCGACCTGGCGCGGTTCGGATTCGACGGACGATTGATCACTGGAACTCATTTTAGGCCACCTCCGCGGAGAGGATCCGCTGGCGCAGGCGCGCTTTGGTCGTGTACAGCAGGATGGCGACGAGCAACACGAAGCCCTCAACGACGCCGATGATCGTCGGATCGGTACCGGCGACGTTCAGCGACGTCTGGATGAGCGAGAGCAACAAGACGCCACCGAAGGCACCCATCAGCTTCCCGCGACCGCCAAAGAGGCTGATCCCGCCGATAATCGCCGCGGCGAACGCCGGGAACACCATGTCGTCCGCGATGTCCGGCGGGACGCCGCCGATGAATCCGATGAGCATCAATCCGGCGAGCGCAGAAAAGAGCCCGCTCATCGTGTAGACGGCGATGATGATGCCGTCGACGTTGATGCCGACTTCGCGTGCGGACTCCTTGTCGCTCCCGACGGCGTACACCGCCCGTCCGAAGTTGGTGTACTTGAACATCACCGAGATCACCAAGAACGAGGCGAGGAGGATACCGACGGCGACCCCGACGGTTCCGCCCGGAAGGAGGAAGCCCTCCGGGAGGCCGAACACCGGCTGGGTCGTCAACGCGAGTTTCCCGCCGCCGAAGATGATCAGGAACGCCAACGTTTGCAAGAACGGGTTGACGCCGAACTTGGCGATGAAGACCCCGTTGAGCATGCCGATGAACGAACCGACCGCGACGATGAGCAGGATGCCGAGGATCGGATCGCTGATCACCCCCCAGGGACCCATCACCATCGCCGTAAAGACGGCGGAGAAGCCGGCGATCGAGCCGACCGAGAGGTCGAAGTGACCCGAGAGTAGACAGATACTTTCGGCCAGTACGATCAGCCCGAGCGGAACCATCGCGTACACCATAAGCCGGATCGTCGGCACGTTGGTGAACACCGACGGAACGGCGACGAGAACCACGAGTGACGTGACCAGCAACACCGGCCATATCATGTTCTCGAGCAGTATTAACGCCGTATTCCCGGATAGAACGTCGAAGTGCTTTGTGACTCTATTTTGAAAACTCATATATAAACGAATAACCCTGCTGGTTAGTTACTGTTCTGCTTCCGCGTCTTCGCCCCAGATGTTGCCCCAGAGCTGGTCGTCGTTGACGTTATCCTGGGTGATCGTGATCGCCTGGGTCAGGACGTGTGGGTGGCCGTCGCGTTCCTCGACCATCGCCGGCGCCCAGATCGGCTCCGACCACAGCTCCTGGCCGATCTCGTCGATGTAGGTGGGCTCGATCACGATGTCGTCTTCGGTCACCTCGTCTCCGGGTTCGGGGACCGAATCCTCGCCGTCCTCGATGTAATCGAGACACTGACGCATCGCCAGTGGCACGTAGAAGTAGTTCGGCTGGTCGACGGCGGCGTAGATGTAGCCGTCCTCGATCAGCGGGTGAATCTGTGGCCCGCCGTCGGGCTGGGTCAACACGATGTGGCCGTCCTCGCCGAAGGGAACGGACTGATCGAGCTGTTCGAGCGCGCGGTGGGTTCCGTAGCCGGAGGTCATGTTCGACGAGTAGATACCATCCGGCGTATCGTTCGCGCTCAACCAGTCCAGCGCGACCGACTGGGCGCTTTCGGCCGTCCACTCGGACTCGAGTTCCGCGACGACTTCCACATTATCTTCCTCGTCCATCCGGTCGATGAAGCCGTCAGTCCTGGCGTTTCCGGCCTGGGTGAACGGGCCGCGAACGTGTAGAACTTCGTAGTCACCGTCGCCGCCATCCTGTTCTTCGAAGGCCTCGAGCATCAGGTTCGCACACTCCTCGCCGGCGAGGTAGTTGTCGAACCCGGTGTACGTCGTGATCGCGTCGGTCGTTCCCGGATCGTTCGCACAGAAGACGGGGATCCCCGCCTCCTCGGCGTCTTCGATGGCACTGTCGACGGCTTCGTCGAACGGTGCGGCGACGATCCCGTCGAAGTCCTCCGCGATGAACTGCTGGATGTGTTGGATCTGTTCGGCGGTGTCGTCGTCGTGAATTCGGATGTCGACGTCGACGCCTTGTTCTTCGGCGTACCACTGTCCGGCTTCGAAGAACGCGGCGACCCACGCGCCACCGGAGATGTGCTGTGAAACACCGATCCGTGGCCCGTCGCCGTTCCCGCCGTTGCCTCCGTTGCCGTTCCCGCCGTTGCCTCCGTTGCCGTTCCCACCGTTGCCGTCCCCGTTTTCGTCTCCGAGACAGCCAGCGACCCCGAGGGCACCGAACGCAGTAACCGCTGCGATGTACTCTCTCCTGTTAACCTGTGGCATACACGACTGTATTGAGCGGTTCGTCACTTAATACTTTCCACAACGACCGCTACTTGTCAATTTGAGAACATAAGGCGGGAGAAACCGCCGACGTCCATCGCCACCCAACCCAGATCGGACGATCGAGCGGCCGATTTCTGTGATCGGGTGGTCGCGGACGGAACACGAACGAACGCACACGAACCGGAACCAGGCGCCGCGGTTCGTCTCAAGCCGTACTACATCTTTATTTCGGAGACGGACGAACTCGCGAGCGGAAATGAAGTGGATCGACGCACACACCCACACCTGGGGACCGAATCGCGCGGAACTACCCTGGCGAGCGGAGGTGGTGCCGCCAGGATGGAGCGGGCCGTACACGCACCAGAACCTGATCGAGGACATGGATCGCGCCGGCGTCGACGAAGGCGTCATCGTCACCACGCCCATGTACGGACGAGGGTCGCGGGCGAACGAGTACACGATGCGAAGCATCGAGGCCCATCCCGACCGCCTCTACGGCGTCGGGCTGATGGAATTTTTCCCCGAGGATCCCGACGACGCCGTCGGCCACCTCGAGCGAGTGACGGGCCACGACCGAATGCTCGGCGTCCGGATGCACGCCGCCCTCGAGTACGAAGAACACCCCTCAGAGATCGATCGCGACGGTGACTGGATCTCCGACGACCGACTCGAGGCGGTCTGGCGGGCCGCCGGCGACCTAGATACGAGCGTGTTCGTGTTCCCGAAAGCCGAGCAACTCGAGCAGGTCGCAACGCTTGCGGAGCGCTATCCCGACACCTCGATCGTCGTCGACCACATGGCCTGGCCCGACGAAACCACCGACCCGAACGAGCCGCCGTGGACGACGTTCGAAGCCGTCGCCGAACGCGAGAACGTGGCCGTCAAGGTGAGTTCGATCCCCCGGTCGGCCGACGAACCCTGGCCCTACGAGTCGGTCCACGGCTACGTCGAGAACCTCCTCGAGTGGTTCGGGCCCGAACGGCTCATGCTCGGCTCCGATTATCCATGGATGGACGACTGGGCCGACTACGAGTCCTGTCTCTCCTGGATCGAAACCGTCGAGACGCTCTCGCGTCGCGACCTCGCGTTTCTCACTCACCGCACGTTCGAGCGCGTTCACGGCTAGGGCCGGATCCCGGCCCCGCTCGAGGCTCCGAGTCACGACCCCGTTGACGTCACACCGACCACTGTTACACCGGCCGCCATCACACGACTACTGTACACCGGCCGTCGTCACACCGATCGCATCAGGGCTCGAACGACCAGAGTTCCTCCATGTAGGGAATCTGCTCGTCCGAGTCGGCGTCGACGTCGACCCCCTCGGTTTTGAACTGCGCGACGTGACGTTCCCACTCCGCGACCGCCGGATCGTCCGCCATCACCTCGTCGTAGGCCGAAATATCCTCGGCCTCGAGGATGCAGACCGCGATGTCGTCGCGGACGTAGAGATCGAACCGTTCGACCCCCGCCCGTTCCATGGCGTCCGTCACGCCGTCGGGAACGTCGTCGTGGGCGGCCACGTACTCGTCTCGTCGATCCGGATCGATTCGCTGGAGATACACCGCACGTTCGAGATCGTCCGTCATCGTCCTGGACTCACTCACCCCGAGGTCGAAAACGTTTCGCCGACGCCCGTCGCGCTCGCCACGAACCGGACAGCTCGAGCGCCGCCGAACGGAAACAGTGAGATCGCGGATCTATCCGCGATCCTCGAGGAGCGTCGCCGACCGCCAGCTTTCGTACCACGCGGTCGCCGGGTGGTAGTCGGGTTCGACCCCCGGTGGCTCCGGTCCGATCGGCTCGTCGCCGGCCTCCGGCGCGGTCCGTTTCTCGTACCAGAGCCCCGCCGGGCCGTGAAATCGGGGGACGCACTCGAGAAACCGGTCGTGCCACTCGCGGACCGTCTCCACCGCCGGATCGTCGCGAGCGGCGGCCCGGTCGGCGAGTACCGCGGACGCGCCGATCGCTTCCGCCAGCGCCCAGCCGTAGCGATCGGCGACCGACGTCTCGCCGTCCGCGTCGGCCGTGTAGACGAAGCCGTCGCCGGTCCAGCCGAGATCGACCGCGGCCTCGAACAACTCGAGACCGCGGCGGTACCAGTCGGTTCCGGCCGACGTGGGCGCTCCGTACCGATCGAGAAGCGCGAGGAACTTCGCCCACTCGGCGTGGTGACCCGGAAGATATCCCGGCGGGCGAAACTGGTCGTCCGGGCGATCCTCGTTGTACGCGAAGTCGTGGTCCCACTCGTCGGTGTAGTGTTCCCAGAGCAGGCCGTCCGTCTCCGCCGCCAGGTCGACCGTGATCCGGCGGGCGATCGTTGCCGCCCGCTCGAGAAAGCGTTGCTCGGCGGTCGCCTCGTAGGCCGCGAGATAGCCCTCGCAGGCGTGCATGTTGGCGTTCATGCCCCGGTACGGTTCGCGTTCGGACCAGTCGGACTCGCAGTCGCTTCGCAGGAGGCCGTTCGACTCGAGGAATCGATCCTCGAGGAGCGCCGTGACGTCCTCGAGGCCGGTTCGCGCTCCTTCGAGGCCAGCTTCCGTCGACCGCGCGTACGCCGTCAGCGCGAACGCGTGAGCGTACGCCGACCGCGTGCGGTCGACGGGGGCCCCGACCGGGTCGACGCACAACCGATAGCCACCGGTTTCGTCGTCGCGATGAGCCGTCTCGAGAAATCGGAGGCCGTGGGCCGCCGCGTCCGAACACCACGCGGGACCGTCGACGAGCGACCCGAGCGAAAACAGAATCGTCGACCGGCAGGTCGCGACCAGATGGCGACGACTGTCGTCGAACGGATCACCGGTGTGGGGATCGAGGAGTCGAAATCCCCGATCTGATCGAGCGTCCGGGTACTGGCATCTGAGCGTCGCCAGGAGGCGTGCTCGGTAGGCGTACGCGTCGGATTGCATGGTCGTTCATCGGACGCGCGACCAGATAAGTGCGCCAGGTTCGGAACCGCGAGGTTCACCACGTCGGCTCGTGATCCTCGGCGACCGTCGACGGATCGACGCGACTGCGTTCGTTCCAGGACTTGTACGTCGCGTTCGCGAGCCGGAGCGTCTCGAGGTTATCCTGGACGTGTGTCGGCGGCGTCTCGCCCGTCTCGATCGCCTCGAGCAACGACCCCATCGTGCCGACGAACGCGTCGGGGAACCAGGCGTCGGAGATCTCGTAGCGCTCTCCCTCCGAGTCGCCCGCGGCGAGGAACTCGAAGGTGTCCGGACCGCTCTCTGGATAGTGATCGAAGAGGCCGATCGTCCCGCGAACCAGTCCCTCCGTGCCCTCGAACCGGAACCGGGCGTAGGGATCCGCCCAGTTGTTGTGGTTGACGTCGATCGTCGCCCGTAACTGGTCGGGGTACTCGAGGACGTGAAGCGTGCGCGTCTCGCCCTCGGCGGGCTGGCTGGGAACCTTCGCCATCGTCGAGGAGACGCCGACCGGATCGCCGAAGAGAGAGCGCATCGCGTCGAGGTAGTGGATGCTGTGGAACATCACCTCGAGGCGGGGCGACTCGAGCATCCAGCCCCAGTTCGACCAGTCGGTCTCGATGTTGACCTCGATCGTCGCCCGCAGGGGCGTGCCGAGGGCCCCCTCCTCGAGCAGATCCGAGACGGCACGGATCGACTTCTCCCAGCGCATCTGTTGGTTGACGGCGGCAACCACGTCGGCGTCGGCGACACGCTCACAGATTCGCTCGGCCGCCTCGAAATCGTCGGCGAGGGGTTTCTGACAGAGGAGGTGACAGCCGGCGTCGACGACCGTATCGACGATCTCCGGCTGGAACCGTGGCGGAACGGCGACGTCGACGACGTCGACGTCCGCGACCATCGTCTCGAGGTCCGGATAGGCGACGACGTCGAACCGATCTGCGACCTCGGTCGCCCGTTCGGCGTTCTCGTCAGTGACGCCGGCGACGGAGAAGCCGGCGGCGTCGTACGCCGGGAGGTGGGCGCTCTCGACGATCTCGCCACAGCCGACGATGCCGATCTCGAGGCCGCCGAGACCGCTGTACCGTTCGGTGTAATCCCTGGTCGGATCGACCATACCGCCCCATTGAATCCCGATCGAATAATACGTTGTGCTCCGCGGGCGATCCCTGAGGCCGTATTCAGGCGACACACGCCGTCGTATTCCGGCGACCTATACCGTCGTATTCGGACGACCCACACGCTTATGTGGGCCTCGAACCCACTCGATACTGAGACGCATGGACGCACCAGCGAAAGACACCGACAGGTACTTCGAGGAGATCGAGGAGGGCGAACGATACTCGGTGGAGGATGGCCGAACGATCACGGAGGCGGACGTCGTCAACTTCGCCGGCATCAGCAGCGATTTCCACCCGCTTCACATGAGCAAGACGGTTGGCGCCGACTCCGATTTCGGCGGGCGGATCGCCCACGGGAACCTCGTCTTCTCGATCGCGGAGGCGATGGTCGCCGACATGAATCCGCGATCGTTCTCCTACGGCTACGACTCGCTTCGGTTCATCAAACCCGTCCTCATCGACACCACGATCTCGGCCCACCGGGAGGTCGTCGAGACCGAACCTCACTCGGAGGACCTCGGGCGGGTCGTCTACGAGTACACCGTCGAGGACGAAGACGGCGAGACGTTGCTCGCGTGTGAACACATTACTCTCGTCGAACGCGAGTAATCAGTAATTGCGCCAACGGGGCGGCGCTCACGCGATTTCTCGGAGACGCTGGTCACTCGAGGTGAGAATCGTCAACCCGAGGGGAGTGCGCAGGTCGTCGGCCCGCTCGGCGACGCGCTACTCATACGGTTTACTGTAAGTCATTTCCGGCACAACCGCGACCCGAGCGGCGGTTGTACCGGTAAATCGTTACAGTAATCCGTATCACTCGAGGAGCTCGTCGGCCCGCTCGGCGGCGCGTTCGAGCGCTTCCTCGGGCGTCGCGGACCGCTCGACGACGGCTTCCCCGACCATCTCGTCTATAATTTCGTTGAGTTCGACGTACTGTGGAATCCCCGGAAGCGTGTTGACGGCGCTCGCGTTGGTCTCCTCTAGCACCGAGTAAAAGGAGTTCGCACGCAGGACATCGGGATCGCGCCAGGTCGAAAACCGGGTTCCGGAGGCCCCCTCGAGTGTCGTGATGCGGTCGCCTTCGGGGCTCGTCGCATGGCGTATAAACTCGTAGGCGAGGTCGGGGTGTTCGCTTCCGGCGGGGACCGTCAGGCCGTAGAGCACGGTAAGCGAGGTGTGAACACCGGCCTCGGTGTCGGCTCGGGGAATCAGTCCGTAGTTGGTGTGACCGAACACCGCGGAGTCGGGCGACTCGGCCATCGCGCCGAAGCCAGCCCAGTTCCACATCATCGCCGCCTTCCCGTCGGCGTACCACTGTCCCGCTTCGACGCTCTCGAGGTCGACGGATTCCGGCGGAGTGACCTCGTGTTCGTGGATCAAGTCGTGGTAGAACGCGAGTGCGTCCCGACCCGCTTCGGAGTCGAACGCCGGCCGACCGTCCTCGTCGAGCACCTCCCCACCGCGGCTCCACAGTTGAATGAGGAAGTCGTAGACGTCGTTGTGGCCGTCCGGAAGCGCCGCGACGACGGTTCCCCACAGGTCCTCCTCGGGCCGGGTGAAGAACTCGGCGACCTCGAGGAACTCCTCCCAGGTTCGGGGGACCGCCAACGGACGGCCGTACTCGCGTCTGAACGCGCGCTGTTCGGCGACGCTTTCGAAGAGGTCCTCGCGGTAGTGAAAGATCTCCGGGCCGTCGTGGTAGGGGACGCCGTAGACGGTCCCGTCGTAGGTGACGAGGTCGCGCATGCTGTCGGCCCACCCCTCCGGCCAGTCGACCGGCGGCGTCTCGGCGACGCGCCCATCGAGCGAGCGCAGGTGGCCCGCGTCGGCGAGCGCGGGGAGCCAGTCGCTCAGACAGAGGAAGAGATCGTACGTCCCGTCGGCGATGTCGCCCGTCTCGACCAGTTCCTCGTGGATCTCCGGCAACGGCCGGTGGTCGCGGACGAACTCGACGTCCCGGTCCGACTGTTCCGCGAACGACGCCATCTGGCGCTCGAGGGCGCGCTCGAACCCCTCGAAGGGTCTCCCGACGAATCGAAGCGTTGGCATGGCCCACAGTTCGTGGGCGAGAACAAGAAGATTACGGGGCAGGGGGATTTCGGCCGCCGACTACGCGGATTCGCGGTCCGAGTCGAAGACGCGTCGCCGGTCGGCCTTTCCGGTCCGCGTTTCGGGCAGTTCCTCGAGGAAGACGAACTCTCGGGGCACCTTGTAGGCGCCCAGGCGCTCGCGGACGAGCGACTCGAGGTCCGCCCGGAGCGACTCCCGTTCACTCTCGGTCGAGGGGACGGATGGCGCGCCCTGCGTAACGACGGCCGCCGCGACCCGTTCACCCCGGTCCTCGTCGGGTAACCCCGCGACGATTGCGTCGGCGACGGCGTCGTGGTCGGTCAGCGCCGTCTCGACCTCGAGCGGGCTGATCCGATACCCCGAGGAGACGATCAGTTCGTCGGCTCGGCCCCGGTGAAAGAGGTAGCCGTCGTCGTCCCTGACGGCCAGGTCGCCCGTATCGAGGAGGCCCTCGTCCAGGTACGCGGCCTCGGTCGCCTCGGGGTCGTCGTAGTACTCGAGAAAGCAGACCGGATCGGGCGTGCGTAAGGCGATCCTACCGAGGTCGCCGTCGGGAACCGGAATGCCGGATTCGTCGACGAGAACGACGTCGTGTCCGGGGTAGGGTTTCCCCATCGCCCCCTCCCGGACCGGGTAGGCCCCCTGGCAGTCGCCGACGAGCGCGTTCGCCTCCGTCTGGCCGTAGCCCTCGTTGACGACGACGTCGAGCGTCGATTCCGCCCACTCGGCGAGCGACGGCGGGAGGCGCTCGCCGCCGCAGGTGATCGCCTCGAGGGCCTCGAGGTCGGCGTTGGCGGCGACGTCGGCATCGCGAATCCGGCGGAGCGCCGTCGGCGGGAGAAAGGCACACTGGACGGCCTGAGACTCGAAGATGCCAAGCGAGCGCACCGGGTCGAATCCGCTTCGTCGGTGGTGGGCGACGACCGTTCCCGAGAGCGCGAGCGTCGGGAACACGACGTTGAACAGCGCGCCGGCCCACGCCCATTCGGCGGGAGTGAAGACGCGACTCGCCGCCGCCTCCTCGGGGTCGAACAGTTCAAACCAGCACTGATAGCCCGGGAGCGAGCCGATCAGGTACCGGTGGCCGTGGACGACGCCCTTCGGCGCACCCGACGTGCCGGAGGTGTAGAGCACGAACGCGGGATCGTCGGGCGTCGTGGCCGGAAACTCGAGCCGACTCGACGGCTCCGCCACGGAGGCGAGATCCGCGAGTCCGCCCAGTCCGTCGTGTCCGGGTGCCGGTTCCGGGTCGACGACGAGCGCCCCATCGAGCGCCGGGTTCGAAAGCGCGCGAGCGCGCTCGGCGTCCACGACGAGGCGGGCGGCGTTCGCGTGCTCGAGGGCGTGGGCGAAGTGGTCCTCGCCGACGATCATCGACAGCGGGACGACGACCGCCCCCAGACGGAGGATCGCGAGTTGGGAGACGAGCAACTCCGGCGACTGGGGCAGGCAGACGGCGACCCGGTCGCCGCGGTCGACGCCGCGGTCTGCCAGGCCCGCGGCCACGCTCCGTGTCGCCTCGCGCAGGGTGTCGTAGGTAAGGGCCGTCTCCTCGCCCCGCTCGTCGACGTACCGGAGCGCGATCGCCTCGTCGGTGGCGTCGAGACAGGTCTCGGCGACGTTGAACCGCTCGGGGAGGTCCCACTGGAACGTCGGCCAATCGTCGTCCCGCGCCGGATCGGAGAGGTCGTAGCCGATCATTCCTCGAGTGCGTCCTCGACGAGGCGGGCGACGTAGTAGTCGGTCCAGATCAGCTCCGTATTGGTCGCGTACTCGCCCGGAGCGTTGAAACAGCCCTGTTCGACCGCGCCGTAGTTCGGGGCGTCGGGGTCGGTCTCGAGATACGTCGAGAGCAGCGAGTCGAGGATCGTCTCGCCGTAGGCTCTGAGCGCGGCGGTGTCGTCGCTCTCTGGCAACGCGAGCAGGCCGTCGGCGACCAGCGCCGCCGCGCTCGTATCCCGGGGCGTGTCCTCGTCGACCGGCGCCGCCAGATCCCAGTAGGGAACGCCGTCGGCGGGCGAGCGCTGTCGGTAGTAGCCGACCGTCCGCTCGAGCGCGTCGAGATACCGGCCCGCCCCCGTTGCGGCGTGCGCGCGGGCGAGCCCCGCGACGTTCCAGCCCTGTCCGCGCGACCAGCAGGTTTCCTCGGAGTGGGCAAGTTCGTTGTACTGGCGTTCGAGCCCACCGTCGTCGTCGAAGACGGCGTGGTGCCACGTCCGCCCATCGTCGCGGACGTACCAGTCGAGGTGTCTGTCGGCGTGCGAGATGGCGGCGTCACGGAACCGGGTGTCCCCGGTTTCCTCGTAGGCTCGCCAGAGGACCGTCACAGCCGTGTAGACGTTGTCGACCGCACCGATCCGGTTACCCGACGGGCCGTGGTCGCTCTCGGGGCCGCGAAACTGCTCCGGCCCCTTGATGTCGAGTTCGCCGAGCGGGATCTGTCGGGCACCCTCGTGGAACGCGTCGGCCATCGCGTCGGCTCCCTCGAGGCCGATGCCGTACAGTCGCCGGTCGCCGGTCCGGTCGTATCCGTCGAAGCCGGCGTAGCAGAAGTTCATCCCGCAGAACATCGACGTTCGCGGCATGTACTCGTGGACGGTCTCGGTCGCCGATCTGGCCGCCCGCTCGTATCGATCGGCGTCATCCTCGTCGCCCGTCGCGAGCGCCGCATCTCTGGCGAACCAGAGCAGGCCGATCCAGTGGCCCCCACACCAGTTTCCGTTCGGCGTCGTCTCCCACGTCGACCCATCGCGGACGTAGGGGAACTCGTCTCCCACCTCCGCGAGCGTCGCATCCACCCGTTTACGTAACGCTTCCCTCGCCTCGAGAAGCGTCGATTCCGAGAGTACCATACGCTCCGTAACTCACTCGAAGTACATCAATACTCGTACCCAAGGTGGCGTGCGAGAACCGGTGGGCCGCCGAACGCGGTAGTGCGGCGACGGAAACTATAGGTGCTCCCGAGGACAGGCCAACACATGGCACTGCCACTCGACGGTATTCGAATCGCCGACTTCACGCAGATGATGCAGGGGCCGTGGGCCACCCAGAAACTCGCCGACATGGGCGCCGACGTCGTCAAGATCGAACGGGTCGGGGGCGAGTGGGAACGCTTCCTCGAGGCCGGCGGGGAGACCCTCGACGGGACGAGCCCGTTTTTCCTCGCGATGAACCGGAACAAACGGAGCATCGAACTCGATCTCAAAAGCGACCGCGGCCGTGAGATCGCACTCGAGTTCGCCGCCGACGCGGACGTCGTCGTGGAGAACTTCAGGCCGGGCGTAATGGAACGGTTCGGTCTCGATTACGAGACGATCCGCGAACGAAACCCAGACGTGATCTACGTCTCGGCATCGGGGTTCGGTCCCGACGGCCCTTACGTCGACCGGCCCGGACAGGACCTCCTCTTGCAGTCGATGAGCGGTCTCGCGCGGTACACCGGCCGCCGGGACGATCCGCCGACGCCCGTCGGGACGGCGATCGTCGACGAACACGCGGCGTCGCTGATCGCGCTTCACACCACGATGGCGCTCTTTCATCGAGAGCGAACGGGCGAAGGCCAGCGCGTCGACGTCGATCTCTTCAGCGCCGCGCTCGACTTGCAGTGTCAGGAACTGACCGCAGTGCTCAACATGGACCAGGAATTCGAGCGAAGCGAAGAGGGGATCGCCCAGGCCTGGCTCGATGCGCCCTACGGCATCTACGAGACGGCCGATGGCTTCGTCGCTATCGCGATGGCGCCACTCGAGACGGTCGCCGACGCCCTCGATCTCCCGGCGCTCGCCGAGTACGACGACGAGGACGCCTACGAGCGACGCGACGAGATCAAGCGAACCCTCGAGGCCGAGACCCGCTCCAGAGAGAGCGACGAACTCGTCGAGACGTTGCTCGCCGTCGACGTCTGGGTCGCACCCGTCAACGACTTCCACGACGTTGCCGAGGACCCGCAGGTCGCACACAACGAGATGCTGATCGAACTCGAGCATCCAAACGGCGAGACGTTCACGACGACCGGATTCCCAGTCGACTACTCGAAGACGCCCGCGGCCGTTCGGTCGAACCCGCCGGAAGCGGGCGAACACACGGCCGAACTGCTCGCCGAACTCGGTTACGACGGTGACGACTACGACCGACTCGCCGCTGACGGCGTGGTCGGCGCCGGCACCGACGAGTAAGCGATCGGTCGCCGATCACCACGACGTCACGCAGACGTCGCGAAGCGGACGGGCGAGCGGAATGTCGATCTGACCGCCGGAGTGATGCGAGAGGTAGAAGGCGATGATGATCTCGAGCGATCGGGTCGCCTCGTGGCCCGTCGAGCCGTTCTCGGCGCGTCCGTCGAGGACGTCGACGATGTGGTCGGCGGCGTTCGCGAACGATCCCTTGTAATCGTCCTCCCAGGTCCAGGCGTCGTCGATCCCTGGGAGTGGCGCTTCGACGTGCTCGCCGTCCTCCAAGCGCCAGTAGCGCCACTCACCGTCGTCGTTGTTCATGTAGAGTTTCCCTTCGGTGCCGATAAACGAAAACGTCATCGACGAGACGTCCCGCGGGATCGTACAGTCGATCGTAACGAACGTGCCGTCGTCCATGACGACGTAGCCGCCGCCGCCCGCGTCGTCGACGGTCCGGTCCGCGTTGAGCGAGTCGACGGCCTCGTTCTCGCCGGTGATGTGACCCGCGACGCGTTCTGCGCGTGCATCGAGCAGGTAGACGAGCGTATCGAGTAAGTGCGTCGAGTTCCGCAACAGTTCCATGCGGAACTGGCTACTGACCGACTGGACCTCACCCAGCAGGTTCTCCTCGTGAATCAATTCGTGGAGTTGCTGAAGTTTGTCGGTAAAGCGAAACGAGTGGTTCACCACCAGTTCGGTGTCGGTCTCCGCACAGACGTCGACCATCTCCGCGGCAGCGCTGACCTCCGAGGCGATCGGTTTCTCACACCAGACGACCGACGGGTCAGCCGCCGACCGAGCGGCATCGACGACGTGTCGATGGTGCAAGTACGACGGCGTACAGACGGAGACGACGTCGAGGTCCTCGGCCTCGAGCATCGATTCGTGGCCGACGTAGCGTCGATCCTCGGGGATCTCCCAGGCCTCGCCGAACTGCTCGAGTTTCGCCTCGTCGACGTCGGCGACCGCGACGAGTTCGACGTCGGCGGCGGCGTCGTAGCCGCCCGCGTGACTCGCCTCGATCTTGCGTCGCCCGATGTCTTCGGGGTCGTGCATTCCGAGAATTCCCATACCAGCGATACCTCCCGTGCCGATGATTCCTGCAGTGTAGGTCATGTCGTTCACTCGTAGACGTGGACCGATCCGGTCGTGTTCTCCTCGATGTACTCCCAGTCGTAGTCGACGCCGAGTCCCGGCCCGGCGGGAATCGTCACTCGGCCGTTGTCGTCGACCGTATCGATCATATCCGAGTACTCGCAGTCGTAGACCGGTGGCTGGGTGTTTTGACAGTCCGGATGGACGAGCGCGAGCTCGTAGTAGTTGGTGTTGCGCGTTGCGGCGATACAGTGGCGCTGGGCCGGGCCAGGGGCGTGGAACTCGACGTCGAGTCCGAACCCTTCGGCGACGCGGACGATCTTCATCGCGCCCGTAATTCCAGCGTCGTACTCGGGATCGGCGCGAACGAAGTCCGTCGCGCCGCTGGCGATGAAGTCCGTGTGGGGCTCGAGCCCGCGGACGTGTTCGGTTTGGAGGATCGGCGTCTCGAGCTTCTCGCCGAGTTTGCCGTGGGCGTGCTGGGAGATGCCGCCGTCGCGGTAAGGGTCTTCGTACCAGAAAAAGCCGTTCTCGTCGAGCGCGCGGCCGACTTTCAGCGCGTCGGCGAACGTCTCGTACTCGCAGGCGGGGTCGAACATCAGGTCCATCTCGTCGCCGACGCGGTCGCCGACGGCGTGAATGGAGGCGATCTCGCGCTCGATGTCCCTGCTGGCGTCCGCACCACCCCAGCCGTGGATCTTGTACCCCGGATACCCCATATCGCGACACTCCTCGGCGAAGTCGGCGAACGCCTCCGGCGAGTCAAGCCCGCCGTTTTCGTCGCCGTGATACGTCGAGGCGTATGCCGGAATATCGCTTCGGTACGTCCCGAGCAGTTCGTGAATCGGGGCGTCGTAGTACTTCCCGGCGAAGTCCCACAGCGCGATGTCGATCGGCCCGATCCCCATCCGGTCGTACTTTCGGAGCGCGCGCTTGATCTCGCTCCAGTGTTTCTCACGCTCGAGCGGATTCTTGCCGATGAGATAGTCGGCGAACATGTTGATCTGGGCGGCCGCGGGAGAGTTCCCACCGACGTACTCCCCGGTCGTGCCCTCGTCCGTCTCGATCCGCAGACCGAACAGCTTCCGCCACGTCGTCTCACCGGGATCGTAGACGAGATTGAACCCGTTCTCGTCGGTTCCGATATCCTCGAGCGGATACCGAAATTCCCGGCTCTCGATTCGCGTGATTGTCGGGCCCATACCTACGACCTCTGATCCAGCAACCATAAATCCACCTACTGGCGGCTACGTCGGTCGAATCAGAGGCGAAAACACACCGCTCCAGCCCGAGAGCGGAGGATTCAGTCATCGTGAACACGCCACGGTCGGCGCAGTTTTCGTTCAAATCCGATCGAACGGGTAGATGCCGCCCATCCGACCGAATTCGGACGAATTCCGGACTCTCACGCACAATTGGTCGTCGTCCCGCCGCCCGGCCGACGACGAGGCCCCGACGACCGTGTTCAGTAATTCTGAACGCTGGGAGGAGCATGGAGAGAGGGAAACACTATTACGAACGTACGTCTGTAATACACAAAATCAACAGAGACAACGAGGCGGTGGTTCCCCGATCACGCGTCGGGTTCGAGCCGTCAGCGCCTGGTTAGGAATACGTGAGGTTCAGTTCGATCACGTTCGTGGTCTCGAGTAACGTGTTCGGAAGCTCCTCGTCGAAGTACTCCCCGCGCATCCGGTTGACCGGACCGGAGACGCTGATTGCGCCGACGACTCGGCCGTCGTCCGCTTTTACCGGCGCACCCAGACACCGGAGCCCGTCGAGACGTTCCTCGTCGTCGATGGCGTACCCTCGCTCCCGGATGGCCTCGAGTTCCGCCTCGAGTTCCTCTCGCGATCCCACGGTGCGATCGGTAACTTGCTCGAGACCGTGCTGTTCGACGATCCGGTCGACTCGTTCGGGGGTGTACCCCGAAAGGATCGCCTTCCCCAGCGCAGTCGTATGAAGATTGAGCCGCGCGCCGACTGACGCGTCGACCTTGACCGACTGCTCGCCCGCCGCCTGGTGGATGTAGACCCCCATTCCGTGTTCTTCGATCAGGAGATTCGTTCGTTCACCGGTCCGCGAAGCGAGACGGTCGACCTCCGGCTTTGCGACCTCGTAGATCTGCCGGCGATTTCGCGCGTACGATCCCAGTTCGAGAAAGCGAACTCCTACGTCGTATCCCGTCTCGGTTTTCACGACGTACTCCTCCTGTTCGAGCGTGCTCAGGTAGTTGTGAACCGTACTCTTCGGAAGCTCGAGGTGTGCCGAGAGTTCGGTCACACCGGCACCCTCCAGTTCGGTTAGGGCGTTGACGATCTCGAACGTTGTCTCGGCCGCTTTGACCGGATTTTTTGCCTGTGTCCCCATTGTGACCGGTTAGTTCTACCCGACGGTACTTAACGCTTGTTCACCCATTCTGAACGCACGATGTTCATCCATTCTGAACAAAATAGGTCAACGGTGTCCACCCACGTGTTGATCACCTGAAACGATAACGGAGAGTCCACGTCGCCGACGGCCCATCGAAATCGAACGCGACTCGACGTCGTTCGGCGGGAAGATAGACAATTGTGCTGTGAGAAATTTGTGAGGAAATCAGGATTCGATGAGGTGATTGGAGCCTCGACGAATCAGTGAAAAGTGTCCGTGAGTGACGATCGAACCGTCGGTTACCGGCGACGAGATCGGTTATATCTCCCGGATGAATTATTAATTCCGATTGTGTGTCTAACTCGTGAATTGATTCGTATCAGGGGCCAGTCTATACCTGGACCGACGAGAGCTGACCGGAAAGCGACGCTGTTCCGACTCATGCGAATAACTACGACAAGAGAGTGTGGTATTTTTACAAATGTACATTCGTAATTCATACGTTCGAGAATACAGAACGCCTTCTACGAGTGGACGATGTTCAACTCGAGTTCGTTCGCAGTGCCGAGCAGGAGGTTCGGAAGCTCCTCTTCGAACAGCGGGCCTTTCATTCGGTGGCTCGGGCCCGAAACGCTGATCGCACCGAGGACGTCGCCGTCGGCGTCCCGGATCGACGTTCCGAGGGCGCGGAGTCCCTCGACGTTCTCCTCGTAGTTGACGCCGTATCCTCGTTCCCGAATCCGTTCGAGTTCCTCGAATAGACTCTCCCGATCGGTCTTCGTATGCGCCGTAATCGCCGGGAGACCGTGTCGGTCCAGGATCGATTCGACGCGCTCGTCCGGGAGTTCCGCGAGAATTGCTTTCCCCGCCGAGATGGCGTGAATCGGCACCCGTTTTCCGATTCCCGGGTCAGTCTGGACCGCCTGGCTCCCCGTCTCACAGTGGACGTAGACCGCCTGGCCGTGCTCTTCGACCATGAACTGGGCGCGCTCGCCGGTCTCTTCGGCTAGCTTCTCGACTTTGTCCCTGGCCATCCGGTAGCCACGTTTCCGAGTCTGGACGTGCTTGCCGAACTCGAGGGATTTCAGGCTCAGATAGTAGCGGTCGTCCTCGCAGACAACGTACTGGCGGTGTTTGAGAGTGTGCAGGTGGCGGTGGACGGTACTCTTTGCAAGATCCAACTCGGCGGACAGCTCGCCGAGCGTAACGCCCTCGCTCGTGTAGATAAATTCGAGAATGTCGAACGCCGTGTCGACCGTTGATACCGGGTTCGTGGGGGCGCTTGGGTCGTCCATGGTTGTACATACCGTACGTTTCCACCCTCATTAACGTTCCGTATTCTCGAACGTATGTCTCGGGCGGCGGCGTGCTCCGAGAGAACGCGAAGGCATCCATACGTTAAAGGGTCACGGATCGCAATATCGCGTCGATGAGAGCGCACGATGTTATCGTCGTCGGTGGCGGGGGGGCTGGTCTTCGCGCGGCCATCGCCGCCCACGAAGCGGGGGCCGACGTCGCGATCGTCTCGAAACTGCACCCGGTCCGCTCACACACCGGCGCGGCGGAGGGTGGAATCAACGCCGCCTTGCACGAACGCGATTCCCCGGAGCTACACGCATACGACACGATGAAAGGCGCGGATTTCCTCGCGGACGCGCCCGCCGTCGAAGCGCTCTGTCGGGAGACTCCCGCCGAAGTGACCCGCCTCGAGCACTGGGGGATGTCCTTTTCACGCGACGACGAGGGAGGGATCGACCAGCGCTATCTCGCGGGGCACTCGGCGCCGCGGACGACGTACGCTGGAGCCGAGACCGGCCACCACCTGTTGCATACGCTGTACGAACAGGTGGTCAAACGCGGAATCGCCGTCTACGACGAGTACTACGTGCTCTCGCTTGCGGTCACGGACGACCCCGAGCCGACCGACCGTCGCTGTCACGGCGTCGTCGCGTACGATATCCAGAGCGGAGAGTTGACCGGGTTTCGAGCCCTCGAGGGCGTCGTCCTCGCGACCGGCGGGCTCGGACAGGCGTACAACCACACGACTAACGCCGTCTCCAACACCGGCGACGGGGTCGCGATGGCCTACCGCGCCGGCGTCCCCATCCAGGACATGGAGTTCGTCCAGTTTCACCCGACGACGCTTCCCTCGACCGGCGTGTTGATCTCCGAGGGCGTGCGAGGGGAAGGCGGCATTCTCTACAACAGCGAGGGCGAGCGATTCATGTTCGAGTACGGCTACGCGAACAACTCCGGGGAGCTCGCCTCCCGCGACGTCGTCTCCCGTGCCGAACTGATCGAGATCCAGGAGGGGCGAGGGATCGGCGACGCCGTCGCCCTCGATATGCGTCACTTGGGCGAGGAACGCATTCTGGATCGACTCGAGAATATCGTCCACCTCGCCGAGGACTTCGAGGGGGTCGACCCGATCGCCGAACCGATGCCGGTCAAACCCGGCCAACACTTCGCGATGGGTGGGATCGAAACCGACGAGTACGGCCGGACGTGCATCGACGGCCTCTACGCGGCCGGCGAGTGTGCCTGCCCGTCCGTCCACGGCGCGAACCGACTCGGCGGCAACGCCTTGCCCGAGTTAATCGTGTTCGGAAAGCGTGCGGGCGAGCGAGCCGCCTCGAGCGAGGACGCCGACGCCGAGATTCCAATCGGCGACGACGCGCGAGCGGGGGAGATCGAAGCCGACCTCACACGGATCGCCGGCACGCCGGAGTCAGCCGGTTCGAACGAGCGCTCGCGCGCCGACGGCGGTCGAACGGATCTCGATCCGAGCGACGTCGTCGCCGAGGCCGTCGATCGATCCCGCGAACGGGTCGAGCGCCTCCTCGAGCGCGACGGGACGAACCACGCGGAGGTTCGTGCGGATCTACAGAGTGCAATGGAACGCGGCGTCAACGTCTTTCGAACGCGGGAGGGCGTCGAATCGGCGCTCGAGACGATTCGAGACTGCCG
Source organism: Natrarchaeobius versutus (assembly GCF_041205745.1). Lineage (NCBI taxonomy): Archaea > Methanobacteriati > Methanobacteriota > Halobacteria > Halobacteriales > Natrialbaceae > Natrarchaeobius > Natrarchaeobius versutus. The sequence goes on along the minus strand of NZ_JBGFCC010000011.1, from coordinate 158,758 downwards.
AAATCGGTATGGGGAGGTCGGCGTCTCCGATCCCTCGCGGACGTACAACACGGACCTCATTCAGACGATCGAGACGCGAAACCTGTTGGACGTGGCGGAGGCGATCGCCGTCGGCGCGCTCGTTCGCGAGGAGTTTCGCGGCGCCCACTGGCGAGAGCGCCACCAGGAGCGAGACGACGGTCGGTGGTTGAAACACACGGTGATCGCGTGGAACGACGGGCGACCGGAGGGCTACTTCAGCGACGTCGTCCTCGAGGGCGAGTTCGAGACGTACGAGCCGGTCGAGCGGAGTTACTGACCGTCTCGTCGCGCCGAGAAATTTCGGTGACAAATCGGAACTGTGCCGTGGCGTTTCGGGCACCACAATCTACTTGTGAGCCGGCGTCCGACGGTTCGACGTCGGATGAACGTTGGACTCTACCTCGTCAATCAGGCCCAGGCACAGGACGATCACGCGGAACTGCTTCGGTACTTCGTCGACCAGGCGGTGCTGGCGGAAGACTGCGGCTACGACGGAATTTACCTCGGGGATCACGTCGGTCGGGCGGAGTACGCCTTCTACGAGCCGCTGACCGTCCTGACGGCGATCGCCGAGCGGACCGAACGCGTCGAACTCGGGCAAGGAATCTTGCTCGCACCGCTGTATCACCCCGTCCGACTCGCCCAGCGGACTGGGACGCTCGATGCGCTCTCGAACGGCCGACTCCGGATGGGCTTTGGACCCGGCGGACTGCCCTCGGAGTTCGAGGCGTTCGAGGTGCCACGCGACGAACGCGTCCCCCGAACGCTCGAGACGATCGACGTCCTCGAGAAGCTGTGGGCCGAAGATCACGTACGCCACGACGGAACGGCCTACGATCTCGAGGACGTGACGATCAACCCGAAGCCGACGAGGGAGGACGTTCCCATCTGGCTCGGGTTCAACGGCGAGTGGGGACTCGACTACATCGCCCGCTCGGGGTATGGCTGGCTGACGCTCTCGCAGGTCGCGCCCGAAACCTGGGAGCGCCGCGTCGATACCTTCCACGAGGCGCTGTCGCGACACGACCGGACGGTCGAGGACACCGAAATGGGCGTCCTCGTCGAGGCGAGCGTCGCCGAGGACTACGAAAGCGCGGTCGACCTCATCAGGGACCCGATCGAGACGAAGTTCCGCGAGTACGCGGGACGCGAGAGTCCGCCGCCGCTGTTCGAGGGGGTCGATCCCGAGGACGTCACGTTCGAACGCTACGAGGACCTGTTCGCCGTCGGAACCCCCGAGGACGTCGCCGAGACGCTCCTCGAGTACCGCGAGCAGGGGTTCGACAACGTACTCGTCCGGTTCCCGGGGTATCAGGCCGACAAGGAGGGCGTCCTCTCGAGCATCGAACTGCTGGGCGAAGCGGTCATTCCACGCCTCGAGGAGTGACGGAAACACCCGTCGAGGGACGCGTCAGGGGTTGACGTCGCCGATCTTGTCGACTTCCGGCTTGACCTCCTCGGCGTAGAGTTCGAGGTTCTTCATGGCGAGTTCGTGGGGAAGGTCGCCAAAGTGGAAGTGACCGACGAGTCGGCCGAAGCCGCCGACGGCCTCGTACATCTCCTCGATGTCCGCGACGACGTCTTCGGGACTTCCAACGAGCAGTTCGACGGTGTCGACGGACTCCTCGAAGTCCCAGTTGATCGAGGCCTGTCCGTGAGGACTGAGGTTCTCGATGTACTCCTCGCGTTTTTCGGGTTTGTAGAAGTCGTCACCATCCATCCTTGCCGCGACGCCGAGATGGACGTCGGTGAACAGTTCGTGCTGGAAGTACTCGAGATGTTCGCGAGCCTCCTCGTAGGCCTTCTCGGTCGTCTCAGCCACGTAAATCCACGAGAGCACGGTGAAGTGTTCGTCACTCGGCGTCCAGCCGTAATCCTCCTCGGCGAACTGTCGGTAGGTCCGGAACGTCTCGCCGAGTTCGTCCTCGAAGTGAAGCGAGGTCCCGGTCGGGATCTGGCGTTCGGCCGTAAACCGCAGGGACTTCTCGCTCTCGGCGGGCATCCACATCTCCGGATGCGGATCCTGGTAGGGTCGCGGCCAGGCGTAGACGTTCTCGTACTGGAAGTACTCGCCGTCCCAGTCGAACGGTTCGTCAGCCGTCCACGTCTTCATGATGAGGTCCCAGGCCTCCTCGAAGCGTGGACGGGACTCCTCGAGTGGGATGTTGTACGCCAGATACTCCGGCGGGATACCCCGCGGGAAGCCGCTGACGACCCGTCCCTCGGTCATGTTGTCGAGCATCGCGATCTCCTCGGCGAGGCGAATCGGGTTCTCCCGGATCGCCGGCAGGTTGCCGAAGAACGCGAGGTCGACGTCCTCGGTTCGGCCGGCCAGGTTCGCCGCCGTGATGTTCGGCGACGGCTGGAGCCCGTACGCCGAGTAGTGGTGCTCGTTGACGCCGAGGCCGTCGAAACCCAGTTCGGCGGCGTACTCGAGTTGCTCGAGGTAGTTGTCGTAATACTCCGCTCCTTTCTCCGGATCCCACGTGTCCTGTTCGAAGGGCCAGGCATCACTGTCGATGTCCGGATACGGCATCAGGTGGAACGCATACGTTTCCATCGTGTGGACCTTCGGATAGTCGCACATAAACATTTGGGGTACGGACGCCGGGAGTCATCGGTGGTCCGAACGGACGGATTCCACGCCGAACCGTCGGCCTCGTGTTTCGAAGCGGTCGTGGCTTCGGCGAGCCCGGGCCGTCGATCGGGCGACTCGAGGCGGGAACCAGTACAGTAAAGAATCCACTCGGGAAAGGGATCGACGTCGATGGATCGGTCGTACTGGCGGACAGTGTCGTTGATAACGCTGTGGCAGGTGGCGGCGAGCATCTGTTACTACACGATCTTCGCGGCGACCCCGTTCTTTCGGGACGAGTTCGGACTCTCGCGTTTTTACGTCGGTTTCGTCGTAACAGCGCTGACGCTCGGCTACGCCGTCTGGCTCCTCCCCGTTGGAGCGCTCACCGATCGAGTCGGCGAGCGACGCGTGCTGGCGCTCGGTCTCCTCGGACTCTCCGCCGGCGTCGTGTTGGTCGCGGGAGCGCCGACGTTTGCAACGTTGCTCGCGGCGGCGTTCGTGCTCGGATCGACGTACTCCGCGGCGATGCCGGGAACGAACAAGGCGGTGTACGACAACGTCGCCGCCGGACGGCAGAACTTCGCCGTCGGCATCAAACAGGTCGGGGTCACTGCCGGAAGTGGGATCAGTGCCCTACTCGTTACGGGACTCGCGGGCGTGTTGTTCTGGCAGGCGGGCTTTCTAATCGCGAGCGTCTTCGCGATCGTCGTCGCCGTCGTCTTCTACTGGTTCTATGCCGGTGCGAGCGACGGCGGAACCGCCGACTATCCCGACTTCGGCGGACTGCTCCGAAACGGCCCGTACCGAATGCTCGTCGGCTCGGGCTTTTTCCTCGGCGCGGCGCTTTTCAGCACGACCGGCTACACCGTCCTCTTCGTCGAGGAGGAGATCGGAACGTCGGTCGCGTTCGCCGGGGTCGTCCTCGCACTCGTCCAGCTATGGGGAAGCGTCGGGCGCATCATCACCGGCTGGTTGAGCGACGCGCTTCCCGGCGATCCGCGGGTCCGGATCGGTGCGATCCTGATCGTACAGGCGCTGGCTGGCGCGCTCGTCTTTCTCGTCGTCCCCGCCTCGTCGACGCCGCTCGAGGCCGCCGTCGTCTTCTCCGTGCTCGGCTTTTTCGTCCTCGGGAACACCGGCGTCTACTACTCCTGTCTGGCGACGCTCGTCGCGACCGACGAGATGGGCGCCGCGACGGCGGGCGGACAGCTCTCGCTCGTCGCGGGCTCGCTCGTCGCCCCGCCCGCGTTCGGCTATCTCGCCGATACGGTCGGCTACCGGAGTTCGTGGCTCCTCCTGAGCGTCGTCTCGGTCGCCGCTGTCGGGCTCTTGCTGTTCGTGATCCGGCTCGAGTCGCCGGTCGCGGAGCCGGCGATGGTCGAATAATCGCCACCCTCGTTCGAATCAGCCACGGGAGAAACGTCGATCCGACTCCACATAGACGGCTGAGCCCTACTCCTCGGGTAAGAGATCCCGTTTGCGTGCCTCCTCGACGAGCGCCGGGGCGCCCGCGATCATCGTATCGAACGTGAGCAGACTCGTCAGCTGGAGGACTTCGGCGAGTTCGTCGGCGGTCGCTCCGAGTTCGATCGCGTTCGCCATGTGGGCGTCGATCCCCTCCTCGAGAAGGTGGGCCGGCGTCGAGTCGATCGCGATATAGAGAAACTCCCGGGTCTTTGGATCGAGCGAGCCGGTGAGCCACGGGTGCGAGGAGTACTCGAGGTACACCCGAAGGAACGCCGGATCCGGCGCAACGTAGGGCCCCCACCAGTCGGGTCGGTAGCCGCGTTTCTCCTCGAACTCGTCGAGAAACGCCTCGAACGCCGCGTCGTCCATCGACTCGAACAGTCCCAGCCGTTCGTCGAGGAGCTTCGCACCGATCATGTAGGAGTGGACGCCGAGGACGCTCGCGATCTGGAGCACCTCGAACACCTCCTCGACGGTGGCACCCGCGTCGAGCGCCCGTCCGACGTGGCGGCTGATGCCGTCTTCGCCCAGGTGCGTCGTCTGGCTGTAGGCGGCGATCAGCACGAACTCCCGTACCTTCGGCTCGAGGGCGCCCTCGGTGTGGGGGTAAGCGAACCACTCCCGATAGGCGTCGAAGAACTCGGGATCGATCCGGAGGAGGTCGTCGAATCCCGGCTCCCAGTAGCCTACGTCCTCCCGAAATCGGTCTTTGATCTCGCGTTGCTCGGCCGTCAGCGTCGTCTTCGAACCCATAGTGAGTTGCTAACAGGCGACTACATAACCGTTGTCGTTTCTCGAGACACCACACCGGCTCTCGAGGCGGCTCGATCGACGGTTCGAGGCGGCTAAATTGGCGGTTCGGGGTGATCAGCCGACGGCTCGAGGCGATCAACAGCGTTATCACCGATTGTGAGCAACACACACGTGGACAATTACCATGGACGGAATCACTGGCGAGACGGCGCTCGTCACGGGCGCGGGGTCGGGTATCGGCCGCGCGACCGCAGAGCGCTTCGCCGCGGCGGGAGCGAACGTCGTCGTCGCAGACGTCGACGCCGACGGTGGAACCGAGACGGTCGACGCGATCGAAGACGACGGCGGCGATGCGACGTTCGTCGAAGGGGACGTGGCCGACGCGGAGGACGTCGAAGCGATGGTCGACGCGGCGGTCGAAACCTACGGCTCGCTCGCGTTCGCCCACAACAACGCCGGGATCGGCGAATCGACCGGAACCATCGCCGAGACGGACGCGGAGACGTGGGAGCGAACCATGGCCGTGAACTTAGACGGCGTCTACAACTGTCTCAAAGCCGAGATACCCGCGATACTCGAGAACGGTGGCGGCGCGATCGTCAACACCGCCTCGACGGCCGGACTGGTCGGCAAACCGGGGATCGCCCACTACTCGGCGAGCAAACACGGCGTCGTTGGCCTCACCCGGTCGACGGCGCTCGAGTTCGCCGACCGAGACGTCCGCGTCAACGCGGTCTGTCCGGGAATCGTCCGAACCGGGCTGGCCGCGGAGAACCCGGACGTTCTCGAAAACGCCCTCGAGGTGACGCCCCTCGACAGAGCGGCACAGCCCTCGGAGGTCGGCGACGTCGTCGTCAGGCTCTGCTCGTCGGATATGTCGTTCGTGACCGGAATCTCGCTCCCGGTCGACGGCGGAATGACCGCGGGGGTCCAGTGGCGATGACGATGAAGGGAATCGACGGCAACACCGCGATCGTGACGGGTGGTGCAACCGGCATCGGTCGTGCGTCGGCCGAGCGCTTCGCCGCGGAGGGAGCGAACGTCGTCGTCGCCGACGTCAACGTCGAAGACGGCGAAGCGACGGTCGACCGCATCGTCGACGACGGTGGTGAGGCGATCTTCGTCGAGACCGACGTCTCCCACGCCGACGACGTGGAAGCGATGGTCGAGACCGCGGTCGAGACGTACGGGTCACTCGAGTTCGCTCACAACAACGCCGGCGTCACGAGCGAACCCGCCCCGACCCACGAACACGCCGAGACGCAGTGGGACCGGACGGTCGGCATCGATCAACGGGGGATCTGGCTCTGTCTGAAACACGAACTCCCACACCTCCTCGAGGGTGGCGGTGCGGCCGTCAACACGGCGTCGCTCGCCGGTCTGTGGGCGAACCCGGGCGACGCACCGTACGCGACGGCGAAACACGGCGTCGTCGGGCTGACCAAGACAGCGGCGCTCGAGTACGCCGAAGAGGGCGTGCGGGTGAACGCCCTCTGTCCCGGCGTCACCGCCACGCCGATGACGGAAGGACACGTCGACGCACTCGTCGACACGACGCCGATGAACCGCGCCGGACAACCGGCGGAACTCGGCGCAGTCGCGGTCTGGCTCTGCTCGGAGGAGGCGTCGTTTATCACCGGCGTCGCGATGCCGGTCGACGGCGGTGCGGTCAACGGGAGAGTCTAAGGCGACCGGCACCACAACCGTTATTGTACGTCCGTGTGACCTGCCACTATGGCACGCGTTCCATACGTCGAGCAGGAGGACCTGGATCCGGAGTATCGCGAACTCATCATCTCGTCGCTCCAGCCCGGAAAGCGAGCGAACGTCTACAGCGCCGTCGGCAACAACCAGGAGGTACTGGACGGCCTTCGAACGTTCCTCGGCTCGCTGTGGACACACTCCGGGCTCACCGACCGCCAGCGCGAGATCGTCATCCTGACCGCCGCCTCGGAGATCGCAAACGATTACGAGTGGCACCAACACGTCATCATCGGCACCGACGCCGGCCTCTCCGAGAACGAGATCGCCGCGATCGGCCGCGACGACCGCGCCGACTTCGACGACGACGAACGGGCACTCGTCGCCTACTCGAGAGCCGTCGTCTGCGGTCGCGTAAACGATTCCGTCCACGAGGCCGCCGTCGATCACTTCGGCGAGGAAACCGCCGTCGGAGCCGCGGCCACCGCGGCCGGCTACCTCGCGCTGGGGCGCGTCATCGACGCCCTCGGAGTCGACCTCGAGGGCGACGACGAGTTCGTCGGCTGGGATCTCGAGAACCGCGAGTAACGGCTTCGAGTCGGCGCCAGGGCGAAGCACCACGACCGCCACGGCATCGAGGGAACTCGAGGATAAACCGTTTTTTCGACTACCGCGAGCGGACCGCGGTGACGGAGACTCAGTGAGCCGTTCGGCCGAATCGTCACAGCGGGGCGATCTTCGCGGCGTTCTCGACCGGGGGAAACAGTAAAATGGTCGTACCGTAACTAACAGGTATGGTTGTCGTAGCGGCAGTGGATCGATCGGATCGAGCGTCGAACGTCGTCGACGAGGCGGGCCGTCTCGCGGACGCGTTCGACGAACCGCTTTACGTCCTTCACGTTTCGACGGAGTCGGCGTACGATAAGTACGACCAGAGCAGTCAGGAACGGATCGAAGACGTCGACGAAGAACAGATTCGTGAGGCGGCGGCGGACGTCGCGGCGGAGGCGATCGCCGACGGCGACGTCTCCGCGGAGCCGGTCGGCCTGATCGGGGATCCGTCGTCGACGATCGTCACATATGCCAACGATCACGACGCCGAGTACGTCGTTCTCGCGCCCAGGAAACGATCGCCCACCGGAAAGGCGGTGTTCGGGAGCGTCGCCCAGTCGGTCATCCTGAACGCCGAGTGCCCGGTCGTCACGTCCGTCGACCAGTAACCTGAAGGTACGACGGTACCGACACCTCCACGATGAGCGACCGACCACGGAAATCGGCTCGAGAACCGGCGGCCCGACCGTCGCTCGGTGACGAGATGCCAACGGTGCCCGAACTGACGAGTTGGCTGACTCGCCGACGAACGATTCGACAGTTCGATGCGGACGCGACGATTCCCGACGAGGAGATCCGAAAGATCGTCGACGCCGGACGGAAAGCACCCACGAGCGGCACCATCCAGATGTACAGCTTCGTGTCGGTTCGGGACCCGGAGACGCGGGCACAAATTCACGATGCCGCAGGCGGCGGCCAGCCGCGCATCGAGGAGGCCAGTCACTTCTTCCTCGTCTGTATCGACCTCCGGCGGGTCCGATTGCTCCACGAACACCGCGACCTCGAGTTCGAGATGGCGCCGATGACCGCGATCCTCAAGGGTGCGGTCGACGCCGCACTCGCCGCCCAGGGAACGATCACGGCGGCGGAGAGCTACGGGTACGGCGTCTGTCCGATCGGGGCGATCAGCGAGGGGCTGTCTACGGTCTCCGACGCCGTCGACCTCCCGAGCGAAGTCATCCCGGCGTTCGGCCTCTGCATCGGCGTTCCCGTCGGCGAGACCCACGACGAGCCGACGCCGCGGATCCCCCTGGACGCGGTGTTCCACGAGGGAACCTACGAGGAGCCCACACCCGAGTTACTCGAGGCCTGTTACGAGGAGATGAACGAACTCTACACCGGAACGGACCGCGTCTGGGAGGGCGCACTCGCCCACTACTGGACGCCGTCGCCAGACGGCTCGATGAACAACCGCGAGGAGGAGTTACTCGAGACCCTACGCCAGCAGGGCTTTTTCGCCTATCGCGGCGTCGACGAGGACGTGACGCCGCCGCGTCGGGACGACTGACGCGGAGCCGTCATCCGGCCTAAAAACTCTTGATCGCGCCGCCGTCGACCGGAATCGCCCGTCCGGTGACGTACGACGCTCGCTCACTCGAGAGCCAGGCGACCGTCTCGCCGACCTCCGCCGGTTGGCCGATTCGTTCCATCGGGACGTCCTCGATCATCCCCTCGACAAACTCGTCTGACGTGGCGTCGCTGCCTTCGGTCGCGCGCTCGGCGATCGACCGCACGCGGTCGGTTTCGTTCGGACCGGGAAGCACCGCGTTCGCCCGGACGTCGGGAGCGAGCTCGCGCGAAAGCGTCTTCATCAGGCCCCCGACCGACCGGCGGACGGCGTTCGAGAGGACGTGCCCGTCGATCACCGCCTGGTCCGACCGGGACGTGATGGTCACGATCGAACCGCCGCCGTCGACGAGGTGCGGGTGGGCGGCTTTCACCGTCCGCACGACGCTCATCACCAGGAGATCGTAGGCGTCGTACCACTCCTCCTCGGTCGTCTCGAGAAACGAGCGCGGCGGCGGCCCACCCCCGCTGGTGACGAGGTGGTCGAGTCCGCCGAACGTCTCCGCGGTTTCGGTGACGGCGGCGAGTATCTCCTCGCGTTCCGTGACGTCCGCCCGAAGCGCCAGGACGTCGCCGAAGCCGACCGACTCGAGGGTCGTTTCGGCGTCGTGAAGTTGGTCTTCTGTACGACCGCAAACGGCGACGTCGGCCCCTTCAGCGGCGAGTGCCTTCGCGCTCGCGAGACCGAGTCCGGCGGTTCCACCGGTCACGAACGCGGCGTTCCCATCGATTCCGAGATCCATGCCACCAGTTCACAGAGAAGGGCGAAATAGCTTGCGGGAGCCGATCGTCACGATCGCTGGGCGACGACGTCGACGTCGCCGACGGAGTAGCGGTGGATCGGTCCCCAGAGATCGTCTTCCGCCCGAGGCGAGGCGTCGCCGGCGAGAACCGACTCGAGCGCCGTTTTGACCCGATCGAGGACGGAGAGATCGTCGCCGCGGATCGGCTCCCCGTGTCCGGTCGCGAGCACGTCGAATGCGCCGTCCTCGCGGAGCGTGAGGAGGCGGTCGACGGCGTCGGCGTAGGCCTCGAGGTCGGAGTCGTCGAACTGGGCGAAGACGCTCCCGTCGGGCGAGAGGACGTCCGCCGCATAACAGATTTCGGCGTCGCGGTCGAGTGCGGCGAGCTGACCGGGGCTGTGGCCAGGAATCGGAAGTAACTCGAGGCGCGTGGAGCCGATCTCGAGGACGTCACCCGCCTCGACGGTCTCGACGCCCGAGACGGACGGGACGTCGTAGCCGTCGGGATCGAACCCGTCGGGAAACTCGCTTCCCGTCTCGAGCCAGCTTTCGACGAACGTGTCCGCGAGGTCGACGCCGCCCCTCGTCGTCGTATCGACCGGAACGACGCCATCACGTTGTTCGCTGGCGTGGATGACGACGTCGTCGAACTGGTGGGCGGAGCCGACGTGGTCCCAGTGGCTGTGGGTCAGGAACACGCGGGGGCTCGTACCGGCCATCGCCTCCGCGTGGGCTCGCAGATCGCCGATGCCGAGGCCCGCGTCGATCAGGAGCCACTCGTCGTCGTCACCCAGGAGGTAGGTGTTGATCGGGAGGTAGCCGATGCCCTCCGTGATGCGATACGAGCCGGGGGCGATCCGTTCCGTCTCGTACCAGTCGGTCGTGGCGTTCATGTTAGAGCTGACGGATCGCCGGCATCACTTCCTCCGCGTACAGTTTCAGGTTCTTCTCGGCTTTCTCGATCGGCATATCGCCGTACTGGAACTGGCCCGCGAGTCTGCCGAAGCCATCGACGATCTCGTACTGGCGTTCGATCTCCGCGACCACCGTCTCGGGGTCGCCGACGATTACCTCGCCCATCTCGACGAACTCCTCGAAGTCGAAGTTGTACGCGAGTTCCCCGTGGGGGTGGAGGTTCTCGACGTACTTTTCGTGTTCGTCCGGGTCGTACGTCTCACCCATCATGAACGCGGTCGCACCCAGGTGGATTCCGGTCGTCAGGGTCTTGTAGAAGAACTCGAGGTGGTCTCTGACCTCCGCTTTCGCCTGCTCGGTCGTTTCGGCGACGTACACCTTCCGACTGATGGTGAACTCTTCGTCACCCGGTGACCAGCCGAACTCGTCGGTCGCGAACTCGCGATAAGTGTCGAAAAACTCCCGCATGTTCTCCGGCGGGTTGAACGTCGAGCCGATCGGGACCCGGTTCTTCGCGGCGAAGCGAAGCGACTCGTCGCTCTCGGCGGGCATCCACAGCGGTGGGTGTGGATCCTGGTACGGTCGCGGCCACGCGTAGACGTTCTCGTACTGGAAGTGCTCGCCGTCCCAGTCGAAGGGTTCGTCGGCCGTCCACGTCTTCAATACGAGGTCCCAGGCCTCCTCGAAGCGCGAGCGGGACTCCTCGATGTCGACGCCGAGTGCGGCGTACTCGGTTGGAATGCCCCGCGGAAAGCCACTGACGATCCGACCCTCGCTGATGTTGTCGAGCATCGCGATCTCCTCGGCGAGGCGCACCGGATTGGCTCGAGTCGCGACGACGTTGCCGAAAAAGCCGATTCGAATGTCGTCGGTCCTGGCCGCCAGGTTGGCCGCGGTCACGACCGGCGAGGGCTGCATCCCGTAGGCCGAAAAGTGGTGTTCGTTGACGCCGATTCCGTCGTAGCCGTACTCCTCGGCCAACTCGAGGAAATCGAGATACTCGTTGTAGTACGTCGATCCGAGTTCGGGATCGTAGGTATCGTTGGGAAACGGCCACGCGTCGTCGGTTGCCTCCTTGTACGGCATCAGGTGGAATACGAACGTCTCCATGCGTTGTGTGAACGAACGCCGGTAACTTATATTTATGTATCCTATAGAAATTTGATTTCGATTATTCAGTTGAGCGGCCAAACGGGGACGAACGAGCGACTACGGCCGCATCAGGCTCTCGAGGAGGTCGTAGGTTCGGGTCATGTCGCCATCGCCGCCCTCGCGCAGACGCGTATACGTGATGAGCGTCTCGATCGTTTCCGCGATGAGCAACGGAACGTCCTGGTCGTCGCTGAACTCGGAGAGGAGGTGCATGTCCTTCTCCATGAGCGAGAGTTTGAAGCCGTTGTCGTACTCGCCGGTGAGCACCTGGTTTGGAATCTTGTCCTGTGTCGCGCTGTTTCGGCCGCTACTGACGCTGAAGACGTCGACGAGGATCTCGGGATCGAGTCCGGCGGCAGTCCCGAGAATGACCGCTTCGGAACTCGCGAGCAACGCGGTAAACGAGAGGTAGTTGTTGAGTAGTTTGACGGCGTGACCATGGCCCGGTTGAGAGCCGACGTAGTAGACGTCGGTGCCGATCGCCTCGAAAAGCTCCTCACAGACGTCGTACACCGCCCGGTCGCCGCCGGCCATGATCGTTAGCGTCGCCGCCTCGGCTCCGCTCGCGCCGCCGCTGACCGGCGCACCCAGGACGTCGACGTCCCGGTTCGACAGCCGGTCGGCCACCTCGTTCGTCGTCTCGGGCGTCGACGTCGTCAGATCGACGAGGACGGCACCCGCCTCGAGCGAGTCCTCGATATCGTCGACGACGGCGGTGACGACGTCGGGTGAGGGAAGCGAGAGGAACACGACCTCCGCGCCGGCGACCGCCGCCTCGCTCGTCGACGCGCCGGTCGCGCCGGCGTCGACGACCGCACTGACCGCGTCGTCGTCGAGATCGTAAGCCGTGACGTCGTAGCCCGCCCCAGCAAGGTTTCGAGCCATCGCGCCACCCATCACTCCGAGTCCAATGAACCCAATCTTCGCCATAGGTGGAGGCTCTCGCGAACCCAGAAAAAGATTTTGTTACACCACCACACACGGCGACTTCCGATCGGACCGGTGGTCGCGTCAGAGTCGGAAACCGCACCGGATCCATCGGAGACCGGGTTTCCGGTGAAATCGTCGGGCTCGAGCGATTGATCGTCTTGTTCGGCTGGGAACTCCGGCCCACCGCGAAAGAAACCCAGCGGTCACCGAACACCGGAACCACGAACCCTCAGCGACCGTGTGACTCTCAGCGGTCACGTATGCCAGCAACCACGAACCCTCAGCGACCGTGTGACTCTCAGCGGTCACGTATGCCAGCAACCACGAACCCTCAGCGACCGTGTAACACTCAGCGGTCACGTATACCAGCAACCACGTGGACGCTACCAGTGGCGGAAAGCGACGCGAAGAGAACAGTCCGGATGCGAATGATCAAAGGATAACAGACCTGAAAACGACGATAGACCGAAAAACAGATCGAGTGGAAAGCGAACGGATCGGCGTTATCCCATCATCAGGTCCGGAAGCCACATCACCATCTCGGGGAACGCGATCATCGCCGCGAGGATCACGATGTCGACGGTCAGGAAGACCGACGCACCGCGGAACGCGTCGCCGATATCGACGTCGACGGTACTCGAGGCGACGTAGACGTTCATCCCGAGCGGTGGGGTGACGAGACCGATCTCGACGGTCTTGATGAGGACGATACCGAACCAGACCGCGGAGTACCCGAACTCGTGGACGAACAGCGGGAACGTGATCGGGAGCGTCAGGATCAACACGGCGATCTGGTCCATGAAGGTTCCGAGTAAGATGTAGATCGTGAGCAAGATGATGACGGTCCCCAGTACGCCGACCGGCAGTCCGTTGATGAAGTTGACGATGTCCTGGGTGAGCCGGGTGTAGGCCATGTAGCGGGTAAAGATGACGGCACCGATGATGATGAAGAAGATCATCGCCGTCGTCCGGGCCGCACGGGCAAGCGCGTCGTTCGTCTCCTCCATGCTCATCCCCAGAATCAAGATCGCGACCAGGAACGCGCCAGCCGCGCCGATCGCACCGGCTTCCGTCGCGGTGACGGCTCCGGAATACAGCCCACCGAGGACGAGAACGACGATGATCGTCGTCGGCCAGATGGGTTTGAGGCTTGCGAAGCGTTCGTTCCAGGAGTAACTCTGTCGGCCGCTCGTGAGGTCGCTGTCCTGGCTGTTCCAGATGAGGATGACGACGACGTACCCCGCGAGCGTGAGGACACCGGGAACGACACCCGCGATGAACAGCGCGGCGATCGAGGTTTCGGTCCAGACGCCGTAGATGATCAGTGCCAGACTCGGTGGGAGCATCGCCGCGAACGTCCCGGCCGCGCTGACGGTCCCCATCGCGATGGTATCCTTGTAGCCGTACTTGCGCATCTCCGGAACGGCGATCGACGACATCGTCGCCGCCGCCGCGAGACTCGAACCCGAGAGAACGGCGAAGCCGCCGTTCGCGATGGTCGTCGCAATGGCCAATCCACCGGGGATGTTGGCGAGCCACTTCTGGCCCGCATCGAAGATGTACTCGGTGAGGTTCGATTCGTTGATGAACTCGGCCATCAGGATGAACATCGGGATGGTGGTGTAGAGAAACACCGTCGTCTCGGCGTGAGCGACCGTCGACAGCGTCCCAGTCGTTTGCTCGGCGCCGAAGACGAAGTACAACCCCAACAGTCCAGAGATCGCCATCGAAAACGCGATCGGGACGCCGATAGCAAGCAGTGCCACCATGAGGACGATCGGGAGGTAGATCAGTAGTTCTCCGAACATGTTATTGCTCCTCCGTGTGGACGGATTCGGAATCGGCACTCGACGACGGCTCGTCGGGTTCGGACTCCGAGTCGGACGCCTCCGACGGCTCCTCCCCTCGGACGATGGTGGTGATATCGTCGATAATCTGGATGAGGAACCGAACGCACAATCCGGCCAGACCGATCGAGATGAACAGCCAGGAGTACGCGGTCGGAAGCGCGATTGCGCCGGTCAATCTCGCATCGTCGGCGAACCGCTCCACCGCTTGCCCCATCGTCAAAACGGCGATAATACCGAACACGGCGAGTGCCCCGACCCGGGAGATGAGGTTGACAGTGTGATCGGCCCGCGTACCGAACCGTCGACGAAGGATGTCGACGTTGATGTTCCCTCCCTCACGTTGTAACACCGCGGCGATTCCGAAGATCAGAAGCGGCATCAGGTAGAGTTCGATGATCGAGTGGGTACCGGCGATCGGATTGCTGAACACGTACCGCATAACCGTATCCACCGTGATCACGACCATCATCAGAAACATCGCGATGCTCGCCAACGTTGCGGTCCCCTCCTCGATTCGCGAGACGAGGCCTGTGATCGTATTCGGTATTGAGTAACTCATGGGGGTCTATCGTCGTAGTGAAATCCGGGCTAACTATCTGTACTCTTCGATACCGTCCGTGTAGGCGTCGAGGAGTTCCTGACCCGTCTCCGGATCCGAGGTCCCCTCAACCCACGGATCGACCGCCTCCGCCTGAAGGACCTCCTCCCAGCGTTCGATCTCGTCGTCCTCCATGTAGTTGACCTCGATCCCGTGTTCGCTCTCGAACTCGTCGACGATGTCAGAGAGGTACTCGAACATCTCCTCGCCGTATCGGATCGGATTCTGGTCGGACTGTTCGATGAACAGCTCCTGGACGTGATCCGGGAGCCCCTCCCAGGTATCCAGACTGATCGCCTCGACCAGCGTCGTCGCGTTCAGCGGCGCCCCGAACGTACAGTAGTTGATGATCTCGTATATCGTGAACACCTCCCACAGGTGGGCCGCGTTGAAGTCGCCGTCGATCGTCCCGCGTTCGAGCGACTGGTAGATCTCAGCGGCGTCCATCGCCACCGGCGAGGCCCCGAGCGCCGAAACCGTATTGTCCGCGATACCACCGCCCGAACGCATGTTCATTCCCTCGAGATCCTCGAGCGTCTCGATGGGGTCGTCCACCGTCGCGATTTCGTAGGAGTCCGACTCGGCGGTCAAAAGCGGGCGAAGACCGAGTTCCTCCCACTCCGCCTCGAAGATCTGGCCCTCGCGATGGGGCATGAGAAGGTCGTGCATCGCCTGTCCGCCCACGACGCCACTCGGTGCGAGACCGGGCAAAACGCCCAACTGCGTGAACTCGAGTCGATCGGAGTAATACTGTGGGACGACGTGGCCGATGTCGATCGCACCCTGCCTGATGAGTTCCATCGTCTCGTCGGCACCACCTAGTTCACCACCGGGGTAGTACTCGAACTGGACTTCCCCGCCGGACTCCTCCTCGATCTGGTCCATGACGTAGCGACTCGTCAGATCGAGCGAGATGAAGTCCCCGGATGGGAAGTGATCCGCCCAGGCGAGCGTGATCGTATCGCCGTCGGTGTCACCGACGGTTCCGCCGTTCCCGTTACCACCGTTGCCACCGTTGCCACCGCCGTTTCCGCCATTTCCGCCGTCCTCAGTACAACCTGCGAGACTGACCGTCGCGATTGCACCAATTCCTTTCAGGGCACTACGGCGTGTGCACAAGTCACTTACCATTGCGACCCTATGTCATAGAGGGAGTCTAATAAATGCTTCTATAGATAATGAGGGAACGAGGAAAGCGCCTGCGGCGTTCCAATCGATCGGATTACTCAGTCCACGAGAAGACCACGTCGAGGTCGTGTCGGATGTGTCCGCTTTCGGACCGGGTACGATCGAGATATTCGTAGAGGGGTTCACGAAACGACGGGTGTGAACACGCCTCGACCAGTCGGTCAGCCCGTTCGCGCGGCGACCGACCCCGAAGGTCCGCGACGCCGCGTTCGGTCACGACGACGTCGACGTCGTGTTCCGTGTGATCGACGTGTGGAACCATCGGAACGATACGCGAGAGGTCACCGCCCTTCGCGGTCGACGGAAGCGCGATGATCGAAAGCGGTGCGTTCCTGGTGAAGTCGCCACTTCCCCCGACGCCGTTGAGCATCGACGACCCGTTCACGTTGGTCGAGTTGGCGTGGCCGTAGAGATCGACCTCGAGGGCGCTGTTGACCGCGATGATGCCGAACCGATCGATCAGTTGTGGGCTGTTCGAGACGTCCGCAGGCCGGAGGACGACGTTCTCGGCGTACCGATTGACGTCCTCGAAGAGGCGACGTTGTCCCGCTTCGGAGAGTGCCAAGGAGGTCGCACTGGCCGAGCTGAGCGCCCCCTCGTCGAGGAGATCGAGCAGACCGTCCTGGATCACCTCACCGAAGTAAACGAGATCCCTGTCACCGAAGTCGGCCTCCGTAAGCGAGTGCATCAACGCGTTACCGAGGCTCCCGACGCCGAACTGGAGTCGGACCGACTCCTCGAACAGCGGTGAGCGCTCGAGTTCGTCGACCAGAAACGATCGAAGGTTCGCGGCGATCGCCCGGTCGTCCTCGGTCGGGTCGCGGAACTCGTAGGGCTCGTCCGACCGGTCGGTCTCCACGACGGCCTCGAGGGCGGCGGGGTCGAACTCGATTCGGGGACCACCGATTCGGTCGCCGGGGTTCGACAGCGGGATTGGATCCCGATTCGGGGGCAGATCCGGGCGATAGTTGTCGTGAAAGCGCTCGAGCGAGCGGGGCTGGGCCCGGTTGACCTCGACGATCAGTGTGTCGACGCTGTCGACGTATGCCGGGGTGTGGCCGAGCGACGTCGTCGGAATCAGCCAGTCCTCGCCGACGGCGACCGCCTCGACGATCGCGACGTCGGCGTCGACGAGCCCCCCGAACTGTACTTCGTCGCCGAGCGACGAGATGTGGCGATCGTTGAACGCGATCGTTCCGTCGTTGATCGCCGCGCGTGCCGTGGAGCGAGCCTGGTAGGGATACCGGCGAGCGATCGAATCGGTCTCCACGAGGTCGACGTCGATCTCCGATCCGACGCTTCCGCCGCTGACGACGGTCAACGCGAGGTCGCGACCGGATTCCGCGAGCGCGTCCGGGACCGCCTTCGGGTAACCGACGCTCCCGAAGCCGCTGACCAGGACCGTCGCGTCGCGATCGATCCCGGCAGCAGCCGTCTCCGCGTCGACGACCGGCAGGTCGCCCCGAAACCGATCGGCGTCGGTCGTCACTGGAGATCCTCCGGTTGCGTTCCGATTCCCGCGGGCCACCCAGTCGGCTGGGCGGCCGACGGCTGGGCGTACTCGCGTTTCAACACCATCGGCGTCCGCTCGAGCGAGAGCACGAGGTCGTCGTCCTGGTTGTACGTCCGGAGTTCGGTCGTGACGATGCCGACGTGTTCGCGGGAGTCGCTCTCGCGTTTCTCGAGCACCTCGCTCTCGGCGAACAACGTATCGCCGTGATAGACCGGCCCGTGGTGGCGAATCGCGTCGTAGCCGAGATTCGCCGTGGCGTTCGCAGAGACGTCGATGACGCTCATCCCGACTGCCAGGGCGATGACGAACGTGCCGTCGACGAGGCGCTCGCCGAACTCGGTCTCGGCGGCGTACGCCTCGTTGAAGTGCATCGGGTTGAGATTCATCGAAACGTTCGTAAACCAGACGTTGTCCGTCTCGGTCACCGTCCGCCCGTAGGGGTGTTTGTAGACGTCACCGACCGAGAAGTCCTCGTAGTATCGGCCCTGCCAGCCGGCAACCAATCGTCGTTCGCCGTTCGTCGAATCGTTCGTATCGTCGTGTGTAGTCATCGTTTCAGTGTTGGGTATCGTCTCTCAACTGTTTTATCGTCGTTTCTCAGTACGACCGGGGGAGATCAAGTACGTTCTCCCCGACGTAGTTCAAGACCAGCTGTTGGGTGATCGGGACCAGCCTCGTAAGGCGCGCCTCGCGGAAGTATCGCTCGACGTCGTACTCGCGGGCGACGCCGAACCCGCCGTGGGTCTGAACTGCCGCGTCCGCGGCGTCGAAAGCGGCGTCGGCGGCGAGGAACTTCGACATGTTCGCCCGCGCGCCGACCGACTTCGCGTTCGTCTCGTCGACGACTTCGTTCGCGGTCGTGTAGACCATCGCCTTCGCCGCCTGCACCCGCGCGTAGGCCTCGGCGAGCGGGTGCTGAATCGCCTGATTCGCCCCGATCGGCTGACCGAACACCTCCCGCTCGGAGGCGTACTCGACGCCGGCGTCGATCGCCGCCTGGCCGAGACCGATACACTCCGCGGCGATGACGAGACGCTCCTCGTTCAGCCCGTCGAGCATCTGGGAGAAGCCGTCGCCCACCTCGCCGATGACCGCCTCCTCGGGGAGGCGAAGGTCCTCGAACCACATCTCGTAGGAGTGGACGACGTTGCTCGCCGTCTTGTCGATCGCCTCCACCTCGAGCGTTCCCCGGTCGAACGCCTCGTCGAGATCGACCAGAAACATCGTCATGCCGTCGGTTCGGCTGTCGACCTCGGATTTCGGAGTCGTCCGTGCCACGAGGACGAGGTAGTCGCTCGCGTCGACTCGAGAGATCCAGATTTTCTGTCCGTTGACGACGTACTCGTCGCCGTCGCGGACGGCGCTCGTCTCGATCGACGTCGAGTCGGATCCGGCGTTTGGCTCCGTGAGTCCGAACGCCTGGATCGACGTCTCGCCGCGTGCGACCGCCGGGAGGAGTTCCGATTTCAGCTCCTCGCTTCCGTACGTGACCAGCGGAACCGAGTTGTAGATGGCGCCGTGGACGGCCTGGGCGGCGCTGAACCCGCCACCGCTGGCCGCGATCTCCTCCATCATGACGACGACCTCACGAGTCGTCATTCCGGCACCGCCGTACTCCTCGGGGATCAACGCCCCGAACCAGCCGTGGTCCGCGAGCCGATCGACGAACTCGTGGGGATACGAGCCCGACGCGTCCTTCTCCCGCCAGTAACCGGCATCGAACTCCGCACAGACCTCCCGTATCGAGTCTCGGACCAACCGCTGTTGCTCGGTCAGCGAGACCGTCTCTCCTAACACCATTCGGGTGTGTGAGTGTGGTCGATACGCCATAATAAATATACGGGCTCAGCGCTCAGCCGAGGAGTCGGCCACGACGCGACTCGTACTGTCGGATAGAAGCCCAGAGAGGGGATCACCGGACAGGACTGGTGCGTTCGCACAACAGTTCTGACCAGCCGTGTCACGATCTGCGACCGGTTGACGTTGTGACCCGTGTCGCGATCTGTGACCGATCGATGCTGTGATCCGTCGCACGATCGATCGGTGTCGCGACCCTCATCCAGGACCGGTCGATCTGTCATCCGGATCCGCCACCGAGAGATCGAGAGCGACCACAGACGGGGTCCACCTCGAGGCGACCGCCGGCGTCCGTGAATACCGCGCCCCGAACGTCCGCGACGATCGCGTCCCGAACGTATTTTGCGTTCGGGAACAATCGGTAGCTGACGATGGACGAACGCGACTGGTTCGAGATCGACGAGTTCGGCGACGGATGGTGGCGGATAACCGAGGGCGACCCTGTCCTTCGCTGTCACTCGTTTCTCGTCCGTGACGGCGACGACGCCGTACTGATCGACACCGGGCTTGGCATCGAAGATCTGCCCTCGGTCGTCGAAGGGCTCGCGGGTATCGACGTCCCGGTGGTGCTTACCCACTCCCACTGGGATCACATCGGCGCGGCACACCGCTTCGACGACGTCGCGATTCACGGGCGTGAACGGACCGCCGACGGACGCGTCGCCATCGACGTCCTCTCCGAGGAGTTCGGACAGCGCCCCACCCAGTTCGTCGACGACTGGCTCGAACGGGGGCGTTCGTTCCCTGCTGGCTTCGAGCCCGATTCTTACGCCATCGAGGCGGTCGACGGCGTCGACAGCGTAGAACCCGGCGAAGAGATTGCGGTCGGCGACCGATCGCTCGAGACCGTCCCGATCCCGGGTCACTCCCCCGGACAGCTCGCGGTCCTCGATCGGACGGCCGGCATCTGTCACGCGGCCGACGTCCTCGAGCCGGGAGGCGAAGTCTTCGCTCAGTTCGACGACTCGGATCTTGGAGCGTATCTCGACACGATCAACCGGCTGATCGACCTCCGGGACGAGGGCGCATTCGACACGATGACGATCAGCCACGGCGACCCCCTGACCGGGAACGACCTCGCGGCTCTCGACGACGTACGAACCGCACTCGAGCGAATTCTCGAGGGCGAAACGGGGGTCGAAATGGTCGAAACTCACTGGGGGACCGTACGGGAGTCCACCGTCGGCAACGTGACCGTACTGTACCAGTGAGCAGAGAACAGTCGGCACCGATCGGTTTCGAGGAGTGAACACGAACGGTTCGATCGGCCACGGCTCGGTGGGATCAACCGTAGACGGAAGGGCCGAGTGATAGTAACAACTGAAACGATGGGCTCTGGTGAATCGCCAGACTACGTCGAGTTGATCCGTCAGAACTAGGGAGTTGAAGCGGGAAACCGCGGATGCTCTATGTCCAAAATTTCCCGCTTCACCGGGAAGGTCGTGACGTTGGCTAAAAATGCTGTTGGTGGTCGAGGCGAATCCGCCGCCCCGCAGGGTGGCGGCGGATTCGCCGACTACGCCGTCGTTTCGCTGCATTGTCTGCGGATTTACTTGGAGAAATCCTACCGCGAAGCGCTCGATCTCTTGAGCGAGATGCCACAAATACTGGCGGAGATCGGCCTTGAGAAGGCCGATCTTCCTGATCACTCGACGCTAGTGAAAGCATTTGACAGGATCAAGATAGCGGTCTGGCGAGTGCTGCTGCGCCTGTCGGCGCAGCTGCACGAGCCATCTGGTCACGCTGCGATGGACGCGACGTTTTTCGACCGCGAAAACGCGAGCAAACACTACTGTCGTCGGACGAATTATCGTGTTCAGACGCTCAAAACAACCGCTCTCGTCGATACAGCGTCACAAGCTGTCCTCGACGTTCACTGCACGACCGAGAAACGTCACGACACGCAGATCGGCTGGCAACTCGCCCGCCGCAACGCGGGCGAGTTGCACAGCCTCGCTGCCGACAAAGGCTACGACTGGCAACGGTTACGTGATAAGCTCCGGGAAGAGGACGTAAGACCGCTGATCAAGCATCGAGAGTTCCGTCCCATCGATCACGCGCATAACGCGCGGATCGATGAGACTCTCTACGGCCAGAGAGCGTTGTCTGAGACCGTCTTCTCGGTGATAAAGCGCACGCTCGGCAACGCCGTGCGTGCGCGAAGCTGGTATCGTGAGTTCCGTGAAATCGTCCTGATGTGTGTCGTCTACAACATCAAGCGTGCCGTCAACTAGCGAAATCAAGAGCCGTATGGCGATTCACCACGGCCAAACGATGTACACACCGATCGCCGAGCTCACGGGTCACTGGGTTCCCCGGTCGCTTTCCCGCGGTTCTCACTCATGGGACGAAAATCGAAGATTTTCGTCATCACGAACGACCAGCGGTCGTTCGAACGACTTCGTTCGCTCACGGGTCACGTTCGTTCCCCGTTCGCCGTTGCGCGGTTCTCGCTCGTTTCACTCGCTCCGAACCGCGCTCGCTCCGAACCGCGCTTTTCGTCTGGCCATCGGGTGTGCAGTGACGTTCAGTGGCTACGATAGCTGTACGCAGGGATCCCGGTCAGATCCTCACCGAGGATCAGCGTGTGGATGTCGTGGGTTCCCTCGTAGGTGTAGACCGTCTCCATGTTCGCCATGTGACGCATCGGCGAGTAATCAGTCGTAATCCCGTTGCCTCCGAGCATCTCCCGGGCGACGCGGGCCTGATTTCGGGCCATTCGAACGTTGTTTCGCTTGGCCATCGAGACGTGTTGGGGTCTGATATCGCCGCGTTCTTTGAGGTCGGCGAGCCGGTAGGCGAGCAACTGGCCGAGCGTGATCTGGGTCGCCATCTCGGCGAGCTTGTCCTGTTGAAGCTGGTAGCCCCCGATCGGATCGCCGAACTGTTCGCGGTCGGTCGCGTACTCGCGTGCGACCTCGAAGCAGTCTCTGGCCGCCCCGACCGCGCCCCACGCGATGCCGTATCGAGCCTGCGTGAGACACGAAAGCGGCCCCTTCATCCCCGCGACACCAGGGAGGACGTTCTCCGATGGAACGTAGACGTCGTTCAACCCGATTTCGCCGGTGATCGACGCTCGCAGGGAAAGCTTCTCCGAGATTTTGTTCGTCGAGACGCCGTCTCGGTCGGTTTCCACGAGAAACCCTCGAATCGGATCGCCCTCGCTCGAGCGATCGCGTGCCCAGACGACCGCGACGTCGGCGATCGGCGCGTTCGTGATCCACGTCTTCGAGCCGCTGAGGCGATAGCCGTCACCGTCGCGCTCGGCCGCCGTCTCCATCGCCGAGGGGTTCGAGCCGTGTTCCGGTTCGGTGAGTCCGAAACAGCCCACCGCCTCGCCCTCGCCGAGGGCCGGAAGCCACCGTTCTTTCTGTTCGTCGCTCCCGAAAGCGTCGATTGGGTACATCACGAGGGCCCCCTGTACCGACGCCATCGACCGCAATCCCGAGTCACAGGCCTCGAGTTCCTGCATCAACAATCCGTACGCCGTCTCCGAAACGTTCGGAGAGCCGTACCCCTCGAGGTTCGGCGCGTAAAACCCCATCTCACCCATTTCGGGGATCAGTTCCGTCGGAAACGTGCCGGCCTCGTAGTGGTTCGCGATGTCCGGACGGACCCGGTCGTCGACGAACTCTCGGGTGGTATCACGAATCAACCGCTCCTCCGAGCCGAGGTCCGCCTCGAGATCGACGTAATCGAGCATCACGTTCGACCAGGAAACGGCGGGATAATAACCTTTCTTCGTCCGGGAGGGGGGTACCGATCGTCACGATGCCGGCGTGGTATACGGCCTGCGATGACTGATACGGACTGTCGGTCGATCGCGCTTCGTTTCGGGCCGATCTTCGAAGAGTGCTCTCCGGGAGTGTCAGGAGTAGACCAGTTTCAACTCGATCTCGTTGACGGCGCCGAGCAGGAGATCCGGGAGTTCCTCGCGAAAGTACGCGCCGGTCAACCGCTTTGCCGGACCTGCGACGGAGACCGCACCGAAAACCGTGCCATCGACGACGATCGGCGCGCTCACCGCACGGATCTGCTCGTGTGATTCGCGATCGTTGAACGAAACACCCCGGTCTCTAATCGCCTCGAGTTCCTCCTCGAGGCGATCACGTGACGTGATTGTTCGCTCCGTGACTGCGGGGAGTCCGGACTCGCCGAGCACCTCGTCGACCCGGTCGGTCGGTAAGTGAGCGAGGATTGCTTTCCCTGCAGAGAGCGAGTGGAGCTGTTTGCGTTTGCCGACCCAGGAGTTGGTCGGGACACCGCGTTTTCCGGTTTGACGATCGACGTACACCGCGCAACCGTGCTCCTCGACGACGAGATTCACCGCCTCGTCGGTTTCGTCGACGAGCTGTTCGAGGGAGGGGCGGGCCGCCTCGAGGAGGTCGCGATAGTAAACCATCGCCTGTTTTCCGTGATCGACGAACTTCAGCGAGAGGTAGTATCCGTCGCTCCGGTCGACGACGTAGCCGTGGTCTCGCAACGTAGAGAGATGTTCGTGAGCGGTGCTGTTGGCGATTCCAACGCGATTTGCGATCTCGACCAGACGGAGTGGTTGGTTATCGTGGAGTGTTTCTACGATGGCGAAACTCGTCTCTATCGACTTGATCCCCCCGTTGCGGCCCGATCCTGGCGACATCAGTAGGTGAATTCACGAACAGTCGTTATAAATCTCTTTCTGTTGTTCACATCCCGGTTCACTCTACGCCCAGTTATCACTCGAAACGGAGTCGTCGCGGATAGATTTCGTCTCTGGCGAAATATTTCCCCAACCATCGAATCTGGAGTTCGCTATCTCGCCCAGACCGGCCCGAATTCTCCCCGAATTCGGGCCAGGAGAGCGCTACGATAAGAGCATTACGAGCGTACTAATGTAATCCCCCTCGGTGGTCAGCCCGTTTGCTTTCGTTATCGGCGAAGTTACGGTGAGAAGCAATCAACGATTGTATGTTTCGTTCGGTACCCCTGTGCGGTACGCCACACTGGTCAGGACCGCCGGGCGGTGTGTGCTCGAATCCGCTCGAGCAAGTAGTCGATCTCGATCGCCTCGAGACAGCACGGATCGATCGTAAAGATGTCCTCGTCGAGTCGATCCGCACCGACGAAAACTCGTGGCCGCTCCGCTCTGAGAGACCGAACGACGTCCGTCGCCGACGACCGTGCGACGTCCGGATTTACGCGAACGACGACCGCCGGTGCGACCGAGACGTCGTGACCCGCCGTCACCTCCGTCTCGAGGCCGGTCACTGTCGAGAGTTCGGTAGCGAGGTAATCGGCGTGCTCTCGCCATACTCGCACACGCTCGGCGTGATCTTCCTCGAGAAACGACTCGAGGGCGACGATGAGACCGACGAGTTCCTCCTTCCCGACTTTCATCGATCGACCGATCCCCTGACGGGGGACACCGTCGAGCCGGTCGACGTCGACGAGCGCCGATGGAGGACTCCAGACCCCGGCCGCGGCGTGCATGTCGAGGTGTTGGAGTGCGATCGATTCGATCAACTCCGCTCGCCCGGCGACGATTCCGGTCGTCTGCGGGCCGCGAATCGCCTTGCCGCCGCTGAAGACGACGAGGTCCGCACCCTCGTCGACGAACGTAGAGAGGTTCTCGGCGGGCGGGAGTTCGGCCGCCGCGTCGACGATGACGGGAACGTCGTGGTCGGCGGCGACGTCCGTAACGGTCTCGAGGGACGGTTGTGTGTACGGTTTCTGGACGTAACCGATCGCGGCCGTCTTCTCGGATATCGCGGCCTCGATCTCCCAGGGTTCGACGTTCGTCGCACCGGTTCCAAGCCGCCTGTCGTTCGTTCCGACGTCGACGATCGTCGCGCCAACCGCCCGGAAGGCGTGATCGTAGCCGGTCCGGTGAGTGCGCGCCATGATTATTTCGTCGGGAATCCCGGTCGTGTCGGGGAGTCTGTCCATTCGATCGACGTCACGTCCCGCGAGGGTGGCGGCGGCCGCAAGTGCGAGACCGGCGGATGCGCCGCTGGTCACGTATCCCGCCTCCGCACCGGTTGCGGCGGCGATCCGCGAACTCGCCTCGGCCTGGAGATCGGAGAGGCGCACGAACGAACGCGACGCCCGTCGCATCGCGGCGACGGCTTCGCTCCGGATCCGACTCCCGCCGATCCGCGTCTTGGTTCCCGTCGCGTTGATTACGGGAGAAACACCAAGTTCGTCGTAGATCGTCTCGCCAGCGGTCGCGTCGTTCATACAAGCGCTCGTCGGATAGCGAATATAAGAATTCTGTTCCCCGCCGCCACCGTCGGGAGCGCTCGAAACGCCGAACCGCCTGTCCCGTTCCGCAAGAAGGGACTCTCACGACGTCCAGGTTTCTATCAGCGATATAGGTGAGAGTAAGAGTTTCCTGGAGAAACCAGGTGTGTGGTTGTCACACGAGAAGCGGCGTATTTATAGTAGCCACTGAACGTCAGTACACACCTGATCGCCAGACAGATCGGCGATCGGTGTGTGAATCGTTTCATACGGTTTGCTGTAACGGTTTACCGGTGCGACCGCAGGACGGGTCGCGGTCAAACCGGAAATGACTGACAGCAAACCGTATCAGTTGTTACGATAGTTCGAACGAGCAACCAGCGTCGGTCGAGAGATAATGACTTAACACTCACCGAGAAAATAACGGGGTATGAAACCGACCATGGCCGATCTCGTTGTTCTGTTTTACAACTACGCCGTCATCCTCTCGGCGGGGTACGCAGTCATCCAACTCAACGTCGACGACCGGTTACTGTTGCTTGGAGTGGGGCTCGTACTGGCGCTGTTCTGGACCGGATACTTCAGGTTCAGCATCCGTCCGCGATTGGTCCAACGAGACGAAGACGAACCGACCGAAACGAGCGACAGTACCGACTGATACGGTCCGTGGTCACTGTTTTGACGGTCAGCGAGTCTGCCGATCGAAACCGTCGAACTTCGGTCGTCTCGAGGAAGGTATCGACTGATCCGTTCGTCTGTGATTCGTGCAACGAAACGCTTGCGATCGTGTGATTCCAGTTTTGGGCGCAAAAATCTCGTCCCGTTACAGGTGCCGATTGTGGGATTGAATCGACCCACCACAGCGAGTGCGGCGCCGACGTTCAGTGACTGACTGTCACTAGAGATCCAGCATACCCAGTTCCTCTGGGTTGACTCCCTCGATCGGATCGCTTCGGAAGTACTCCACGGGACTGAACTCGCCGTCGGGATAGTACTCCGGCGCCTCCCCGACTTCGAAGCCGTTGTACACCTGTACCGTGTTGGTAAGATCTCCCCACTCCGTGTACTCCACGGGGGCAGCGAACAGCGTATCGAACGACCCCTCTCTGATCGTGTCGCCGACGACGGACGGGTCGTCCGTCTCCGCCTCCTCGACCGCCTGAGCGATGATCTCGACCGTCGCGTAGCCTGCCGACTCCGCAGTGTCGAAGAACTCGCCTTCGGCTTCGTAGTACGCCGACCCGACTTCGGCATAATAATCGGAGTGTGGATCGACCTGATTGAACGCGACGAAGTTCTCGACGTGATCGCCAAGCGCACCGTAGGTGGCGGCCATCGGCGTGATCGCCCCGACGAACACCTCCGTTTCCATGCCGATTTCGGCCATCTGCTCGACGATGGAGTTGACGCCAGCCGGATGCGCCGCGCCGAGGAACATATCGACTTCGTCGGACATATCGCGAAGGTACGGGATGAAGTCGTTTTCGGGGATCGGTGCGAAGTCACTCTCGAGGTTGATATCCGACGGGAACATCTCGTTGACCGCGGCTTCGTACTCGTAGCCCCACTCGCCGTCCTCGTAGATCAACGCGATGTCCGTGTAGTCGTTCTGCTCGATGATCTGTCGTTGTGCTTCGATGGTCGTCGTCGTCGCGGCGAGTGCAGTCCGGAATCGGTACCGGCTGTCCGGCGGAACGACGGACGCGGCACCGGAGGCGTGCATGAACAGCGGCACCTCCATGTCGTCGGCGACCTGGCCCGCCTGAATGCCGACTTCGCTCGAGCCCGGACCGCCGGCGGCGACGATGCCGTCCTGCTCGATCATCCGGGTGAACGACGTGACGGCGTCCTGGGCCGAACTCGCCGTGTCGACCGTCTCGATCTCGATATCTCTGCCGAGAACGCCGCCGTCCGCGTTGATTTGCTCCGCCGCGAACTCCATCCCGGCGTCGTGTGCCGGTCCGTACACGGAGAACGTGCCGGACATCGGCTGAAGACTGCCGATTCTGATCGGCTCATCACCATTGCCGTTGCCGCCGTTGCCGCCGTTCCCACCGTTTCCGCCGTTTCCATTACCGTTTCCACCGCCCATGCACCCCGCGAACAAGCCCACGCTGGCTGCTGCGCCAGTTGCTTTCAAAAACGTGCGCCTCTTCGTCGAGGAGCGTCCATTGGTATCCATAGACGTACACGTACTACTTCGCCTCCTGGTGTATTAACATATTGTTTATGATCAAACTGATTGATCGTGATATATACGAGGAGACACCGACTAAGGCTCTGCCAACAACAGCGGGCGAAACCGAATACGCCACGATTTCGAAACGAAAGAACAGTTTCGGACGGTTACGACAGCAGTTCGTTCGGGTTGTCGAAGACGACCTGTCGAATGTCATTCACGTCGATCCCCATTCGATACATCTCCATAATCGTTCGTTTGACCGCGAACACGTCGCTCCGGAGGATCCCCGCGCTGTCGGTTTCGACGAGGATTCGATCGGGACCGTACTCCGCGACGACCGTCGCGACGTCCGCCGGCGAAACGCCGAGGAGCCACGGATAACTGACCGTAAAACTGAGATAACAGTCCGTCTGCTCGAGGACGTAGGGTGCGATTTTCGTGTCGGCGTGTGAGAAGACGAGGTTCTCGTCGGCCAGTCCCGCCTCGTCTTTCAGTTCGACGTCGATATCGATCGCCTCGCGTTTCGGATACTCCGAGGTTAACACGGGTTCTTGCTGGAGCGAGAGATCCAGTTCGTACCCAGGGATGTCACCGTGGACTCGCTCGGGGAACTCGACGTCCTCGAGGTCTGCCGGCGTGTGCAAGATCGCAGGAAGATCGTGATCGGCGGCGATCTCGAGTTGACGACGCGTCACATCCTTTTGTTCCTCGAGATCCCAGCCGGAGACGTGCTGGGCCTCCGTAATTCCGATCTCGCCGATCGCAGCGACCTCCTCGAGTTCACAGTACTCGGGGAGGACATCGAGCAGATCGGCGTACTCCTCGACGCGGGCACCTGTGTGGATGCCAACGCCGATTTTCGCGTCGATCAGGTGTGAGTTTCGAATCTGGGAGAGTCGTGCGAGCGCGTCGTCCCACAGATACCGGACGTCCGACGGTTCGACGGGCTTGTACGGCGTCCAGTAGTAGGCGGCGGCCATCATCACCATCGACTGACAGCCGGCGAGCGCGTACTTCTCGCGATCGTTCCACGAGAGCGTGTGCGCGTGATTGTGGACGTCGATCCAGGGAATAGAGAGGAGTTCGGACGGAACGTCGTCCATTCCTCCCTCGCGGTGGTCAGCCTCCGTCGGGCGCCGTGTGGGGTACCGTCGTGACATGCCTACGTACTCCATCACGCCAGCGATTCGTTAATTCACCGGTTCCCTCGGCGTCGATGACGAGAATTCGGCGGTGGGTTCCGAAAT
Source organism: Natrarchaeobius versutus (assembly GCF_041205745.1). NCBI lineage: Archaea > Methanobacteriati > Methanobacteriota > Halobacteria > Halobacteriales > Natrialbaceae > Natrarchaeobius > Natrarchaeobius versutus. Next base: position 129,666 of record NZ_JBGFCC010000011.1, on the reverse strand, counting down.
CGATCGGCGGCCGCCAACGGCTCGTCCGGAACGCTATCGGCGGCCGTCGCCGGCACATATGGGGTGTTGTCCCGATGCACCCGTGGTCTCGCAAGACGGCCGTGAGCCCACCGGAACTGATGGACAACAGACCGTATCAAAAGAGGCCGACGTTGACGGCGTACGACCAGGGTTCTCCCGCTACGGACAGGAGAACGAGTGCACCACCGAGCAGTCCGACGTTTTTCAGGAAGTGATTGAGCTCGTTCTCGCGTTCGTCCGACGAAACGTTCCAGAAATCGTGGAACAACGGCGTCGCAACCACGAGAAACGTCGCGAGCGCCCCGGCGGACAACACCGGGAAGACTCCCAGAATGATGCCGAGACCGCCGCCGAGAAGCATCACTCCGGATGCGATGACGGCGAACGACGCGGCTGGAACCTCCTTGTACTGTGCGTATCCGACTCGACTTTCGAACCGAACGAAGTGATTGTATCCGTTGTACGCGAACAACGCTCCGAAGAGAACGCGTCCGAGCAACAGTATTTCTCCCTCGAGTGCCATGATTTGTATCTTCCAACTCCCACTGTGGACGTCCCGTCGACCGGTACCTCGTATGATGTAGAACGTACGATGCAATAGCTATTGCCGTACAACGGGCCAGTACGCTTCGCTTACGACAGGATCCGCCATGAGCGGCGACGGCTATCGGGAGGCCTGTGGGCCGAGAGCGAAACGGGGATCCAGGTAAAATCCTCGATTCGGAGCACCAATTCAGCTTTGACTCGACAGTTCACCCGCCGAGTCGGTGATGGCTCGAGCGATGGTCGCCACTGAAACTCGTTGTACACCTGCTCGCCAGTCTGAACGCGGTTCGAGTGACGCGAAAAACGCGAACGACCGAACGCAGAGATGACCCGTGAGCTGTGCGATTAATGTGTCAATCGTTGCACCTGTTACTATACGTACGGCCGAGAGTGCGAAGAAATGATCGGATTAAATGTTGAAAACCATTCATAAGTATCGTTTTCCCGGTTTAGGTACTGTTAAGTAGTAGCACGCATCTTTCGTTACCATGGAAACCTATGCGTTCCATCTGATGCCGTACCAGGATATCGAAAACATCACCGAAGAGCACGCCGCCTGGCCCTGGACGGACTACACGTACGATCCGGAGAAGGGGTCTCAGTACTATCAGGATTATCTGGGACAACTCGAGTACGCGGCCGATCTCGGGTTCGACGGAATCGGCGTCAACGAACATCACTACAACGCATACGGATTACAGCCAAGTCCGAACATCACGGCGGCGAACCTCGCGGCTCGAACCGACGATACGACGATCGCGTTCTTCGGGAACCTGCCAGCACTCCGGGAGAACCCGATTCGCCTCGCCGAAGAGATCGCGATGCTCGACAACATCACCGAGGGTCGCATCATCAGTGGCTTTCCACGGGGCATTCCGAGCGAGTATTTCGCGTACGGGATCGACATGGAAGACTCACGGAGCCGCTTCGAGGAGGCATGGGACCTCATCCTGAAGACGTGGACGGCCGACGAACCCTTCGACTGGGACGGCGAACACTTCCAGTACGAGAACGTCTACGCGTGGCCGCGACCGTACCAGGACCCACATCCACCGCTGTGGATGCCCGCCGAGAGCGAAGAATCCCTACGGTTTACCGCCAAGAATCAGGTGCCGACCGGCCTGGTCTTCCAGCCAGTCGATACGATCCGCGAGAAGTTCGACGAGTACCGCCAGTACGCGACCGAGGATTACGGCTGGACGCCGAGTGACGAGGACTTCAGCGTCATGCGAGCGATCTACGTCGCCGATACGATGGAGAAAGCCCGCGAGGAGGCCGAACCTCACCTCAGGAAGTTCTACCAGACGCTTACCGCCGGTGTTCACATCGGCGTCGCCGCGAACATGATGGGCGACCAAACGTACGATCCCGACAAGTGGGATACGTACGTCGAGAACCTCCACCCCCACGGCGAGTTCGCCTACAACTACGACTTCGACGACTTCCAGGAGTACGGGGAGACGATCGTCGGCACGCCGGAGTACGTCGCCGAGCAACTCGAGGAACAGTACGAGGCGGTCGGAGGCTTCGGCCGAATCGTCGGACAGTTCCACTTCGGCGATCTGCCGGACGAGAAGGTACGCAAGAGCCTCGAACTGTACGCGGACGAAGTCAAACCGGAGGTCGACAAGATCGGCTCGGCGTAGTCGCTCTCGGTCAACCCCCGAACGGTGTACTCGTCCGCTCGTGACGAGCCCTCGACGAGCTTTGGGTCTACTCGATCGTGGGCATATCGATTCGTGTCCGAGTGACGCGAGACGGGAAACGCGTCCCTCCCGAATCTATCGACGAGGAACTGAATCCTCTCTCCCGAATCGGTTTACTCGGCGAAAACGACGAATATCGTGATGCGTGCGAACGAGCTCCCCCCACAGCGACAGCCGTTCATCGACGAAGCAAAAGGCCCAGCGACGTTTCACGAACTGCCGGTCGAGGAGATGTGACGAAATGACATTACCGCTTTCCTCAGACTGCCTGTGCGCTCACCACCACGCCCGCTACCGGGGCCCATCCGAATATGCGGGATTTTATGTGTGAGTACATCCACGGAAGCGTATGGAAGAAGGGGTGAAATCCGTGGCGAAAACGACCGAAACGTCGATAGAGGTAGTGTATGCACTCGGAGAGCTCGGCGAAGCGACACTCGAGGAACTCGCCGACTATCTAGATCTCTCGCCGAGTACCACACACCGGCATCTAGCGACGCTCCGGAAACACAAATTCGTCACGCAGACCGGCAACCGGTATCGGATCGGGCTCCAGTTTCTGACCGTCGGCGGCGTCGCCCAACGACAGGTTACCGCGTTTCCCACGATCAAAGAAAAGGTCGACGAACTGGCGAGCAAAACGGGAGAACGGGCCCAGTTCATCGTCGAGGAACACGGCGAACGAATATACCTCTACACCGAGGTCGGCCAGAGCGCCGTCCAGACGGGAGCACACGTCGGAAAGCGCGGCGAACTATACACGAGCGCGGGCGGAAAGGCCATCCTCGCACATCTCCCCGACGACCGCCGGACGGAAATCGTCGACGACCTCACGTTCGAGACGGGAACGAGCGACAGCCTCGGATCGGCCGAGGAGTTGTACGACGAACTGGACACCGTTCGGGAACGCGGGTACGCGTTCAACGTAGAGGAAACCACCAGAGGGGTAAACGCCGTCGGCGGCGTCGTAACGGACGCCGACCAGTGTGTCCTCGGCGCGCTGAGCGTGTCAGGGCCGGCGAATCGACTGAAGGGAGATCGATTGACCGTGGAGTTCCCGGAGTACGTTCTGGGCGCGATCAACGAACTCGAACTCGAGATCACACACGCCGTCCACAGGTAAGATCGAATTACCGGCGAGAATTTGGTCGTGATTCCGACGGATATCGAACGTACGAACCGCCTATCGGTCGAGTTGCTCCTTCCAATCGTTCCCCGTGAGAAGTAACGAGCAATCGATCCGAATATTCGACATCGGTGTGCCGGCGCGAACAGTTTCGTTTACGATAGTACACCTATAACGCACCCGTTCGTACCGATGAAAGCAGAGCGTCCCTAAACCGCGATCCCACATCGCGGGATGGAATGCAATTCGAAGACCGAGACAACGGACCAACGGCGGTATCGGGCGAGAGAAATCCGAGTATATGAGACGTAAGGAGAGTTCGAGAACTCACGAAGAATCGTTCAGTTCGCCAACGGTTCCGGACACCGGTACGGATTGCGACGAGTCGTTACCGGTCGATCACACGACTGCGGGCGATCGACCGGCAATCAGTCAGCACAGACCGTATCACTCGACGGGCGTCAGCCGAGGATTCTGCGCCTCGCTTCCCCGTCGGAGTTGGTAGTCTCCCTCGAAGGCGATCCGGTCGCCGACCGATACCTCGCCGTCGGAAAGCTGAGCGATCAACTGGACCTCGCCGAATCGGGCGAGACCGAGCCGGTTTGGCGACCGGATATCCGCCGGCGTGACCCGGTTTTCGGTCCAGGCGAGCAGTTCGCCGACCTCGAGTTCGTACGTCGAGTGCTCTGTGCCGGCACAGTCGGGACACCGACGGCGCGTGTAGTACCATCGATGGCCACACTCCTCACAGACGAACGCGTGATCGACCGGAACGGAATCGGATTCGGGTGTGTGATTCGAGTCAGTCATGATTCGAGAAGGGTACAGACGCTGTTGTTTCCGAATCCGGCGACGTTGATCGCGAACCCGACGTCCACGTCGGGAACCTGACGCCGGTCGGGGAGATCGCCTCGCAACTGCCACACCAGCTCGATCAGCTGTGATATCCCGGTCGCACCGAGAGGATGGCCGCGGGCTTTCAACCCGCCGCCGGGATTGACCGGAAGCTCGCCGTCGAGTTTGGTTTTACCGTCGAGCGTCGCCTCCCACGCGGTTCCGGGCTCGTAGAACCCGAGCTCCTCGAGTTCCAGTAGCTCGAGGACGGTAAACGCGTCGTGAATGCAGGCGACGTCGACGTCGTCGGGTCCGAGATCTGCCTGATCGAACGTCCGCTCGCCAGCGAGCCGGACGCTTTCGATCGCCAGCGGATCGGGTCGGGCCGCGACGGCGTGTGTCCCCGTTGCGCTCCCGATACTCGTCACCCGCACTCCTTCGTCGCGTGAGATGACGACCGCGGCGGCGCCGTCGGTCATCGGACAACAATCGTAGAGTCGGAGCGGGTCGGCGATCACCGGCGACTCGAGGGCGTCCTCGATGGAGATCCGTTTCTGGAACTGTGCCACCGGATTGTAAAGCGCGTTTCGGTGGTTCTTCGCGGCGACGGCGGCCAGGGCCTCTCGAGGCGCGTCGTACCGATCGAGATAGGCGTGTGCAGCCACACCGGCGAACGACGGGAGGGTGAGTCCCTGCTCGTACTCCCGCGGGTGGACGAGTTGCCGTATCGAATCCGTGACGTCGGCAGTTTCGCCGACGGACATCTTCTCGACGCCGACGACGAGGGCGACGTTCGATTGACCGCTGGCGACGGCCTCGACACCGCGGTGGACGGCGCTCGCTCCGCTCGCGCTCGTGTTCTCGACCCGGTCCGCGCGGACGCCCTCGACGCCGAGCGTCGACGTCAACGCGTTCGCGACGCCGGCCTGTGTCCCAAGCGCCTCCGAAAGTGCATTAGCGACGTGGACCGACGAGACCTCCGCTCTCGAGTAGTCACCGTCCTCGAGGGCACGCTCGGCCGCGACCGCCGCGAGGTCGACGACGGATCGGTTCGAGGCGTTCTCGAATTGGGTCATTCCGACGCCCCCGATACGGACGTCAGTCACGTGTTTCACCACCGGGCGGGCGGATCGCCGTGTCGTGTCCGTCGGCGTGCGACTCGTCTCGATAATCGGGTGGACCGGTGAACCGTTCCACCACTGTGATGTGATGACGTGTCATGGATGTAACTCCTCGAGACGCCTGACTGGCTTCTCTGTCTGGCGGTAGTTCACAGCGGGTTAAACCACTTGCTAAACCGAACGGTCGGGGAATCGCCGCAACTCGAGGAGGGCCGACGCCGAATCAGTCGAACTCCGGTGGTCGGTCGTTCAGAAACGCGTCGACGCCCTCCCGGTGGGCCGGCGTATCGTACGCCTCCGTCTGGACGTACGCCTCGCGCTCGAGCCCGGCCCGCCAGGACCGTCCGAGATTGTCGTGGATCGCCCGCTTTGCGAGGCCGAGCGTCTCGGTCGGACGGGCCGCGAGCGTCTCGAGGAGGTCGTCGACGCAGTCGTCCAGATCACCGTCCGGAACCGATTCGTTGACGAGGTCGATGGAAGCGGCCTCCTCGGCTTCGATGAGTCGACCGGTAAAGACCAGTTCCTTCGTCCGCCTGAGTCCGATGAGTCGGGGTAAGGTGACGGTGGCACCCATATCCGGAACGAGACCGACGTTGACGAACGACGCGCCGAATCTGGCCGACTCGGCGGCGTAGGCGAAGTCCGAGGCGGCAACGAGCGAGAGTCCGGCGCCGACGGCGTCCCCGTTTACCTTTGTGACCACCGGAACCGGCGCCGTCAACACCCGTTTTGCAACCCGTCCGAGCGTCGACCGAACCCGTTCGTAGGCTTCGGCCGTCGTCTCGTCTCGGGCCGCCATCGCTTCGATGTCGCCGCCGGCGCTGAACGACTCGCCGTCTCCGGTGAGAACCACGGCGTCGAGCGTGCACTCGTCGACGGCGTCGAGTTCCGCCGCCAGATCCCGGGCGACCTCCGCGGTGAACGCGTTTCGAGTCGCCGGGCGATCGAACGTGAGATATCTGACCCCGTCCTCGGTGTATGCTCTCATAACACACAACTCACCGTTTCGACACTTAAGCGTACGCGTCGGCGTGCTATCGAGGCCTTCGAACCCGGAATCCGTCGGCGTGATGATCGAGCGGCGACCGCCGACGTGAAGACCCATCGACGACCGCCGACGTGAAGATCAATCGGCGACCACCGACGTGGCGTCACCGGTACTGACGGACAACAGCACCTCTCGTACGGTTTACTGGAAGTGATTTCCGGCGCAACCACCCCCAGGTCGCGGTTACACCGGGAAACCGGTACAGAAATCCGTATCAGGGCTCCTCGAGATCGGTTCGCGCTCGCCACTCCGGGTCGCGGTCCTCGAGGAACGCGTCGATTCCCTCGTTCTTCTCGCCGGCCGCGAACAGCTGTGCGAACAGTTCGGCCTCGTACTCGATGCCCGCCTCGAGGTCCATCCGAGCGCTCGCCGCGACGGCCCGTTTCGCGAACTCGAGTGCGACGGGGCTGTGTTGGGCCATCGACGACGCCAGCGTCGACACTTCCCGGTCGAGTTCGTCCGGCTCGCAGACGACGTCGACGAGTCCGATCTCGGCGGCCGCCGCCGCCTCGAGGAGTTCACCCGAGAGGATGAGACGCATAGCCTGGCCCTCGCCGACGAGTCGAGGGAGTCGCTGGGTTCCACCGCCACCCGGCATGAGTCCAAGCGAGATTTCGGGCTGGCCGAGTTTCGCGCGCTCGTCTGCGATGCGAACGTCACAGGCCATCGCCAGCTCACACCCGCCACCGAGGGCGTGGCCGTTGATCCGGGCGATCACCGGCTGTCGCAGATCGTCGACGACTTCGTACACCCGCGGTCGTTTGCTCGCCTCGCGCTGGGCGAGGGCGTTGCGCTCACGGAGTTCGGTCACGTCGGCGCCGGCGACGAACGCATTCGAGTCGGGAGAGCCGGTCAGTACGACGACCCGAACCCGACTCTTCTCGACTCGCTCGAGTACGCGCGTGAGTTCCCGTCGCAACTGTGCGTCGAGTGCGTTTCGGGCGTCCGGACGCGACAGCGTGACGGTCGCGACGGTCGCCGCGGGATCGTCGAGTGCGACCTCGACGGTCTCGCAGTCGTCTGCAACCGATTCGATCGCCTCCAAGTCCGTCGGTCCGTCGGTCACGGCTGACCACCGCTATCGGCCCGGTTGGTCCCGTTCGTTCTCCCCCTATCCCCCGGTCCGTCGACGGTGCCGACGATCTCGCCGTTCTCCCAGCGATAGAACCCTTCGCCCGTCTTCTTTCCGAGGTTGCCGGCCCGGACCTTTCGCTTGAGGATCTGTGGCGGGCGAAAGCGCTCGCCCAGCTCCGTCCGGAGGTGTTCGAGGATGTCGAGGCGGACGTCGAGTCCGACGACGTCGCCGAGTTCGATCGGTCCGACGGGGTGGTTGTAGCCGAGCGTCATCGACCGGTCGACGTCCCGGGGCGAGGCGACTCCCTCCTCGACCATCCGCATCGCCTCGACGCCGAGGCCAACCCCGAGTCGAGAGGAGCTAAAGCCCGGCGAGTCCGCGACCTCGATCGCCACCTTGTCGATCGACTCGACGAACTCGTGGGCGACGTCGACGACCTCGGCGGCGGTCTGTTCGGCGACGACAACTTCGACCAGCGACATGATGTGGACGGGGTTGAAAAAGTGGAGGCCGATCCCGCGCTCGGGACGGTCGAGCGCGGCGACGAGTTCCGTAACGGGAAGCGAGGAGGTGTTCGAGGCGACGACCGCATCGCGAGGCGTGGCGTCTTCCGTACTCGAGAGCACGTCCGCCTTCAACTCGAGGTCTTCGGGGACAGCCTCGACGACCAGGTCCACGTCCTCGACGGCCGATTCGAGGTCGATCGTTCCCTCGATCCGCTCGAGGGTCTCCGAGGCCGTCTCAGCGTCGACTTTGCCGCGGTCGATTCCTTCCGAGAGCGTCACTTCGATCGCGTCGATTCCGTCCCGAACTCGCCGGTCATCGACGTCTCTGAGCGTCACGTCGTGGCCGGCCATTCCCGCCACTTGGGCGATTCCGCGACCCATCGTCCCGGCGCCGAGCACTGCGACGTTCATGGGTGTGACGACCCCACACAGACGCATAACGATTTTGTAGGTTATTTGAGAGTACATGCTCGTCTCCGCTCGCGTCGACCCCGGGTACGCACGGAGTACACGCCGATGGCGAGAAAGAACGAAATAGCCAGCGCTCGTTCTCCCGCTATGGCTCTCGTCACCGACTCCGACGAGCCGACCGCGATCGACGTCCACGCCCACCAGCCCACCGCGGAGTTCCTTCACGACGCTGGCGGAGAGATGATGCGGGATGCGGCCGATCGGTTCGGCACCGACCTCGAGACCGACACGTACGAGAACATGATCGAGGAATACCACGCGGCGGGCGTCGGAACGGCAGTGTTGCTCGGGTGGGACGCCGAGACGAACACCGGTAACCCGCCGGTCTCGAACGATTACGTGGCCGAAGTCCGCGACACGTACGACGACTTTTTCGTCGGATTCGGGAGCGTCGATCCGCTCAAAGACGACTGCGTCGAGGAGGCGATTCGGTGCGTCGAGGATCTCGACCTGTCGGGATTCAAGTTTCAACAGATCGCACAGGGGTTCGATCCGAGCGACCCCGAACACGGGCAGTTGTTCGCGACGATCGAAGATCTCGGCGTCCCCGTCGTCTTTCACGGCGGCAACTCGACGCTCGGCGCGTGTAGCCCCGGTGGCCGCGGGTTGAAAGTCAAATACGGGAATCCGATGTTGATCGACGACGTCGCCGCCGACCACCCCGACCTCGACATCCTGATCGCCCACCCCGCCTTCCCGTGGGAGAAAGAACAGCTCGCGATCTGCCAACAGAAAGGGAACGTCTACATGGATCTCTCGGGGTGGATGCCCCGTTACATCGACGATCAGGTGCTCCACTACGCGAAGACGTTGCTCTCGGATAAGGTGATGTTCGGCACCGACTACCCCATGATCGAACCGGGGCCGTGGCTCGAGCAGTTCGACGAACTCGAGTTTCCAGAAGAGGTCCAGAAAAACGTGCTCTGGCGAACCGCAGAACGGTTTCTGGGGCTGTGAGCCGGTAACGGGCGGTTTGCCGACCGATCGGGGTGGCCCTTCAATTCTGGATAGCCAGGCCACCCGCGAAGTCCGGGCCAGGGCACACAACCGTCCGATTCTTCGGTGAGTCCGAAGCGGAACATGGGTGGAAAAAGAGCGAAATCGTCGAATCGACAGCCCACACTCGCACTCGAGCGGCCAGCGGTAGTCGGGCTGGCCACTGATTCGTAAACGAGAGGACGGCGGAACGTTTTCCACTACGATTTCAGATACTAATCGGATACTGTTCGATTACAGTAAATTATCCAATGGCTTTGAGAGAGTGTCACTACCGTCAGTAAGTCCCGACTAATGTTTTTATTTCTTGTATCGGTGTGTTCTCGTCGGTATTTCTGATATATTGTAGCAAATTTTTATGTGTAACAAAATTCATCCCAAATGAGTTTTTTCGTACAGAGAGAAGGGTAATAGTAACTAACTAACTTCTATTTTGGTATTTTGTGTGGGAGGACGATGGTGAACGCGGGAGAGAACACGCCACCAATACCACCACAACTGATCTACGATGATAGCCGTGTACCGTTCAAACGACCCACAGGAGCCGCGGCGTTCCGGAACGACGAAAACGGCGCAAATGGAGTTTCCGTCACCGAGAACTGGTGGGGCCACGAGTCGGGCCCGAGCGGCAACGGCTCGGACTCGAGCGGCGACCGCGGCGAGGTCGTCGACGGGGAGGGCGTCGGCAACGGTGATCGGCTCGAGATCGAACCCGAGGCCGGTGAGTACCACGTCGAACTGACGGTGACGACCGACGCTGGCGAACGCGCGTCGGCGTCGGAAACGCTCGTCGTCGGCGACTCCGGAATCACGTCCCGTCGTGGATGACACCGGCGTCACCCTCGTCGACGGCGACCGGGAATCGGTCTCGGCGACACTACCGGACGGCTACGGCGTCTCGAGCGCCGTCTTCGCACTGGTCGCGCTCTTCGCGCTCGTGGTCGGCGGCGGGTACGCCAACCGCACCCACACATAGGACACCACCGTTCGAACTTACGGAAAACGGAGCGAGCGAAAACCGCGACGGCGAACGGAGCGACGACCCGTGAGCCGCGGAGTGAGTGAACGCTCCGTTGGCCGTCACCCTCGAGGATGTCCGTGAGTTCGCGACCAGCTTTCGACTGCCCCCCGTCCGACAGTATTAGTACGGACCGGTTGATGTTTGTCAAATCACGATCCGAGCCAGAATATTACAATAGTACTGTTGTCAACTCTCAGTCTCTCACCAGTTTGTTTGGGAGTCCAATCAACGGATTTTGAACAGACACCGGGCGATGGGAGCGCCTGGGTTTCCTACCACAGTGAATCGAAGAGATCGGTCGCGCCCGTGGCACCTGAGAAAAGAGACGAACAGAGAGAGGGCGACGCGTCAAGCCCCACACGGTTGTAACGACAAAGTATGCGCAGTATGGACGAACGCAGGTCCGTTCTACTATGCGGAACCGGTCACGGTAGAGGAGCCGTCGAAACGGTTTATTCACTGCTCGAGTGCGAGCGGCCAGTACGACCGGTGGTGGCCACCAGTTCGCGAGCAGGAGGAGATTGACGGAAAGCGACTACACAGTCGAGGTTCAGGTTCGAATACGCCAATCGACGGAGTCGAGCGACGGCGGGACGGTAAATCGGTGGTGGACTGACGAACTGCAAGTCGTTTACGAACCGGACCCGGGCCCGGAGCTTCCACTTGCAGTGATACTTAGACCGTCTCGTCTGACGATGTGTTCGAGAACTGGATGTTGAGTTCGAGTTCGTTAGCCCGACCGAGCAAGTACGTCGGGAGTTCGTTCTCCAGACGATCACCCTGCATTCGACGGGTCGGGCCGGAAATACTCACCGCAGCGAAAATGCCGTTTTCGCCCTTTCGGATCGGAACACCGACCGCACACAAGTTCGCGTGGTCTTCCTCTCGATTCAGACTGTAATTTTGTTCGCGGACCGTCCTAATTTCCTCCCACAATCGTTTTTCGTTGGTGATGGTATTCTCCGTGAGTGCAGGGAGGCCGTGTTGTTCGATAATCTCCTGAATGCGCGAGTCCGAGAGACGAGCCAGGATCGATTTTCCCGCCGCAGTCGCGTGCAACGGCAGTTTTTTTCCGAGCAAAGGACTGCTCTGGACCGCCTGCTTTCCAGCCTGCCCGTATAGGTAGACTGCCTTACCATGTTCTTCGACGAAGAGCTGGACGTGTTCTCCGGTTTCCGCCGCAAGTTGATCCACCAGTTCCGTCGCGAGGTCGTATCCTGGCTTTCGTTTCGAGGCGTACGAGCCGAACTCGAGGAATTTCAGGCTTACGAGGAACTCGTCACCTTCTTTTACCACGTAGTTGCGCTCGAGAAGGGTCGAAAGGTGTCTGTGGGCGGTACTCTTTGCGATGTCGAGTTCTGAAGCGACAGTTGAGAGACCAGCACCGTCGGTCCGTTTGAGCAGTTCTAAAATGTCGAACGCCGTGTGTGTGGTTTGTACTTCGTTCCGACGAGCGCTTTTATCCACCATGATAACAGGTGGCACGTGTTCGGAAGACTTCAATCTTCCGCATATTCGAACGGTGCGGTTGGTTTCTGGTCTTTCCAGTGTTCGAGAGATCTGAAACCGAGTTCGAATACCGGCATTTATTATTGTTATTATCTACTGTATTTTTCCCGTTTGTCCAAATCGGACGTGTAGAGACAATACTAATAAATAGGTGGCCAAGAAAGTCAGTTTATGGAGTCCCGTAGACTTACTGACGGCTATACTGTCGAGCCGATAATCACCGGTGCGTGGCAACTCGCCGAAGACCACAGCGATAATAAGACCAATACGCCGGTCGAAGACCTCTTCGAGTTCGTCGATGCCGGGTTCTCGACGTTCGACTGTGCTGATCACTACACTGGTGTGGAAGAACTACTCGGGACGTTTCGCGAGCAGTACGGGACCGAGACGGGCGATTATCCGGGTATCAACGTCCACACCAAGTTCGTCCCGGATAAAACCAAACTCGACAGTATTACCCCCGAATACGTCGAAGGGATAATCGACCGCTCTCGGCGTCGTCTCGACGTCGACTCCCTCGATCTCGTTCAATTCCACTGGTGGGACTACGAGATCGACAACTACGTCGAAACGATGGAGATTCTCCACGGATTGAAAAAAGACGGGAAAATCGACCAGCTGGGTGTGACGAACTTCGACGTCGCCCACCTCGAGGAGATCGTCGACGCAGGGGTCCCGATTATCAGCAATCAAGTCCAGTACTCCCTCCTCGACGACCGACCCGAGAGAGCGCTCGTGGATTTCTGTGAGAGAAACGATATCCAGCTGTTGTGCTACGGGACGCTCGCGGGCGGATTCCTCACGGAACGCTATCTCGGCGAGTCCGAGCCGGAACATCCGATGGAGAATCGATCACTCACCAAGTACAAACTCATTATCGAAGAGAACGGAAGCTGGTCCGACTTCCAACGACTCCTCGAGGAACTCTCCACCATCGCGGACAAACACGAGGTATCGATCGCCAACGTTGCGAGTCGGTACATCCTGCAACGCCCGCGTGTCTGTTCCGTAATCGTCGGCGCCCGGAATACCAAACACATCGACGACAACCTTCGAACGACGGATTTCAGACTCGAAGGTCAGGACGTACGCCGGATCGAGCAGGCGATAGCGGAGTTCGACGGAGTGCCCGGAGGAGTGTATACCGCCGAGCGAGAGAATCCGAAGCACGCGAACATTATGAAGTACAACTCGAACATGAAAGCCGAATGATACCGACTGTCTCGACCGAAACGTGCTGGCAACCGTCGATATCATAATCATCGCCGAACGTCGAGGCGCTCTTTGCGCGGGACGCCACCTATAGTAGCCACTGAACGCCGTTGTACACCTGACCGCCGGACGGATCGACGAGCAGTGTGTGAATCGTTTCAGCTGTTACTGTAACACCATCACCACTGGCCGCTCGAGTGGGGTCCGTGAGTACGTATCGGACCGATACGTGCCCCCTGTCGACGATCGGTACAGGATGGCCCATGACATTAGTTAACTATATGTATGTTCCTCTCTAACTGTCTCATGGAATGGTGAAAAATAACCGTAGTGAGATCAATAGACGGGGGCTTCTCACCGTCTTTGGTGTAAGCGCGGGTGCCATGGCTGGTTGTCTCGGGGATACCAACGACAACGGTAACGGCAACGGAAACGGCGGAATGGACGACGAACAACTGACGGTCGGAATTAACAGCGAGCCGACGACGCTTGACGCCCACGAATCGACGCGTATTCCGGAGCGGCTCACGCTTTCAGCGATTCACGAGCCGTTGTTCTATCTCAATCCGGACGCCGAACCGGTCTCGCATCTCGTTTCCGATTACGAGATCAACGAGGATGCGACCGAGTTCGTGTTCCAGCTCGAAGAAAACGTAACGTTTCACAACGGCGAATCCCTCGATGCCGAAATCGTCGAGTGGAACTTCGATCGAATCTTCGATATCGGGATCAACGCTGGTGACTTAGAGCCCATTACGTCCTTCGACGTTACTGGCGAGCACGAACTGACGATCGAAACGGAGGCACCGTTTCCGCTGTTGCTCCAGGAACTCGCGGAGTTCAGTAACTTCCACGGAATGGTCTCGCGAGAAGCCGTCGAGGAAGCTGGTGACGACTTCGGCCGGGAGGTGATCGTCGGAACCGGACCGTACGAGTTCGTCGAGTGGGAAGCCGCAGACCGCATCCGTCTCGAGCGATACGACGACTACGATTGGGGACCCGATTTCGCCACGCAACAGCAATCGAGCGTCGAAGAAATCGAGATACGAATTATTCCGGAGGCATCGACACTGACGAACGAACTCATGGTTGGCGACGTCGATGCAGCGTACGAACTCTCGCTAGGCCAGTCCGACGAGGTCGAGTCCAACGATGGCACCGACGTCGAGCGGAATCAGGGAACGTGGACGTTCCTCCCGATCAACGTCGACCGCGAACCAACTGACGAGGTCGAGGTTCGTCGCGCAATTTCACACGCGATCGATCGCGAGCCGTTGTTACAGGTTGGGCTCAACGGAGAAGGCGAGCTCCTGTATGGGTACGTCCCACCATTCTGGGGCGGCGGGCTCTCCGAGTCCGAAAACCAAGAGCTCGCCTACCAGTACGATCCGGATCGAGCCCGCGAACTTCTCGAGGAGGCGGGCTGGACCAACGACGAAGAAGGCGAGGTTCGCTCGAGAGACGGGGAAGACCTCGAACTCGATCTGTTGTCGTTCCCGCTGGGTTTACTCGAGAATATGGCTGAGGCGATCCAGAGTATGCTCGCCGACGTCGGGATTGCGACCGACTATCGGGCACCCGAAGCCTCGACGTTTTACACCGACCTCGAGAATGACGAACACCACATCGCAACCAGCGGGGGAAGTTTCACGCCGTTTGCATCGTCAGTTCTTTCCCGATACTATCACGGGAGTGAACGAGTCTCGGAAGGAGGGCGTAACTACTCGAATTACGACAACCCAGAGGTGAACGATCTAATCGGAGACCTGCAGACGGACCCCGACCCGGACGCCCGCGACGAAGCCGCAATGGAGGCCCAACGGACACTCCACGAGGACGCCGTCGCTGTGAACTTAAATCTCCTCAACAGAAACTACGGGTACGATACGAGGTTAACGGGTATCGATACCTGGACGGAGAACCCGCTCTGGTGGGGACAGTACCACCTCCACTGGCGTGAGGTCGAATTTTAAGGACCGAACGTCCGTTTCGTTTTCGAGTCCGAACACCGATCGGTCGGTGGCCGTCAATCGTAGTGATGGCAGGCACACCGGTGGGAGGATCCAACGGACTCGAGGGCCGGACGATCCGTTTCACAGATATCCCCGATGTACTCCTGGCACCGCGTGTGGAACTTACAGCCGCTCGGTGGGTCCTCCGGACTCGGAACGGATCCCTCGAGCAGTATGCGATCGTCCATCGGTTCGGGTGTCGCCCGCGGAACGGACGAGAGAAGCGCCCGGGTGTAGGGATGTTTTGGATCGTCGAAGAGCGTCTCGGTTGGGGCGATCTCCGCGATCTCACCGAGGTACATGACTGCGATCCGATCGGCGATGTGACGAACGACGCTTAAGTCGTGACTGATGAACAGATACGTGAGATCGTATTCGGACTGGAGATCGTCCAGAAGATTCAGGATGTTCGCCTGAACGCTTACGTCGAGTGCGCTAGTCGGTTCGTCGGCGACCACGAGTTGCGGTTCGATACTGAGCGCTCGAGCGATACCCACGCGCTGTTGTTGTCCCCCACTGAGCTTGTGAGGGGAGCGTGAGAGGTGCTCTTCGGAAAGCCCGACCTCCGTAATCAACTCGGCGACCCGGTCCGTTCGTTCGCGTTTCGACCAATCGGTCAGTGACTGCATCGGCTCTTCGATACACTCAGCGACCGTCATCCTCGGATTGAGGCTCGACCCCGGATCCTGAAATATTATTTGTATGTCCTTGCGTAACTCCTGCATACGCGAGGACGAAGCGGCCGTAATATCCTCACCGCGATACTGGATCGAACCGTCGGTCGGCTCGTGCAATCGGAGTAACGTTCTGGCGAGCGTCGACTTTCCACAGCCCGACTCGCCGACGAGACCGAGCGTCTCGCCGTCGGCGATCTCGAGTGAGACGCCGTCGACCGCTTTGACGGATCCGATCTGTCGGTTGAGTATCCCGCCGTTGACCGGGAAATACGTACGGACGTCGTCTGCGACCAGTATCGAATCGGTCGTGGCGGTTCGGTCGTGTTCAGTACGCTGAGTCATGCGTTCGTCTCCGTCGTCCACGGTGGTTTCTCGTTGCTCGCGTCGGTGTACAGGTGACAGGCAACGGTGTGTTCTGCCTCGACGTCGTACGCCTCACCCGGTGGTTTCGCCTCTGGAACGACCTCGTCACAGGCCGAACCGATGTATTGCGGACAGCGCGACGCAAACGGACAACCGGACGGAGGTTCGTCGAACGTCGGGACCGAGCCCTCGATCGCCGGGAGACGATCGTGGACGGTATCGAGTTTCGGGATGCTTTCGATGAGTTTTCTCGTGTATGGGTGTAACGGCATTTCGAATAGTTCCTCCATCGTGCAACGTTCTGCGACGGTTCCGGCGTACATCACCGTGACGCGATCGGCTACTTCGCTTACCGTCGCGAGGTTGTGACTTATGTACATGATCGACATATCGAACTCGTCGCTGATGTCCTCCAGTAGGTCGAGGATTTTCGCCTGCGTCGTCACGTCGAGGGCCGTCGTCGGTTCGTCGGCGATCAACAGGTCGGGTTTCGTTATCAATCCCATCGCGATCATGACACGCTGGCGCATCCCGCCGCTGAGCGAGTGGGGATACTCGTCGACGAGTCGTTCTGCGTCCGCCAGGCCACACGCCCGGAGCATCTCGATCGCCTCCTCGGTCGCCTCGTCCGTGGAGAGGGTCCGGTGAGCCAACAGCGGTTCCGTCACTTGCTGACCAATAGTGAGAACCGGATTGAGGGCTTTCATCGGGTCCTGGTAGATCATGCTGATCTCGTTACCTCGAATCTCGTCCATCGCCGAATCCGATCGCTCGAGGAGGTTCTCACCTTTGTACCTGATCTCGCCGCCGAGGATTTCCGCTGGCGGTGACTGTAACAGCCCCAACACCGAGAGTGCAGTCACGCTTTTGCCACAGCCACTTTCGCCGATAATCCCCATCACTTCGTTCCGTTCGATTTCTACGTCGACGCCGTTTAACGCGTACACCGGTCCATCTTCGGTTCGGAAGCGAACGTTGAGATCGTCTATTACGAGGAGTGGTTCTGTCATGGTTAGAAAGGCCTGGATTGTTTGGGATCGAGTGCGTCGCGCAGGCTGTCACCGAGAGCGTTGAAACCGATGACGACGATCATGATCGCAAAGCCGGGGAACGTCGAAATCCACCATTCGGTCGCGAGCTGATCGCGTCCGGCCTCGATGATCGCACCCCACTCGGGGGCCGGCGCCTGGACGCCGAGACCGAGAAACGACAGCGCCGCAGTTTGCAAGATCACCGACGGTAGTGTGAGCGTCGCGTAGACGATAATGCTCGCGCTGGCGTTGGGCAGAATGTGACGGAGCATGATCCTGAAGTCGCTCACCGCCGCCGCGTTTGCGGCTTCGATGTATTCTTCTTCCATGACGCTCTTGACGTCGCCGCGAACGAGGCGAGCGAAGCCGCGCCAGCCGACACCCGCGAGAGCGACGATCAGCGGAAGGAGTCCGCCGCCGAGCATTCCGGCGATCGCAAGCGCCAACACGATCCCGGGGATCGCCAGCGTAATATCGACGAGACGCATGATCGATGCTTCGATGAGCCCCCCGTAGTACCCCGCAATCAACCCGAGCGGGACCCCGATCAGCAGTTGTATCGCAACGATGCCGACACCGAGACCGAGCGCGTACCGGGCCCCGTATACCACCCTCGAGAAGATATCTCGACCGAATCGATCCGTTCCGAACGGATGGGACAGACTCGGGGCCTGGTTTACGTTGTCGTAGTTCTGTGCGATCGGATCGTACGGGGCGATCTCCGGTGCGAGGACCGCAACGAGTACGAGCCCGACCGTTATCGACGTGCCGATCAATCCGGTTTTCGTCCGAAGGATACGGCGTATCACCTTGTTTTCTCTGATGGACGTTACTGAAGTGCGGATTCGTCCGAGTATCGATCGGTTCGTTTTAGAGCTCATTGTCGTGAGTCAGTCGTACGTAACTCGTGGGTCGAATTGCGTGTACGCGATATCGACGAGCAAGTTCGCAAACAGTACGATAACGGCGTAAACGAGAACGATTCCCTGAACTACCGGATAGTCGCGACGGGTTACGGAATCGACCAGCAATCGACCGACTCCCGGCCAGGAGAACACGTACTCGATGATCACCGAGCCGGAGAGAATCATCGGGATCTGCAATCCGACGAGCGTCGCGATCGGTATCATCGCGTTTTTCATCGCATGCGTGTAGATGACCGCCCGACCACCGATTCCCTTCCCTTTGGCTGTGCGAATGTACTCTTCGTTGATTATCTCGAGCATCGAAGACCGTGTCAATCGCGTCAACAGTCCCGCCCGACGAGCCCCGATCGCAAACGCCGGGAGCGCGAGGTAACTCAGCCACTCGAGCGAAAAAATTGTCCCGCTACGGCCCGAGATCGGAGTGATCCCCAGTTGGACGGAAAACAGTAAAATGAGGATCAACCCGAGCCAGAACGAGGGCATCGAGAGCCAGAAGATGGCGAAGACCATCGAGCCGGTATCCATCCACGTATACTGACGAACGGCGCTCAAAACACCCAACGGCAGTGCGATGACGAACGTGATCGCGATTGCAACGATCGACAGTTCGAGCGTCGCCGGCAACCGTTCCATGATCATCTGGTTTACCGGCTCACCGGTCACGATCGACGTACCGAGATCACCCTGAAGGACACCGGCGACCCACTCGACGTATCGGAGATACACCGGTTGATCCAACCCGATCTCGTGACGGAGGTTTTCGACCGCCTGTGCATCCGCCTGGGCACCGAGTGCCGCTCGAGCGGGATCACCCGGTGAGAGGTTGATGAGTAGTGTAATGAGAACAGTGACCCCGAGGAGGACTGGTATCATTACCAGTAACCGACGGATGACGTACTTTAGCATGAGTCGACATCACATAGGTGATATTCTACAATAATAGTATTATCGATTAGCCGGCTCAGGGTGGGGACGTCCCCCACAGGAGAAACGCCGAGTGTGCCGTCCGGTCGAGACGGGCGCGGGCCACACTCTTCCGATAGTAACAACTGAAATGATTCACACTGATCGCCGATCAGTCCGGCGATCAGGTCTGCAATGACGTTCAGTAGCTACAATACTCCGGACGCGGTGACGGTCGCACCGCGTCACCTGTTCAAAAATCGACGTAAAAGTTAATTACCCGTCGTCGATATGGTAACTGATACTCGATGACAGAGGACGATACGTTCACCCTGTACGACTTGCGCGTCGAGTGTGTAGAGATAACTGGCGACCACGTCTCGAGCTACGACGTTGGAGATTACTTCGAGGTCCACGGGGAAGAACTAGTCTTCCCCGAAGACCAGACGTTTTCGCTGTACGCACTATCGTCGCTTCTCCCGATTCTCCCCGCCAAACAGCGCGAGACCGGAGAGAAAGACTGGATGACGACAGATACGAGAGTGGCAGGGCCGGATCCCAACGTCGGCGGCGTCTTCGAGATAACGCGGATCGGAAAACGAGAGTTCAACCACGAAGACGTCTCAGGTGAAGAACTCGACCTCACCGAGTAATTCCGTCTAGAGCAGAACGAACGGAGCGTACGGTGTGGCGTGTACTGGCCAGAGACCAACGATCCACGGTAGGTGAGGTTCCAGCGAGCGTACCGAAGGGGGCCCCGCCCGTGCGTTCGGAAGTTTCGGGAGACGCACAGAAAGGAGAGTCTTGGTTAGTCCTGAATTTCGCCAGCGCTCGAGTCGACCCGCTCACCGCCTTTGTAGACGGCCGCGACGTCTTCACGAAGGGCGGTGATATCCTCGAGCGGGTTTCGATCCAGAACGACCAGGTCGGCGTGTTTTCCCGGCTCGAGGGAGCCGATCGAATCGTCTTCGAGCGCTTTGGCGGCGACGCTCGTTCCTGCTTTGAGCGCGTCCATTTCACTCATTTCGACCTGTGAGACCAGCAGTTCGAACTCGATCGCGTTCTCGCCGTGGGGGTGGAGATACGAGCCGTTGCAGTCTGTTCCGAGTGCGATCGGAACGTCCGCCTCGTAGGCTCGAACGATCGACTCCGCGTGGATGTCGACGTACTCTTTGCCCTTACGAACGTGATAGTCGGGGAGGTCGTGCTCCGGTCCGTCGTATGCGAGGCGGTAGATCGCGCTCAGCGTCGGGACGAGCGTGGCGCCGTGTTCGGTAGCCAGTTCGACTCCCTCCTCGTCGAAACCGATCGCGTGTTCGATGGTGTCGACACCGTTTCTGATCGCGGCGTTGATCCCTCCTGACCCCTGTGCGTGCGTCGCGACCGGAACGTCGAGTCGGTGGGCCTCTTCGGTGAACGTCCGAATCTCTTCGTCCGAGTAGTGAACGTGATCCGGCGTGTCCTTCTCCGAAGCCATCCCTCCGGTCGTCATAATCTTGATAACGTCGACGCCGCGTCGAAGCTCTTGGCGGACTTTCTTTCGACACTCAGGGACGCCATCCGCCAGAACGCCGAGCGTTCGGTCCTCGTCGACCCACTCGTGGGGAAGCGAGTGCATGTCGACGTGACCAGCAGTCTGTGAAAATGCGCGACCGGCCGCGTATATCCGCGGCCCGGGGATTTCCCCCGCGTCGATTGCATCTCTGAGACCGAGTGCGGCCACACTGCCGACGTCTCGAACTGCGGTGAACCCCGCCTCGAGTAGTCGTTTTGCATCCGTCGTGGCGAGCGCTGTTTTGTACGGAACGTCGTGGGAAATCCGTTCGAACGGGGAAAACGATCGCGTTCCGTTCAGGTGAACGTGCGCATCGATGAACCCCGGAGTGATCGTTTGATCCGAATGATCGACGATCTCCGCGCCCGCAGGAACAACAACCGAGTCCTTCGGTCCTGCCGCCTGAACCGTTCCGTCGTCGACGACGAGACGCGCGTCGTCGATAGCCGTGTCGCTGATGCCATCTAGTAGCGTATGGCACTCGATAACCTTTGTGCACATCGTGTCGTTCCGAGTATCATCACGTGCTAACTAATACGTTGTGCAAAATATCTATTCGTTTGACAATTATCGAGTTCCTTCGACGATAACGGCGATATCTTCGCCTCGAGCGCTTCGAGAGCCTGTTCAGACCCATTCGTTGCGTGGTCGAAGGAAATTCATCGTGGACAGATCAGTGTGGCCCTATCACATTCGTGCAAATTGCCCCGCATTACCGCAGGATGGTTTCAAAGACTGAGCGTCAATGCTTGTAATTGGTCAACGAGAGACAGATGGGAGCAAAAATATATTTCATGATTCTTGCCCCATTATAGTATCGTATCATGAGTACACTTCAGCACCCTTCCGAGCGAGTTCAATTCATCGACGCGGACGGGATGCCACTGGAGGACGTTGACCGCCCAGAGGTGGCGGACGATACGATGCTCGAGTTGTATCGTGACATGTACCTCGCTCGCCGGTTCGACCGCCGGACGGTCAACCTCAATCGGACGGGCGAGATCGGTTCGTTTCCACCGCTGTACGGCCACGAGGCCGCTCAGGTTGCGAGCGCCCACGCCCTCGAGTCGGAAGACTGGATCGTGCCAAGCTACCGAGATCACGCCGCCTTGCACGTACACGGGCTCGATTTGGAAAACATCTTGCTCTACTACAAGGGGATCGAGCAAGGAAACGCCATTCCGGACGACGTGAACGTGTTCCCGATCAACGGTTCGGTCGGATCACAACCGCCACACGCCGTCGGCCTCGCGTGGGCTGATTCGCTGGTAAACGAGAGCGAAAGCGTGTACGCGTGTTACTTCGGAGATGGCGCGACCAGTCAGGGTGACGTTCACGAAGCGATGAACTTCGCCGGCGTGTTCGACACGCCGAACGTCTTCTTCTGTCAGAACAACCAGTGGGCGATTTCGGTCCCGTTCGAACAGCAAACGGCGGCCGACTCCCTCGCGAGCCGCGCCCAGGGGTACGGCTTCGAGGGCATCCAGATCGACGGAATGGACCCGCTTGCCGTCTACGAGGTGATGCGGACCGCCGTCGAAAAAGCCAAATCGCCGGCCGACGACGAACTCCGTCCGACGTTCATCGAGGCCATGCTGTACCGGCTGGGAGCCCACAGTACCGCCGACGACCCTTCGAAGTATCGAGGGGACGAGCCACCCGAGGAGTGGCAGGAGAAGGATCCGATCCCCCGGTTTCGAACGTTTCTCGTCGAAACCGGGCGTCTCGACGAGGAGACGGACGACGCGATCCGCTCGAGCGTCGAAGACGAACTCGCGGACGTAATCG
Organism: Natrarchaeobius versutus; assembly: GCF_041205745.1. Lineage (NCBI taxonomy): Archaea > Methanobacteriati > Methanobacteriota > Halobacteria > Halobacteriales > Natrialbaceae > Natrarchaeobius > Natrarchaeobius versutus. The sequence continues at coordinate 107,219 of NZ_JBGFCC010000011.1, read as the reverse complement.
AGACGGTCAAATCGACCGAACCGCCGGATCCCGACAAGCTGTTCGAACACGCCTACGCAGAGCCGACCCCGCTCCTCGAAGACCAGCGCGAACAGCTCGAGTACCTCCGTGAAACGTACGGCGACGACGCACTTTCCAACCACGAATAACATGGCGACGACAAACTCAGACGCAGACACGCAGTCACTCACGATCGTCGAATCGGTTCGAGACGGGCTCCTGACCGAAATGGCCCAAGACGATGACGTCATCGTTCTCGGCGAGGACGTCGGAAAGAACGGCGGCGTCTTCCGGGCAACCGACGGCCTCTACGAGGAGTTCGGCGAGGATCGCGTCGTCGATACCCCGCTCGCGGAGAGCTGTATCGCCGGTGCCGCCGTTGGCCTTGCGGCCCACGGGATGAAGCCCGTCCCCGAGATGCAGTTTCTCGGCTTTAGTTACCCGGCGTTCGAGCAGATCATCAATCATGCCGCGCGACTGCGGTCGCGAAGTTGTGGCCAGTACAGCTGTCAGATGGTCATCCGAACCCCCTACGGCGGTGGTATCCGCGCACCCGAACACCACTCCGAGTCGACCGAGACCTTCTTCGCTCACTACCCGGGGCTGAAGGTCGTCGTTCCGAGTACGCCCCACGACACGAAGGGGCTGTTGACCAGCGCAATTCGCGATCCGGATCCAGTCGTCTTCCTCGAGCCCGCGCGGCTGTATCGCGGCTTCAAAGACGACGTTCCCGAGGAGTCCTACACCGTCCCAATCGGCGACGCGGCAGTTCGTCGCGAGGGGTCGGACGTCTCGGTATTCACCTGGGGCTCGATGACCCCGCCGACGCTCGAAGCCGCCGAGAACGTCGAGGAAGACGTATCCGTCGAGGTCGTCGAACTTCGATCGCTGTCCCCGCTCGATACGGAGACAATTGCCAACTCCGTAAAGAAGACCGGACGGAGCGTCGTCGTCCACGAGGCCCCGAAATCCGTCGGACTCGGTGCCGAGATCACCGCTCGAATCCAAGAGGAGGCGTTTCTCTACCTCGAGGCCCCGGTCGAGCGAATAACCGGGTTCGACGTTCCGTTCCCGCTGTACTCGCTCGAGGACTTCTACCTGCCCGAGGCGACGCGCATCGAGGACGGTATCCGATCGGTCACGGGGTTCTGACATGGTCAGGGAATTCGAGCTACCGGACGTCGGCGAGGGTGTTGCAGAGGGCGAGTTGGTGAGCTGGCTGGTCGAGGAGGGCGAAGCGGTTTCGGAAGACCAGCCGATCGCAGAGGTGGAGACGGACAAGGCGCTCGTCGACGTTCCGTCCCCAGTCGACGGCACGATTCGAGAGATCCGGTACGAGGAAGGCGACGTGATTCCCGTCGGAGACGTCTTCGTGACCTTCGACGTCGACGGCGAAGAGCCGGTCGGGGCGACCGAAGACGACTCCAAACCGGGCGAGGACAGTGCTGACGATTCCGACGCGACTGTAGACGACTCCGAATCGGCCGACGGCGGCGCTGATGATTCCGACACGACCGGCGGCAACTCCGGCGTGGCAGTCACGCCCCAAGAGCGGGTTTTCGCGCCGCCGCGAGTCCGGCGGCTGGCGCGCCAAGAAGGAGTGGACCTAACAGCAATCGGGGGAACTGGTCCAGGTGGACGCATCACCGCGTCCGACGTTCAGACTGCCGTCGCTAGCGACTCACGGACGAGCACTGGCGGAGAGGGCACAAGCGCAGACGCACCTTCCGATTCCGACGCGAAGAAGGATTCCGACGGAGCAACGGCTTCCGACGCGAAGATAGCCACCGAGGCGAGGACAGACCCCGAGACCGACTCGAGAGCGACGAGTATACCACCATCGTCGCTCGAGTCGGCCGACCGCGAGCGAACGCTCGCGACCCCCGCGACCCGGCGCATTGCGCGTGAAAACGGGGTCGATCTCGATTCGGTTCCCGCGGTCGACGAGCGCGACGGAGAGCCGTTCGTCACCACCCAGGCCGTCGAGGAGTATGCGTCGGCCCAGCGACGAGCACAGGAGGCCGACCGGGAGGCGATCGAGGCCGGCGAACCGATCGGGAAAGCCGGGCCAAATTCGCTCGAGGCCGGCGGGACGGGAACGGAGTTCGCCGAGGGCGAACACGAGCGGCGAGAACCGTTCCGAGGGGTTCGAAAGCGGATCGCGGAGGCGATGGTCGAGTCGACGTACTCGGCGCCCCACGTCACCCACCACGACGAGGTCGACGTGACGGCACTCGTCGAGACCCGCGAACGACTCAAACCCCGTGCCGAAGAACGTGGAATCGAACTCACGTACATGCCGTTCATCACGAAGGCGGTCGTCGCCGCCCTCGAGGAGTACCCCGAGATGAACGCCGTCCTCGACGAGGAAAACGAGGAGATCGTCTACCGCGATTACTACAACGTCGGCATCGCCGCGGCCACTGACAACGGATTGATGGTTCCGGTCATCGAGAACGCCGATCGGAAGGGACTGCTATCGCTCTCCTCGGAGACGAACGAGCTGGCCAGGAAGGCCCGTGAACGCTCGATCAGCCCGAGTGAACTCCAGGGATCGACGTTTACGATCACAAACGTCGGCGGGATCGGCGGCGAGTACGCGACACCGATCCTGAACTACCCCGAATCGGGTATCCTCGGCGTCGGCGAGATCAAACGGAAACCACGCGTCGTCACCGACGATGACGGCAACGAGTCGATCGAGCCTCGCTCGGTACTGACGCTCTCGCTGTCGTTCGACCACCGCCTGATCGACGGCGTCGTCGGCGCGAAGTTTACCAACACTGTAATGGCCTATCTGGAACATCCCGAGATGCTGTTGCTCGAATGAACGGCCCGAGCAACCAATCAACGAGAGAGACTCCATGAGACTTCGATACACTACCACGAAAGAGGTCGAGATCGATGGTCGTCGGTGACGTCACGACCGGAACGGACGTTCTGGTCATCGGTGCCGGACCCGCCGGCTACGTGGCCGCGATCCGTGCTGGCCAGTTCGACCTGGACGTCACGCTCGTCGAAAAAGACGCCTACGGCGGTACCTGTCTCAACCACGGCTGTATCCCCTCGAAGGCCTTGATCACCGCAACGGACGTTGCTCACGATGCACGCTACGCCGAGGAGATGGGGATCCACGCCGACCCCGACGTCGACCTCTCCGCGATGGTCGACTGGAAAGACGACGTCGTCGAGCAACTGACCGGCGGCGTCGAGAAGCTCTGTAACGCCAACGGCGTCGACGTCCTCGAGGGAACCGCGACGTTCGTCGACGAGAGCACGGTTCGCGTCTCACACGACGGCGACGGGCAGGGATCCGAAACCCTCTCGTTCGAACACGCCATCGTCGCCACGGGTTCGCGTCCGATCGAAATCCCGAGCTTCTCCTTTGCGGACGAACCCGTTTTGAGTTCACGACAGGCGCTCTCGCTCGAGTCCATCCCCGATTCGCTCGTCGTGGTCGGTGCCGGTTACATCGGAATGGAACTGGCGAGCGTCTTCGCCAAGCTCGGAACCGACGTGACGGTGATCGAGATACGTGACTCGATCCTGCCGGGGTACGACGACGATCTGAAACGGCCAGTTTCACGGCGGGCAACCGATCTCGACATCGAATTCGAGTTCGGCTACACGGCCTCGGAGTGGCACGAACACGGCGATGACGGGGGTATTCGGGTCGTCGCCGAACCAGTCGATCGAGCGGTCTCGGACGGTGGCGTCGCAACCGGCGAAAGCACGGATACCGGCGGAGCGCTCAGTATCGAGGCCGACACGGTGTTGGTCGCCGTCGGCCGGGAACCCGTCTCGGACACGCTCGACCTCGAGTCCGCGGGCGTCGAAACCGATTCGCGCGGCTTCGTCGAGACCGATTCACAGGCGCGTACGTCGACAGAACACATCTTCGCCGTCGGCGACGTCGCCGGGGAACCGATGCTCGCGCATAAAGGCAGTGCGGAGGGTGCGGTCGCCGCGGCAGTCATCGCAGGCCAACCCGCGGCGATCGATCATCAGGCGATCCCTGCCGTCGTCTTTACCGACCCGGAAATTGCGACGATCGGGATGAGCGAGACGGATGCGGTCGACTCCGGCTTCCAAACAGTCACCGGTCGATTCCCACTCCAAGCCAGCGGCCGCGCACTGACCACCGGCGACACAGACGGGTTCGTCAGGATCGTCGCCGATGCGGAGGAGGGTTACGTGCTCGGCGGGAGCATCGTCGGTCACGAGGCCTCCGAACTGATCGCCGAACTCGGCCTTGCCATCGAACTCGGCGCCACGCTCGAGGACGTAGCCTCGACCATTCATGCCCATCCGACGCTGTCGGAGTCAGTGATGGAAGCAACCGAGAACGCACTCGGGCAAGCGATCCACACGCTGAATCGGTGATCCGGGCCCTTCTTCGAGATCTCGATCTAGTCGCGACCGTAACCGAAACTGTTTCATACGGTTTACTGTCAGTCAGTTCCGGCGCAACCGCCGCCCGGGTCGCGGTTGCAACGGTGGACTCGCTGCACTCCTCTACCGAGACTCGTCTCACGCGGTTCGACTCACCGCCGGGACATCGGGACAGTAATCCGTATCAGGTGAGGCGATAGAGTCGAAAAATAACGTCGGTGATGAACCGGCGTGACCGGTGGCACCTGCAGACATATATAATAAATTCGATGGTCCGGGGCGGAAGACAGTATTGTTTAAATATGGCAATAGTCAGAGCCACCAATACTTTTCAACGTCGGAGTCGTCGGGAGATGGAGTACCGACAAAACGCCGAGCTCCGTACCGACTCGCTGGAACCACATTCTCTTCGAAACGGTGTGTACCGACAGTATCAGCGATATAAGCGCGTCTTTGGCGGACATACAACACGAACAACTGGACAAATCCCTCCTGAAGACGGATTTCACTCGTCGACGGGTCGGGACAGCCGTTTGCACAGTCCGAGCGAACAGCGGAGTGACTCTCGGTGAAAGTATTGTGTTCTTCATACATTACACAAACATTCAACTTCCAGAAAGGCCACTATTAGTATATTTTTCTGAAGCTCTGCACTAGCTACTCAAAGGAGGAAACGTCGACTGGTGATACTCATCGCCCAGTCAGAAATCGGCTGTGTGAGCGTCCAAAAATCACAATAGCCACCAGATCTACAATAGCCACCTATTATCAATAGGTAGAAAATCGAGCTATTGTCTCGTTGCAGACGGGGAAGTGCGTGTTCAGCACCCAATCGCGAGTCAGGGTCCGCCAGGCCATAGACCAACGTCAAGGACGGGAATGCGCCTCCCCCACCCGAGACGAGAACGGATGCACGATTGCCAATCAGTCGGCCGTATCAGTCGGGCCTGGTCGCGTGGAACGGAAGCCCCTCGACGCCATCGCGCTGGAACGCGTCGATGGTCGAGTTGACCTCGTGGTACTCGAGGATGTTCTCCTGGATCATGCGCTCGATGATGTCCGAACGGAACTGTAAGTCGTCGTAGATGTCCCGTGTGTCGGCGTAGCCGAGCAGGGTCGCGATCTGTTCTTCCAGCACGTAGGAGTTGTTCATCCCCTGGAAGACGATCTCGTCCTCGACGGGGTCCCAGTAGAACACCTGTCGGGTGACGACCCCGTCCATCTGCTCCGAGTAGCCCTCGATCTCCTGAACGCTCGTTACCCGACGGAGCACGTTGTCACCCTGCTTGACCCGGTTCTGGAACAGCGCTACGTCGGCGTTGTCCATGAACGTCTCGGGGACGTTAATCGGGTCGCCGGTAAATCGCTGGATCATCGAGACGATGTCGCTTGCGTGAAACGTCAGCATCACCGGGTGGCCGGTCTGGGCCGCCTGGAACGCCATCCGACCCTCCTCACCACGAACCTCGCCCACGACGATGTACTCGGGACGCGACCGGAGTGCGGCCTCGACCAGTTTGAACATGTCGACGTCGACGCTGTCCTCGCTCTGGCTCTCGCGGGTCAGAAGCTGTTGCCACGTGTCGTGTGGCGGCAACACCTCCGCAGTGTCCTCTGCGGTGTAGATCTTCGAATCCCGTGGGATAAACGACATGATGGAGTTCAATGTCGTCGTCTTCCCCGACGCCGTCTCGCCGACGACGAACACCGTCCGCTCGTTCTCGAGACAGAGCCAGAGGTACGCCGCCAGTTCGGGCGAGAGCGTCCCCCAGTTCGTGATCTGCGTCACGGAAAGGGGAACCTCGTCGCCCTGACGAATCGTGAGACTCGGCCCCTTGACGCTCACGTCGTCGCTGTAAATAACGTTCAGACGGGAGCCGTCGGGGAGCGTCGAGTCGACGATCGGCTCGGCGTCGGTCATCGGATTGCCGATCCGCTCGCCCATGTTCGAGAGCCAGCGGTCGAACTCGTCTTGCGTGCCGAAGTCGACGGTCGTTTCGACCATGCCGTAGACGCCGTGGTCGACGTAACACTCGCTCGGCCCGATCACGTGAATGTCCTCGTTGGCCGGGTCACGCATAACCGGCTCGAGCGGCCCGAGACCGACGATATCCCGATTCAACCGGTACCGAATGTTCTCGTAGGTCTCCCGGGAGACCTCCTGAATGCCCGGGTGGAACCTGACTTTCAGTTGCTCGAGGAGGTTCTCGACGTCCTCGCCTTTGATGTGAGTCGACTCGTCGAGGAGCTCTTCGATCCGGTCGTCGTACTCAGCTTCCTTCTCCGGGGCCTTCTTGCTCGCGCTTCGGCGGAGCAACGAGTCTTTGACGTGCGAGAAGACGACCTGTTCTTCCTCGGAGAGCGTCGGCTCGACGGCGAAGTACTGCATCTTCGTCCCGACGTCGCCGTAGATGTGACTGTAGATCGGGCCGCCGACTGGGTACAACACGTTCGGGTGAGACGCCTCGTACTCCGAGGACGGCTCGTTGATCAGTATCGGGAACTCGCCGGTGATCTGGCGAAACTTCTTCAGGTGCTCCCGAAGATGCGGCCGGCGAGCCGCCAGCTCCTGGAGTTCGTCCGACGGCTTCGGCGTTCCCATTTCAGTCATAGACTGGCAGTTAGGCGACGCTCCTGTTCTCGATGACGATTCCGACGCCCGATCGAACCGAGTACCCGACCCGGTCGCCGACCTGCTCACCCATCCCGGCAAACCGCTTGATGAACAGCTGTCGCCGAATGTCGTTGCCGACTTCGATCATCTCGAGTTCGATGAACACGTCCGCAATCGACCGGAACGGGCCGATCGCCTCCTCGCCGACCGTCGACGGGTCGACCGTGAGGATGACGACCTTGCCCTGGGAGATGACGTTCCGGAAAAAGGAGATGATCTCGAGGGCCGCCTGTCGTTCCTCGTTCTCCCGGACCAGCGCTTCGAACTTCGGGTCGTTTCGCAGTATCGCGTCGAACGTATCGATGATGATCACGTCCGCCGACCAGATCGTCTCCTCGTCCATGAGGTCGGTCAGGAGATCCTGACGATTCTGTTCTTCGGGCGTCGAAGAGAGGACGCTGCCGCTGTCCAGATCGCCGTGGAGGAACAACAGATCCTCGAACAACAGGTGTTCCTCGACGTTGTAGTTCAGCGAGTTCATCTGATCGACGAACCCCTTGACCTCGAGTTCGGTCGAAAGAAACGTTACCGACTTGCCGGTCTGACAGAGGCCGTACGTAAATCGTTGCGAGATGGCGCTCTTTCCCGCCCCGTAATCGCCCTCCATCAGGACGATACTCCCGGTCGGGATGCCGCCGCCCAGTTCCTTGTTGAGTCGATCACGATCGTCGAGGCCGATAGAGAAGATATTGTTTAGCTGGCTCATGCGTAACTCACTACCGCCTTGGCTCCTCGTCTGCCGCGGAAAACAGTGACGTGATTAGTTCGACCTGCCATCGCTCGAGTTCGGTATCCCCGCCCCGTTCGACGACCGGTTTGACAGATTCGCGCTCCCGGTTCTCGAGGCGACGGGCCTCGGACGACCCGCCCGATTTCACCACCGGACGAACGACACCCGCTTCGTCTTCGTCGTGTCCGCGTTGTGGTTCACGGAGTTCGATACCCGACTCCGAGAGAATCACGTCCGAATCGACCCAGATCATCCGTTGATCGTGGTCGGGAGCGTTCCGTTCGGCGACCACCGGCCGATCGTCCCGGCCTCGCTCGGCCGTCGAAGCACTGGCGACGTTCGATTCGGATTCGTCGATGTGGATCGTGCGAGCGGATCCAGCCCGCGCATCTCGACTCTCGTCTTGCTCCTCGATCGAATCCTCCGAGGATACCTCGAGCGCGGCGGAATCGCCATCCGCCTCGGCGTCGAACGACCCCTCGGTCGGGTCACGGTCGGCTCCGGAACCAGGGCTCGAGTCGATCGACTCCTCGGTGAACGAGATCTCCATCTCGGACGAGGAGTCGTCCGAGGCGAACTCGTCTGAATCGCCGGACTCGAGTGGGTCAGCGTCCCCGTTCGCGACAGATTCCGAGTCGTGTGAGCGCTCGTCCGCGACGGGCTCGGCGGCGTGTAAAGGATCGTCCGCGACACCCTCGTCGACCAGCCACTGCTTGAAGGGGACCCGTTTCTTCTCCGGCGTCGCGATACGATTGATCCACCAGAGGCTTCGTTTGTGGTCGACACCGAGTGCGGAACTCGGTTCGGGATCGTCGACGTTCGGGCCGTCCTCGAACCCGTTCAGCGTCGTCCGCAGGTAGGACTCGACGGACGAATCGATCCACCGAATCGAGCCGTAAAACCGGATCGTGCGTGCCGCCCCGTTCAATCCCACCTCGTCGACGAGGTAGTCCAACCAGTCCATAACGACGAACTCGGTGTCGTACTCCGACGGGATCGACTCGAGGTACGGACGCCCGCCATCGTCCCACGGCGGATCCGGGAGAGACTGTTCCTGGACTGCCTCGTCGGCGTCCGTCGCCAAAGAGTCCTCAGCCTCGAGACCGGCGTCGAGGGCGTCGTCGTCAGCCATCGGGGCATCGTCGTCCGCCTCCAGGGCGTCCTCAGGGTCGGCAAGCGCGTCGTCCGAGCTCAATGGATCGTCGAGTTCCTCGCCGTCTGCGAGCGGATCGTCCTCGTCGTCCAGTTCGGAGTCGGCGGCGGCAGGCTCCTCCGGTTCGCCTTCCGCCCCCCAGTCGGCATCGCCGGAGTCGTACTGTGATTTCAACTCGTCGAACGAGAGGTCGTCGTCGGCACCATCGTCGGTTTCGTCGTCCATCGCGTCGAACTCCTCCTCGCCGAGGTCGTCGTCCTCGAAGTCGTCGTCCGTCGAATCGAACTCGTCGAACTCGTCGTCGTCCTCGTCGTCGATCAAACTCTCGTCGAGAAACGCCTCCGCTTCGGCGCTCGCGATGTCCTCGTCGACCTCTTCTTCCTCGTCCGCCTCGTCCTGGCCGTCGAACAAGCTCTGGCCGCCGAAGTTCCCCGTTCCCTGCGCGCCGCCGTCGAACGTTTCGCTCAACGAGTCGCCCTCGACGAACGGGTTGACGCCCTGTGTCACCATCTCGTAGACCTCGAGGAGTTTGCGAATATTTTCCTCGATCTCCTCTAGGGACTCGCCGATCTGTTCGTTCTCGCTTTGGACCGTGTTGACCGTCGAGGAGAGCGAGCCGACCTCGTTTTCCATCTCCTCGACTCGTGCCTGAATCTCGCTCGAGACGCCGCCGGCCTCGTCGTCCATACCGTCGAACGCCGCGTCACCGCCATCGCTCATCTCGAACTCCGGCTCCCCGTCCATGCCGTCACCGCCGAGGAGATCGTCGTCGGATCCGGTTCCGTCGTCGAAGAGGGCGTCGTCGTCCATTCCACCATCCATACTTCCGCCGGCCATCCCCCCGCCACTACCGTCGCTGGCACCGTCCCCGCTGTTCGTCGGCGTTCCGGGCATGAGCGACTCCTCGCTCATCCCACCCGCGAGATTGCCGTCCGCGAGCGGGTCGTCACTGTTCTCGGAGTCAGTACTCCCGTCGTCGTCCTCGTTCCCGAGTATATTGCCGATTATGGACAGTAACATGGTGAACCCATCACGTTGACGGCATCGCACTCGAGGTCGTACCGGCGGCCGGAGACCAGAACCGTATCGCCCTGTTCAGTACGGCCTCGAAACATCATCTGTGAACACTATGTGAACCGATGTATTAAGTGATTTCGGCCGATGTGACAGCCGTCGGACGGAGGTCAGACGACCGTCGATCGGACGGGTTTCGAGCGATCGACGAATTATGTCACAAAGTACAACAAATGATTCTTTTCGATTCGGATATAACTCCTTTGGAGGGCCAGGGAATGACGGATAGCAACAACGAGAAAGACCCGAAAGAGAACGCCGACGTGCCACCCGTACTCCCGGGTGAACAGCCGTCGGGGTCAGCAGCCGGTGGGGGTGCGTTGTCGCCCGAAGATCTCGACTTTACGGAGAGTCCGTACGTCGCGGAAGTCTCCGAGGGACGGTACGTCGTGTCAGCGGACCATAACCCACCGAACGTCGCCGAGCGCTCTAGACGTTCTTCACCGCCACAGTCGCGGAACCGATCCGAACGGCCGTCGAGTCAGGAACGGCAAGCAGACGAGACGGCCGCCGATCGGTCGGCCGATTCCCAGGGACAACACCAGCCGATCCAGAGCCCGGAAGCGGCCAGATCGATGCTCGCAGACGAACTCGAGCGGACGGACGCCCGGTTCGCGATCGATATTGTCTCCCAGTTCGACGAGACCGTCGTTCGCCACCGAACGACCTCGAACGATCCGGTCGGAATTTTCGACAACCTCGTGCTCTGGTACGCACAGCACGTCGCGACGGACACGCCGACCCAACGGACTGCGTCGTTGCTGATGGCCAAATCGGAGTTTACACCGCCGCTGTCGCCGGCACAGATCCGGCGAACCGCACGGGCCCACGGTCTCAATAGATCCAGCACGCTCGGTGATCTGCTGGACGCTCTCGAGGACTGAGAGTTAGATATGGCGAGTCGCGGCGTTCTCACAGACGAATCGCGGTTACACCGGGGATGGATTAGCCCGATTCAGACGAGACGGAGTTCTCCCGGTCGATCAGACGTCGGCGCCCGTCGAACGGTGCGAGAACGGGATACGGTGATGGGGCAGTCGCAGTCGGAATCAGGAACCGTTCAAGAAGATAACTGCCGCCATGTACAGCGTCAGCAAGACGGCGAACCCGAACAAAACGAGTCCGCTCTGGACCGACTGGATCGCGCGTGACTTCACGTCGTTACGGATACCGTGTCCCTTCATAGGTATTGCTCGAGTCGTACTCGTCGCTCTCGACTAATTGATCTTGTGGCCCCACGCCTCGGTCGAAACGGCACCCATTCGGTCACGCTTCCTGGCAGTGAGACCGTCCGAGTGACGTCTCAAACTTGAACTGATCGATGAAATCGTCCGGTGGATGTCGATTTCGTCCATTAGCTCAGGGTTCAGGCGTGGACCGCCACTAGAGGTCGACCGTAATGATCAGATCGACCAATCGTTCGGTCATCGTCCCGGTGATCGCCCCGATCCAGAGCAAAGCGGTAAAGTGCAGGTAGGAGTTGCCGAAGTGACCACCGTCGGCAACCCGAAGCACGAGTGAGGAGATGAACGCGTTGAAGATCAACACGAAGACGATCAGGAACCGAAGAACGGGAACGTTATACTGTTCGGTATGAACGAGCGAGCCGCCGAGGATCTGTCCCTCGAGATCGATGTCGAACGTCGAGAGCATCAACGCGAGCTCGAGGCCGATGAAAAACGAGAACGACGACGCCGCCGTGATCCCGTAGATGACGCCGACGAGCGTCGTCGTCTGCTGTCGACGTTCTTCGCGCAGGTTGACGATCTCGCTCATGTTCTTACTGATGAGTTCGCCGAGTCGTTTCGGGCCGCCGCCCATATCGCGACCGACGAGATACATCTCGCTGAACTTCTGGACCAGAAACGAGTGGGAATCTCCGGTAAAAAACCGCCAGGATTTCTCCGTGTTCACGCGCATGTTCAACCGCCGGTAGAGGTCGTTGATGTCCGGTGTCAACGGCCCGAAATCCTTCGTCCGAAGCGAGGCGAGCACCTCGGTCGTCGTGCTCTGCTTGACGCTCTCGCTGGTGCCAAGCGCCCGGATGAAGTTCGGGAACTCCCGGTCCCTGTCGAACACCCGCCGTTCCTCGTAGAGGAAGACACTGCCAGGAATCAAAAGCGGGAGCGTTGCGATCGGCATGTACAACAGCAACGGCACCGAACTGAACTGAATCGACGCCGTTCCCGGGAGCAACTCGAAGAACGCGAGCGTCATCCCGACGATCACCACGACGCTGAGTCCGATGCCGGCGATCGTCGACCCGAGCATCCGTTTTTTCGTTGCGGTTCGGTATCCCTCCTCTAAGTACCAGATCGGATCGTCCGGGACGATCGCCCGGATGACGAAGAAGAAGCCGATCTGGACGAACACGAACAGAACGATGACGATGCTCGTCGTGATCGTCGGGTTGTTCCCCGTCAGAAGCGGCAACACGATGGCGAACACCAGCGCGAACGTCATCGAGATGATAAGCGAGAGGTAGAGGTCTTTTAGCACGTCCAGATTTGTCAACGACTGCCGGTAGACGGTCGAGTACTTGTCGATCAGAACGTCCTGTTCCTGAAAGAGGAACTCGTCGAGTTCCTGGCCGGCACCCAGCGTGTACGCCAGCCGCTCGAGGAGGTCCTCGACCGATTCGCTCGGGACTTCCTTGGCACGGCGCCGGCAGGCGTCGTCGAGGCTCAGGTGCCAGACGTCGACGAGATCGACGACGCGTTGCATCTCGTCGGCGAGTTCGCCGTACTCCGCTTCCTGGGCGAGTTTTCTCATGACCTCCATCCGATCGATGTTCGTCGTCGAGAGGATCGTCATGTGGATGACGAACAGATGGAACCGATTTTCCATCTCGATTCGTCGCTGGTCGACGGCGAGGCGTGGATACCCGACTGCCGACAGGAAGATCAGTATCCCGAGAACCGGGAACAGGAGACGGACCATGAGGAACGTATCCATCACGACCGCCGCAGCGACCGTGGCAGCGAAAAGCGCAAACGCCGGGAGAAGAATCACGAGGACGTAAATCCTCGTCGGGAGCTCCATCTCGTCGTACGCCTGAATGATGGACTTGCTCAGTTCGTTTACAGATCCGACGTTACCGGTTATTGCCATATCGCCACCCGCGTCTCACAAATTACGTCGTCATCCACTCCATACAAAACTTCCGGCTATGACGGTTCATCCGCTCACTCGAGGCGACGAGCTTCGTCGGTCTCGTCGCCGGACTCCTCTTCCGACTCGAGGGCGTCTCCGTCGCCAGGGTGGCTGACGCCCGCCGATTCGTCGACGTGGACGGAAGGATCCACCTCGAGTTCGGGCGCCGACACAGTCTCGTCGTCGTCCACCTCGGTCTCGGCTACCGGCACGGCCTCGTCGTCCGCCTCGAGTTCGGGCGCCGACGCAGTCTCGTCGTCGTCCGTCTGGGGCTCGGCCGCCGCCACAGTGTCGACAGGATCCATCCCGTCACCCTCCTCGACGTCGACAGGTCCGGACTCGTGGTGGACTGTCCCCTCTTCGTCCTCTGACGGGTCCTCAGGGGCGTTCCTGTCGCTTCCTGCGTTCTCGAAACCGGATTCGTCGGCGCCCTCTCCGAGGGAATTGTTGGCGCCAGTGGGCTCTGATCGATCGAACGGACGATCGGCCGAATCGAGCGACGTCGATTGCTTTTCGGGCGTTGCGATCGCTCCGACGTACTCGAGACACCGCTTGTGTTCGGCAGTCGTCAGCGACGAACGAGGTTCGGGATCGCCATCGATACTCGTCGAACCGTCGCCGAACCCGTTCAACAAGCGGTGAAAGTACGACTCCACAGGTTCGGAGATCCACCCGATCGATCGATAGTACGCGATCGTTCGGGCGGCACCGTCGATTCCCGCCTCCTCGACGAGATACTGGATCAACTCGAGCGTGAGCACCTCGGCATCGGGTCGCGACGGGTGACGAACGAGATACGGCGGCTCGCCGATCTCGCCGTTGACGGTGTCCTCGAGAGCCGCCGCCTCGCCGTCGGCGGCGAACTCCGCTCGGCTGTCGTCGGAGGCTTCGGTGCCAAGCGTGTCGCTCGAATCGTCCGAACGACCCGACTCGAGTGTGTCGCCACCGCCTTCGAGTTCGTCGTTCCCGTCGGGATCGGCGAACGGATCGTCATCCGCCGCCTCGTCAGGTTCGTCTCCGAACGGATCGTCGGCGGACGGACCAGCCTCCTCGTCGGGCGCCAGAAATTCGTCGAGTTTCTCTTCGGGGCTTTGCTCACCGGCGTCGGGTTCGCTTTCATCCTCGGCGCCGTTGTCTTCGCCCGGCAGATCATCGTCCGCGAACTCCGCCTCGAGTGGATCGGCGTCTTCCCCCTCGAGTGGATCTTCGTCGGTGAATTCGTCGTCCAGCGGATCGTCGTCTTCCCCCTCGAGTGGATCTTCGTCGGTGAATTCGTCGTCCAGCGGATCGTCATCTTCCGCCTCGAGCCCCTCACCGAAGGGATCATCGTCGTCTTCGTCTTCGAGGTCCCCGTCGAGGAAGTCCTCCGCGCTCGCCTGGGAGATTTCCTCGTCGATCTCGTCGCCAGGGTCGTCGGTCGCACCGAACCCTCCGTCGGTCGCGTTTTCGAAGGCGTTTCCGATCTCCTGATCGCCGACAAACGGGTTGATTCCCTGGGTGACGATCTCGTAGAGGTCGACCAGTTTGTCGACGTTCTGCTCGACCGACGAGATCGAGTCGCTGATCTTTTCGTTCTCGCCACGGACGGTTTCGACCTTGTTCTGGAGCGAGTCGACCTCCTTTTCGACCTCGCTGAGTCGGTAAGCGAGTTCGTCGTCGGAATCATCGCCCTCGTCCATGTCGTCGCCGACTAGCTCGTCGTCGCCCATCAGCCCGTCGCCGGCAAGCAGGTCGTCCGCCTCTTCGTCGCCGTCGTCCAGTTCGTCTTCGTCGAGTAGTCCACTCATGGTCTATAATCGTTGGAATTGGCTCAGGTCGTCTCCGGAATGTGTACGCGGATGCTGTCCTCGGCGCCGTCGACGATGACGGTAAGGGACGTATCACCGGAGACGTCTTTCTCCGGGTTTACGGTTATCTCGATGACGCCGCCGGGTCGCCACCGATTGCTCCCCTCGACGTCGACCCGACTGACGTCGTCGATCCGATCGTTCGAGATGTACGTCCCGTCGATCAACACGTCGATATTTCGTTCGTCGATGTCGAGTGACCTCGAGCCGAGATTCTTCACCAGGATCGTGATCTCATCGTTCCCCTCCTCGTTTTCGCCGTAGATCGCGTCGGGCGAGCCTTCGTCGCTGATGATCGCGACGTCGGTTTCGATCTCCGCCGCCACGTTCGAGCTTCGATCGTCGATCACGTCGCTCAACTGGCCGACCTCGACGACGAGCGTTCCAGCGATTCCGACGGCAAGGACGAGACTCGCGATGAACAGGATGAGATGCGTCGCCGACACGCTCGACATTAGTCGCCCCCCTCCGTTTCGTCAGTCTCTTCGGTCTCCTCGATCTCGCCTGTCGATACCGTGATCCCGCTCTCGGTCGCGATCTTTACCCGGTCGACGTCGCCCGGCGACGATGTGCCGTACGCACTCAGCGTCTCCTCGTCGACCTCGGCGATCAGCGTCGTCCCGGGCGACCAGATCCGCGTCTCCTCGATCGGCTCCGTCTCGTCGTTCCCGTCGTCGATTCCCGTACTCGTATTGCTCGCCGGCACGTACCCGCCGTCGACCAGCAGGTCCGTATCGTACACGTCGAGCGAGGTCGAGCCTACGTTGGTGACGTTGATCCGCACGAACTCCTCGAGAACCTCGTACTCGTCTTCCTCGACCTCTTCGAGGACCGTCACGTGTTCGACCGACTCGAGGTCGATCGCCGTGTTCTGTTGGTCGCGTATCTGGTCCGCCTGACTCGAGAAGGCGGCTCCGGTCTGGCTACTGGCGGTAAAGAGGGTCGGAACGATGACACTGGCCGCGACGAGAAACGCGATGAGCATCACGGCGACAGCACCGCTCGTACTGAACCCCATTGTGTCGGGTGAGGAAAGGGAAGGGGAAAAGCGCTCCGGCCACGACGGTCGTTCCGAGACCGAGCCGACACCGATCGGTCACAGCGAGATTGCGGGTTCGTTCCCTCGTAGCGTTCCGGGAACCTCCAGGACGACCGTCGTCTGACTTCCCTGGGCCATAATGATCGTCACTTCGGCAGTGTCTCCGGCTGTCAGCCGTTCTGGCTGTTCGAAATCACTATCATCCGTCCAATCGGTCTCATCCTCGTCGTACGTTCCGAGCGGAATTACTACCACGCCCCGGTGCTCGCGAGCGAGGGCGTTCGTCCCGTCTTGCGTTCCGTACTCGCGGATCGTAAAGAAATTCGAATCGTCCGCATCGAGTGTGAGAGTGCTATCGAAATCGTTCTCGTCGAAATCATCGACCTCGACGTACGTTAGCGTCTCGATATCACTTCCGAGAAATTCGATCGTCGCGTCGTCGAACGTAAGCGTTCCCACACCAGGAGCAGGTTGTACCGTCAACTCGAGTCGATGGAGTTCGTTCTCCTCGAGGGGCGCTTCGGGATCGGTTTGCTCGAATTCGTCGATCGAAGCGCCAGTGTATCCGACTGCGTTTAACACCTGGACTCGATCAGCGACTTGTTGCGTACTCTCCTCACCTGTTGCGTCCGCATGGCTCTGGGCATGTCCTGTCGTGTTGATCAGAACGCCCGCCGCCAGCGCGGCGATGATAACCATCGAGACGAAGACGATGAGCGTACCGAGACCTGTCTGGCCGCGGTCGACAGGGGGAGAGTGATGTGCGGACATTGGCGTGACGGTCTCGGTTTGGGAGTTCGGATTCCCGTGGGCAGGTGTTCGGATGCGACACCGTGTCGTCGATTCAGGGGCCGCAAGTTGCGTTGGCCCCAGTGGTCGATAGCTGTGACAACTCGTCGTAGTTCGGTGTAATATGTGAAGAACCTTATCGATTGTTGCTCTACAGCCGCTTTCGAACGTAGAGAGTGTCATCTTACGGAACGATTGGGGCGCTCGATCGGTACGCCCGCCAAAAATCAGGAAAGTCGTCGATCGACAGCTACAGTTTAACTGCCGGATCGTCGTGGATGATATCCGGTGCGCGCAGGACGACCTGCGTTCGGGAGCCCTGGGGCGTCGTGATGACGAGTTCGACCTCGTCACCCTGGGTCAGCAAGCCAGGGGTATCGATGTCACCGACGTTATCCGCGTCGTCGATGCCGTCAACCATCGCCTCTTCGGAATCGCCGCCCGGACCAGCCGGACTACCTAGAAGGATCACGATTCCACTCCGGTCGTCGTCGGCGATCAGCGTATCGGAACCGCTATCGCCGCGAACGTTGGTAGTGTAGAACGCGTTATCCTGTTCTAACGTTCCACCGGTATCCTCAGTCGGATCTTCGTGAGTCAGCGTTTCAGCCTCGCTGGCAAGGTACTCGATGGTCGCTTGACTGAGGTCGATCCCGCCAGCACCGGGGCTCTTCTGGACCGTCAACTCGAGTTTGTAGATTGCGTTGTCGTTGTTATCGAGCTCGGCTAAGACGCCATCATTGTCGTCGAAGTCACCTGCGGCAAAGTCGTCGTCGACCGCGAGCGTTTCGCCGATCGAGTTTACGACTATGACGCGATCCGAGACCTGCTGTGTGCTCTCTTCACCGGTGGCTTCCGCCTGTGACTGGAGGAAACCAGCCGTGTTGATCAGTACGCCCGCGGCGATCGCCGCGACCAGTACCATCGCGATGAACACGATGAGCGTACCGATCCCGACCTGACCGCGGTCGTCGTCGGTGTTTGTTGATTGATTCATGATCTGTTCACCTCAGAGACGGACATCCTCGCCCTCCGTTTCGGCGTTCAGCGAGTCTGGCACGCTGAGCACGGCAACGGTCTGGGAACCTGACTGAAGCGTCATCGTGACGTCCAGTTCGTCACCCTCCTCGAGGCCGACGGGCGACGTGGCATCGATGCTGCCATCGAAGTCGTTCGCGACGTTGTTTTCGTCATCGGCATCCGCTTCTTCGTTATCGGCGAGCGCGATCGTGATCTCGATTCGATCGGAACGCTCCTGCAGGACGTCGTCGGACGATCCATCCGTGAGCGCCTCGAGTGCGAAGTGTTCACTACCGTCGATATCGGTGAGATCCTCACCTTCGGGATCGTCTTGGGCAGTTAAATCGGTCGCACCCTCCGGTCCGATAATCTGGATCGTCATCTCGCTGAGGTCGATGTCATCGGAGCCGGCAGACATCTGTGTGACGATCCTGGCAGAACGTATCGTATCCTCGTCTACGTGATACTGTTCACCGTCGATGGTAACTTCGCCAGCATCTGGATTACCATCGTCGTCTGTAATACCCCCGACCTCACCCGTCACGCTCACAATCTGGAGGTTGTTCGACACCTGTTCTGTGCTTTCTTCACCGGTGGCTTGAGCCTGCGTCTGCAGGAAGCCAGCCGTGTTGATCAGTACGCCTGCGGCGATTGCGGCGACCAGCACCATCGCGATGAACACGATGAGTGTGCCGATCCCCACTTGGCCGCGGTCGTCGTCGGTCTTAGTTGATTGAATCATGGTTGTTCATGTTAGAGACTGACCGCCGGTCGGTCGTCCTCGTCGAGGATGTCGGGTGCCGACAGGTGGACGATCGTCCGCGAGCCCTGTGGCGTCGTGATCGTCATTTCGGCTTCGTCGCCTTCACCTAGGAACGCGGGTTGGGAGATGTCTCCATCACCTGGAAGAGTACCTGGGGTACCACCGTCCTCTTCGATCCAACCCGTGTTTCCGTAATCGAAGTCGTCACCAAGTGGAATGACGATCGCGATCCGGTCGTCGTCGTTGATCAGTCGATCATCATTGTCGCCCCGGACTTCTCGTGTAGTGAAGAAGTACGAATCCTCTTCGTCGTCCAGCACGTCCGTGCTCGAGATCTCGCCATCGTCGTCGAAGTCGAACTCCTGGTGCGTCAGCGTCTCGGCTCCGTCGGCGAGGTACTCGATCGTCGCCTGGCTCAAGTCGATGCGATCAGCACCAGGACTCTTCTGGACTACGACTTCGATCCGATGGATCTCGTCGTCGGGGGCCGTGTCGTACTCGGTTGCACTGAACGAGTCAGGATCGAGGTAGCCGACTTCGTTCACTGCCTGGACGTTGTCCGACACCTGTGCAGTGCTCTCTTCGCCAGTGGCCTGGGCCTGGGTCTGCAGGAAGCCGGCCGTGTTGATCAGTACGCCCGCGGCGATTGCGGCGACCAGCACCATCGCGATGAACACGATGAGCGTGCCGATCCCCACCTGGCCGCGGTCGTTCGTAGTGTTTGTTGGTTTCATCGGTCGATCACTCAGAGTTGAACTGCGGGCCGATCATCCTCGTCGAGGATGTCGGGTGCCGACAGCTGGACAACAGTCCGGGATCCCTGGGCGGTCGTGATCGTCATCTCCGCGCTATCACCTTCGCCGAGGAACTCGGGTTGGTCGATTGCAGTGCCGTCGATCCATGCAGTATCGCCATCACCAGCTGCTGAATCGAAGTTACCCTCTCCTCCGAGCGGAATGACGATCGCGATCCGATCGTCGTCGTTGATCAGCCGGTCGTCGTTATCCCCGCGAACCGAGCGGGTCGTGAAGAAGTACGAATCTTCTTCGTTACTTAGTGCGTCTGTATCATCGATTTCGCCATCCTCATCGAAGTCGAGTTCCTGATGCGTCAACGTCTCGGCCCCGTCAGCGAGGTACTCGATCGTCGCCTCACTCAGGTCGATTCGATCGGCACCGGGACTCTTCTGGACTACAACTTCGATTCGATGGATCTCGTCGTCAGGGCCGGTACCGTACACAGTGTTATCGAACTGTCCCTCATCGAGGTAGCCGACCTCGTTCACTGCCTGGACGTTGTCCGACACCTGTGCGGTACTCTCTTCGCCAGTGGCCTGGGCCTGCGTCTGCAGGAATCCCGCCGTGTTGATCAGTACGCCTGCGGCGATTGCGGCGACCAGCACCATCGCGATGAACACGATGAGCGTGCCGATCCCCACTTGGCCGCGCTCCGTTTCAGTTGTTGGTTTCATTGGGATTCCTCAGAGTCGTACCGCAGAGTCTTCGTTCGCATCGATGATGTTCGGCGTTCTGAGGTTGACCTGCGTTTGTGCACCGCTCGAGGTCGTGATGACGAGTTCGACCTCGTCACCTTCGCTCAGGACACCAGGAGTGTTCGCCGCGTCGACGTCGGTACTCCCTTCGACGAACTCGAAGTCTTCGTTGGCGTCGCTCTGCGGTCCACCAAGCAGGATGATTATCTCGACGCGATCGTCGTTGTCGACGAGGACTTCGTCGTCCGAATCGCCGATGCCCTGGGTCAGGAAGACGTCTTCTTCGTTCTCG
The DNA here is from genome assembly GCF_041205745.1 of Natrarchaeobius versutus. Taxonomy (NCBI): domain Archaea; kingdom Methanobacteriati; phylum Methanobacteriota; class Halobacteria; order Halobacteriales; family Natrialbaceae; genus Natrarchaeobius; species Natrarchaeobius versutus. Next base: position 86,801 of record NZ_JBGFCC010000011.1, on the reverse strand, counting down.
TGTATCTGACCACCGTAGGTCAACGTCCTCGCGTCGGCAGCGAGGTACTCGAGCGTCGCATCACTGAGATCGATGGACCCTGCTCCGGGACTCTTCTGGAGCGTCATTTCGATTTGGTAGACGTCGTTGTCCTGAACATCGCCCTGTGCGAAGTCATCGCCCGTATCGAATGCGTTACCAGCAACGACGAGTCCCGTCGAATCCATCACCTGGACCTGGTCGGCGACCTGCTGAGTGCTCTCTTCACCGGTAGCTTCCGCCTGCGTCTGCAGGAAGCCAGCCGTGTTGATCAGTACGCCTGCGGCGATTGCGGCGACCAGCACCATCGCGATGAACACGATGAGCGTGCCGATCCCCACTTGACCGCGTTCGTCAGTAGACGTTTTCTTCATCATGAACACCTCAGAGACGGACGTCGTCGCCTTCTTCTTCAGCGTTCAGCGAGTCGGGAACGCTCAACACGGCCACAGTCTGGGAGCCGGACTGAAGCGTCATCGTCATGTCCAGTTCGTCACCCTCCTCCAGGCCGTTGTCACCGACAGCGTCGATACTTTCGGTCAGATCTCCGTTCACGTCGTGTCCGAGTGCGATACCAACCTCGATTCGGTCGGATCGTTCCTGAAGCACGTCGTCACTCGAGTCGTCGGTGAGTGCACGAAGCGAGAAGTGGTCATCGGCATCGGAGATATCGGTGATCGGATCGCCAATCTCACCTTCATCGGCAGCCGTCAGGTCTGTCGCCCCACCGGGACCGATGATCTGTATCGTCATCTCACTGAGATCGATGTCGTCCGAGCCGGCTGACATCTGCGTGACGATCCGCGCCGTGGTGATGGCATCCTCGTCTCCATCACCAACTTCACCCGTCGTACTCACGATCTGAATGTTGTTCGAAACCTGTTCTGTACTCTGTTCACCGGTAGCTTCCGCCTGCGTCTGCAGGAAGCCGGCCGTGTTGATCAATACGCCTGCTGCAATCGCGGCGACCAGCACCATCGCGATGAACACGATAAGCGTGCCGATCCCCACCTGACCGCGGTTCTGATCCGTTTCGTTTCCAAACATAGTTGGGGGTAGACACCCGTCTCGGACGGGCGCTGACCAATACTCTAAACCGGGTGTTATTAAAGCTGAGCCAGTATTTTCAAGTGTGAAAACGGCTTCAGACGGCCTGAGAACTAATTCTACGGGAAAATCGGAGAAAGTATACTGCACGTTACCTCGATCCCAGATTGGATAACGAGGGTGTTCGACGAGCGGACGAGCGAATCGCGTATCAAACCGAATTCGGACCCCACAGAACCGCTGTCAGACGTTTTCACCAGTGGGAACCAGTATAGAATTTCTGATATGTGGTCAGTACGGTTTTATCACTTCGGACGTATGCCACTGTCATGGATCCAGCCGAGTTACTGGGGAGCCTGGGGCAAAAGTACAGCCCCGACATCCTTCGGTCGGCCCACGAACCCAAGTCGGCCCAAGAGCTGAGCAACGAACTCGACATCCCCGTCACCACGAGTTACCGCCGCGTCGAGGCGCTTTCGGAACTCGGACTCTTAGAGGACGACGAGGAGAACCGTGAGTTCGGTGAAACCGGGCGAAGTCAAACGCTGTACAAACGCAACGTCGAGGAGATCGTGCTTCGATTCGAAGACGACGCCCTCGAGATCGAGTCGATCGAGCGTGATCGGTCTGATCAGCGGCTCAGTAGCGTCTGGGACGACCTCAGCCGCGGGATCGGCGGTGACGACTGATGGAACCGATCGAACTGCTGTACGTCATCTGCAGTGTCGCGGTGATTACCAGCGGTCTCGTGATGGCCGGGATGGCCGTTCGCGCGTACGCGGTGACACAGCGTCGGGCGATGATCTTTCTCTCGGTGGGCTTTACGCTCATCGTCGCCGCCGCCTCGGCAACGACGATCAGCGCGTTCGTCAGCGACTTCCAGAATCCCCGTACGCTCCTGACGGTCAACTACTTCGTGACCTCACTCGGGTTCGTCGCCGTGATCGTGAGCCTGTACGTCGAGTGAGAGGGGGCGCTGTCCCGATTCACTGGGACAATTACAGACGGATCGCGGTTACACGACCGACCGAAGTTACACGACCGCCGTGATCGACCGGGAAAACACAGACGGATCCGTACGTGACGGACGCCCCTTCGTCGGGACGTCGGCCTCGGCCGAGACACTTATTTTTCCCCTCCGGAGATATCCACCACATGAATATCGTCGACGGCGAGAAGATCGAGTGCAGTCGGTGTGAGGAACTCATCGATCTCGACGACGCCAACATTCTCGGAAAGACCAACAACCGAACGTACGCGAAGCCACTCTGTAACGACTGTCTCCAGAACGTCGGCGTCCCGAAGGGCTACGAACTCGAGCGGGACGTAAGCTACCTCAAAAGCGAATAGCGATCGGCGAGTTGCGTACTGAAAGACGTTCGAATCGAACTACTTGTTGTTCATCACTTCGCTCGACTACTTGTTGTTCATCGCTTCGCTCGCGATGTTTCGTCCACGGGGTTTCAATGCGACTTCGCGGCGGACCCGTACCTCCTCTAACACGTCGAGTTCGATCAACCGCTCGTAGATCTCCTCGACTTTGTCCGTATCGATGTCGAGAAACTCCGGCACCTCGAACGGCGAGACGCCCGAGTAGATCGCCATCAACACCTCCTCTTCTTTCCCCGAGAGGTCGATCTGGGAGGCGTTTTTCTCCGCGCCGCGGTCTAACACCGACTTCAAGATCGCACAGTTCTGACCCGACCCCGAGAGGTACGTCTGCACGCTCGAGCCCTCCTCGGTGTGTTCGGCCTCGATCACCGGCCGCTCGCTCGAGTGAACCGTTCGCTCGTCGCTCTCGACGGTGCCCACGTCGTCGACCTCGATCTGGACGAGTTTACCGTTCTCGACGGCGAAGTTCGCGACGCCCGGGTTGATCTTGACGCGGGCTTTGTTCCACGAGGAGTCCTGGACGACCCCGCCTTTCACCGCCGGGTGTTTGATCAGGACGATCTCACCGTCTAAAATCGCCTTCTGTAACTCGAGTTCGAACGTGTCGACTTCCTCCATCGAGATCAGGAACACGTTCGCGCCGTAGTTGACGCTGATGTAGTTCGACACCTTCGCGATCGCTTGGTTGACGTCGTACCGGCCGCGGATCGACTGGATATTCGACAGTGGAATGGTCTCCTTGCTCTCGTTGCCGACGATAACCATTCGCTTGTTCGAGAGAACGATCCGCCCGTTCGCCCAGCTCGTATCCGACAGCTTCCGTCCGTCGCGGAGGACCTGGGTGAACTTCCCCGTCACGTCCGCGAGCTTCTGTTCGGACTTGCTCATGGGAGATCACCGCTTGGCATCTCGATGCCGCCCAGTTTCGAAAGCGCCGAGAAACCACGCTTTCGCAACCGGTCGCTCTCGGTCCGTTCGACGAACTTCGAGAGCTTCTTCCGGGACCGATCACCGCCGATTTTGCCGAGTACGAACAACGCCTTGACGCGCATCTCCTCGTCCCGATCGCTTTCGACCAGATCGAGCAGTCGCCCCTCGAGGCCCGCTCCCTCGAGCAACGCGAGGCTCATGGCGGCGAACTTCGAGGTCATCTCGTCCTCGTCGCCGAGCGTCTCGATCAGTGCATCCTGAGCCGTCGTGACGTACTCCTCGTCGGCGATTCGCCCCAGCAACCACGCCGCGTTCCGCCGTTGTGCGGTCTCCGAACTTCGATCGAGGATTTCGATAAGCGGCTGGACCGCCTCGCGTTCGTTCGCCTCCTCGAGTTCGTCGACGATCTTCTCTCTGACCTTGTGACTCGCACTCGATGGCGCCTGGGAGAGCAACTGCACGAGCGAAAACATCGCCGTGCGGCGAACGACGTCCGAGTCGTCCGAAAGCGCCTCGGCGAGAATCTCGACGGCCTCGACGCTCCCGAGGCGGCCGAGTGCATCCACCGCGATCCGACGGAGGACCTCGTCGTCGTCTTCGGCGACGTCCACCAGTTCTCGAAGGGCGTTTTTCGTCCCGATGTCGGCGAGTGCATACGCGATCTCGATACGGACGTCGTACTGGTCTTCGTGGAGTTTTCGCGCGAGCGCCGGAACGCAGTTCGGGTTCTCGATTCTCGCGAGCGCGCGTGCGACGCGCATTCGAACACGGGAGTTGGGATCGTCGAGGCGTTCGACGAGCGCGTTCAACACGTTGTCCTCGCCAATCCGCCCGAGACCGGTCGCAGCCGCCATCCGAAGCTCGGGCTCATCGGCGTTGAGTCCCTTCGCGAGGACTTTCGCCTTCTTCCACTCGGCGACGCCGTCGATGTCGGCGCCGGAAATCTCGCCGATGAACTGCTCGAGAGCGTCCTGGCCGTACTGGTCGAGGGCGTCGATAGCCGCCGCCCGAACCTGTTCGTCGTCGTCGTCTTTGGAGACGTCGACGAGGACGTCGACGATCTCCGAACGCGGCGTGTTCCGTCCACCGGACTGGGACTCGAGACTGCCCAAGATCTCCGCCGCTCGCACTCTGATCTTCGAATTCGAACCCTCCTCGAGGATCGTCAAGAGTTGCTCGAAGTCCGCGTTACGCTCGAGTTCGAACAAGGCCATCCGTCGAAGGTCACCCCCACCGGGAGTGACGTCCCACCGTTGCACTCATACGTACGTGTCCCCCCGTTGAATATTCAAGGTTACCCTTCGTTCCCCGGGGTGACAGCCCGAAGCGAGGGTGCTCGAGCGGTTCCGGTCAGCGGTGTGCATTGGATATCACTCGTCAGTCGCCGGCTCTTGGTCTGTGGTGGAGTCGGGACGGTCCTCGCCGTCAGCGAGATCCGATTCGTCTCCCTCGCTCGATTCGTTCCCCTCGGTCGGAAGGTACGGGTTCTCGCGGTCTTCGTACACCTTCGATCGCAAGATCGTGTTCCAGACGCCGATCGAACTCGCCTCGCCGTCTAAGTCCTGTTGGGCGACATCCGAGTGGACCGACCACCCCGCGACCTGTTCGTCGAACCTGTCTACGACCTCGGTTGCCAGGTAGTTAACTTCGCCACCCCTGGCGACGTAGCCGTCCCGAAAGATCACGTAGATGAGGCCGATCTCCTCGTCGGATTCCGCCTCGGTCTCCGCGTCTGACTCGTAGAACAGGATGAGATCGTCGTCTTCCGTGTCGTGGTAGAGTTCGTCGACGGTAATCCCGTTGTTCTCGAGATGGTAGTAGAACTCGCCGGGGGAAGGTGTGTACGCTTCGTCCTCGGGATCGGCCGACTCGTCCGGTTCCTCCGGTTCGACCGGAACGCGCGTCCGGCCGACGCTCTGGATCGTATCGAGACAGCCTGCCGTGAGCGCGAGCGGGACGGTTCCGGCGACGGCGAGCGCCTGCCGTCGCGTACACCGATCGGTGGACGTCACGTTTCCGGCACGTGACGCTTCCCGATGCCGGCGAGTCCGGTCCGCGCCGTCGCCAGTCGTATGCTCGGAACGTTCAGACATCTTAATGAAGTCGTCGCACCAGTAGGTGAAAAACGCGTCGGCCATCTACCGGCGCTCGTCTCGACCGTCAGGCGCCACGTTCGATTCCATATCGGGCTGACCAGCCCCGACACGGCCTGTTTCCAGATATGAGAACGGGCTCGAAGCGGAATCACTCGAGGTGACGACGGGCCGGCAATATCATATGAGTGGATTACTTACTGGTCGACAACAGGACCGATTCGATCGCGGATCGAGCACAATGGAGTGGACGGTACAATCATGTCGATACGGAACAGGACGGCCGGAGAGATGGTGAGGTCGGAGCCGAATGCAACGGCATCCGACGGACGATCGAACGACGGTAGGACGGACGAGGACGTGACCGGGAGCCGCGGGTCGACCGGCCTGCGTTTCGTCGCACTCCTCGGTGCAATCTTCTGTCTCGTGGCGGTCACGGTCGTCGCGGCGCCCGGGCTCGCCGCGGGTTCGGACGGCCCCGCACTCGACCCGGGGCCGGATGCGCCAGTACCGAATGTCGCGACCACCTCGATTCCCGCAGATAACCACGTCGTCGTCCGGTACGAAGACGACCACGTCGTCACCGGATCGGACGTCACTGCCGGCGACGTCCCGCCGAATCCGAACGTCGCTACCGAACGGGGGGAGAACCTCGTCGTCGACGACGGTGAGGTCGTCACCGAACACGAACACGAGCGCGACCGCGAGCGAATCGTCGTCGGAAACAACAGCGTCAGAGTCGCGACGGGTGACCCCGACCTCGTCGTCACGGACGGCGAAATCTTAAACGATACCCTCGTGGTCAACGAGTCGAACGGAGTCGTCGAAACGCTCGAGGGCGGTTCCAACGTCACCACCGAAAGCGGTGACGTGGTCGAGTTCTCGGCGTACGACGAAAGCGAGTTCGCGATCACGGGCGTCTATCCGGACGATCCCGTTGGAGAGGGCGAGAACCTCACCGTCGACGTCGGTCTCGAGAACGTCAAGTACGGAAACGGGTCTCGGGACGTCTACCTCGAGATCTTCGACGAAGACAACGATCGTCTCGGGGAGGTAAACGAAAGCGTCGAACTGGCCCGCGGGGAGTCTACGACGGAATCGTTCGAGTACGACACCGAGCGGTACGACCACGAGGCCGAAGAGCTCGCCGTCAGAGTCGCCGGGGACGATACCGAACGCGTCCCGGTCACGATACAGGAAGCCCGAACGGTGGTGACGAACCTCTCGTACAATCAGCCGGTTGCCGGTGACGAACTCGAGGTGACAGCGGAGATCGATCGCCGCGGAAACTACCCACGAGACGAACAGGAGTATCTGGTCGGCTTCTGGGTCGACGACTCCCACGTCGAGACGAAGCGGGTGCCGCTCTCGCCGGGCGGTGAGGCGACCGAGACGTTCACCTACGAAACCGACGAGACCGACTCGCCGCGCGTCGACGTCGAAGTCGGGGTACTCGAGGGCGAACGCTACGCGGAGACGATCGACGTCCTCGGCGAGGCGACGTACGCCCAGAACGTCAACGCGACGATCGTCGACCGCAACCTGCCCGATGAAGGAGGGAACCTCACGCTCGATGCCATCGTCCACTACGAGGATCCCGATCTCGTTCCGTCCGATCCGATGGACCACCCTATCGAACTGTACGTCGACGGAGAACTTGCCGATCGCACGGACGTTCGCCTCGACGGGGACGAGGTCGTCGAGGAGGAGTTCGTCTATCAAACCGAGCGGGGTGACGCACCCCGTGTCGACGCAGAACTGCGGAGCCCCGGTGATGGTGACACCGCCCGCCCGCGGGTGAACGGAAGCGGCTTCGGCGTCGCGATCCAGGACGTGACCACACCCGTCAATCAATCCGACGTCGTCGTCGTGACCGCGGCGATCGAGAACGCGGGGGACGTCTCCGACGACCAGGACGTCAGAATGCGCATCGACAGGGGGGTCGGCGATCCCGACCGCGTAGACCGACGCGTCGAGGACACGCAGACCGTCTCGCTCAACGTCTCCGAGGGGACGACCGAACGGTTCTCGTACCGAACCGGCGACGCGGACGTCCCGGAAGTCGAGGTCGCGATCATCAGTGAGAACGACGAGGACACCACAAACGTCACCGTGCGGGATCGTAAATCGCGGTTCGACGTCCAGGAACTCGCCGCCGAGCACGCGGGCGGATCCGACGACGAGTTGACCCTCGAGACGACGATCAACAACACCGGGATCGAGCCCGGCGAACAGTACGTCGAGTTTCTGCTCGACGGGGACGTCGTACACATCGACAGGCTGAGTCTCGATCCGTGGGAGGAACGAACCCTCTCGACGGACGTGGCGGTCCCCCAGGGTGGGACCTACGAGTTCGCCGTCTCGACGGCGAACGAGACGGCGACGGAGACGGCGAGTGTGACCATCGATCCTGCGGCCGACGATCCGTCGACCGACGGCCCCCCCGACCCTGACGACGATACGCCATCCGAAACCGAACCCGAAGACGAGGGCGGCGCGCCGTGGTATCTGGTCGTACTCGGCATCCTCGGTGTTCTGGTCTCGATCGTCGCGCTCGTGGCCTACCGAGCGGATCCCGAGGAGTTCCCGCCCGACGCCGAAACCGTCCAGGCCTGGGGCCGCCGACGCGTACGGTCGTTCCGACAGTCGGGAGCGATGCTCGTCGCCGCTGTCCGCTCGGGCGACCCGGCGGCGGTCGTCGCCGTATTCAAACGGCTTCTCGGACTCGGAGCCGGAACGCTCGTCGTCCAGAACGAACTCCCTCGAGCGGCGACCGTCCGCGTCCGCTGTCAGACCGCCGACGACACGGTCGTCCTCGAGGATCTGGAACTGGGTCCCGACGAGCAACGCGACCTCGGCTCGTTGCCCGACACCAGCCAGTTTAAAGTCGGTGCGGGCGTCGAGGACATTACCGCCCACGAAGAAGTGTTCCAGGGGATCAGCGGAGACATCGGCGTCGTTCTCCGAACCGACGGTATTCTCATCGCGAACGTCAAGTGAGGGATGTTAGTGGCCGGATTCGTCCGTTCGGTCCATTTGTAGTTTCTCGACGCGATCGATCAATCCATCGACGATTCGGTCCTGGCGATCAGTCGCCGTCACGATCCGATCGGTTGCCGCCTCGCTCTCCGCCGAGTGGCTTTGGACGGTCTCCATCGTCGATGTTAGTTCCTCGACGGTGGCCGCCTGATCGTCGATCACGCGCGCAACCTCGGAGATACCGTGGGAAGCCTCGTCGACGCTGTCGACGATCTCCTCGAGCGACTCGAGCGTCGTTTCGATTCGATCGTCGACGTGTTCGATCCGATCGTCGGATCGGTCGACTGCGTCGATCGTCCGATCCAATTGCTCCTGGAGTTCCTCGAGGCTCGCCTCGATCTCTTCGGTGTGACCGCGCGTCTCATCGGCCAGCGTCTTGACGTGATCGGCGACGACCGCGAAGCCGCCACCACTCTCGCCCGCACGTGCGGCTTCGATGTTCGCGTTGAGCGCGAGGAGGTTGGTCTCGTCCGCGACGTCGGAGATCACCTCGACTACCTCGGCGATGTCGTCCATCCGTTCGGCGAGGAGGGTGACAGTCCCGACGAGGTCGTCGCCGATTTCGACGACGCTTTCGGTCGCCTCGCGGGCATCTTCGCCGGCCTCGAGACCTGCTTCGGCCGCGTCGGTCGCCGCGCTCGCCGCCGCGTCGACTTCGTTTGCCTGCGCTGCGACCTCCTCCATCCCGGCCGCGAACGACTGCATCTCCTCGACCGACTCCTCGAGGAGGTCGTGTTGGTCGCCGACGTTCGTCGAGATGTCGGCGGCGGCGGCGTTAGCCTCTTCGACCGCGTCGCGCATCTCGCGCGCTCGCCCGTCGACACGCCCCGTGAGCGTCTCGAGGCTGTCGGCCATATCGTTGACCGCATCGATGACGTCGACCAACTCCGGCTCGAGGCGGTCGGCCGTCTCGGGGCGACTCGCGCGGGCCCTGAGATCGCCGCCGCTAATGTCGTCTGCGGTTTGCCTGACTTCACGGACGAGATCGACCGTCGCGTCCCGCGTCGAGACCGCATCGGTACGGTCGACGACGACCTCGACGACGCCGATCAGGTCGTCCCCGTCGTACAGCGGCGTCGCCGAGAAATCGATGTGTTTCTCGTCCCCGAATCGATCAACCATCGTACTGGTATCGCCGTACCGGTTTCGAGCGGGGTCCCGACGTTCGACGCCGAACCGCGTGTGTGCTCGCTCCGGTGCCTCGAGCACTTTGTCGGCGAGCGTGTCGGCCCGACGCCCATCCGGGTAAAACAGCTCGGAGACCCGGTCGTGTCCCAAGGCGTCCGGACGATCGACACCGGTCAGGTCGGCAATCGCCGCGTTCCACTCGACGACTGATCCGTCGGCATCGAGAACGAACGTCGGGATCCCGGTTCCATCGAACAGTTGAACGAAGCCGGCGCGCTCGAGAACCGATCGATCGTCCCCCTCGAGTTCGCTTGCGGAATCCGACCGTCCGTTGGACGGATCGTTCGGTTCCGTCGCGTCGTCCTCACTCGTCCGGGGAGCTCGTTCAGTTTGACGATCCATTTGTCGAAACATCGATGCATGGGAAGCATATAGTTGCTGGCCGACGATCGCGGTCATGCCGATGTGTCGTGTCAGCCACGGCATCAGACGTAATTTCCCCGGAAAACACACCAATATAAATGCAGAATTTATTTATTCGAGACAGACCTGTTCGTTGATAATGCGAATCACAACGGGCGTACCCGGCTTCGACGCGCTGGTCGACGGCGGCATCCCGAAAGATCGGCTGTACGTGATCAGCGGCCCCCCGGGAAGCGGGAAGACGACGTTCTGTGCACAGTTCGTGACGAAAGGCGCGATCGAAGGCGAGACGACGCTGTTTCTGACGCTCCACGAGACCCAGGAGGAGCTGGTCTCAGATCTGGGCAACTACGAGTTCGGGTTCGATCAAGCCGTCAACTCCGGGCACGTGAAGGTGTTGAACGCCTTCGAGAACGAGGCCAAACGCCTCCTCTCGCCGTCAGCGCGAAACTCGAGTGAGTTCCCCAAGAACGTCGACAACCTGGCGAATCAACTGGTCGCGTTCGTCGAATCGAAAGGCGTCGACAGACTCGTCATCGACTCCGCGATGTTGCTCGAGTACTACTTCTCGGACGATCTCGACGCGCTGATCAAGTTCCTCACGAAGCTCAAGCGGGCCGACGCGACGGTGCTTTTGATCTCCGAGATGACCGATCCCACCTCCTACACCGACGGCCACTACCTCGCACACGGCGTCATCTTCATGCACAACTATCTCGAGTCCGGCGGAATGACGAGGGGCGTCCAGATCATCAAGATGCGGGGGACGAAAATCGACTGCGACATCCGGAAGATCGAGTTCACCGACCGCGGTCTGCGCGTCGACCCGAACGAGAAGATCCAGACCTGAGATGTACGATCGAACCTTCGGCACCGACTGGGAGCACATCGACGACCGCGAAGAGGTCGTCCGACGCGCGTTCGCACTCGGCGTCGCCGCGCGTCTCGGCAAGACCTACCCCGGCGAACTCGATCGCCTCGAGTCACAGACGGAGACGAGTTACGATCGGAGTTTCGTCGACCTGGCCTACCAGAAGGGGCGAAACGAGGCGCGACAGGTACAGGAGTCGGTCGACGAAGACGAGACCGTCTGGAACGCCCTCGTCGAGGGCCGAACCGACGTCGAGGCACCCGACCGATCCGACGACCCGGAGTTCGACGATCCGGTCGAGGATATCTTCGAAAACACCACCATCCCCGAGGCGCTTCGGCGAGTCGACATCGATTCGCGCCCGGACGATAGCACCGACCGAGTCGGACAGCCCACCTTCCTCGACAGGCTCAACGGGGGAGGGCCGGCGACCGGATCGGGCGGGGACCGATCGGTGTTCGGCCGATCCCTCGGGAGCGGACCTCGTGACGACGACCACGACGACAGGAACGGAGAATCGAGCGAGCGAAACGAAGACGACGATCCGAACTCGAGTGCCGACGGGACAACCGGATCGAACGCGAACGAAGGTCGCGATGTGGGCACCGGATCCGATTCGGCCGACGACGGGAACACCGATCGACGAGATTCCGACGCCTCCAAAACCGACGAACGCTAACCTGCGGTCGGTTTCGGACGTTTTTCTCGAGAATTGAACCGCTATCCACCGAGCGATGCGACGAACTACAGTACCCGCTCGACGCCGTCGGCTCGCGTAACTGTGAGCGTTTGCGTCTCCGGGTCGAACTCGATCGATCGCCCGTACTGTCCGCCGAAGTCCGTCGCCGCCACCGTGACGCCACTCGCCTCGAGTTCGCGACAGAGTGCATCGACGTTCCGTTCACCGATCGTTCGGTCCGTTCCGTCGAAATCAACCATCGTCGCCGCGCCGGCGCTTTTCGCCCGCGAGCGTGCAGGTTCCCCACCCATGTCGCGAAACGCCGAGAGCATCGACGACAACCCCGTATCCGCGAACTTTGCGTCCGGGTGATGGCGGCTGTTCGCGGCGGCCGCCGACGGGAGCATGAAGTGTAACAGTCCGCTGACGCCGGCAAACTCGTCGTATACCGCGACACCGATACACGATCCGAGCCCGCTCGTCTTCAGCGACAGTGACTCGTCCGTCACCGCGAAGTCCGCGAGGCCGACGAGGATCGCCCCTTCCGATGGGTCGTGGCGGTACGGCTCGTCGCTCGATTCATTCATCATCGTCACCACCGGATCGGACCGCCCCCCGTTCGAACACACCGGAAATCGAAATCGGGAAGACCAGCCGCACTCGAGTCGCCCCGCGACCGTTCATCGTCACAGCGTGTCCACGTCGAGGATCATCACGACCTCGCCTTCACCGAGTACCGAGGCCCCGCTGATTCCCGGGGCACCGCTCAGAACTCCTTCGAACGGTTTGATCACGACCTCCTCCTGGCCGACGACGTCCGAACAGCGAAGACAGACCTGTCGAACCGACTCCTTGATTCGGACGACCATATCGTCCTCGGACGGTTCGTCGGTCGGTACGTCGAGACGGTCGCCGAGCGAGAGCAGTGGATAGACGCGGTCGTCGTGAGTTACCGTCTGTCGGCCCTCGACCGATTCGACCGTCACGTCCTCGAGTTCGGAGATTTCGTCGATATTCTTGATCGGTACGCCGTAGGTCTCCTCGCCAACGGTGACGAAGAGCACGCGAACGATGGCGACGCTCACCGGGAGCATCAGCGTGACGTTCGTCCCCGCGCCGGGTTCGCTCTCGACGTTGATCGAGCCGTCGACGCCGCGGACGACCTGATTGACGACGTCCATCCCGACGCCGCGGCCGCTTACCTCCGTAACCTCCTCCGTCGTCGAGAACCCAGGGTGGAAGATGAGGTCGTACACCTCCGAATCCTCGAGGACGCGAGCCTCCTCCTCGGTGATGACGTCCTGATCGATCGCCTTGTCTCGGATCTCCTCGACCTCGAGACCGCGACCGTCGTCCTGGACGGTGACGGAGACCCGGTCGCGGTCGCGTTCGCCGATCAGCTTGATCGTACCCTCCCTGGGTTTGCCCTTCCGCTCGCGCTCTTCGGGCGATTCGATCCCGTGGTCGACGGCGTTCCGGATGAGGTGCATCAGCGGATCGCCCAGTTCGTTCAGGATCGACCGATCCATCTCGATGTCGACGCCGTCCATCTGGAAGTCGATTTCCTTTTCCTGTTTTCGCGCGAGGTCGCGGACGACCCGCGGGAAGTTACCGACGATCTTCTTCAGCGGAACCAGGCGAATCTCGAGAACCGTATCCTGCAGGCTCGCCGTGATCTTACCGTGTTCCTCGAGTTCGTCTTCGGCTTCGACCAGTTCGTTTTCCTCGACGATCTTCCGGAGTTTGATCCGGCTGGTTACCATCTCCTCGACCTGGTTGTACAGCTGATCGATCTGTTCGACGTCCACCCTGATCGATTCGACCTCCTGGCTGGCGTGGGCAAATCCGGAACTCGAGTCGGAGTCGGACGTATCGGTCTCCTCGTCCGCCTCGTCTGCGTCGTCCGAACTCGCACGCTCCGCGGCGATCGCATCGGTCACGCGGGAGACGGACACGCCGTGGACGTACCGGTTGCCCTCGTAAAACGCCGTCACCTCGTCGCTCGAGACGTCCGGGTCGGTCACGACGTACGCGTCGATGCAGGCGCCGAACTCGCCGTCCTCGATCGTTCCGCTGTCCGGCTCGAGGCGGGCGAGATCGTACTCGTCTTCGATCGCGTCGATGACGAACATGGCGTCGACGTGTTCCGAACCCGTCTCCTCGAACTCGACGACTGCCCGGTAGACGTCCGCGTCCGCCGGCAGTTCAGCCTCGATCTCCTCGGAGAGCATCTGGAGCGGAACGTCGCGATCCGACGAGACGGCGGGCGATCCGTCTCCGTTTTCGGAGGATCCACCGGCCGCAGTGTCGTCCGTGGACTCACCGTCACCCTCGGCGTCGTTTCGTTCACCGTCGATCGACGCCCGGATCTCCTCGATCGTCGCCTCCGGGTCAGTCTCGGTTTCCCCGTTCTCGGAAATTTCCTGGACCATCTGATCGAGCAGGTCGACGCCGCTGAAGATGAGGTCCATTCGATCGCCCGTGACCGGGAGTTCGCCGCTTCGGATGCAATCGAGTAAGTCCTCGACCGCGTGAGCGATCTCGCTGGCTTCCGTATAGCCCATGACGCCGAAGTTCCCCTTGAGGTTGTGCGCGACCCGGAACACCGTCTCGATCGCGTCGGAGTTCTCCGGATCCGTGGCGTTCTCGAGGTCCAACAGCGCGTTGTTGAGTTGCTGGATGTCTTCCTGGCTCTCCTGGACGAACGTACTCGTCGGATCGCTCACGAGGACCACCCCCTGAACGCATTGGTGATCCCTTCGGCGATCCGCCCCTCGGGAAGGACCATATCGACGTCGACCCGTTCGGCGGCGACCTTCGGCATACCGTACACCCGCGAGGTCTCCTCGTCCTGAACGATCGTCTTCCCGCCGGCGTCGGCGATCGCCTCGAGGCCGATCGCGCCGTCGGCGCCCATCCCGGTCATGACGACGCCGACGACGTTACCGGCGACGTGTTCCGCCGTCGTCTCCATCGTGACGTCGATCGCCGGCCTGACGTTGTGTCGTTTGGGGCCGTCGTCGTTCACCACCGTGATCCGACCGTCGGTCACGTCGGTGACGGCGAGGTGAGACCCGCCTTTCGCGAGGATACCCTCCCCGGGCCCGACCGTATCACCGTCGGTCGCCTCACGGATCTCGTAGTCGGTTCGTTCGTCGAGACGCTTCGCGAAACGTTTCGTGTAATGATCAGCCATGTGTTGTACTACCAGGATTCGTAATCCTGCTCGATGTGGGAGTTCGGACAGCACGCGTTCGACGACCCGAGGGCCGCCGGTCGATGCACCGATGACGAGCGTCGGATCGGACGGGAACTCGTCGCCGGCGTCGACCGTCGGCGTCGCACTCCGGATGGTCCGCGCTCGTTCGTCGTCCGGCCCGCCGACGGTCGCCCCCGCAACCGCACGGACCCGGTCGACGATCTTGTCCTGTTGTGTCCAGATGTCGACGGAGTTGTCCCCCGACGGCTTCGCGATGAAGTCGACCGCGCCGGCCTCTAACGCCTCGAACGTCGCGTCGGCGTTTCGAGTCGTCTGGGAGCTGATGACCAGCATCGGCGTCGGATTCTCCGCCATTACGCGTTCGATCACCTCGTGGCCGGTTAGTCCAGGCATCTGGATGTCGATCGTCGCGACGTCCGGCTCGCAGTCGGCGATGAGTTCGACCGCCTCGACGCCGTCTTTCGCCCGCGCGACGACGTCGATCCCGCCGTCGGCGAGGATCTTTCCAAGCGTTTCGCGCATGACCGCGGAGTCGTCCGCGATGACGGCTCGGACCATCAGGAGATGACGTCGTCGAGCGCGTTCTGAATCGTACTGTTCTCGAACGGCTTCGTCACGTAACCGTCCGCCCCGGCCTCGATCGCCGGCTTCATTCGTTCCTGTTGGGTCACGCTCGTACAGAATATGACCTTTGCATCCGGATGCAGTTCCTTGATCGTGGCAGTTGCTTCGATCCCGTCGACTCCCGGCATCACGATGTCCATGATGACGACGTCGATCTCCGCCGTCTCGGCGATCTCGATCGCGTCCGCGCCGTCCTCTGCTTCCGCGACGACGTGAAACTCCTCGGAGATCGCCTCCCGAAGGACTGTACGGATCACTTCGGAGTTGTCGACGATCAAGACGTTCACTGCCATAGGAGTCGATTGTGAGGTTCGGCGCATAAAGAATTCGGCCAATTTTCCCCCTCGAGCGGATCCAATCGCCTCGCAGTCGGAGTTTCCGCGGATTTGGCCGTGTCAGTTATGTAGGCAGAGTTGAAACGACCCAAGCGAATGGCGGGACCCGCTCGGTTGTGTGTAACAAATCAGAAAGGAGGTGTCGGGAAGACGACCGTAGCCGTCAATCTGGCTGGCGCGTTGAACGAACTCGGGCGTGACGTCCTCTTCGTCGACCTCGATCCACAGGGGAACGCGACGGAAGGACTCGGTCTCCTCGAGGCCTACGACGCCGAGCCGCCGTCGTTGCTCGATGCGTTGATCGATCCGACGGGTATCTCCCCCGAGGACATCGTCTACTCGCACGCGGAGATGGACGTCGTCGTCAGCAACATCGACATGAACGCGGCCGCGTCGGCGCTCGCACAGGAGCCCGACCCGGAGACGCGTCTGGCGACGTTGCTGGCCGAGATAGACGCCGACTACGAGTACGTCGTCGTCGACTGTCCACCTCATCTGGGAGTGCTCACCGACAACGCCCTGTACGCGACCGAGAACATCGTAATTCCCGCACTGACCGAGCCCACGAGCAAGCGCTCACTCGAGTTGCTGTTCGACTACGTCGGCTCGCTCGAGATGGAACACGACCTCGAAATCGAACCGCTCGCGCTCGTCGCAAACCGCATCGAAACGACGAGCGAGGACGAGGCGATGCTCGAGTGGTTCGAGGAGGCGCTCCCGGACGTTCCGATCTTTCGGGTACGCAAACGCGTCGCACTCCAGCGGGCGTTCACCGCCGGATCGTCGGTGTTCGCGGTAGACGAGGAAATCGATATGGCCGAGGTATTCATAGACGTCGCCGAACGGGTCGATGAATCGCTGACCAACACGGAGGTCCCCGCATGACCGACGATAGAGCGAAACGACTTCGCGACCTCAGGAACCGAACCGGAAACGACGATGAGGACGGCGAAGGTAACCAGGGCGACGACGGTAACGACCGCGACGACGGCGGAAGTGACGGTGACGACGGAAACGGCCGCGAGGAAGTCGAAGACGCCACCGACGAGTCGACGTCGGACGATGCGCGGGACGATGGAAACTCGAGCGAAGCACCGAACGGTGGAGAATCGAGCAAAGCACCGAACGATGGAGGCTCGAGCGACGTGTCGGACGAACAGCCCGGCGATGTCGCGAGTGAACGGTCGGACAACGTGGCGAACGCGGATCGCTCCGGCGGCGACTCGAGTGGGGCCGGGAGCGGCGAAACTGTTTCGTACGACGAATCCGAGCACGTCGGTTCGGAACCGGCGTCGTCGGCGATCGGTGACCCCGACGCGAATTCGAACGAACAACCCGGTGTGAGTTCGCCAGCACCGTCCGAGACGCAACCTGGGACGGGGTCGACCGGCCAATCCGAAGCGGGCACACAGGGCGGAGTCGACGCCGCACTCCAGGGAGCGATCGCCGACACGTCGACGATGATGGCGGCAACCGAGACGATGGGTGCCGAACCGACCGTCGACGCGTCCGCACTCGAAGTCGACGTCGACGAAACGAGTAGGGCCGCCGTCGAACGCGACGCGGCGGTGTTCGATCGCGACGACACGCTGATCCACTCGACCCACGACGCGAAGAACACCGTTCAGATGCTCGAGTTCTACCTGAACGGGAACCGATACGCCGTCGAGATCGATCGGATCAGCGCCATCGTCGAGATGAAAGAGATCACAAGATTCCCTCGAGGGCCGGAGGCGATCGACGGTGTAACCGACCTCCGCGGGGAGATCACCGGCGTGCTCGATCCAACGACCATGCTCGACGTCGAGCGAAACGAGCTTTCGGACGACCAGTACATCGTCGTCCTCAAGCGCGACGACGACAAACAAAAGCTCGGAATCCGCGTTACCGACGTCTCCCAGGCAGTGACCTACCGGGAATCCCAGATCGACGAGACCGGAGCGGTCATGGACAGCACGGGCGACCACCAACACGAGTTCATCGAAGGCATCATCAAGAAAAACACCGACGACCGGACCAGCCTCGTAACCTGGCTGGATATCGACGCGATCATCGAGCACACGGAGTAGCTCGCCCCAACGTGGAGTAGACGGAGAGGTACGTTTCACTCGGCCGACTTCGTTCGAGAGTAGCCAGCGACTGAACCGCCTGCCACCGACCGTGGGTGCAAAAACACTTATTTAGCTGTCTCTCACTTTCACGACTATGTCTAGAACCGACGGTGGAGCAACAGATACCGACGTCGATACCGGGCGACGCATCGAAACGTTCGACGTAGGGCCCGCCGACGTGAACCGAGCGAAAACACTCGCGTCGCTACACCCGGACGACGAGCGAACGCTCGAGTCGATCGCCGACGTCTTCGCGGCGACGAGCGACGATCTCGCCGCGAGATGTGTCGATGCCGTTCGCGAACATCCAGCCGCCGACGAACTCGATCAGGACCAACTCGACGAAACGCTCGAGCGAGAACAACGCGAGCTACTCGACGGACTGTCCCGCGGCGAGTACGACGAGGAGTTCTTCGACCGGCGGCTCTCGGCGAACGGAACTGCCACGCTCCTCGCGGCCGGACCGGACGCCTACATCGGTTCCCGATCGGTCTACTACGAAGGGATACTCCGATCGATCGCGGATGACGTCAAAGCCGAGTACGCGCCCGAGACCGATCTCGAGCCGGTCGAAGACGAGCGAGCCGACGGCGGTGTCGTCTCGGCGTCAGCCGGAACGCCGGATGGGGTTTCGAACGCTGTCGACGCCGTCATAGATCGCACCCTCGCGTTCGTCCGGGTCGCAAACGTCGACGAACAACTCGCGGTTCGGGCCTACGCGAACGCACGGGACGACGAAATCGCCGAGTACGAGTCGAAACTCGAACGCCAGCAGTCGAAACTCGAAGCCTACGAACGCCAGATCGAGGAGTACGAGGCGAAACTCGAGCGAACCGAGGACAACAGAGAAGCCGCCACAGAAAGCGTCAAATCGTCGGTCGACGAGGTTCGATCGGTGTCAGACGACGTCACACAGCGGACGACGACGATCGACGACCTCGCCGACGAACAGGAAGGGGCGATAAACGAGATCGCAGGCGAAGTCTCCGGTCTCTCGGCGACCGTCGAGGAGATCGCCTCCAACGCCGAGGAGGTAAGCGCCACCAGCGAACGCGCCGAAGAACTCGCCGCCGACACTACCGACACCGCCCAGGAGGCCATTCACAAGATGGAGCGCGTCGAAGACGCCGCCGACGACGTCACCGACGACGTCGAAGACCTCCGCGAGGGCGTCCAACGAATCGACGAGATCGTCGAAGTCATCAACGACATCGCCGACCAGACCAACCTCCTCGCGCTCAACGCCTCCATCGAAGCCGCCACTGCCGGCGAGGCCGGCGACGGCTTCGCCGTCGTCGCTAACGAGGTCAAATCCCTCGCCGAAGAATCCCAGGAGGAAGCCGCCACCATCGAGAAAATGGTCGATCGAATCCAGGAAAATACCGAGGAGACCGTCGACAGTCTCGAGACCGCCAACGACGAGATCGCCGACGGCGTCTCCCTCGTCGAAGAGACCGTCGAGAACCTAGAAGAGATCAAAGCCTCGATCACCGAGGCCAGCACCGGCATCGAAGAGGTCGCCGTCGCCACCGACGATCAGGCCGCCACCACCGAAGAGGTCGCCAGCATGACCGACACCGCGATGGAACAGTCCCAGACCGTCTCCGCCGAAATCGACGAAATCGTCGCCATCAACGATCGACTCGAGAGTCTCGTCGACGACATCGACGCCGAAGTCCGACGACTAACCGAACGATAATATCAGACCACCATGGCAACAACGAATCACGTTACGGAGCAATCGAGCACGCACGTCCTCGAGTTCGACCTCGGTGAGAACCGCTACTGCGTCGACATCGGATACGTCGCAGAGATCGTAAACACCGACGAACTGACCGCAGTCCCGAACACGCCGACGCACATCGAAGGCGTCATGGATCTCCGCGGGGAGACGACGAAGATCGTCAACCTCCGGACGATCTTCGGCGACGGGGACGGCGACGAACTGGGAGACCGCATCATCGTCTTCAAGCGAAAACGCGACTCCACCGAACGGATCGGCTGGCTCGCGGACGAAGTCCATCAGGTCCAGGAGTTAGAAACGGTGAACGTCGATACGTCGGTCAGCGGCTCTGGAATCGCCGGTATCGTCCGCCGAGAAGACAACTTCGTCCTCTGGATCGATCCGACCGACGTTCGCGTCTAATCCGACGCGGCGGATTCGTCCGGGAACTCGATTCGGGAATAGCAGAAACGCTCAAATAAATTCCACCGAAACAAGAGAGCGTGGCTGAACACGAGCGAGCGTACAAGATAGACGAGCGAGCGAGACGATCGGTCGATGGACGATCCCTCGTCGACGAGCTCGGGATCGATCGCGAGGAGATCGAACGGCGGAAAGGTTTTACCCGATTCGACGACGAGGACGCCGAACGCTTAGAAGAGATCGGTCCGCTGATCGACGACGTCGCCGACGACCTCGTCGACGAGTTTTACGATCACCTCTTCTCCGATCCGGAGACGACAGCGATACTCGAGTCGTCCAGCAAAGAGATCGACTCCCTAAAGCGGACGCAACGACAGTATCTCATGGAGTTGACGACCGGCGAGTACGACCAACAGTACTTCGCGCGCCGCGCCAGAATCGGGAAGATCCACGAACTCCTCGATCTCGATCCGAAACTCTACCTCGGCAGTTCGACGATCTACTACGATGGAATCCTGGAGGCGATCGCCGACGACGCGAACGATCGGTTAGAGTCGAGCGCGACCAGCGAGTGGGCGGGTACCGAATCCGTAGAGCAATCGGAATCGAAGCCGAAATCGGACCCCACGCCGGAAGCGAAGCCAAGAACAGCGGTAGAGACACAGACGGCGTCGGAAGCGGTAGTCCCCGTCTCGCAGGCTCAGGACGTCGTCGAGACGGTCGTCGACCGCGCCCTCTCGACGCTCAAACTGATGAACCTCGATCAGCAGATCGTGATGGATACGTACATCCACGCCTACGCCGACGTCGAAGCCGAACTCGAGCGTCGGATCGAGGTTTCTCGAAACGTCCAGGAGTCGGTGTCCGAGCTTCGGTCCAGTACGAAGACGGTGGCCGAACGCTCCGACGAGATCGCGGGGCTCACCAACGATCAGTTCGAATCGACGAACGAGATCGCAGGCGAAGTCTCCGGTCTCTCGGCGACTGTCGAGGAGATCGCCTCCAACGCCGAGGAGGTAAGCGCCACCAGCGAACGCGCCGAAGAACTCGCCGCCGACACTACCGACACCGCAGAAGAAGCGATCGGGAAGATGGAGCGCGTCGAAGACGCCGCCGACGACGTCACCGACGACGTCGAAGACCTCCGCGAGGGCGTCCAACGCATCGACGAGATCGTCGAAGTCATCAACGACATCGCCGACCAGACCAACCTCCTCGCGCTCAACGCCTCCATCGAAGCCGCCACCGCCGGCGAGGCCGGCGACGGCTTCGCCGTCGTCGCTAACGAGGTCAAATCCCTCGCCGAAGAATCCCAGGAGGAAGCCGCCACCATCGAGAAAATGGTCGATCGAATCCAGGAAAATACCGAGGAGACTGTCGACAGTCTCGAGACCGCCAACGACGAGATCGCCGACGGCGTCTCCCTCGTCGAAGAGACCGTCGAGAACCTAGAAGAGATCAAAGCCTCGATCACCGAGGCCAGCACCGGCATCGAAGAGGTCGCCGTCGCCACCGACGATCAGGCCGCCACCACCGAAGAGGTCGCCAGCATGACCGACACCGCGATGGAACAGTCCCAGACCGTCTCCGCCGAAATCGACGAAATCGTCGCCATCAACGATCGACTCGAGAGTCTCGTCGACGACATCGACGCGGAGGTCAAGCGCCTGTCAGACGACGGACGAACGTAACTCCGGAAGAAGGGTCGGGGTATCGTAGCCAGCCGGAGATTCCGAGGCCCCACCTTCGACGATCTCTCTCGGCTCTTCGGTGAGAAACGGTGAATATCTGTGCGAATTCGATAGTAGCCACTGCGCGTCGGTTTGCACCCGATCGCCGGACGGATCGGCGACCAATGTGGCAATCGGCGGCAACCAGTGTGTCAATCGGTGCAGTTGTTATCACGGCGCGAGTCAGTGGAGAAACGATCGGTGGAGACCGGACAAATCGTCAACGTGCGTGACAGGACAATCGAGAGTGAGGAAACGCGCTGGCAGGGTTGGCCGGACAGTTCGGCGGGACCTCGACCACCCAACGTCGACGAACGGATCGCTCCGACTCGACCGCCCGGTCCCTAAAGGGCTAAGAGAGTGCGGTCTCATAGACATCGACATGAACGAAGAGATCGTCGCCGATTTCACGGCCCGGTTCGTTCTGAACCGAGGCGAGGAAGGCGGTGGTACACCCTCCAGCGGTCGGATAATCATGACGAAAAAGCGCCTCGTCCTCGCGACCAACGACGACAAGACGACCGTTCCGCTCTCGACCGTCATCGACGTGAACGTCGGAAGCGTTCCCAACCACGTCAAACGCTTTTTCGACGATACCATTACGATCGGCTACGAGTCAGAACGCGGCGTACAAAGTGCAGTGATCGAGAGTAAAAGCGAGACGGTCTCGAAGTTCGTCGCGATCCTGTTTCGGTGTCTCCTCAACGGACGTTCGGCCGCCGTAAAGCACCCGGCGAGAGTCGGTGGACGAGTGAAAGATACCCCCGCTCGCTCGGGAAAACTCCGAGTCAAGAGCCGAGCGATCGAGATCCAGACCGATCGAACGACGTTCGAGATCGACGTCGAAACCGTCATGAAAATCGAGCGAACGAACAAACTCGGCCAACGAGACGATCGAGTGACGCTCGTCGTAAAATACATCGACGACGGCTCCGGCCTCACAAAAACGTCGCTGATCTCCCCGGCGAAAGGACAGTACGTGAATCTACTTGCCCGATATCTCCGCCTCGAGTTCGACGAACTCCGTGAGGAGGTCGAAGAGATCGAACTGACCGATCCGGAGAAACGCGTCCTCGTCAGCGTCCACGCGACCGGTGGAGACATCGACTTTACGAACATGCTCGATGGAGATCCAGCGTACGTCACCAACGTCCTGAACTCGGTCCAGAGCAAGGAACTGATCGTCGAACGGGAAGACAGCATTTCGTTGACCCCGAAGGGACGTATCATCGTGAGCCAGCGGATCGAAGACGTCAACGCATAGCCCGACGGGTCGACCCACTGGCCGGGGCCCTCAACGAACGCCACTTCGGTGACCGGAAACAGTAACCCGGGCAGTCACCGAGAACGCGGCTTCGGCGGCCGCCAGCACAAAATCCGGCGGTCAGGCAATCAGTACGCCGATCGACGGTTCCACAAGTGCCGGTCGACGGTTCCACAAGTGCCGGTCGACGGTTCCACAAGTGCCGGTCGACGGTTCCACAAGTGCCGGTCGTGTCGAAAGGAAGAGAGAGCCGACGACGGGAGGGACGAACGAATCGATTGGCGTTCAGGGTGGGGAAGACGCGAATTAACCGGGGGCGTGACTAGAACCAACAGACGGTATCGATCAGTTTGTCCGGTGGGTATCCGAGATGTATGTCACCAGTTTGGTCAACATCGTTAAGTTATCCGGGTGTATTGGACTCTCTATGGATGTGCTGATCACGGACGATTCTGGGTTCATGAGGGACCTTCTCCGGGAAATCCTCGAAGAAGATCACAACATCGTTGGTGAAGCCGAAAACGGCGTCGAGGCGGTCGAACTCTATCGCGAGGAGCAACCCGATATCGTCTTCATGGACATCGTTATGCCCATCAAAGACGGTATCGAGGCGACCGGCGAGATTACCGACATGGATCCGAGTGCGAAGGTCGTAATGTGTACCAGCGTCGAGCAAGCCGAGCAGATGAAAGACTCGATCAAAGCTGGCGCCGAGGGCTACATCACGAAACCGTTCCAGAAAGAGAGCGTCCTCGAAGAACTCAACAGCATCGCCGCTGAGTAACTCCAGTCATGGAAATCGACATTCGAGAGCTCGAAACGTACCAGGAGCTCGCTCACGACGGAGCCCAATCGGCCGCCGCATCGCTCTCACAGCTGACCGGTATCAGCACTCGGGTACAGGTAACGGACGTCTCCCTGATGAACTCGACGGACCTCGAGTACGAGTTCATCGGCGACGAGTTCGCCGGCGTCAACATCGATCTGAACGGCGAGATCAGTGGAGAGGTGTTGCTCGTCTTCGACGAGCCGGGTCGGTCGGCGATCACCGAGACGCTCGTCCCGGCGGACGATCCCGAGAAGAAAAAAAGTAGCATCAAGGAAGTCGGCAACATCATGACCAGCGGGTTCGTCGACGGCTGGGCCAACTACCTCGAGGCGAAGATCAAGAGCTCGCCGCCGACGTACATCCAGGGAACCGGCACCGACATCCTCCCGACGTCGGCGACGGAGGAAGAACGCCACCTGTTCGTCTTCCGAAGCCGCGTCGAGGCATCCCAGGACTCCGTCAACGAACCGATCGACTTTCGCATCCTCCTCGTGCCGGATTCGGCGTCACTCGAGCGATCGCTCGAGCCACAGACCGACAAAATCGTCTCGCTCGAGAAACTCGAAGTGTTCAACGAGATGACCAAAGAGGGGGCAAAAAAGGCCGCGACGAACATCACCTCGATGACCGGTATCGAGACGACGGTCAACATTAGTCGGCTGAGTCTGGTTCCGATCGAAGACATTCCGACCGAAGTCGGGAGCAAACGGTACGTCGGGACCGTGATGAAGTTCAGGGGGAAGTTCAGCGGGTACCTAGTCATCCTCTTCGACCAACCATCGGGTCGTGCCGTCGTCGACTCCCTCGTGCCGATGGAAACCGAAGAGCAGTGGGGCGATATCGAACAGGGTGCACTCAAAGAACTCGGGAACATCATGACCAGCGGCTTCATCGACGGCTGGGCCAACGTGTTGAACGCCGAAATCAAACACTCGCCGCCCGAGTTCGTCGCCGATACTGGATCCGGAGTTCTCACGCCGATTACGGCACAGATCGCCCAGAGCGACGATCACGCGTTTTTGCTCGACTCGAGCATTCAAACGAACAGTGACAAAGTGTTCACCTGCCAGATGCTCGCATTACCCCGGCGTGACGAGTTAGAACAGGCCCTCGAC
This sequence comes from Natrarchaeobius versutus, assembly GCF_041205745.1. Classification (NCBI taxonomy): domain Archaea; kingdom Methanobacteriati; phylum Methanobacteriota; class Halobacteria; order Halobacteriales; family Natrialbaceae; genus Natrarchaeobius; species Natrarchaeobius versutus. Next base: position 61,807 of record NZ_JBGFCC010000011.1, on the reverse strand, counting down.
GACCTCCTCGTGGAAAATTCGGGTAACACTCGCGTCGATCCAGACGACCTGTTCTGAGAGTAACTCGTTTCGTCGAACTCGATATCGTTTACATTCGTTGCTCACGATTTCATCGTAACCGCCCTCGAGCGGAGCCAGCATGCGTGTTGATAGTCGCTCGAGACCCGGTCGTTCCCGAACCGCGTTCTGATCGTTTCTCGCTGCTGTTAAATCAACTTGCAGGAGTATTTACGGCCATACCCCTGTAAATACATTACGGCCATTTACGGTCATACTTCTGTAAATAGGTTGTGGCCACCCCACACCTACGATGCGGTTCGTAGCCGCGTCAGTGTCTGAAGAGCGCGATATCCTCCGCCCGACGGACCAGACAGAATGGTGCCCCCGCGTGTTCGGGAAACGACGTCGATCGGCCCTCGATGAGTACCAGCCGTTCGAAGATTTCGGTACACGCAGGACAGCGAACGCCGTCCATATTGTCGTATATCGACATCTCACCCGTATCTCGAAGGAGTTTCATTCGGTGGCGGTGGTCGTGAATATCGAAGTCAGGATCCATTTTGTCTCACCAACACGTAAACTGAACGGAGGGACACCAGATAAATGAGTGCACCGGCCTGTACTGTCCCCAGATCGATTATTAACGTTGCCCGGACGGGATTTGACTCCCACCTCGTGCAGGGTTCGATTCCTCTCCAAGCAAATTCGACCCTCGTTATCGGACTGGGCTCGACTACCAGCCCCGTGCGAGAGACGAACCCTCGATCAAACAGTCTCCCCGTCGGAGAACGGAATCGAGAACAGAAATGAAAACTTCCATATATGGAAGTCCCACTTATGCTAGTTTGGTGCCACTATTCGTTTTCTTTCCGATAAATTCGGTTTCTGTTATCTACTGGTGAAAAAGTCGACTTCATACCGGGCGGTATCGTCTCACTCTTCCCGATTATAAGATATCCACCACGAGAAATTGATTCCGAAATTGTCTGCAACATAGATTGTTTGTACTCAGTGTCAATATAGATGAACAAATTCCTGCACGTCACGAGATCGAATCCAGACTTGGGATCGCCATTGATGAGATCGTGTCGTCGAAACTCGACCGGTCGTTTGATGTTATCACGAACCCGATACACGTTCTCGCTCGAATCGTAATCGACGTACTGGCCGTACTCTCCTAAATACTCGAGTTCGTCGCCGAGATTCGTCGTTCTAGACTCCTCGTAGACGCCCTGACGGGCCACCTGAAGTGCCTCGTTGCTGATGTCCGTTCCCAAAATTCGAACGGACGATGGATCGATTCGGGGTTCGTCGTGGACGACCATCGACAGCGAATACGGCTCTCGACCGTCTGCACAGGCGGCACTCCAGATGTTGATTCGGCCATTTTCGCTGGCGAGTGTCCGAAGAACGTCACGGACGCCGTCCCATACTTCGGGGTTTCGGAAAAAACCCGTGACGTTGATGCTCAACGAATCCAACAAGGCTCGCTGTTCGTCTGCATCGGAACGAACGTATTCGAAGTACTCTTCGTACGTCTCACTCTCCGTTCGGCGCATACGAGCCGTAATTCGACGGTCGAGGTAGCTGTCGTTGTAGTGGCTCGTAGCGAACGCCAACTCCGTTTCCATGTACTCGAGAAGAAGATCGAACGAATCGTCACTGGTCACAGTGTCTGCACTGGTCGGGAGTCGAAGAGATAAATATGCTGATTAGGGGTGGCCGCGTGACTGGATGACGTAGCACCCGTTATCGTCTCGAGGTTTTGCGACTCAGTCGAAGCCGGCGTTCCGTCTGGTGGCCACGCATACTATCCGATTCCCGTCGATGGCGAGCGTTGGATCACACACCGGGCTTCCGGTGAATTGCCGAATTAGACGGTGTCCTCCATCCGATCTGAGGGACGATTCGAATTCACCGGAAACGAGGTGTTCGAACCGGAACGAGCGATCCGGAACTGCCTATAGTAGCCACTGCACGTCAGCCCACACCAGAGCCACCAAACTGATCGGTGATCAGTGTGTCACTCGTTACAGTTGTTACGATACCGTCGCTCAGGAATAGAGCCAACGTAGGTACGGGTGACCTCGATCGCCATGTATAGGATCGGTGGGACACGGAGTTTCCGGTGAAATTGGTGTTTTTAACCGCGACGATCGAAAACTTGGCGATGGTCGCCGCGATAACACCCGTTCGGAACCTTGAAAGGGGTTGGTTTGTAGACACCGGATTTCCGGTGAATCCAGTAGCTGAAGGCCTATCTCTACGAGTTGAGACCATCTTACCACGAATTGACGCCTCTCGATCGGATTTGAGAGCCCGTCCCCATGGTATAGTAGCCACTGAAAGTCAATACACACCCGATCGCCAGACGGATCAGCGATCGGTGTGTTAACTGTTTCAGTTGTTACTATAACACAACCGGACCGAAGATACGTACCTACACCGGAGAAAATGAGTCGACTTCGATCAGTCGACCGTGTCTGCGAGAACGTCCTTGACGACTTCTGGGTCCTCTAGTAGCGTATGCTCGGTGTAGCTACCCTCGGCGCTCCCGCCGCTGTGACGCGACTGTTCGATGACGTCGAGAAACGCGTGTTCTTTGAGGAGATCGCGAACCCGGCGAAGCGACAGTGCATCAGTTCCCTCCTGGCGGCAGATCTGTTCGTACACGTCGTACACTCGAGTCGTTCTAAAGCCCTCGTTCTCGTCGATCGGCTCCTCCCGATCCTCGAGTGAAAGCACGGTCAACGCTTGAAGGGCGTATCGAGAGTGAGGTGTCGATCCACGGATAAGTTCTCTGAACCGATCGACTTCGGCCCGTTCTCGAGCCTGGACGACGAACTCCTCACGAACGGTGTCCGCACCCTTCGCCTGTGCAATTTCTCCTGCGTACCTGAGGATGTCGATCGCTTTTCGAGCATCACCGTGTTCGCGTGCAGCAAGCGCTGCAGCACGTGGAATCACCCCCTCTTCGAGCACCCCGTCTCGGAATGCATCATTTCGTGCGGCCATGATCTCGTTGAGCTGGCTCGCGTTGTACGGCGGGAAGACGAACTCCCGTTCACAGAGACTCGACTTGACCCGTTCGTCCATGCGGTCTTTGTACTTGATCTTGTTACTGATCCCGATGACGCCGATCTTACAGTTGGTTACCTTCCCAGCTTCACCTGCACGAGAGAGTTGCATCAAGATCGCATCGTCCTCGAGTTTGTCGATTTCGTCAAGGATAATCAATGCAACGTCGTACTCCTTATCGAGAATCCGCCAGAGACGTTTGTAGTACGTTGCCGTGCTAATTCCCTTATCGGGAATGTAGATGTCCGTCTCGTCCGTGTTGACCGCGCTTGCGATCGTCTGGGCGGTTTGCGTTTCCGTCGTGTCCTGTGCACAGTCAACGTACGCGAAGACGGCGTTGACGCCTTCCTCCTCGGCCGTGCTGACGAGGCGCCTCGAGACGTACTTTGCACACAGGGACTTCCCGGTCCCGGTTTTGCCGTAGATGAGCACGTTGCTCGGACTCTGTCCAAATATCGCCGGGTTAACTGCATTCGCGAGCTGTCCGATTTCCTCGTCGCGGCCGACGATTCGGCCTTCGTCGGGAAGGTGGCTAATCTCGAGGAGTTCCTTGTTGACGAAGATAGGATCCTCGCGAATGAACAGATCGTCGGACTGGGACATTTACTTGGACACCGTGTTTCCGGTGAAACACCTTGATTGTTTCGACGAGACACACACACCGGGTTTCCGGTGAAACGGTGAGAAAGAGGTGGTGAGTTCAGGTGAAAGGGAGGGTAGAGTTCACCGGAAGTGAACTACCAGATGTAATAGAAGTCGTAATTCAATTGTTTATCAGCGTCATTCAGTCGTATATCGCGTGTTTACCGAACACTCGAGGCTAACGCAAACACTCGAGGCCGAAGCTCGGAATAGAAGCCAGGAAAATGAAGGGGTGACGGAGGGGAAGAGTTCGTGTGGCCTATAGTTGTCAGCCGACAACTGTTTTAGTTATTGGAGTCAATGAACTATTTCCCAACCAATGTATTAAACCTATCGGATCACACCCCTTGTTCTTCGGCTCGAGTACTCCCTATAGAATCTCACCGGATCACGTTTGCAAGAATCGGCCCCACTGATGCGGTCTCGCTACCGTCCACAGGGAGATCTGGATCGATTATTCATCCCGATTACCGAATTTGAGGGATTCCTCACTGTAACACCAGCAGGTATTTGCTCCCCTTTTCACCGGAAATCCGGTGTGTGTGTCGTATTTGTACCGAAAGCCTTCCCCAGTTGCTCTCGTAGTCTACTCTCCGAACAACGATTTACTCTCCGTCGGACGTGGTTGCTGAAGAGTCCGTCTTCCAACTGGAGAGCACCTTTCCATTTTACCGCAGACCCATTTTACTGCTGGGTTTCACCCCCGTTATCAATCGTTCTCCGGGATCATACTTTCACCGCAAAATACACCATTTCACCGGAAACGTGGTGTGTCCCTCCTCGAACAACCCGATCTGTCCTCGTGGCTCTTTCTACTCGAGTATTTTCCGGTTGTACTCTGTGTTTTCTCCACTTCAACTCGTACCCTTGGCTCTTTCTCGGTTCGCTCCCTCGTTTCCCGGCCGATTTCAATCTCCTTTGGTTCTTCTATCCCGAACCTTGCGGTAACACCTTCCCGTATCTTGTAGTAGTCTCGCCTGTTGCCTTCGATTTCACTGGAAACGTGGTGTCTATTTTTCGCTAACCGACATATTCTGTGGATCGACCGTTCCGAATAACTTTCTTCGGAGTCACGCAGACACACCTGTCAATTTCACCGGAAATGTGGTGTCTCACTGGCATTTGGCTATTCACCGGAAACTCGGTGTCGGTTTCGATCCCGACTATCGTATTCACCGGAAATCAGGTGTCTACAGTGGTATCGGTAAAATCTGCCGGGTTGCGAGATACACCAATATGCCGGGTTGCGAGGTACACCACTACATGGGCTGAATGTTCTCTTTTGAGACCATCAACGTTATAGTGCCTTGAAAGCATCAACGCTATAGTAACCACTGATTTTGCCTGCCTTCGAAGTCATTGGACATTTGATCGCCAGACGGGTCGGTGATCTGTGTGTCAATCGGTGGAGTTGTCACTGTCCGAACTCCGTATAATTAATATACGATACTTTCGTAATGGTAATCATGTACGATCTGACCGGATTTCAACGTGACCTCCTGTACGTTGCAGCTGGACTCAACGAACCACACGGGCTCGCGATCAAAGACGAACTCGAGAAATACTACGAGTCGGAGATCCACCACGGCCGTCTGTATCCAAATCTCGACACGCTGGTCGATAAAGGTTTGATCGAGAAGGGAACCAGGGATCGCCGTACGAATTTTTATACCGTTACGCGACGTGGCCAGAGAGAAATCGAAGACAGACGAAACTGGGAGAACCAGTACGTTTCTGATCTCCTCTGAGCCCTATAGTAACAACTGCAACTGTTTATACACTGATCGCACAGCAATCGTGCGATCAGGTGTGCAATGACGTGCAGTGGCTACTATCGAACACGGATACTGATCGACGGAGCGGTGGACTTGCGGTGTCGGTCTGTTCACACTCATTTCTTGGCCTGATGATCGGTCTTCGAACGGAAGACCGTTCGCCGAGCGAGGGCAACCGAAGCGAGTAACGCGAGAACCGTTCCGGCAATACCAAACCCGGGGATGTCATCGTCGCCTGTCTCCTCTGTTTCGGTCGCCTCGAGTGCGACCGTAACCGAATCGTCGCCGTCGATCGAGATCGACTGCTCGAGTGTTTCGAATCCGTCAGCCATTGTCTCGAGGGTGTACTCGTCGTCCTCGAGTTCGAACGTGACGACACCGTCGTCGTCGCTTGTCGCCGTGTTACCACCAACGTTGACAGTTGCATCCGGAATGGGGATTCCATCGTTGTCGATGACCGTCACAGCAAGCGTCGACACTCCGCCCTCGAGGGTAAGTGTCCCGTTGGTCTGGTTGTCGTCGACCGCGATGGTGTACTCGTAGTTGCCGGTGTCGAAGCCCTCGAGATCGATATTGGTGAACTCGACGGTCTCGTTCGCTCCTTCCTCGAGTTCGACTGTCTGCGTTGCGAGTACGTCCCCGTCGAGACGAACCTCGATCTCGATCTCACCGGCGGCGTCGCCGGTGTTCTCGACCCCAGCCGTGATACGCTCGATCGAGTCACCGGCCTCGAGGGTGGTATCACTGAGTTCCGTCTCGACGAGTTCGAAGGTAGCGCTATCGGATGATGAGTGGGCTGGTGCGGCCTGACCGCCACCGCCACCGCCACCGCCACCGTCACCGCCACCGCCACCGTCACCGCCACCGCCACCGTCACCGCCACCGCCACCCGACGGCCCACCGCTATCGTCGTCGGACGCAACCGTAACGTTTGCAGTGTCGGTCACAGTCTCGCGACCGGTGGTGTATTCAGCAGTCAACTCGACGGAGCCGGACGCGTTCGCGGTGACTGTCTCACCGTCGACGTTCACTATTTCCGGATCATCGCTTTCGATCACTGTCTCGTTAGTTACGATCTCCGTGCGTCCGTCGCTGAACGTTGCGATGACCGTCGCATTGGTCGTCTCCTCACCTTCGAGGTTAGTTTCCTCGAGTTCGAGGATGAGCCCCTCAGCGGCGAGGTCAACTGTCACCGGCTCGTTTGCCCCGCCAGCCGCTGTTTCGATACTGACCTCGTATTCGCCAGCATCGCCGACGTCCGTCTCCCACTCGAACTCGACCGTCTCGGTGTCGCCGGACTCGAGGGTGACTAATTCGGTGTCGGTTACGTCTGGCCCCGGAACATCGAACGTCACTTGCTGTGTATCCTCGTGTTCGCCGGTGTTTTCGATCGTCACACTGGTTTCGAGGGTTTCGCTTTCAGTGATCGGCGCGTTCGTCTCGAGGTTTGAGACGATGAACTCGGTGTCTGCGGCCTCGACGACGACGTCGGTCTCGGCACTGTCGTCGCCGGTTTCGACTGTGGCCGTAAATTCGCCAGCATCACCCGGCTCAGTTTCCCACTCGAAGGATACGTTCGCGGTCTCGCCCGGCTCGAGGTCAACGACTGTTTCGTCGAACGCGTCTCCAACGTCAAACTCGGCGGTCTCGCTTCCGGCAGCGTCACCGGTGTTTTCGATCGAAGCGCTGACCAGGAGCGTGTCTCCCTCGAGGATCGGGTCGTTCGTTTCGAGTTCGCTAACAACGAACGACGGCTTCGGTTCGGTCGAGACGGTTGTGGCTGTGGCGGCCCTATCGTCGTCGGTTTCGATCTCCAACTCGAGGTCGCCGACGTCATCGTCGTCGGTTACGTAAGTAAACTCACCGGCAACCGCCTCTCCGGCTTCGAGGCTAACGTCCGGTTCGACAGCCTCTCGCTCACCGTCGACGAGGAACGAGACGTTCTGTGTACCCGCTACATCGCCGCGGTTCTCGACTGTGTAGCTTGCAGTAATCTCTGTTCCTTCTTCGACCGTATCGGACACGGCTTCGATTTTGGGGACGAACGTGGCCGCCTGGAGGACGGTAAACGATTCCGAAGTTGCAGTCTCGTCGGTGCTGTCGGTCGTAAACGTCAGGGTGTACGTTCCCGATGCCTCGGCTTCGATGTCGAACGTCGCGATCCCCGAGGAGTTGGTCACAGCGGAGTCACTCGGCAGGCCCGACCGATTGCCAGTGGCGGTGACGGGGACACCTTCGACGGAATTGTCGAATTCATCGGTGACGGTCGCCGACGGTGGCCCTGCAATTGGCTGGCCGGTAACCGTATCCGTTGGTTGTGTCTCGATCACGATGGTCTCGGGAGCGGCCGTTTCGATGAGAATCGACTCGTTGTCACCGGTTACGCCGTCGGCATCGACGGCCAATCGTTGCTCGCCGCCGGTCGTGAGTGTGCCAGCCTCGACCGTCACGACACCTTCGCCGTCGCCGTCGAGAGTGACCGACTCACTGTCGACGATCGGGCCATCGATTTCGGCATCGACCACAACGGACTCGAGTTCTTGATCGGACACTGGATTCCCGATCTCGTCTGTGACGACAACGGTGAGGTCAAATTCATCACCAGCGTTCACCGTCTCTGGCGTCTCGATCACTACTGAATCCGGATCCCCAGTCTCGACAGTAACTGTCGTGGTGTCCTCGACGGCGGTACCTGCTTCGGGGACGATTGACACCTCGTATTCCCCTGTCGCCCCTCCCTCGAATTCGAAGGAGGCTACGCCGTCTGCGTTCGTTTCACTCTCCGTTACCGACAGCGTGAGGCCGTCGTCACCGGCGATTTCGAGGGGTAACGAACCCCACGGTCCACCGTCGTCAGTGACGGAGACATCGATGCTTCCCGTCTCGCCCGCGTCCACAGTCTCGCCCGTCGCGGTGAGCGCCTCGAGTGTCCGATTCGGTGTGGATTCCTGCTCGGTGTTTGCAAGCGTCGGGTACGGGAAGACGAGCGTGTCGTTCTCCTCGAAGACCGCGTTTTCGGTCCAGCTGTCGGAATCGAAGCCGTCGAGTGACTCGAGGACGTCGTCGCCGGTCAGTTCGGCGGTGGTGAGGCCCGTCCCGCCGTCGGAGTCGGCCTGCCCGGTCGTTTCGACGTCCCAGTAGGCGTCGTCGACCGTGGCGTCGTGTTCGCTTACCCCGACGAGACCGCCGACGTCGGTGTCGCCAGTGACGTTTCCGATCGCATACGACTGGCTGATCGTTCCTTCACCACCGGTCTGCTGACCGACGAGGCCGCCCACGATCGTCTCGCCGGAGACGTCCCCGACTGCGTAGGTGGTGGTCACGTCGCCGCCAGCGCTTTCGCCGACGAGTCCGCCGACAGTCTCCTCGCCACTGACGGTCGCGTCGCTGGAGGATGCGCTGACTGTCCCCTCGAGCGAGCCGACGAGTCCACCGACGGTCGACTCGCCGCTGACGGTCGCGCTCTCGAGGTGAACGTCGTCGATGATTGCCGAGTCGCTCGTCGAACCGAAGAGACCGACGTCAGACTCGTCACTCCGATCGATTTGCAGGTCCGAAATCGCCGCGTTGTCGCCGTCGAAGGTGCCCTCGAAGTCGTCGATTGGCTCGAAGCCGTCGCCATCGTTCGCGCTCGCTGCAGCGACGTCGTCGTAGCCGACAGTCTGCTCGTCAAGGTCAGCCCCGAGCGTGAAGTTCGCATGCAGGGCGTACCGAACGTTATCGAGGTGCTCCCAGTTTTCGATGACGTAGGGATCGTCTGCACTGCCGTTTCCATCGGCGAAGCGGCTCTGCAGGCCCGGTGCGGGCTCCTGGGTGGCGTTTTGGAGGAATGGGTACGAGACTTCGATTCCGTTTTCGGGCTCATCGACGACAGCCCAGGTGTCCGCGAAGTCGACTGCCATGTTGTCCTCGGCGCGGTCGCCGGTCATCTCGCCGGTCCTGAGTCCGGCCACGTTCCCGCCACCGTCGTCGTAGCCGATGCCCTGGCCGTCTTGCGCTTCGCCGTCTTCGGTGACGGTGGCCGCCTCGTCGTCCCAGTAGGAGTCGCTCACATCGCCATAGTTCTCCCCGACGAGGCCGCCCACTCTTTCTTTGCCCTCCACGTTGCCCGTCGCGTACGATTCGCTCACATCGTCATTGGACCACCCGATGAGGCCGCCCACGTCTTCGTCGCCTTCCACATTGCCCGTCGCATACGACTCGCTTACATCGTCACGGTTGAACCCGACGAGGCCGCCCACGGCTTCGTCGCCTTCCACGTTGCCCGTCGCATACGACTCGCTCACATCGGCACGGTTCTCCCCGAAGAGGCCGCCCACGTCTTCGTCGCCTTCCACGTTGCCCGTCGCATACGACTCGCTCACCTCGCCACGGCCCCACCCGACGAGGCCGCCCACGCTTTCGTCGCCCTCCACGTTGCCCGTCGCATACGACTCGCTCACCTCACCGTCCCCACGGTTCTGCGCGACGAGGCCGCCCGCCGTGCTCTCGCCCTCCACGTTGCCCGTCGCGTACGATTCGCTCACCTCGCCATCGTTGTCCCCGACGAGGCCGCCCACGATACTAAAGTCCTCTCCGTCGGCCTCCACGACGCCTGTCGCGTACGATTCGCTCACCTCGCCACGGTTGTCCCCGACGAGGCCGCCCACTCTTTCTTCGCCCTCCACCTTGCCCGTCGCGTACGACTCGCTCACCTCACCATAATTCCGCCCGAAGAGGCCGCCCACTCTGTTGTCGCCGGAGACGTTGCCCGTCGCGTACGACTCGCTCACATCACCTCCATAGTGGTTCCAGCCGACGAGGCCGCCCACGGCTTCGTCGCCATAGACATCGCCGGTGGTAGACACGTTCGTGATATCCCCCTCGTTGAACCCGACGAGACTCCCAACACCGTTGTCAAAGCCACCACCCTCTCCGCTCACGTCTACGTTCTCCAGCTGGAGGTCCCGAATCTCGGCGTTCTCTTCCGTCGAGGCGAACAAGCCGACGCGGTCTTCGTCCGACCGGTCGATGTAGAGATCCTCGATGGTGTTGTTCGCGCCGTCGAACTCGCCGTCGAAGTCAGCGATCGGGTCGAAGCCGTCACCGTCGTTGGCCGTCTCACTCGCCACGTCATCGTAGCCGCCCGTCCCCGAATCGAGGTCAGCCCCGAGCGTGAAGTTCGCGTCCAGTTCGTTCCGGACGTTGTCGAGGTGTTCCCAGTTTTCGATGACGAAGGGGTCCTCAGCACTGCCGTCGCCGTCAGCAAAGACTTCCTCGACACTGACGTCGAACGTGGTCTCCACATCGGTATCGACGGCTTCGATGCTGAGGTCTCGATACTCGCCCGCAGACACTCCCCACGTCGTTTGGACATCGAGTAGTTCGACGCCGGACACCGAACCATCCCCGCCAAACTCGACGTCGTCGGCCGAAAGCGTCTGTCCGTCGATGTCGTCACCCGCCAGGTCAACCATGTCGGTGAAGGGATCACCAGCCTTGTCTATAGCGTTCTCGAGGTCGATCTCTAGTGATTCGCCCTGGTCGATTTCTACGTTGTCTGCGACATCGAAATCAGCGAGGACAGCCTCGACGGTGAGGTCGAACGAGTCTGCCTCATCCTGTCCCGCGGTATCGACTGTGACGGTCGTGGTCGCCGCGGAGAGGGCCGCCGTCTCATCTGCATCGAGGAGTTCCACGTCGCTCGCGTCCCCGTCCTCGAACGTGACGTTCTTCGTGACTGGTTCGTCGAAGACGCCTGCCTCGAACACGAGTTCGCTCTCGTCATCGTACGCGTCCCCAATCGAATCTTCGGCGTTTTCGAGGTCGACCTCGAGTGGCTCGCCTTGCTCGATGGTCACGTCGTCGACGTCGAGATCGGTGAGGACTGGTTCCTCGCCGAAGACGCCGATTCTCCCCTCTTCGGTGACGTTGCCGGTGACGACCTGTTCGTCAGTATCGACACCGGAGTCGTCGATCTCCTCCCACTCGTCGTCGAGTCGCCAGAGCGAGAGCGTTTCGGGGTCGATCGTCTCTCCTGTCGTGAGCCGCGTTTCGTTGTAGTCGAGTTTGAGGTTCTCGAATTTGAACTCGTCTGCGGTATTCTCGACCTCGAAGTAGTAGCCGGTTGATTCGGTGGTGTCATGGTCTGCAGGCGATTCATCGACGCCATCGAGACGCAGTTCGGCTCCTGTGAATGTCACCGTTGTATCGCCTGCCGGTGTCGTGATCTGCTGGTTCTCAACGGACTGCTCGACGTCGGCGAGTTCCAGGTCAGTACCCAGGTTGCGACCTACTGGTGTCCCGGTGTTGTTTTGAATCTCGACAGTTTGATCGCCGGTGATGGCGATTCCTGCTCTGTCGTCCCATACTTCCGCGCCGTTGAGTGAGTTGTTCGTCACCGACCAGTACTCACCAGTAGCGTCAACTCGTATTGCGTGGCCATTTTGAGCATCGCTGCGATGAAACGAACCAGCGATGGAATTATTGTCGACAGTATTCGACTCACCACGAATATCGATGCCAGCGCGTGCGTGTCCGTCGATTTCGTTATCCTTGACGACTGTTTCTGCGCTGTCAACGTAGATGAAATACTCAGGACGGTCAGAGTGGCTGTCCACCTCACCCGTGCTTATCACCGAATCGGAAATTGTGTTCCCCGAAGAATCGTCAATTCGGACCGCATTCCAATTTTTACCATCACCAATGGCTGAGACGTTAATACTGCTCTTCACAATGTCATTATCCGTACTTGATTCTTCGAGGAACAGTGCGGCCTGAGCGTTGGCTGTGAGATTGTTAGCCTCGAGGTGGCTGTCCGAGGTTCCCGAAAGGTAAATACCCGCATCTTCGACCTCATCCGACGGTTCTTTCTCATCATCCCCGTTGTCGACGACCTCGTTCCCCGAAATGACCAGTTCCTCGGAGTCCACAACGTGCATCCCGTGTTCGTGGTTTTCCCTGAGCGTGTTGTTCAGGACGGCTGTGTCTGTAGCGTCAGCGAGGTGGAGGCCGCTGGTGGCACCCTCCTTTACCGTATTGTTGGCGATGGTTGAGTCCTGAACGTCCTCGAATACGAGTCCGTCCTCGCTGCTCTCCTCGACCGTGTTGTGTTCGACAGTCGCGTCCTCGAGATCAGTCATCTCGATGCCGACATCCAATCCACTGAGCGTGACGTTCGTGATGGTGACGTCGGTTTGGCCACTCACGACGATTCCCGTGCCACTGCCGGAGATCGTGTGATCGTTACCGTCGAGAGAGACGTCGTCAGCCTCGATTTCGATGCAATCATCGCTGGCGTCGATGTCGTCGGTCAGTTCGTACGCCCCCGCAGTATCGATGGTCTGGCACTGTGGAATTACCTCACCAGCGCCGACGGACACTGTCCGGGTGTCCGTGTGGTTCTCGCTCGCAACCGTGACGTCCTCGAGACCACCCTCTCCAACCTCGGTGTCCCACTCGAGTGTGGCCTCGGTTGACTCACCACTCTCGAGGGTCACTTCCTCACTGTCTACCTCGTCGCCGTCGAAGTCCCGCAGTTCGATGGATTGTTCGCCCCCGTCTGCGCCCCAGTTGGTGACGGTGGCGTCCACCTCGAGTGTCTCACCCTCCTCGATGGCAGAGTTCGTGCCAGTAATCTCCACGCCGTAGACGGGTTCGGTGTCCTCCCAGGCGAGCGCAGGGTAGTCGTTTTCGACAGCGTGCCACCGATCATCGCTATCCGGGAATCCGAAGCCGTCCATGTGCTCGACGGCGTTCGCGCCGGTCATCTCGTCAGTGGTGAGTCCGCCCTCATCGGTGGCAAGTCCGTCCGCTTCGCTGTCGAAGGATTCGTTCACCCCGGTCGTTTCGATGTCCCAGTACGAGTTCTCGATGTTGAAACCGGAATCGAAACTGTTCGCAACCCCGACGAGACCGCCGACATCGTCTCCGTCCCCGTCGACTTCCCCGACTGCGTACGTTCGCTCGATGTCACTATTTTCGGCGTCACCGATGACACCACCAACTGTGTCGTTCCCGCGGACGGTCGCCGTAGAATACGAATCTGAGAGGTCGGCGAAATTGCTCCCGACTAGCCCACCGACTGAATCTGCATCCTCGTTTCCAATTATGCCGTTCGCACTCGAGTTCGTGATCGGACTCCCGTCGGCTTCGCCAGCGATGCCGCCGATATTTTCGTTCTCCCCATAAACCGTTCCGTTCGTAAACGAACTCGAATCGATACTGGAGCTACTATGGTGATGGCCAACGAGCCCGCCAACACGAGGGGGCCCCACATCTTGCGTAGAAAAGACTGCTCCCTCGACGGTTGCCCCAGTGATCGTTCCCCCGAAATTCGATCCGATAGTACCACCGGTCTTCCCTGAACCCGCAACATCGGTGCTCATGGAAACGTCCGAAACCGTTCCTCGGTTCTCACCGATGAGACCGCCGACATCGTCGTTCCCTGTAACTGTCGCAGACTCGAGTGTAAGATTCGAAACCGTTCCCCAGTTCTGACCGCTGAGGCCGCCAACACGATCGTTCCCTGTAACCGTCGCAGACTCGAGCGTGAGATTCGAGACCGTTCCCTCGGACCCGATGACGCCGAACAGCCCCACGAAGTCTGCTTCGTCGCGGTCGATCGTCGGATTGGCAATCGTCCGGTCGTTGCCGTCGAACGCGCCGTTGAATGTCTCGTTCCCTTCTGTCCACGAGTTATCAGCACTGTCTCCAATAGGCTCGAAGCCATCACCCTCGTTCCAGTCTTCGGTTTCGTTCGCCTCGATGTCGTCGACGAGTACGTAGTCCTCCTCGAGCCCGTGGTCTTCGATACACTGCAACTGGCTCAGGGTCTCGACCTCGAATGCGCCGTCACCGTTCTCAGCGTACCCGACCTCGTCACAGTCGGGGGCAGCCGGCTCGGCCGCAACCGTTCCGGTCATTCCAAGCGCCAGAACCACGAGCGTGACGACCACGAGACCGATCGACCGCTTCACGCTAACCACCCGTTTCGTACCTCTCTGGACGAGTTCGACCGTTCCATCCCACCACAGACGGACTGCCAGCGTACATCCGTCTCTCGAGAGAGCCACGTTCCCCACTGCAGAAGTTCCAAAGCGCGGCTTGACTCGAAGCCTGTGCGCGTCATCTAGTCGTTCCGTACTAACCGGATTGCTATAGCTTGGATACCATCATATGCTAGAGGCCGCCGCCAGCATTCCAGAACACCACGGACACGGGTACTCGTGGGCTGGACAGGCGACCAGACGAACAGCGTGACGACGAGTGACCAGACGATCTGCGTCACGACAACACTCAAATAAGAGACGGATAAACTCAGGAACACGTCAGACCGGATGTCGATTCAAGAACTCTACCTTCTCGTCGTTGGCCTCGTCGTCGTTCTGTTGGCGATCTTGCTCATCCCGGTCTATCGCAACCGACACCACTCGAGTGCACCCGGGCTCCTGATCGTGATCGTCGGCGGAATCGCCTACTCCGTTGGGCTCGGATTGACCGAGAGTGTCACGACACCCCAGCAGTGGACGTACGCGGCGAATCTGGCGCTGCTCGGCGCGAAGCTCTCGATCGTGGGATACGCGCTCCTGGTTGCAGACTACACGAACGTCTTGAAAACGACGCGCAAAACGCTCCTCGTCGCCGCAGTGTATCCAGTGACGGTCCAGCTTGCCCTTTGGACCAACTCGGTTCACCACCTCGCGTGGGATCCCTACGAGACGTTGAATCCCGCCGTCATGACTGGACCGCACGAAGCGGCCCGGATACTGATCTGGGGGCACGCAACGATCGGCTACAGTTTGATCGTCATCGCGCTGGTGCTTGCACTTCGGGAAGCCGTTCGCTCGAGTGGACGACGGCGTCTCCAGAGCGTTGCACTGTTTGCCACCGCGTTCCCGCCCTCGTTTTTGTACCTGCTCTCGGATCTCGACCTGACGACGCTCAATCTGGCCCCGATCGGTGGGCTCGCACAGGCGTTCGCGCTGATCTGGGTGCTGTTCTACGCCAACTTTCTCAATGTCGTCCCTGCCGCTCGGTACCGCGCTGTCGAGCGAATGTCTGATCCCTTCGTCACGATCGACACCGGGGGACGCGTCATCGACAGCAACCCTGCTGCCCGTGAGCTGGCAGCCGTTGGGCCAGACTGGGAACAAATGCCGATCGTCGAGTTCTTTCACCACTCTCCTCGACGGGCAACACGCCTGACTGCTGTCGACACCGTCTCCTTCGAGACCGAGATCGACGGCGAGAGACACTTCGACGTGACGAGTTCCCCAGTCTACGCACCGGATCGGACAATCGAGGCACATCAGATAGTCCTCCGCGAGATTACAGCGCGGGTCCACCGCGAGAACGCGCTACAAGAGAGCCGCGAACGGTATCGGTCGCTCTTCGAGAATAGTCCGATTGTTCTCTGGGAGCTCGACCTTTCGGCGGCGATAAACCGGGCGAGATCGATAGCCGAAGAGACGGCGGACCTCATCACGTACTTCGAGAACCACCCGGACGAATACGAACGGGTGTTCGAACTCGTCGACGTCCTCGAGGTCAACCAGAACGCCCTCGACGCCTACAACGCGTCCTCGAAGGAGGAACTCGTCGAGCGATTTCCCGACCTCCAGACGGCGGAGTCACTCGAAACGAACCGCCAGCTTATCGTGCAGTTACTCGACGGGAGCCACCGATTCCGGGACGAGACGACGTATCGAACGCTAGATGGTGAGCTCCGTCACGAACTGATCGAAGTTACCGTTCCGCAATCCGTTTCAGCGGACTACTCGCGAATACTGGTCGCAAGCATCGATATGACGGAATCGAAACTCTACGAGCGGCGACTCGAAGCACACAACCGAACCCTCGAGCGGCTCGCAGGAATCATCTCTCACGATCTTCAGACACCGCTTTCCACTGCCGAAAAGACGACGACACTGTTGCGTATGGAGCTGGATGACGTGGATTCGGACGTACTACAGACGGTCGACGATCTGGAACAGATCCATCACCGCTTGCGGGAGTTCACCGAGTATCTACCCCGGTTTGCTCGGGAAAGTACGAACGTCGAACACACGACCGACTGTGATCTTGAGGCCGTCGCCAAAGCAGCCTGGGGCGTCGTCGACACGTACTCACTCGAACTCGTCGTCGATAGCACGTGTTCCATCGACGCTGATCCGAGTCGACTCCAGCAGGTGTTCGAAAACCTGTTTCAGAACGTCGTCGATCACGGTATCGAAGCGGTAGCTGACACCCAACGTCGCAGTTGTGGTGGAAACGAAACCGACGATGCACTATCATTGCCACCGAACGGCAACGACTTTGCGGGGGAGTACTGCTCGGCTGCAACGACCGTTCGTATCGGCCCCACTCCCGATGGATTCTTCGTCGCCGACGACGGCCCCGGAATCAGTCCCACCGCGCTGGACGAGATCTTCGATTACGGGATGGGGGCAGGCGATGGTTCAGGATTTGGTTTGGCGATCGTCCGAACGATCGTCGAAGCCCACGGATGGACGATTACGGCGATAGAGAGCGAACTCGGTGGCGCTCGATTCGAGATTCGTACAACCTACGCCGACACATGATGGTGTTGGGTATATGTGTGTGACAATCGTCACGATAGTCATGTACCTTCATAGGACAACGCTTCCACCCTCGAACGTTCAATATTCAAACCCGTATGAGATGTGTCAGTAACGAAGGGAACAGATGAATACTGTGACAGTTATTGATTGGAATCAGTACGGATGGAACCACGACCACCCACCGTCCCGCTATGACGGTCGAAATTGCGACCAGCGGTGTCCTGCCAGATGAACGAAGATAATACCGTGGACGAAGCCACGAAAGCCCTCGAACAGCCCGTGGACATCTTGTTGGTCGACGATGACGAACAGTGGGCTCGCGTCACTGCCAGACTCCTCGAGACCGCCGAACCCGCATTCGACATTACGGTCGCCAATAGCTACACTGACGGAAAACGCCTGTTCGAGAAACGTGACCCGGAGTGTGTCCTGTGTGATTACCAACTCGGTGATGACACCGGACTCACCCTTCTCGAGGACGTTCGCGGAGTCGATGCAAATCGCCCGTTCTTGCTCATCACGGGCCGGGGCGATGAGGTCGTTGCCAGTGAAGCCATCGGGAGAGGCGTCTCCGATTACCTTCCCAAAGACCACGACGACGAGCAGGCAACGGTGTTGGCCAACCGCCTCCGGACCATTATCAGTTCGTACCGGGCCAACCAACAACTCCACCGTGAACGGAGCGGAAAGGCAGCTGCAGTAGAGGTACTCACAGCAACAGCAAACGCGTCTGACGTTCTCGAGGAATTCTGTCGGTTACTAATCGAAGAGCACGGATATGCTGGCGCGTGGATCGGCACCGCGACAGCGTCTGGCCCCGTCGTTCCACGGGCGGCTGTTGGGTGCGATGAGTACCTTACGAGCGTCATTTCGGAACACAATCCCGAGTCGCGGAGCCGGGATCCAGCGATTGCCGCACTCAGATCGGGCGAGTTGGTGGTCACATCAGCCACCGATTCCAACCCAACGGAGAACTCCAGTGACTACCAACGGATCGCGCCCAGTGACTACCAACGGATCGGTCTCGAACATGGGTTCAACAGTGGCGCTGGCGTTCCAATCCGTTACGACGCCGTTCAATTCGGCGTGCTTGGTGTCTATACGCCCGAATCGAACATCACCAGTCAGGACCGAAGCCTACTACAGGAGTTTGCGGAATTGATTGGGTACGCCCGGCAACGAGACGAGTGGAAACAGTCGCTTCTCTCTTCTCGATCGGTCTCGATCGACGTCACGATCACCGATGAAGACGTCCACCTCGTCCAGTTGGCTCGCACCACGACAGCCCCGGTTGAAATCACCGTCTTATCGGTCGTAGAACGCACCGATCGGCAAACGTTGTACTTGGCTCGTGTCGAGGGGGTGTCCCCCGACGAACTCGAGTCTGCCGTTGGCTCCTGCGATGGACTCGATTTGCTCGAGTGGACGCGTGAGTCGAACACGATCCGATGCGATCTGCTTGCATCGCCACCCACACCTGAACCGTCGCTCACTGAGGTCGGCGTTAGGTACGACAGTACCAGTGTTTCTGCTGAGCAAATCACCCTTTCTGGACGCGTTCCGAAGCCGGGTTCTGTCCCGAGTATTGTTGACTCTCTCGAGGAAACCTACGACGACGTCACTGTCTCAATTGCCTGGTCGAGGACTGAATCAGCGCCCCAGTCGCTTGGATCGGCCGCTGATGTTCTCGAGACGCTCACCGACCGCCAGCAGGAGGTCCTCCGGCACGCCTTTTACGATGGCTACTTCGAGATTCCACGCGGCTCGAGTGCTACAGAGCTTTCAGACCGTCTCGATATTGCCCGTGCGACGTTCACCCAACACCTTCGAGCAGGGCAGCGAAAAATATTCGAACAGTTGTTATAACGGTTCCACGTGATTTCCGTAATTTCACCAAGGTAATCCTTACTGGTTTCAAATTCGTATTCTGACAGCCGTACACGTCTTGGGATCTCTCACCGCTACAAACGAGATCAGAGAGAAGCCGGAGTAACAACTGAAACGATGTACACACCGCTCGAAATCACGTTCAGGACCCCGTTCGGAATGGCCTTTCTCCGGGGAATGGGCCGGTCTCTGGGGGTAATCGCGGCGTGTGTGCAAGACGTTCAGTAGCTACTGCTGTTAGTCGATCACCACGACGGCCGCCATCGCCAGCGAGTTGTATCGGGGGAGACGAGAGCCATCGCAGATCTTGTTTCTTCGAGCCGTGACCGGGGGTTCAGATGTCCGTTGAGGTGGTTGGTGCGTTTATTCGGGAATTACTGTCGACGGATAGTCGCCTATAGTAACCCCGGTGGCGATGGGGTCAGGGCGCGAAAGCGGGGCTTGCACTCCATATGCGTCTCCGCGAGTTTCCGAAGTCACTCGACGAACTCGAGGCGGACGGTGGCGTGACGCAGGCTGATGTCCCTGCGATTGCCGACGAGTTGCGACGACGGGCCGCCGCCCATTCGTCTGCGGAAGGAGACTAACGTTCTCACGGGCACGTAGACGCGTTAGCGTAACTTTCCGGAGAGTACCTTCGCGGCGACGAGGACGGGATCCCACGTCGTGTTGAACGGCGGGGCGTAGGCGAGGTCGTAGTTCTCGAGGTCGGAGACGGTCGCAGACTCCGTGAGCGCCGAGACGATCGCGTGACTGCGGTGGACGGCTCCCTCGCCGAACTCGCTAACGAGACTCGCACCGAGGACGCGCCCCGTCTCGCGGTCGGCGGTCAGCGTGATCGTAACGGTGCCACCCTCCGGGTAGTAACCGGCGCGGGATTTCGCGGAAACAGTTTCGCTCACCGGATCGAAACCGGCCGACCGAGCCTTCTCGTGGTCCAGTATCCCGGTTCGAGTCGCCTCGACGTCGAACGCCTTGACGGCCGCCGTCCCGGCGACCGCTCCCCCTTCTGTCGGTGTTCCGGTGATCGTCTGACCGACCGCACGACCGTGTCGGTTGGCGGTCAGTGCGAGCGGGACGTACGTCGGTTCGCCCGTGACGACGTGGGTAGATTCGGAGCAATCGCCTGCGGCGTAGACGCTGGGGACGTTCGTCTCCCGATACGAGTCTGTCTCGATCGCGCCGGTCTCTCCGAGTGCGATGCCAGCGTCCTCGGCGACCGTCGTTCGCGGTCGAACGCCGGTTCCGAGCAGGACCATTTCGACGTCGATCCGCTCGTCGCCCGTGACGACGGCCTCGATGCGGTCGTCGCCCGAAAGCGTCTGTACGTCGGCCTCGAGGTGGACCGCGACGTCTTGCTCTCGAAGATGGGCAGCGACCGCCTCACTCGTCGCGTCGCTGAACCCCTTCAGCACGCGGTCACCGCGCTGGAACAGGTTGACCTCGAATCCGTTCGCAGCCAGCGCCTCGGCCATCTCGACGCCGATGTAGCCGCCGCCGACGATACCGACGGGACCGGCACAGTTCTCGAGGTATCGACAGGCCGGACCCCTGTCGGGTTGCTGGAGCATCCCTCCGTCTCGCGCCCTCGCGACGTACTCGCGGAGTTCTTTCCCATCGCTCATCGACCCGAGCGTGTAGACGCCCTCGAGGCCTGTGCCGTCGATCGGCGGCACCACCGACCGTGCTCCGGTCGCGAGCAACAACTGATCGTACGACTGAACCGTCTCACCGCTATCGTGTTCGGCGGTCACCGTTTTGTCGTCGGGATCGATCGCGACGACCTCGTGGCCCGTTCGAAGATCGATGCCGCGTTCCTCGCGGAACTCTGCCGGCGTCACCGAGACGAGGTGTTCGAGCGACTGGATCTCGCCTTTGATGTAATAAGGCAGCCCACAGGCACCGTAGGACACCCACTGCCCCTTCTCGAAGACGACGACCTCGAGGTCGGGGTCGTCACGTTTGGCCTTGCTCGCGGCAGACATTCCCGCCGCGTCTCCACCGACGACGACGAACGTATTGGTCATCGTCGAGTCCTCGCAAGGACGCGAAGTTCTGATCGGGGGACGAGCAAACAGCCGCTTTGGGTACGGAATCGATCGACGTTATTCGTCGTCATCTCTCGATTTACGTTGTTCACGGCCCGTGGTATCAGTTGACCGGTCGTGTGCCGTTCACACACGACCGGGGGCGGTTTGTATTGGCTCCCGTTGTCGGGACGTACCGAGGATCAACAATGCCCGACTGTCGATCGTGCGGGAGATTCGTATCGACCCAGTTCGCACGCGTATTTGGTAACGCCAAGAACGGTATCGTCGGAGGCGTCAATGGCGGCCGGCGGTCGGGGGGTGCCGAAGTGGAGTCGCCGTTGCAACGGATCTCCGTCGGTGTTTCACGGGACGAATCGGCCATACGTACTCTGTGCGGAGTCAGTACAAAACCGTTGTGCGGTTCGGTGTGTGCGTAGCGAAACCGCTCCGGTACTTTATTCTGTAATACTGACTACCAGGCAACCGTACTCGTGATCGCGAGCACCGCCGGTAACGGAGATCGCTGTCTCGTCAGAACCGCCCGCCCCCAGAGAAGAAACGGAATCGGCACGAGATGGGCGACAGCGACTGTCGTCAGAACCACGTTGTTTATCCACAGAATGGCACCCGCGAAGATTGCGAGCCCAGCGAGGACGGTAAACCCGCGTCTGGTCCGTGCTGGTGACCATCGGACGGTGACCGTCCGCTTTCCGACGGTTTCGTCCGCGTCCCTGTCCGGCCAGTGGCTTGCGAGGAGATTACAGCCCACCACCAGCGTGAACGGAACCACCGCTACTGCGGCCGCGGGCTCCGGAGAGGCCACTACTGCGACTCCATACAGCGGAAGCAACAGTCCGCCGAGTACCGCGTTATCGACCTCCCCGACGCCTCGGTGGACGAACGCGAACGGCGGAAGCGAGTACGCCAGCCCGAGACCGAATATCGTGACGAGGAGCGCAACCGCATCGAGTGGTAGCTCGAGCGGTGCCGTAATGGCCACGACGACCGCCGCGGCGACGCTCGAGCCGAGTACTGCTGTCCGGAGAAACGCTCGCGGGAGTCCCGTCCGCTCGAGGGCGCCACTCCCGCCTGAAAACGACGTTCGTTCGGTCAGCGCATCTGTCTCTACATCGGCGTACTCGTTAGCGTAGTGGATTGGGACCGATACGGGAAGCAGTGTGGCCGCGCCGATCACGATCGACTCGAGGAACGTGGAATGCCCGCTGTCGATCTGTGGCGTCGAGTTGATGCCGACTAACGGCGGTCCAGCGGTAGCCAGCCCCACACCGAGGATGTATTCCAGGAGGATCAATGCGAGCTGGTTCGGCCGAGCCGCCGCCCAGAGTGTCCACAGTCTCGCTATTTTATCCGCGACTGTCGTGTCCGAAGCGCGACGATAGACCGGCGTCCTATCTTTCTGCAAGGAGAGAATCCCCGTCGTTTACGACGTCCTCAGAACGCGAAGCGTTCTGATGGGCATCACAAACCTTCAGTTTGCTCAACGGGCATGAATCCGACAATTCCGACGCAATATTTGTTCAATAAGAATACAGATAATTAAGTAAAGTCGTATCGGAGTATGACGTACACCGAGGCGGTCACACCGCCCATTCAAATGCACAATATCGGGACTCCGAGACCCAGAACGTTCGAGACACCATCTCGAACCGCTGTGGTGTCTCGGTCAACAAGATAACTCCGAGTCCCCTGTCGGGATAGGAGTAACGGCGGTATGGCCCCGTCCTCAGAACTCGAAGGTTTCTGATGGGCTGCACGAGAACGCCATTCTCGTGAACGCCATCGGCCTGTCATACCGACTGGTCGTCAACCAGCAAATATCCCAACTCAGCGGTGCGGTACCGTGGGAAGCCTCGCCGTTTGTGGCGAGGAGGGGGTCACACACGACAACCTCTCCGTACCGCCGACCAGTAGTCGTGTTGGTCTCGACAGCTTCTCGAGGAGACGAGGCGTCCCGTCAGGGTGCGGTGAAATGAACGGATGGTCGAGTGGGGATCGTTTCGTCCAACCGTGTTGATGTGCCATCCCGTCTAGGCCAATAGCGGCTCCTGAACGTCATTGCACACCTGGTTGCAGTACAATCACGCGGTTTGGAGTGAACGAAGCGGGTGAGGGCCGCGGATAGTGCGATCAGTGTGTCAATTGTTGCATTTGTTGCTATAGACAAATCGATCGCAGTATGTCGATTTTTCACGGCCAGTAATCGCAGTCACCGTCCGCGCCAGCTCCAGAACGCCAGAATGAAAATCGTCAATGTAAGTACCACGAGTACGGCCCATTCGGCGGTTTGAGCCGCAGTCCCCGACGCGTCAAGTAGTCCGGATAGTTCGAGAAGATACACTGTGAGCAACAGCAAACCGAACAACGACGCGATCGCAACGCCAATCCCCTCTCGAAGCATCCACTTGAATTCCTCCGCGTCGACCTCGCTCGCCTCCGTCGGCTCCTCGGGTGGATTGCTGGTCGGACCCGACATCGGATACGCGCCACTCGTGGTCGAGATCCCGAGATACCCAATCGCGTACGAAAGCAGTGCTCCCGCGACGAGCACGACCGCGAACGTCAACGCCGCGGCTACTGCGTTAGGCGGCGAGAGAATAATCGTCATTACGCCCGCGGCGACGACTGAGCCACCGAACATAACGAAAAACCGCTCGAGTGCTGTGGTCATACCCACTTTACCCTCCAGAGTACTATATTACTACCAGCAACCCGTAGCCAACCGTGAGTGTCTCTCGAGCAGGTCCGTGCAGTCCTAACGAAGCGCGGCCGTTCGTGACACAACGACCGAGACTGTCCGATTTCAGTTCAGTGCGTTCGCTTCACCGTCGATACTAATCGAGTCGTTCTTAGCGCGAGTCGACTAACCGGTACGTGATTTCGTGTCTGTCGAGCAGTGAGCGCATCGTCGCGACGCCGCCTGTCGTATCCCAGCCAGTTGCACGGTAGTGTTTGATCGGATGGCGGATCCAGGAGTGTTCCCAGTGTGCGTACGTGTCGATGTACTCGAGGTCGTCGTGGAAGAGTGTTACGTGCAACTGACCAGCCGCGAGGGGTGATCGGCGAAACACCCAGCTCCCCGCGGATTTGCGGCCATCCGTGTGGCGTTTGAGCGCAGCTATCGGTTCGCGATGAAACCCCATCGTTCGGAGGTCTGACCGAAACCGCTCGAGCGTACGCTCGACGGTGCCGACGTACTCCGTCGGATGCATGGTACACTCTACGTAGCCGCCGAGTGGCTCCGCAACCGTGTGGAGAACGGGACACGCACGCCGTCGGAATTCGGTGAGCCGGTCGAGGTGGTTGCCACGTGATTCGCCACTCATCGTTAGTAGTACACATTTGGCTCGATCAGTCAATACGTTATCGATGCGTCCTCCCGCTACTGAGACGGGTCCAGAACTGTGACTGGTAGTGGTCGTCGACTGCCTCCCGTCCACTGTTCTATCACTCCTCGTGTGGAGTCGGTGTACAAATCGTCTATGGTGCTCGCTCGGACGCTTCGAACACACCACCTTTCCGGTGTAATTCGCGATCATTCGGACGTGGTATTGGAAACGACCCAGCTGTAGCGGTCAGCGGTGTCGGAAACATCTCAAATACGAGGTGGTTCTATTGAGGTACCACTATCTTATAATTAATGCCCTATTTTATACCTGTGATGATCTGCTCGAGATGAGCCTCACTTTCGACGGTCTGAATGTTTTCTCTATCCCACATGGATACAGAATATGTGCGAATATCTGTGCTATATGGTTATCTGGTCTTCTCACCTGGAAATGTTTTTGATAAATGGAACGTCTATCGGTATTGTATTCTGTAGTCTATCACGACTTCTGAACTGATGAAACTTTGTGGTATTATTAAATATATGTATAAGTATATGGTATTTCTGCTAACGTGGATCGAGGATGGGCCTTCACAATCGAAGCGAAAATCTCTGTTCTCGCTGTGAGCATCTCGCTGTTAACCGCTCGTTCCGACCGCTCATGCTCGAACCCAATTTCGCTCCCAGACCACGCGGATTTTCATTTGTTTCGGATCGTACTCTCGCCGTTCGAATCGCACGACGTCCGTTCAGCATCGGAGCCACTGCACCGATTTCCACACTGATCTCCGGTCTGTCCGACGATCGGGTGTACAACGACGTGCAGTGGCTACGATATAGTAACAACTGAAACGATGTACACACCGAGCGGCGAGCTCACGGGTCACGTTCGTTCTCCGTTCGCATTTTCGCGGTTCTCGTTCATGGTTCGAAAATCAAAGATTTTCGTCATCACGAACGACCGCTGGTCGTTCGAACGACTTCGTTCGCTCACGGGTCGTTCCTCCCCGTTCGCATTCTCGCGGTTCTCGCTCACTCCGTTCGCTCTGAACCGCGCACGCTCCGAACCGCGCACGCTCCGAACCGCGCTTTTCGTCTGGCGATCGGGTGTGCAGTGACGTTCAGTGGCTACTATAGCTACTGTGGATCTCGTTGCCGAGACACCGTTCGCTCACCGAAAACACTGTCTGGGTGACTATTTCCAAATTTTACATATGTACTCTCGTAACCTATACTGACTGTCGTCACCAGGCCACCAGCCGTTCGGTTACAAGTGTACTTGTGTAAATGTCTCGGTGGGTTCGATACTCGAGTGTACGACTCTCGAGAACTATTTCGACGGGCACGGGATCTCGGACGAACGAATCGTTCACGTGAGTCTCCCACGAGAGCCTGTTACTCGTATTGCCACGTATCCCGATAGAAACGTACTGAACCATCATTGCTCTGTGGGCGTTTCCGTCACAACGAGCCCTGTTTGGATAATCGTGAACGATCGATCTCGGCGCTGTTCGCCTTTCGCTCCACACACTAGTTCGAGTTAATGGTCTCCAGTTGCTCATCGGAACCAATTCATTATGATTTTTCCTCCTGTTGTGTGAATATCGTTCACACATTGCTAATCATCTTTCAGTATTCACGTGAATTTAGAATGCCGTGGACGTTCGGATCGAGTCACCACCTGAGAACAAATATTTGGTATTATTCACTGATAGAAACTGTTATGGTCGTTCATTACATCACTGGCTACTATGGTGGACGACAACGGCGGAAGTGGACGCCCGGCGAAGGACGCACCGACGATCAAATCAGTCGAAACCTCGTTCGCGATCGTCGAAGCGTTGCAGGACCTCGAGTCGGCGACGATGACGGAAATCGCCGAGTATACGGATCTCTCGAAGGGGGGAATTTACAAACATCTGAAAACCCTTCAGGCGAATAGTTTCGTAATAAAGGACGGGAACGAGTACCGCCTCGGACTGCGATTTCTCGACGTCGGGGGCCAACTTCGATTCAAGTACCCAGGGGCGTCGATAATCAAGGCGAAGATTCAGGAATTGGCAGAAGAGACCAACGAGGCGTGTTTGTTTACCGTTCGGGAAAACGATCGGGCCGTCACGTTGTTTCGGGAGACTGGGAACAGGGGTGTCTCTACGCGGACACGCGTCGGAACGAGACTCTACCTCCATCAGACCGCGGGTGGAAAGGCGATCCTCTCGCAGTTGCCACGATCCGACGTCGAGGACCTCATCGAGACCGCCGGTCTTCCGCGGGCGACGTCGAACACGATCACCGAACCGGAAGCGCTGTTCGACGAACTCGAGGAGGTTCGCGAGCGGGGCTATGCCTACAATAGAGCGGAGAGTACGGAGGGGCTTATCGCGATAGCGGCTCCGCTGGTTCCGAACGAAACGGTTCTCGGCGCGTGTGCGATCACCGGTCCGTATCACCGGATGAAGGGTGATACGCTCACGAACGAAGTTCCGGATATGCTACTCAGCGTGGTCAACGAGTTGGAACTGAACATCGCTCACTCGAGGTAGCGGTCGTCCCTCGCTCCTCTCGGTTGGACACCACTCGAGTGGGTCCGTTCTTCGTCGATCCGCGTTATAACGTTCGTGCGAACTCCCGGAGTTCCTCGTTGTACCGGGTGTGGTTCTCCCAGAACGGCGAGTGTCCGGTCTCGGGATAGAGCGACACGGTCGCCTTCTCCAGTTGTTCGGCGGCGCTTCTGGCGGCTTCCGGTTTGACGACGCCGTCTTCTTGGCCGTGGGTGAGCAAGACCGGGACGGCTAGCTCGGACAATAGGTCCCAGTGGGAGACGTCGCGAGAACGGAGACATCGTCGAACGCGCGGTGGGACGATGACGTTGAATCCGAGAATGTAGTAGAACTCGTCGGGTGGGAGCTCTTCGTACATACACTGTCGGACGAACTGTGAGAGTGCGTCTACACATTCCGTCGTCTCGGTCGATTCCATCTTCGGGACGAGGTCGACGTACCCCTGAGTGAGGACCGCTCTGGCGCGGTCCGTTCCGAGTTCGGAGACGATGCCGACGAGGTTTACACCGACCAGGCCATCGGTTCCGTACTCCGAGAGGTAATCGAGTGCAACCAGCGAGCCGTAGGACCAGCCAACCAACAAGACGTCTTCTAACTCGAGTGCATCGATGACGGCGCGTACGTCGTCGGCCCACAGTTTCGAATCGTCGTAGGCGTCGGCCGGCTTTTCCGAGCGACCGTGGCCGCGGAGATCCATGGCGACGAGGCGAAACTCCTCTGTGAGATCCGAACGCAGTTGGTTGCGCCAGGAGAGCCGACACTGGGAGTAGCCGTGAACGAAGAGAATGGTCCTGTCGTTCGTCGATCCTGCCTCGTCGACGTGGATGTCGGGCTCGCCGTCCCGTCGAACGGTGTGCGATTGCATACGTCAGGCGAGGTACCTGGGCCTCTTTGTCTTTTCGGGGAGGGAGGATCGAGCAGGTCAGTTGTCCGATCGATCGCGGATGATTCACCTGTTACGAAAGGGTGGGTCTAAAACCAACTTCTGCGCGACGGGATATTAGTCGCCTTTATGTATCACCTTTCCCAGATAGTACAGATGGAGACAGAGCAATCATGTCAAAGCTGACAGACGTCGACCGTGCGATTTCCGATGCTCTCTCGAACGGGCAGAGCCTCTATCTCGGAGGCTTCACTCATCTCATTCCGTTTGGAGCCGGTCACGAAATCATTCGTCAGGGATTCGAGGATTTGGATCTGATCAGAGCGACACCGGATCTCGTCTACGACCAGATGATCGCGGCCGGTTGTGCGCGAAAGGTGACGTTCTCGTGGGCTGGTAATCCAGGTGTCGGCAGTCTACGGGCCTTCCGTCGGGCCGTCGAGGACGGAGTCCCAAACGAGGTATCGATCGAGGAGTACTCTCACTTCGGTATGGTTTCTCGGCTGGCCGCCGGGGCACAGGACATTCCGTTTCTCCCACTGCGAACGTTCGTCGGATCTGATCTTCCCGAACACAACGACCGCATCAAGATGATCGAGAATCCGTACGAGGGAGGAGTCGACCGGATTCCGGTCGTTCCTGCGCTCAACCCGGACGTGGCGGTCGTCAGAGCACAGCGGGCAGACGAGTACGGGAACGCACAAATCTGGGGCATTCCAGGCGAGACGATCGACGCCGCGTTCGCCGCCGACACGGTCATCCTCAGCGTCGAGGAGATCGTCGACGAGAGCGTTATTCGGAGCGATCCGAACCGGTCGGTCATCCCGGGCTCGATCGTCGACTACGTCGCAAGGGAGCCCTACGGCTCTCACCCCTCCTACGTTCAGGGGTACTACGACCGAGACAATCAGGCGTACCTCGAGTGGGACGAAGTGACGGAGACTCACGAGTCGACGGTGGAGTGGCTCGAGGAGTGGGTATACGGCGTCGAGGATCGGGCGGAGTACGTCGAAAAACTCGACGCGAGCAGAATCGTCGACCTGGACCCGAAGCCGAACTACGCAACGCCTATCGATATGGGAGAGTACTGACGGACTATGACAGCACATACGGATACCGAACTGATGATCTCTCGAGCGGCACAGGAACTACAGAACGGCGACACCGTTCTCGTCGGGGTTGGCGTTCCGAACCTCGCGTGCAACCTCGCAAAGCAGATGCACGCGCCGAACCTACAGATGATCTACGAGTCGGGGACGATCGACTCGAATCCCTCGAAGCTTCCGCTCTCGATCGGCGATCCGGTTCTCGCGACGAACGCGCGGAGCATCGTGCCGATGGACGTGGGGTTTCGGCGGTACTTGCAGGCGGGGCGGATCGACGTCGGCTTCCTAGGTGGAGCCCAGATCGACCGGCACGGAAACATCAACTCGACCGTGATCGGGGAGTACGACGATCCGAAAGTGCGGCTCCCTGGGTCCGGCGGTGCGTGTGAGATCGCGAGCAACACCGAGCGAACGATCATCACGACGCCCCACAGCCGACGCCGGTTCCCCGAAGAGGTCGATTTCGTGACGAGTCCCGGCTACGTCGGTGGGCGTGAAAACCGGGAGGAACTCGGCTTGCGTGGCGGTCCCGAGATCGTCATCACCGACAAGGCGGTCATGAAGTTCGATGCGGCCGGTGAGATGTACGTCGACTCGATTCACCCGGGAGTGAGTCGGGCGGACGTCCAGGAGGCGACTGGATGGGAGATCGAGTTCGGATCCAACGTCGGTGAAACTCGTGTTCCGACCGAGGACGAGATTCAACTCGTCCGAACCGAACTCGACCCGGACGGTGTCTACACGGGTAACTCCGAGTAACGACCTGATTCGGCCCTTCGCTCAGTTGCCTTCCGGTTAGTACGGGTCTCGTCACTATAGTAACAACTGCACCGATTCACACACTGATCGCCGATCCGTCTGGCGACCAGGAGTGCAAGACCAGCAGTGGCTACGATATTCTCCTCGAGTCAACCGTGTCGTTCGATCAATGACATCGTCCGACTGCAACGACCGGTCATCTGGCCCGCTGACCGCTTCCGTACTCGAGGCAGTTTCCTTCCGGTTCCCGATTCCCGTCCGACGCAATCTCATTCGCTAGCGTTTGACCTCTCGCATCGGTGCTCCCGATCTCAGCAAGATTTATATTACATTGTCTTGTATTACCATACCAGTTGTACCGCAGAACTGTCACATATGATCGATCGAGCTACGAACTCTGTACGAGTAATGGACGATAAAATCGGCTGCCACGAACGCAATATTCTCAAAGAGCTCGCGCTGTTGGGTGCGTTCGACGCAACCATCGAGACGACTGCGGTTCGAATCGCCGACGCGAACGACGTCTCCGAACAGACGGTCTCGAGACGGCTTCGTCGCCTCGAGAACGCCGGTCTGATCGACCGAAACCGTCGAAACGACGGCCAGGAGGTCGCGTTAACGGCTCACGGACGTCGAACGCTCGCCGCGGAGTACGAGTCGTTCTGTCGGATCTTCTCGCCCGACCGTTCCCTCGAGCTCCGTGGGAGTGTCACGGACGGATTGGGGCGGGGTGGCGAGTTCGTTTCGCTGTCGGGGTACGCACGACAGTTCGAAGCGAAGCTTGGATACGAGCCGTTTCACGGGACGCTCAACGTCGACCTCGACGACTCCGACGTCGCCGAGCGGTATCGACTCGAGTCGATCGAGGGGGTCGCGATCGACGAGTGGGAAGCCGAGAATCGAACGTACGGGGCGGCCACCTGTTATCCGGCCCGTCTCGAGACGGCGGTCGGCGAGTACGAACCGGCCCACGTTCTCGTTCCGGATCGAACCGACCACGACGCCGATCAACTCGAGATCATCGCGGAGGCAAACCTTCGTGAGGAACTTGGACTGGACAACGAGGGGGTGATCTCCGTCCATGTGGTTCGCTGATTCGTTCTCCCCGTCGTCGTCCGGGCCGACCATTCCAATCGAAAGCGACATCGAGGGCGCCTATGCGGCGTTCCGGGCCCAGGAACCGGTTTTGATCCACGACTTCGACGATCGAGAGGGTGAGACGGACCTCGTCTATCCTGCCGCCGGCGTGACGGCCCAGAACGTCGCCCGGATGCGAAACGATGCCGGCGGACTCATCTGCGTCGCGCTCTCTGACGAGGTGGCGACCGCCTTCGACCTGCCGTTTCTCTCCGAGGAACTTTCTCATCCCTCGAGCGAGACAGCGGACTTGGAGTACGACGAGCGCTCGTCGTTCTCGATTACGGTCAATCACCGCGAGACGTTTACGGGCGTCACCGACGTCGACCGGGCGTTGACGATCTCCGAACTCGGTGTGGCGGCGGACGAGCCCGAGACAACCGACTTCGGGGCGACGTTTCGTTCACCGGGCCACGTAAGCCTCCTGCGGGGGGCACCGAACTTACTGAGACAGCGACGGGGGCACACCGAGTTGGGCCTCGCCCTCGCCTCGTCGGTCGGCTGTGCACCAGCGGTCGTCGTCTGTGAGATGCTCGACGACGACACGGGTCGCGCCCTCTCGAAGGAGGGGGCACTCCGGTACGCGAGGATTCACGATATCCCGTTCGTGACGGGGGCGGATCTCCTCGAGGCGGTCGGTAGCGAGTAACTCGGCCACTTTTCGAATCTATAGTAGCCATGAACGTCACTGTACACCCGATCACCAGATGGATCGGCGATCGGTGTGTGAAATCGTTGCAGTTGTTACTATCGCTCTCGCGCGGCGGTCCGCCGCGGAGGAACACAAGGTTAAAGCTCTTCGACTGTCCGTGTTATGTCGAACGGCTATGGACAATCATACGCATACGTCGACGAGGAGGCGCACCTTGTTGAAAACGACAGGAGCGGCAGTCAGTGCAGGACTGGTCGCTGGGTGCATGGGTGGAAACGGCAACGGAAACGGCGGAAACGGCGGAAACGGCAACGGTGGGAACGGCAACGGCGACGACGACGGAGGGCCGATCACCATCGCCGGACTCCAGCCGATGTCCGGGAATTTCTCGGTGTACGGACCCGCCCACACGGCGGGTGTGGAGTTCGCGATCGATCGAATCAACGCCAACGGCGGGGTCCTCGGGAGGGACCTCGAGGTTCAGACGGTCGACACGGGGGGGTCGGCCCAGGACGCCGTCACGTCGTTTACCCAGATGATCGAACAGGACGGCGTCGTCGCCGGGCTCGGTCCGGTCGCCACCGAAGCGGCGATCCAGGCCGGCGAGGTGGCTGACGACATGGAAGTGCCGCTGTTCATGCACGCAGCAGGCGCGGCGGCGGTCACGCCGACGGATAGCCGGTATCGGTTCCGGACGGCACTCGCCGCGGCGCCGACGTGTGCGGCCGCACAGGCACAGATCGCCGAGGCGAACGGCTACACGGAGATCGGGATGATCATCGAGGACGGCGAGTGGGGCTACGAGTACGAGACGGCCGTCGAAGCCCTGTTCCCGGATGACGTCACCCTCGAGACTGACTTCGCTCCGATTCCCGAGAACGATTTTATCCCGTACCTGCGTGACATGCCCGACGAGGTCGATATGTTCCTCGGCGCGGCGCATCCGGCGGGTATCAACTCCATCGTCGAACAGATGGACGAAATCGGGATGTCTACCGATCTCTTCGTGGGAGCGATCACTCCCGCCTCGGCGACGTACGGTGCGCTCGGTGATCACGTCGCAGATTCGTTCGCGTACTTCCACCAGATCGATCCCTACACGGACGAGTACGAGGAGATCGCGACTGAGTTCTACGAAGAGGAAGGTGGACTGTTCGACACTGCGGAGGCAAGCGGATACGCAACCGTCGAGATCATCGCGGACGCTGTCGAGGGGGCCGGGACGACCGATCCCGTCGAGGTGGCAGAGGAGATTCGAACAGGTTCGTTCGAGACGATCTTCGCTTCCCCCGTGGAGTACACTGAGTGGGGAGAACTCGACAACGTGGTTCAGGTCTACAACAGCTTCGACGTCGGCGAGGCGCCGTCGTACTATCCGGACGGCGAGTTCCGCCTCGAGGAGTTCCACAGAACGGACCCGATCGAGGCGCACAATCCTGACGAACTCGGAATCTAAACTGCTCCGTTAGGGGTGGCTTTCCGACGGTTCCGGTATCGGCTCGACGAACGCTCCGTTTTCGAACGCGATCGGCTCGGGCTCTGCAACGACCGTCAGGTCGTCTCGTTCGCGTGCCTCCTCGACCAGCGCGGGCGAGGCGAACGCCCGTTTCAGATGCATCGTATCGGACACCCGGAGTACGCGTGCATCTTCCGGGTCAACGACGCCGATCGTCGAGAGCGCGGCGGTGAGTCCGGCTCGATCGGTTTCGACGACGGGCGGCAGACGCACGCCACGGACCGTGCTCGCGGTCATCGCGTTAATCAGCGACTTGGACGTGTCCACGTTGGCGAACACGTCGCGGTGGATCAGGTCGGCCGACCCAACGCCCATGGCGTTACCCTTCGTCTTCGGCGTCAGGCCACGGACGTAGATCCGTTTGACGTCCGGTCGCTCGGGTTCGGGCTCGTTGATCGTAAACGGCCGTCGACCGATGACGTTGGTGTCGATCCCCTGGCCGCTGATGTCCTTTCCGAGTTCGTCGACGACGAGGACGTCGACCTCCTCGAAGGGAAGCGTCGGCATCCGGTCGTACGCCATCTCGAGAAGCTCCTCTTCTCTGTCGAGGAAACCTTCGGGGGGGATCCCTTCGAGAAGGGTCGTCTCGTCGTGTTCGTCCTCGACGATGGCGACGCCGCCGACGATCGGGAGTTCGTCGAGGAGCTGTGAGCCGATCTCGGGGATCATGTTCCGGAAGCTCCAGTCGACAGCCCAGTCGTGGGCCATCTTTGCGCCGCGTTGTTTCCCCAGTCCGATGACGATCATCTTCGAGAGCCCGCTCTCGACGCTTCCGTCGAAGTCGGTGTGCGGTTTGATCCGGTTTATCGGGACGATCGCGTCGGCTTCGGCGGCGATGGCGTCGAAGTACAGCGGAACGCCGCGTTCGGGTGTCTCGCCTACCTGGGTGACGTCCATCGTGGCGCGGATCTCACAGCCGACTGACTCCTCGGTGACGCCCAGTGCGGCGAGTTTTTCCTGCTGTCCCTCGGCGGTCGCGCCGCCGTGGCTTCCCATCGCGGGGACGACGATCGGATCGAAGCCGAGGTCACGAACGCCGCGGACGACGCCCTCGACGATGGTCGAGAGTGCGTCGATCCCCCGGCTTCCGACGCCGAGTGCGACGGTACCTCCTTCGGGGACGTCCTCGAACGGGAGCGAAGTCACCGCCTCGCTCGCCCTGTCTGCGATCTCGTCGTCGGGGATCGGATCGGTTTCCCAGCGCTGTTCGATCACGCCGAACTCCGGAAGCGTCGGCGAGCCACAGGCGCGCTGGATCGTCTCTTCTTGCACCGCGATGTCGGATACGATCTCGTTTGGCATACGCCACGTATGAACTCGCTCGATAAAAGGGTGTACCGATCTCGGTTCCGGTCGATCGCCGCTTTCCGCCGTTCACTCCGTTTCGCCGGACCCGCGTCGTGCGCCTTCGGGCCGGAGTTTCAGCCCGTATCGAGTGACGCCTTCCTGGGTGTAGATCCGCCTGATCGTCGAGTGAACCCGATCACCGATCTCCGGGCGCTCGTCACAATCGACCAGCTGTGCTGGCGTACTGACCGTCTCCGCCGATCCCTCGGGGCCGTCGAGTGCGACGACTGCACTCACGTAGCTTCCCGATCGGGCCTGCTGTTCGACGAACTCCGGCGGTGCACCGCCCTGTCCGATGACGGTCGCGGCTTCGACGGTCCCCGTCCCCGGAAGCGTCACTTCTTCGTAGGAATCGAGCGTCCCACAGTCCGTACACGCCCCTTCCGGTGGGAACGCTAATGCGCCACACTCCGTGCACTGACCCGCGACGAGCCGGTGTCGCTGTGGAAGCGTCCGCCGCCAGCTCGGCACGCTGACGTACGCGCCGCCACCGGCCGGCTCGCCGGGCGTGATCGTCCCGCGAGTCCGGAGATACTCCGCGTATGACCGCTCTTCGGTTCCCTCGAGTCGACTCTCGGTTGGTGGCGTTCCGTCGACGACGAGCGCGGTCGCCTCGCTCCCGCTTCCGTAGCCGACGACCAGGACGCGCTCGGCGCCGCCGTCGAACGCCCGTGCCAGACCGAGAAGCGGCGTCGCCGCCCCGGCGTCTCCGAGGTCGTGAATCGTCGAACCGGCCTGAATCGTCTCCGTCTCGAGGCCGAGCCCACCGGCGACCCGGTAGGGAAGTTTTCCGTTCGGCGCGCCGATGGCGGCCGCGTCGACGTCGGTCGCCTCGAGGTCGGAGACAGCGCCGGTTACGGCATCTCGGTACGCCTGTCGGGCGTACTCGGTGACGCCGAGTTCTTCGGTCTCCGCGCCCCCGGCCGGTCGGAACCGCGTTCCAGGGTACGTCACGGAGCGTTCGCTCGTCTCGAGGAGCTCGCCGTCGCCGTCATCGGCGAGAACCACTGCACCGGCGCCGGCACCGGCGCCGTGTTCGACCTCGCTTCCCGGCTCCCCGCGGGGCGCGTCGGTGCCGACGACCAGAATCGGTCCGTCGAGGCCTGACTCGAGGCCAGCCACGAATGCTTCGACGCCCGCACGGGCGCTTCCGGTGAGCTGTCGCGTCGTGGTCGTCTCCTCGAGTCCGAGCACGGAGACGAGACGGGCGGCCATCGACTCCTCCTCGGTCGGCGGGGTCGTGGTTCCGACGTACAGCGCCTCGATCGCCGCGGCGTCGACGCCGGCGGCCGCGAGCGCGTCCGTCGCCGACTCGGCGGCCATCGTGAGGGTGTCCTCGTCGGCGTCGGTGACCGATACCTGTTGGATACCCGAGGCGGCGAACTGGCCCCAGGCGTCGCGGAACGTCTCCGCGGTGACGAACCCTCGGGGTGCGTACGCGCCGACGCCGGCAATGCCGAGTCGACTCATCGGGCCACCTCCCGTTCGAAGACGTGAACGGCGGTCGCACCGCCGCTTCCACCAACGTTGTGCGTGAGCCCGTATCGCGGCTCCTCGAGTTGCCGGTCGCCTGCCGACCCGGTCAGCTGGTCGAACACCTCGACGACCTGACCGGTTCCGGTCGCGCCGATCGGGTGGCCCTTCGATTTCAGCCCGCCGGAGGTGTTGACGGGGAGTTCGCCGTCGATGTCGGTCTTCCCATCCCGGAGCAAGGTGGCGGCCTCGCCTGGTTCACAGAAGCCGAGGTCCTCGTAGGCGACGAGCTCGGCGATCGCAAAGCAGTCGTGGACCTCCGCGAAATCGAGGTCGTCGGCTCCGACGCCGGCCATACCGTAGGCTTGCTCGGCCGCTTCCTTCGTCGCCGAGATCGACGTGTACGACTCTCGTTCGGCCAGGCCGACGCGGTCGGACGCCGCCCCGGAGCCGGCCACGCGAACGCGGTGGTCGGTATACTCGTCGACGACGTCCTCGCTCGCGAGGATGGCGACCGCGGCGCCGTCGGAGGTCGGACAGCAGTGATAGAGGTTGAGCGGGTCCGCGACCGCTGGCGCGTTCGTCGCGTCCTCGAGCGAGCAGGTGAACCCGAGGTGAGCTTTCGGGTTCTTCGCGCCGTTGTCGTGGTTTTTGACTGCCACTCGCGAGAGGTCCTCGACGGTCGCGTCGTAGCGCTCGAGGTAGGCGTCGGCCATCTGGGCGTAGACGCCCGAGAACGTGGTTCCGGTCAACCGTTCCCACTCGGTTTCGCCGGAGACGCCGAGCCAGTACTTCGTCGTGTCGGCGCTCATGTCGGTCATGACCTCGAAGCCGCCGGCGACGACGACGTCAGCCATGCCGCTTTTGATCGCCTGGACGGCCTGTCTCACCGCGAAGCCGCCGGCGGCACAGGCGTTTTCGATCCGCGTACACGGGACGTTGTGGAGGCCGACGTGTTCGGTGACGGCCGGTCCGGAGAGGCCGAGTTGGCGGCCACCCACGCCGAGCGTCGCGATCATCGCCTCGTCGACGTCGCTCGTCCCGATCGATCCTTCGACGCTGTCGACGGCCGCCTCGTAGGCGTCGGCGAACAGCGTCCGATAACTCTCGTCTGGATATGAGCCGAACGGGGTCTGTCCTGCCCCGACGACGTACACCTCGGACATACACGTAGATGGATACGCTTGGAAAAATAGCTTCTGACTCGTGTCGCTTTCCCATACCGTGGCTCGGGCCACGAGGCGTCGGTCTACTCGATACGTGACTCGGCCACGTCGTGTCCGTTCGGCGTCGGCCTCCTCGATACCGCGAAGCGGCGACGCCGGGACTGATTCGACGCGACTACTCCTCGCCCTCGAGCCAGGGGTAGCGGTCGGTGTCGGCACCGGCGTAGTCGGGATCGAGGTAGATGAACAGCCGGTGGATCTTCCCGTCGCGGATCTCGAAGACGTCACACCACCGTCCGCCACCCGGGGTGCCGTCCGGGCGCCACTCGGTGCCGTCGGCGGCTTCGCCGGTGCTCGTCCCCTCGACGACGACGGTCTCGTCGTCGACGACGTAGTTGAACGTCGCGTAGTCGTGGCTCATCGCGTTGGCCGTCTCGGCGACGTCGGCGAACATTTCCTCGATCTCCTCGATG
Organism: Natrarchaeobius versutus; assembly: GCF_041205745.1. Classification (NCBI taxonomy): domain Archaea; kingdom Methanobacteriati; phylum Methanobacteriota; class Halobacteria; order Halobacteriales; family Natrialbaceae; genus Natrarchaeobius; species Natrarchaeobius versutus. Next base: position 24,415 of record NZ_JBGFCC010000011.1, on the reverse strand, counting down.
CCGGTCGCGACCCCCCACTTCGGGAAGTACACCTGTGCGTCCTCCGCGAACAGGTCGAAAAACGCCTCCCCGGCGTCTAACTTCTTGAAGTACTCGAGTGCGAGTCCTCGCCGTTGTTCGTCCGTCATGGTGTGTGTCTCTCCCATGCACACGTCCATTTTCTGTCAGTCACGATAATAGTTTCCCCGCGATACCCGCGCCCGGCGACGACTACGCTTATGTGAACACGATTCGTAGCCCGACACGGTCGAGATGAACGGTAATTCGTTTACGTTTGAGTATCAGCCGGGCGCGATCCACCACGGGCCCGGCGTCGTCGCGGACGTACAGGCAACACTCGAGGCGCGCGGGCTTTCGCGCGCGCTCGTCGTCACGGACGAGACCTTAGCGGAGGTGCCGGTCGTCATCGATCCGGTCCGCGAGGGGATCGGCGATGCGCTCGTCGACGTCTTCGACGGCGTCACCCCGGAGAAGTACCTTCGGGACGCCTACGAGGGCGCCAAGCTGGTCCGTGAGGAGGACGTCGACGCGCTCGTCGCCCTCGGCGGCGGAAGCAGTCTCGACATCTCGAAGCAGATCAGCGTGCTCGCGGGCCACGATCGTCCACTCGAGGAGGTGACCGAGGAGATCCTCGATCGCGAGGAGATGATCCTCCCGGACGAGGAGGCGTCGCTGACCGACATCTTCGCGATTCCGACGACGCTTCCGGGGGCGGATCTCTCCCAGGTCGCCGGCGTCAAGCTCAGCCTCGAGCCCGGGGACGCCTCCAAAGCGGAGATTCCGAGCGCGGGCGTCTCGGATCGCCGGCTGATGCCGACGGCGGTCTTCCACGACCTCGAGTTGTTTTCGACGACGCCGGATCACATCCTCGCGACGTCGGCGATGAACGGCTTCGACAAGGGAATCGAGATGCTCTACAGCCGCCATCACACGCCGGTGACCGACGCCACGGCGACGCGGGGCGTCCGGCTATTGCAGTCGTCACTGCCGTCGATCACCGACGACGAGACGAGCGAGGACGATCTCTCGACGGTCCTTCAGGGGATCGCCCTCGCCCAGTACGGCCTCTCGACGCCCAACGAGTACCACGCTTCGGTCATCCACTCGTTCGGCCACGCGCTCTCGCGGAGCTACCAGATCCAACAGGGGGCCTCCCACGCCATCGCGGCGCCATACGCCCTGGCTTACCTCTTCGACAACGTCGACGGCCGACGCGACCTCCTCGCGGAGGCACTCGGCGTCGACGACGAGGGCGCAAGCGACGAGGAGACGGCCGACGCGATCGTTTCCGCCGTGGAGTCGACCCGAGATGCCCTCGAGTTACCATCGTCGCTTCGCACGGTCGACGGCGCCGAACGCGATCACTTCTCGGACCTCGCGCAGGCGGTCGTCGACGATCCGTTCATGGACGCCGCTCCGCGCGATCTAGAACCCGACGCCGAGGAGATCGAGGACGTCTTCGATCGGATGTGGTAGTCGACGAACGGGATCGAACCGACTGCGGCTGGTTGCTGACGCTGAACCTGGCGAATCCGTAGATTGGGGGTTCGCCGACACCGACCTTTCGCAGAACGCAGGGGGAACCGACGTATCGCAGAACGTCGGAGAAGGATTCCGGTATCGCCGTTTTGGTCCCTCTCACGGTCGACGACACCCGATCGATGCTCTGTCTCACCAAGACACAGTGTTCCGAAAATCGATGCTGTGCCCCTACGTAGATCGACAGCGTACTGCCTCCGGCGACCGACAGCGTACCGAATTATATAACACGAACGAACGCGATCGTTCGAGGTATACGCCCATGACAGAGCCAGACCCAGCGAACGGAACGCGTCTCGTCGTCTCGCCCGGTAAGATCGTCCTCGGGAAGGGGGCCGTCGACAGCGTCGGCGAGTATGCGGACCTCTACGGGAGTACGGCACTCGTGATCGCGACGCCCGAAATCTTCGACATCCACGGCGATCGCCTGCTCGAGACGCTCGAGGGCGCGGGCGTCGAACCGGTGACGTACACGGACGTTGATCCGGATCCGACGGTCGCGAACATCGAGGACGGGTACGACCTCTGGGAGTCGGAGGATTGTGACGTCATCGTCACCCTCGGCGGTGGCTCCTCGATCGACGCGGGCAAGGGCGTCGGAGTTCTCGCGACCAACGACGGCGAGATCCGCGAGTTCGGCGTCGACGAGGCCGGCTACGAGGGCGTCCCGAACCCGACGCCGCCGCTGATCGCGGTGAACACGACGACGGGAACGGGAAGCGAGGCGACCCGCACCATCGTCGTCACCGACCAGGAGACGACGACGAAGTTCATCGTCGTCTCACAGAACGTCGTCCCCGACGTCGCGATCGAGGATCCCGAACTCGTCCGGACGCTCCCGCCGAGTCACACCGCGTTTACGGGGATCGACGCGCTCACGCACGCCGTCGAGGCGTTCGTCTCGGTCAAATCCTACAGCGTCCCCGACGACTTCGCGCGAAACGCGATTCGTCGGATCGCCGACTCGTTCGTCGCCTCCTGGGAGGACGGTGACGACCTCGAGGCGCGAACGGAGATGCTGATCGCCCAGCTTCAGGCCGGCCAGGCCTTTACGAACTCGTCGGTCGCGCTCGTCCACGGGATGGCTCGCCCGCTCGGGGCGCAACTGCACCTCCCTCACGGGCTCGCGAACGCGATCCTCTTGCCGTACGTAATGGAGTTCTCTGCCGACGCCGCGCCCGAAAAGTACGCCGAGGTCGCCCGGCTGTTCGGGGTCGCCGACGAGGAGACGCCCGACTCGGTCGCGGCCGACCGAGCCAGCGACGCCGTCCTCGAACTCTGTGAGGAGGTTTCTCTCACCTCCTATCTCGAGCAGTTCGGCGACATTCCCTCCCGGGAGGAGTATCTCGAGGTCGTCCCGAAGATGGCCCGAGACGCGATCGACTCGGGGTCGCCGGCCAACAACCCGCGAGAGCCGTCTCCCGAAGAACTCGAGGAACTGTTCGTGACGGTCTACGACGACGCACTGGCGCCGGATAGCCCGCGTCGGTCCTGACAGCGCCGCCACGTTTCTCTGCCTCGCCCCGGCGTCGGGGATTCGTCGGTTTTTCCACGTCGTCTCGAGGTTCATTCTGACTGTCCGAGTTCGGCGATTCAGATTCGTCGAGCCGGGCGCTCGAGGGCTACTGCAACTGGGTATCGAAATCGACGATTACGAGAACTTGGTCCGCTCGTTCGAGACGCGGAACGTCAGATCCGATCGTTCGGAACGTTTCGATACAGGCGGTTCGTTGTACCGATGGACTGGCCCAACCGCGACCTGAAACGGCGGTTGCGCCGAAAATGATTACCGGAGACCGCTTCAGACGCTCAGGTAACCTTCCTTGACGGCCTCGCTCTCGAGAAGCTCGTCGCCGGTTCCCTCCGCCTCGACGCGGCCGTTCTCGAGGAGGTATCCTCGATCGGCCAGCGCGAGCGATTTGTCGACGTGTTGCTCGACGAGTAAGACGGTGATGTCGTCGCTGATCTCCTCGACCTTTTCGAACACGCGATCCGCGAGCTGGGGTGCGAGTGCACCGGAGGGTTCGTCGAGGGCGAGCAGTTTCGGTTTGGTCATCAGGCTTCGACCGATGGCGACCATCTGTTGTTGTCCGCCGCTCAACGTGCCGGCCTTCTGATCGCGGCGTTCTTCGAGGATGGGGAACATCTCGTAGACCTCCTGGACCGTCTCGTCGAAGCTCCCGCGCTCGGTGTACGCCCCCATCTTGAGGTTGTCGTAGACCGACATGTCGTCGAACAGGTTCCGTGCTTCGGGGACCTGTACGAACCCGTTTCTGACGATTTCACTCGGCGTGAGCTCCGTGGTGTCGGTGCCGAAGATTTCGATCGTTCCCGACGACGCGGGATGGACGCCCGAAATCGCCTTGAGCAGGGTCGACTTCCCGGCGCCGTTCGGTCCGATGAGTGCGACGACGTCGTCGTCGTCTCGAATCTCGAGGGAGACGTCCCAGAGCACCTGCAAGTCGCCGTAGTGGACGTTCACGTCGTCGACCAGGAGGTCGTTCATGCTTCCACCTCGCCGAGGTACGCCTCGACGACTTCCGAGTTCTGCTGGACCTCCGTCGGCGTTCCGTCGGCGATCTTCTTGCCCTGGTTCAGGACGATGATTCGATCCGTCGTTCCCATGATCGCGTCGACGACGTGTTCGATCCAGAGGACGGAGATTCCGAGTTCGTCTCGCACGCGGATCAGCGTCTCCGAGATCATGTTCACCTCCGCAGGGGTGAGCCCGCTGCCGATCTCGTCGACCAGGATGAGGTTGGGGTCTGCACCCAGTCCTTTCGCCAACTCGAGGAACTTTCGCTCGGCGAGCGTGAGGCTCCCCGCGAGTTCGTCCTCTTTGTCCTCGAGGTCGACGAACTCGAGGAACGTCCGGGCGCGTTCCTCGGCTTCCTCTCGTGGGAGGGAATCGGTTCGACCGAACATCGGCCCGACGGTCGCGTTCTCGAGGACGGTGAGTTCGTTGAAGGTTCGTGCCGTCTGGAACGTCCGTGAGATTCCCTGTCTGGCAACCTCGTGTGGTTTCTTGCCGACGAGCTCTTCTCCGTCGAACGTGATCGATCCCTCGCTCGGCGGGTGGACGCCCGTAATGGCGTTGAAAAGCGTCGTCTTTCCGGCCCCGTTTGGCCCGATGAGACCGACGATCTCGCCCTCGCCGACGGTGAAGTCGACGTCGTCAACCGCGGTGAGGCCTCCAAACCGTTTGGTAACCCCGGTAGCTGTTAACATGATAGCTGATTATCCCTGGGCACCATATAAATCATTGGGTATGGGATCGCCAGACCGTCGATCCGGAAGCGGCGTTTCCGTTCGTCACGCCGTCAGGTTCGGCGAGTACACGTTGTTCTCGTCGAGTGGGTCTTGCGTAATAAATAGATATATAATGAATGCGGGATAGTGTCATACTGATGCGTGCATCAGAACCACATCCCGAAGTTCAGGCAGTGCTCGAACAGATGGCCGACGCACCCGCGTTCAGGAACATCTCGGTAGAGGAGGCGAGAGCGGCAGTCGCCGAGAGTTTCGGAGGTGGAGGGCCTGAGGCGGCCGAGACGGTCACCGATCGAACGGTTTCCGGTCCAGCTGGCGAGATTCCGATTCGAATCTACGAACCCGAGGGAGAGGGACCATTCCCCGTCGTGACGTTCTTCCACGGCGGCGGATTCGTCGTCGGCGGCCTCGACGGCCACGACGTGCTCTGTAGCGAACTGGCCGACGGGGCCAACGTCGTGGTCGTCTCGGTCGACTACCGACTGGCCCCCGAACACGAGTTCCCGGCGGCCGTCGAAGACGCCTACGCGGCGACCGAGTGGGTCGCCGAGAACGCCGCGGAGTTCGGCGGCGATCCCGACCGCCACGCGGTCGCCGGTGACTCGGCCGGTGGCAACCTCGCGGCTGTCGTCTCTCTCATGGCCAGAGAGCAAGACGGCCCCGACATCGCCCACCAACTGCTTTTGTACCCCACGGTCTCCTACGTCGACCAGTTCGACTCCCACGAGGAGTTCGCGGAGGGGTACTTCCTCGAGACCGAAGACGGCGCGTACTTTGCGGAGCTCTATCTCGGCAACGAACTTCACGGCTACAACCCGTACGCTTCGCCCCTGCGTGCGGCCTCACACGAGGATCTTCCCCCGGCAACGATTCTTACGGGCGGATTCGATCCGGTCCGAGACGAGGGTATCGCCTACGCGGAAACACTCGAGGAGGCCGGCGTCGACGTCACTCACCTCCACTACGACGACGTGATTCACATCTTCCTCCAAATGGCCGACGAACCGTTCGAGCTGACTCGAGCGCAGGAGGCCATAGACGACGTCACCGACGAACTCGCGGACGCGCTGTAACGCCGTCGGACCGCCGCCGCAAGCGATCCAACGCGGATATCCTATCCGATCATTGTTTTACGCCGACTCGTGGGCGGAATGCAGTCGGTCGGACACCGATTCGTCTGCTATCCTCACAGCTGAAACGATTTACACACTGATCGCATAGCTCACGGGTCACTGCGTTCCCCGTTCGCCGTTGCGCGGTTCTCGTTCATGGTTCGAAAATCGAAGATTTTCGTCATCACGAACGACCAGCGGTCGTTCGAACGACTCCGTTCGCTCACGGGTCACGTTCGTTCCCCGTTCGCTTTCCCGCGGTTCTCGCTCACTCTGTTCGCTCACGGGTCGTTCCTCCCCGTTCGCATTCTCGCGGTTCTCGCTCACTCCGTTCGCTCTGAACCGCGCACGCTCCGAACCGCGCACGCTCCGAACCGCGCTCGTCTGGCGATCAGGTGTGCAAGACCTGCAGTGGCTACAATAGTCGCAGTCGCAGTCGCACGTCCGGTTTGCCAGGGTTCGAAACGAGTTGGTCCAGGGCGAGACTCGATGCCGACCCGATGAGTTCAGGGCCGAACGAGGATCTTGACGTGTTCGTTGTCGTCGGCGAGAAGCTGTTCGAAGCCGTCGTCGACCAGATTCTCGAGGTCGATTCGCGAGGTGACGAGGAGTTCGGGGTCGAGGTCACCGGTGGCGATATTTCGGATCGTCGTCTCGAACTCGCGACCGGAGAGTGGCCCTCCTTCGAACGCCGCCGTTCCGACGAGCGTCCGTTCTTTCATCACGAGATCGTTGGGGTGAATCGCGACCGTCTCTTCGAAGAGGCTGACGATGACGGTGGTTCCACCGGGTTTCGTCGCACGGATCGCCTGGTTGACGGTCGCCTCGATCCCCGCGACCTCGAAGGCGACGTCGGCGTGACGCCCGATCTCGTCGACGATCTGTGCTTCGGGATCGTCTTCGATCGGATCGATCAACACGTCCGCACCGCACTCCGCCGCGAGTTCGCGCCGAGCGTCGTTGGGTTCGGAGACGAAGATCGGCCCGGCCCCGGCCGCCCGGGCCGCCTGAACGACCGTGAGGCCGATCGGGCCGCTTCCGAAGACGGCGACGGCGTCGCCGGCCTCGAGACCCGACTGGTGGATCGCGTGGAGGCCGACGGTGAAGGGTTCGACGAGCGCGGCCAGTTCGGGCGGGACGCCGTCGGGGACGGGGACGACCCGTTCGGCGTCGACGACGATTTCCTCGGCGAAACCGCCTCCGGCTCCGGAGAGGCCGACGAACCCGTTCGAATCACAGAGGTGGTAGTCTCCCTGGTCGCAGTACCGACACTCCCCACAGTAGATAATCGGATTGATCGCGACAGTCGTTCCCTCCGCCAGGTCGACGTCTTCGCCGACTTCGGCGACGGTCCCACCGATCTCGTGACCGAGTCGGAGCGGGAGCGATTCGCCGGTCACCGGGTGGGGCTCTTCGGGAACCGTGATCGGTCCCGCGGCGTACTCGTGGAGGTCAGATCCACAGATTCCACACGCCGCGACGTCGACTCGGAGTTCGTTCGACTCGAGGGGCCGCGATTCGATCTCTTCGATACGGACGTCTTCTGGGCCGTGATACCGTGCGGCTCTCATTACGGGCGGCTATTCACACTCCATGGTAATAACACGCATTGATTGCGCCCGCCATCCTCCAGCGGGTCTCGAGAGTGGCAGATACTCGTCCAGCGGGTCTCGAGGCTGTCGGGTGATCAGGAAATCGCAAAACCGCAAAAGTGGGAGCGCTCGATTCGTCTGTCGGTGGGGCGACTAGTTCGTCTGGAGGTTGGGGAGCATCCGCTCGATCTCCTCGAGGTCGATGTCGAGCCAGTCGGGCTTGCGCATCTCCTCGCCCAGTTCGTCGAGATCCTCGTCGGCCGTGAAGCCGGGGCCGTCGGTCGCGTACTCGAAGACGGCTCCGCCGGGTTCGGTGATGTACCGCGAGCGGAAGTAGTCGCGGTCTTTCGGCGACGTGGTGATGTAGCCGTTCTCGCGCAGGTTGTCGCTCACCTGGTCCTGTTCCCAGTTGTTCTGACAGCGGAACGCGATGTGGAGCCAGGTGCCGATGCCGAGGACGCCCTGGGGCGCGTTCGGTCGCACGAGGACGTCGACGACGTCGCCGTGGCCTTCGGACTCGGGGGCTTCGTACCGGATGCGGTCGGCCGCCTGGAAGTGCTCGTCCCAGCCGACGCGTTCCCAGCCCATCGTCTCGAGGACGTCACAGGTCCCCTGCGGGTCGTTCGAGTGGACCGAGGCGCCGTGCATGCCGCGGATGCCGTACTCGTCCGGAACGTCGCTGTCACTGACCGGATCGATGTCGGATTCGCCGGTGACGAGTTCGTACGGCGTGCCGTCGGGATCCGTAAACGCGATGGCCGTCTCGTCGAAGCGCTCGGAGGTCTCGTACTCGACGTCGTGCTCGTCGAAGCGATCCTGCCAGTAGTCGACGGAGCCTTCGGGGATGGTGAGGCCGACGGCGGTCGTCTGGCCTTTGCCTGGGAGTCCGTCCTCCATCGGCATGTTGGTCATCGGGAAGTAGGTGATGACCGTGCCGGGCGTCCCGTCGTAGTCGGAGTAGTACAGGTGGTAGATTTTTTCTGGAACGTCGAAGCGAACGGTTCGCTTGACGAATCGGAGGCCCAAGACGTCGGTAAAGAAGTCGTAGTTCTCCTGCGGTTCGTCACAGAACGCTGTCACGTGGTGTAATCCGTTAATTGTCGCCATGTTATGCCACAGCAGAGGTGAGAGCGTGGAACTACATAATATTTTTGTTTATACCGTCGCGGAAGCCGGTTTTCGTCCGGTCTGACGGTGAATCGAACGGACCGAACACGTGCGGGTCCGTCCACTCGATTCACCGATTCCGTCCGGTGGATTTCCCTCGAAACTCACAAATTATTTATGGTATGAACGAACCACCCTCTGTATGGAAACCTTCGTGTTCCATCTCATGCCGTATAAAGCGGCAACTGACGATGCGTGGCCGTTCCCGAACGATACCTACGACGCCGAGCTCGGGGCCGAGTACTACAACGAGTATCTCGACGTTCTCGAGCAAGCGGAGGAACTCGGCTACGACGGAATCGGATTCAACGAACACCACTTCTCCGCGTACGGCCTTCAGCCGTCGCCGGTCGTCACCGCCGCGAACATGGCGGCTCGAACCGACGACATCAAACTCGCGTTCTTCGGCAACGTCATCCCGGTTCGTGAGAACCCCGTTCGACTCGCCGAGGAGATCGCGATGCTCGACAACATCAGCGAGGGACGAATCATCAGCGGCTTCCCGCGTGGTATCCCGACCGAGTACGCGGCCTACGGGATCGACATCGAGGACTCGCGGAGTCGCTTCGAGGAAGCCTGGGACCTGATCGTCCGAACGTGGACGGAAGACGAGCCCTTCGACCACGATGGCGAGCACTTCCAGTACGAGAACGTCTACGCCTGGCCGCGACCGTACCAGGACCCCCACCCGCCACTGTGGATGCCCGCCGAGAGCGACGAGTCGCTTCGCTTCGCCGCGAAGAACCAAATTCCGATCGGCTCCGTCTTCAACCCGCCGGAGAAGATGCGCGAGTTCTTCGACACCTACCGCGAATTCGCCGAGGAGGACTACGACTGGACGCCGGGTGACGACAAGTTCACCATCAGTCGGATGGTGTACGTCGCCGAGACGATGGAACAGGCAAAAGAGGAAGCCGAAGAACACCTCGAGTTCCTCTACGAGAAGCTCACCGCTGGCGTCCATCTCGGTGCGACCGCGCACATGATGGGCGAATCGTACGATCCGGACGACCACGAGAAGTACGTCGAGAATCTCCACCCGCACGGCGAACTCGCGTACAACTTCGACTTCGAGGAGTTCCACGACTTCGGCGAGGTCATCGTCGGCGACCCGGAGTACGTGGTCTCAGAGATCGAACGCCAGTACGAGATCGTCGGCGGATTCGGCCGCCTCGCGGGCCAGTTCCAGTACGGCAACATGCCAAAAGACCGTGCCGAGAAGAGCCTCGAGCTGTTTGCCGACGAGGTCATGCCGGAGATCGAGAAGCTGTAAGGTCGTGATCGAACGCGCCACGAGTGGATAGCGAGTTCACACCGACGAAAACCACTGCGTACCCTGCTCGCCGCCGGACCCTGGCATTTGCGAGCACGGTCTTCCTTCTCTTTGCTGACACGAATTACTGTACCGATGTTCCGGCACAACCGCGACCCGGACGGTGGTTGCGCCGGAACTGACTGACAGTAAACCGTCTGAGACGCCCTCGCCCAGACGCGGACTCACTCGGCTACCTGACCCCTGCCATGGTGGGACTGATCGACTACAGGTTGCCTCGAGACGGCACAACGGATCGACTGCTGGTCGATTCCTGAAAATCGGCCCAAACGGACTCGCTCGTGAGCGCACCCGCCGAAAATGTGCTCGTTTCGTCGTCGACGCCGCTTACGGACCGCCGACGCGAACCCATCCGCCGTCGACGAACAACGTTTCCGCGGTGACGTACTCCGACAGTTCGCTCGCGAAGAAGACCGCCGCGTTGCCCGGATCCTTCGGCGTTCCCAGCCGGTCGAGCGACGTCTCTTTTGCCCGTTCGCGTTCGACTTCCTCGTCGTGGTTGTCGACGGCGAGTCCCGTCTCGGTCGTAAACCCGGGCTGGATCGCGTTGACTCGAACGTCCGGCCCCAGAATTTCGGCCAGGGAGAACGTCAGCGACCGAACGCCGCCTTTCGTCGCACTGTAGAGGTCCGCACCCGGATCCGCGAATCCCTTCTCGGTCGCCGTACTCGCGATGTTGATGATCGAGCCGCCGCCGTTGTCGACCATTCGCTGTGCTGCTACCTGACAGCCGAAGTACGTCCCCTTGAGATTGACGTCGATCACCGACTCGAAGTCCTCCTCGGTCGCCTCGAGGAACTCGACGCCTCGAACGATACCCGCGTTGTTGACCATGATGTCGATTCCGCCGAACTCCTCGGCCCGGTCGACGGCCGCCTCCAGATCCTCGCGGTTCGAGACGTCGCACTCGACGAACGCCGCGCGCGAGTTGGTCTCGTCTTCGACCGCCTCGAGGACGGGTGCCGCGTCGGGGACGCGGTTCGTCTTCTCGAGGTCGGCGACGACGACGTCCGCGCCGTGTTCTGCGAGTGCGAGGACGATTCCGCGGCCGATGCCACTTGCTCCACCGGTAACGACTGCTGTCTTGTCGGCTAACAACTCGGACATATTTCACGGATTCCCCGGTGACAGAATAAACGTTGTGCATTGTACGCACACGTCATCGGTTGATCTTACCTGAATCGACGTGGACGGTCGAATCGATCGACGATCGGTTCTGGCATCGAGTCTGGTCTTCGAGTCAATCCCCTTGTGAGTGTGACCCACTCACGAGGCAATAGTTGCCGCATAGCGTATGTACATACTACCCTTACTGAGTTATTAAAGAGAGCGGAGAATGCCAACCGATACAATCACAAGTGTACTAGAGTTAACCGTAGACGGGATCAGTCGTGGTCTCGTGTTCGCGTTGTTGGGGCTTGGAATTACTCTCGTGTTCGGGATGGGTGGTGTGTTGAACCTCGCGATCGGCGTCTTTTCGATTATCGCCATCCTCGTGGTTCTCGGACTCCTCGGATTCATCCCGAACCTCGCAGTCGCGATCGTTCTCGCGGTCGTTCTCGTCGGCGTCTTCGGACTGATCGTCGACCGATCGCTGTTGCCGTTTATCTACAGTTCGGAGGGGGAAGAACGGGTGATGCTCGGCATCTTCACCACGCTCGGGTTCGGTATCCTCCTCGAGGGACTACTCGTCCTTCAGTATCCGAATCACTACACGCTCTCGGCGGGCATTCCGTCGATGGAGATCGCGGGCCTCTACATCAGGGGATCGTCGATCGGCGTGATCGCCGTTGGACTCCTGACGTTCGTCGCGCTGTACTTGCTTTTCAGCCGAACGTACGCAGGCAAGGCGATGCGAACGGTGATGCAAGACGAGGTGGGGGCGATCCTCTGTGGGATCGACGTCCGCAAGACGCGAACGGTCGTGTTCATCCTGAGCACCGTTATCGCGGCGATCGCCGGCATCCTCTATAGTTTCTCTTACGAGGTGAACATCGCCTCGGCATTTCAGCTGACGATTTACGCCGTCATGGTCTCGATCGTCGGCGGCGTGACGAGTATTACGGGTACCGTCATCGCGGGCATCGGCCTCGGTCTCGTCGTCACGTTCGCGAGCGCTTACGCTGGCGCGTACGTCTCGCAGATCGCACTGTTCGCAGTCGCCATCGTCGTTCTCCTCGCAAAACCGGAGCAGATAGCATGAATCTCCAACGCGCATACCTTCCGCTGGTCGTCGGGGCACTGGCTCTCGTCCCTCCGCTATTCTTCCGCGAAGGGGCGACGTACATCTCTCGAATGTTTATGCTGGTGTTGATATTCGCGACGCTTGCGATCGCACTCAACATCGTGTTCGGCCACACCGATCAGTTGCTCCTGTTTACCGGTGCGTTGACGGGGATCGGTGCCTACTCGACCGCGTTACTCGCCGACTCGCTCGGGATCTCTCCCTGGGCGACGGTCATCCCTGGTGCGTTGCTCGCCGGCATCGTCGGCGGAATGGTCTGTTACGTCGCCGCCCGGCGGAGTCTGACGGTGATCGTTATCTCGATTCTCACACTCGCACTCCAGTTCGCGATAATCGAGGTGTTTACCGGTGCACGCGGACTCACCGGCGGTGACACTGGATTCCGGTTCTCCGGTCTCGGCCTCGAGACCGTCCAGGAGTCACTCGGCGTCCACGAACACGTCGTCCTCTACTACATCTTCCTCGGCATTCTCGTGGGTGCGCTCCTCGTCTACCAGCGGCTGATCGGCTCCCAGTACGGGCTCGCGTTCGAGACGATCCGCCAGGACGAAGTCGCCGCCGAAGCGGCGGGGATCGACGTCGTCCGGTACAAGACGCTCGCCGGCTTCATCGCGACTTTCGTGATCGGGTTCATCGGCCCGTTCTACGTCCAGCTTCAGGGGTTCGTCCTCCCCGGCATGTTCGCGTTCAACGAGATCGACGTTCTCGTCTTGATCATCCTCATCGTCGGCGGTATCCGGACGATGTACGGCCCGATCCTCGGGGCGGCACTCGTCGTCTACATCGACTTCCAGTTACAGGGATCGGCCGCACAGTACCGGACGGCCATCTTCGGACTCCTGTTGTTGTTCCTGTTCCTGGCGTTCAGGCAGGGGCTCGTCTACTACATCAATCAGGCGACCCGGTACGTCGACGACCAGTTCGAACTCTCGAGTAAAATACCGAATCGCTGAATCGGTTTCGACCGCGACTACACCTTTTCTCGTGGGCGACTCCTGTTGTGTCGTCCGTCAACTACAGTAGCCACTGCACGTCTGTGGATATCTGATCGTAGCGTCGAGTGCGGTTCTCGTCACTTCGTTCGCTCCCGGCTCACGCTGGTCGCCGTTCGCATGACGCGGTTCTCGCTCGCTCCGAGCCGCGTCGTGGGAACGAGGAGGCGATCCGCGAGTCCCACCGTAGGCGAGAATCGGGGGCTACGACCTGTGTGCGCCGTTGCAACTGGTACGAACGTTCGAAGAGGGGGAATTCGTCCGAGGAAAGCGCCAACTCTATTCGAAATCGTCGACGGTACAGACGAGCACCGATCGGTCGCCCTCGAGAATGACGCTCTGGGTAACGCTTCCGAAGACCGCTTTTCCTGCGGGCGAGCGCTCTCTCGCGCCGACGGCGACTAGGTCCGCATCGTGGTCGGCCGCGGCCTCGAGAAGGGTCGTCGCGGGATCGCCGCTTTGCTCGTCGAGTCGGACGTCGATCCCGTCCGACTCGAGGCGCTCTTTCACTCGTCGAACGGCTCCGATCTGGTCGATCGACGCGCCTTCGGGGTTATCGGTGAACGAGTGGACGAGTACGACGCTCGTCTCGTCGCTTCCAGGGAGCGATTCGATCGCGTCTGCGATCGCCGTAGCGCGGTTCTCGTTTTCGTCGATTCCTGCGACAACTGTGAACATACAGTTGATCCGATTCGGCGGTGGGAAATAATAGTATCGACCGTTCTCCCGCCGGTCACCGGGTTTCGACCGGCCCAGCCACCAGGAGTCCGTTTCCTGGTAGCTCTCGACCCAAGGGGGCGATTCGATCACGAACGAACCGGAACCGGTGGCCAACGATCCCCACGAGTTATGTGCGTTCGATCGAGCGATTGTTGTTCGATCTTGGCCAACCGGGTTCGGCTCCTACAGCGGTGACGAGATTTCGATCGTGTACTCGTCGGGGTCCGCGAGAAGCATCATTCGTCGACCCCAGCTGACGTCTTTCGGCTCCATCCGGACGGTTACACCCTCGTCCTCAGCGCGTTGGTGAATCTCGTCGACGTCGTCAGCGTCGTCGACTTCGATCGCGACGATTACGCCCTCCCCTCGAACGTCCCCGGGTTCCGAGAGGCCGAACGCCTCGAGGACGTCCTCGTCGAAGTCCTCCTCGAGGACCAGCGTACACTGTCCCGTCTCGAACTCGACGTTGGTCTCTTTTTCCTGCGTCGTCTCGAGGCCGATGACGTCTTCGTAGAACGCGACCGACGTTTCGAGGTCCGATACCGTGAGTAACGACTGATGAAGCGACGGTGCCATACTGGACGGTTGGACTCGTCGCGTATAACTGTATGTGTCTCGGCTATCCGTCGATATGTTTCGGCTATCCGCCGGTCTCGAGCGTCGAACGGAACCGACCGTCGAACGATCACAGGAGACGATCGAAGCCGGCCGTGGGGGCCCACTCACGACGGACGACCGCTAGACGGGGCGGCCGACGAACCGGCACAGAAAGCTATTTAGTACGGGCGTGTGACCGAACTAGCACAATGATATCTGGTGACGATTTACGGATGGTTCTCGGTAACTTTGCCACCGGCGTAACTGTCGTGACGTTTACGCTCGACGGCGAAGACCACGCGCTGACGGTCAACTCCTTTACGTCGCTGTCGTTGGACCCGCCGCTGGTGCTGTGGAACTGTGACGTCGGCGCAAGCTCTCACGACCTGCTCGAGGAGGCGGACAACTACGCGATCAACATCCTCACTGCGGATCAAGAGGAGCTTTCGAACCGCTTTGCGGGCCAGCACCACGAGATGGACGACCCGTTCGAGGGTATCGACCTCTTCCGATCCGAGACCGGCGCGCCCATCTTCGAGGATACGCTCGCGTATCTCGATTGCAGTATCGAGGCCGAACACGAAGGTGGCGACCACACGATCTTCGTCGGCCGCGTCGAGGACGCCGCCGTACAGAACTCCGACGATCAGCCGCTGATCTTCTACCAGGGAAGCTACGAGGAACTCGCCGAGTAGCTCTCGAGGGCGGCCGGACCGTCTCCGGTCCGTTCGTTCCGACGGTTTCACCCCATTCTTCGACGATAGTTACAAGGCGTCTCCGGGACGACGAGGGCGTATGATCGAAGAGGCTTGGACCTCCACGGAATCGACGGCGCGGTCGGTCGCACTCGCGTGTCTCGACCGCGGTATCGAGGCGGCACACCCGTCTACGGTAACCGACAGTTCGCTCAGCGTCGACGACGGCCGGTTCGTCGTCTCGGCCGAATCCCACTCGGAGGATCTCGTCTACGATCTCGAGGCGTACGACCGGGTGCTCGTCCTCGGCGGCGGAAACGCCTCCGGCCAGTTCGCTCGCGAACTCGAGGAACTGTTCGGCGACCATCTCTCCGGTGGCGCCGTCGTCACCGACGACGTCGAACCGACGGACGTCGTCGAGGTGGTCGAGGGGGATCACCCCGTTCCGACCGACCGCTGTGTCGAGGGTGCCCGCCGTGTGCTGTCGGTCGCCGAGTCGGCGACGGCGAACGATCTCGTCGTCGGTTGTATCACCGGCGGCGGCAGTGCCTTGCTCGCGGCGCCGGCGGCCGACCTCGCGCTGTCGGATCTCCAATCGACGACCGAGGCGTTGCTCTCGAGCGGTGCCTCGATCGACGAGATCAACGCGGTCAGAAAACACCTCTCGGCGATCAAAGGTGGTCGTCTCGCGCAGGCGGTCGCACCGGCGACGGTCGTCGGTTTGACGCTCAGCGACGTCGTGGGCGACGACCTCTCGGTCATTGCAAGCGGTCCGCTCGTACCCGACCCGACGACGTACGCCGATGCGCTCGCCGTCCTCGACCGGTACGGGATCGATCCGCCGGCGGCCGTCGCCGATCATCTCGAGGCCGGCGCCGCCGGCACACATTCCGAGACGCCGACGGCGGACGATTCGGTGTTCGACGACGTGACGACGAGCATCCTCGCCAACGGCTGGACCGCAATCGATGCTGCACGGGAAGCCGCGACCGAGCAAGGGTACGACACCGTCGTCCTCTCCTCGAGCGTCGAGGGCGAGGCTAGCGAGGCCGGCAAGACCCACGCGGCTATCGCCCGGGAGTGCGCCGAGACGGGGAACCCGGCGTCCCCGCCGGTCGTCCTCCTCTCGGGCGGGGAGACGACGGTTACGCTCGCGGATGATCCGGGCCAGGGCGGGCCGAACCAGGAGTTCGTCGTGAGCGCTGCGGCCGAACTCGCGGACGAACCGATCGTCGTCGCCGGTGTCGACACGGACGGAATCGACGGGGCGTCGGACGCCGCCGGTGCGGTCGTCTTGGCAACCGAAATCGACTCCGCCGACGCCAGGGAGGCGCTGGCCCGAAACGACGCCGGAACGCTCCTCGATGACGTCGATGCGCTCCTCCGGACCGGCCCGAGCGGAACGAACGTCAACGATCTGCGGCTCTTCGTCGTCGGCGAGTAGTCACGTCGCCTATTCGGAAGCCGCGTTTCTTCCGGTAACACTCACGTTATCTGGTAACTCTTGCATCCGGGAACGTATATACGCGGCCGATTCGAACGGAGCGATTGCATTATGATACCTGCATCCGGACTCGAACTCGTACCGCTCCAGACCGACGCGTTCGCCGGCCCACTCGCGGCCGAACTGTTCCTCGTCGGCCGATTGCTCTTCGGCGCGATCCTCGCGTTCAACGGCATCAATCACTTCCTGGATACGGAGGCGATGGCGGGCTACGCCGGCGCCAAGGGGCTTCCTGCGCCGAAACTGGCCGTCCTCTTTAGCGGCGGAATGCTCTTATTCGGCGGCGTGGGGATCGCGTTCGGAATCGTTCCGACGCTCGCAGCCGGTGCGATGGCTCTGTTCCTCCTCGTCGCGACGCCGCTCTTTCACGATTTCTGGGCCGTCCCCGAAGACCAGAAGCAATCCGAAATGATCAACTTCCTGAAAAATGTCGGGCTTCTCGGCGGCGCGCTCGTCTTTCTCGCGCTGAGCGGCGTCACGTGGCCGTACTCGGCCGGTATCGCCGTCCTCTGACCAGGGCTATCGAACCCATCTTACGGCTGGTGGACGCCTGTCACTCGAGTAACGACTGCGGGTTCTCGTAGACGACCGTCCGAATCGTCTCGACGTCGATCCCCATCCGGTAGAGGTCGAAGATCGTTCGTTTGAACGCGAAGGCGTCCCCGCGGAGTACGTTCGCGGCGTCGGTCTCGACGAGGACGCGTTCCGGTCCGTACTCGTCGATGACGGCCGCGACGTCCCGGGCTCCGACGCCGAGTAGCCACGGGTAACTCACGGTAAAGCTCAGGTAACAGTCGGTGTTCTCGAGGACGAACGGAGCGACCTCGGTCGTCCCGTGTGAGAGGACCAGCCGATCGTCCGCCAGTCCGGCCTCGTCTTTGAGTTCCAGGCAGTGTTCGATGGCATCGCGCTTGACGTTCTCGGACCCGAAGACGGGCTCGCGCTGGAGCGACGATTCTTTCTCGTAGCCGGGCATTCGTCTCCGTTCGCGAAACGGCACGTCGACGTCGTCGGGGTCGGAGGGCGTGTGCGTAATCGCCGGTAGGTCGTACTCCCGGGCCAGCTGGAACTGCGCTCTCGTCACTGCTTTTTGTTCCTCGAGTGGCCACCGGGAGCCGTGTTGGGAGGGGGTGAGCCCGACCTCGCCGACCGCGTCGACCTCCTCGAGTTCGAGGTACGACGGCATTACCGAAAGCAGTTCGTCGACGCGATCGACTCGAGCGCCCGTGTGGATCCCGATTCCGAGGGAGGCATCGAACGGGTGTGCGTCGTTGATCCCACCGAGGCGGGCGAGTGCGTCGTCCCAGAGATACCTGACGTCCGCCGGCTCGACCGGTCGGTACGGTGTCCAGTGGTAGCCCGCCGCCATCGTGACCATCGACTCGCAGCCGCTCAGCGCGTACTTCTCCCGATCACCCCACGAGAGCGTGTGTGCGTGGTTGTGAACGTCGACCCAGGGTACGTTCGGTAGCTCCGTCTCGTCGTCGTTTCCGGCGTCTTCGCGGGCCACTCGAGCGATCGGTCGGGCCGTCGGATACTCGTCGTTCATCCCTCGTCAATACGCCCATCGATCGCATTATTCTGCCGGAGACGGGTTCGGCTGGTGAACATACCGAACTACCAATAATACGAGGGTATACGAATATACCTTTCATATATTGCCAGAAAGATAGGTCAACACCTCCTCTGTCAGGGACGACGACATCGAGCTTGTTCGGGCGGAGTATCTGAAGTACGGACCGCCTGGGAAACAGAACTGTCGTCGGACGTGTTTTCGCAAAGGACCTGGCTCAGACGCTTTCGATAATTCGTTTGTAACCGCTGAACCCCACTAAATAGTTCGAAACGCTCGAATTCGATCGAAGGACCTGTCCAAACACGACCACTACTATTGGTGTAAAAACATATTTCGAGTAGCAGTATAGAAGTCTGGTACGACGTTCGAGCCCGGTTGTGAGGATATCCAGTCGGTAGACCATCGTCGACTCCCCGTACAACTGGCGAGCGATATCACTCCAACTGGAACGATTGACGCATGGACCACACCATTTTCACATCTATATTTGTTGAAATTTTTCATTCGGACACTTTCTTTTCTGAAACAGCTGCTCGCTGAAGACTGTATCTACACTATTTACTTCGATACACTCGTAGCTATCTCTATGAGTTTCGTAGATCTCAGCCATTCCTTCGAAGATGGGATGCCGGGCTTCCGTATGGAAGACGAAGACGGGACAGTTACCGAGTATACGGCGGAGATACAGCCGTTTTTCACTCACGAAGAGTCCGAATCCTTCTACGATGGAGAGTCCGCGTTCGAGGTCACGGAGGTCACGTTTCAAACGTCGGTCGGCACGTACCTCGACTCTCCGTATCATCGCTACCCAGATGGTCGTGACATTGGCGATCTCGATATCGACGAACTCGTGTTACCGGGTGTTGTCGTTGATGCCCGAGGACTGAAGCCGTACGATGAACTCGGTGTCAATGCGTTGCCTACCGACCGTAATCTCGAAAATCGGGCTGTCCTATTCAACTTCGGGTGGGACGATCACTGGGGGACAGAAACGTATCGATCGTATCCGTATATTTCAGACGCGCTGATCGACAGACTAATCGATGAAAACGTGGGTCTGGTCGGTGTCGATACGATCAATATCGATGACCACCGCAATCCGTCACGACCTGCCCATACGCGCTTTCTCGACGAGGAAATTTACATCGTCGAGAACATGACTGGATTGGACGCTCTTTTCGAGGACTCCTTCCGGTTGTTTGCGGTCCCAATTAAAGCGACCCAGACGGCTGCAATGCCGATCCGAGCGTTTGCAGAACTACCCTGAACTGCTCTGGTGACTACATCCTCTGTATTGACCGCTCAGAGTGATCGGGTTACGTTATGAATTAGCAGGCAATGGTGAGTCACGGAACTGCTTCCACCAGCGTCGTGAGCGGATGAACGCACCGTATTTCGATTGAGTGTCGAGTTAACTCTATAGTGACAACTGAAACTGTTTGCACACTGATCGCATAGCTCACGTGTCACTGTGTTCCCCGCTCGCATCTTCGCGGTTCTCACTCGTGTCCACTCGTTCCGAACCGCGCCCCCCTCGTGCGATCGGGTGCGCACTGACTTTCAGTGGCTACTATATTAGATGTCCTTCCGAGTGAACCAGAGCTGAGCCACACCAACGAGGACGACCGTCATCGCGATCAGAACCGCCGCGCCAGCGAGATCGTACGTTCCCTCGAGCAGGATCTCGTTCGGGTCGAAGTACCGCATCGGAGCGATCGCACCGACTGCCTCGTAGTCGGTCTCCTGGAGCAACGACTCGAGGAGGAAGAGCCCGAACGTGACGCCGAGGGCGGCCCGCTGGGCGATTCCCGCCCGGTCGAAGGCGACAGAACAGACGATGCCGATGGCTCCGCAGGCGAACAGGTACGGAATCGAGAGCGCGTGGACGGCGATCACGTCGACGACGGCGATGCGCTCGTCGATGAGCCACGCCCCCACGAGGACGACCGGCGGCACGAGAACGTTTATCGTGAGAATCGGGACCGAGAGTGCGCCAAAGCGCTCGGCGAGCAAGCGAGCGCGGGAGATCGGCATCGCCAGCAGAGTGTCCATGCGGCCGCGATCGACGTCGGCGGCGATCACCTCTGCGGCGCTGTAGGCGACGTAGAGTCCGAACAGGATCGTCCAGCCGAAGACGTAGAGTTCGAACGCGAGGAATCCCTCGAGCGACGCCATCGTCTGGATGTCAAACAGCTGTAACACCCCTTCCGGATACGCCTCGAGCAACTCGTCACCCTCGAACGACTCCTGAAAGGAGGGAAAGACCCAGATGACGACCGCGGCCAAAAGCGCCAGCCCGATCGAGACGTACAGGCTCCCCCTGATCCGTTTGCGCCCGTCGTATCGCAGGAACTCAAGCATCCTCGTCGTCACCACCATAAAACCGGAGAAACACGTCCTCGAGGGGCGCTTCCTCGACCGAGAGATCCGTCAGTTCGTACTCGGTGAGCCGGCCGAGTAACGCGTTCACGTCGCCCGTAAAGGTGAACGTACACTCGGTGAACGTCTCCGTCGCGTCGGAGTTCGCCGCCCGGTTCGTCGACCCTCGAACGTGCGGCTGAGCCGGCGGTTCCGCTTCGCGTGCTCGGTCGTTCCCGTCTCCGTCTCCGCCCGTAACCGTTTCCGATCTACCCTCGTCACCATCAGTACTCGATACCGTCTCCAGATCGTGGACTCCCTCGATCTCGAGCGTCGCGGTCGGGATCGGCGTCGCGCTCGCGATTCGAACGGCCTTTCCACTTCGGGTCAACAGGGTGTCGATCGGTTCGATCGTGACCAATCGCCCGTCGCGAATAATCCCAACGCGGTCACAGAGTCGTCGTACTTCGCTCAGCACGTGCGAGGAGAAAAACACCGTCACGCCCTGTCGACGTTCGGACCGCAGGAAGTCGTCGAACCGCTGTTTCATCAGTGGATCGAGTCCGCTCGTCGGTTCGTCGAGAATCACCAGATCAGGATCGTGCATGAACGTCGTGACGATGCCGAGTTTCTGGACGTTGCCCCGGGAGTAGTCCCGGACCTGCCGCTCGAGGGGCGGTTCGAACGCCTCGAGGAGTTCGTCTCGCCGGTCGTCGCCTTTGATCGACGCGTGAAGGTCGAGGATCTCCGTACCAGTCGCCTGCTCGTCGAAGGCGGGATCGTCCGAGAGGTAGCCGATCCGACGCTTGGCGTCGATGAGCGCTCGTTCGTCCGTGACGTCCCGGTCGAGCACCGTCGCCGACCCTGCAGTCGGTGAGATGAACCCGAGCAACAACCGTATCGTCGTCGTCTTGCCGGCGCCGTTGGGCCCGAGGAACCCGAATATCTCTCCCGTTTCGACGCTGAACGTCAGGTCGTCAGCGGCGAGGACGTCCCCGTAGTCCTTCGTGAGCCCCTCGAGTTCGATCGCCGTCATGGCCGCGGTTACACCGTTTGGGTACATTAGTCTGGGCAGGCTACAGTTCAAAAGTTCGGCGCGAGCGTTGTCTCCTCCCATCCGTGAACTTCTCTTTCCAGTCCACGAACTGTCGGAACGGACCACTCACCTCAGTGGGACAACTCTGCGTTGGTGCCGACCTGCCGTTTGCTACGAGCGGGCTGGCTCGAGGTCTTCGAGATAACGCTCCGGAACGTAGGGAGTCACGCTCGCCGGTAGTACCCGGACGACGACGACAGCCAAATCGGCGAGAACACGTCTGAGCGCGGTGTAGGCGACTGCGACGATGACAGCACCGATTACAATCCACCGAAATACCCCCTCGAGTGCATACAGCAGCGGAACCGCAAGTAGCCCCGACAGAAACAGGTCTGCTGGCGAGCCGTCGTACTGGATCAGCTGACGGGGTGGGATCCACGTGCCGCGATAATGGTCGTAGACTGCTCGCTCGGAGGTGCCTTCCCACGGACGCAACTCGAGCCCGCTTCCGAGGATGTCAGTCACGCAATGGACGGCGCCACTGAGCAAGAATACGGCGACACCGACGGTTGCGACTGTCGGCGTGAGGAGCGCGCCGGCCGTTGCAACGGCGGCGAACACGCTGTAGTAGATCGGGAAGTGGAGGGTCTTCCGATGACCGAAATACAGATCGAGATCGGGGAAGATGCCGCCGACCAACCCCGCCACGAGGCCGATGGATGCATACTCCGGAGCCACGACGAGTAGCGGCAATGCGAGTACCATCCCGCTGAGCGCGTGGGTTGGAAGCATCATCGTGTCCTTCCAAAAGGGACATAACACCTTCAACGTATCTGATTCTCGGTAGCACTCCACAACACGGTGTGAGTATCGTCGTAGCCTCGCTCAGGATCGTCGCCGACACCGGACGTACTGGCCGAGAAATACGAGTGCAAGTAACGCGCTCACGACCTCGAGGGGCCGTTCGTGAAACGTGAGTACGGCAGCCGCGACGACGAATGAGCCGGAGAGTACGGCGTAGCCGACCGCCGTGTCTCCGTTCGCCGTCGACTCGACCGGCGCAGTTCTGACGACGAGGTCGCCCCGTTCGAGCTGTCCGAAGACGGTGTCGAATCGGGCGGGGGCCCGTGCGAGGACGGGCACCGACTTCCGGAGGTCGTCGCGTACCTCGTCGATCAGCGCTTCGAGTTCGTTCTCGATGAATCCGTGATCGACGAGAAACGATCGTGTGACGGAGATAAAATCGAATTCCGGGTCGAGGCTCCGACAGACTCCTTCGCCGATCGTTCCGACCCGAACCAGTAACATCACGTTCGGCGGAATTCGAAACGGGAAATCGTGGAGCATCGTTAGTAACTCGGTGATAATCGACCGCCACGTGATCTCGGATCGCCCCTCGAGGTTCTGGATAACGAGCTCGAGGACCTGTCGAACCGCGGTTCGGTCGACCGTTGGCTCGAGAACGCCGAGGGCGATGAGCGTGTTCAACAGGTCGTCGACGTCGCGTCGGACCAGCGACCGATAGAGTTTCGCGATGTCTTCTTGCTCCTGTGCCGTCAGCCGCTGGCTCATCCCGTAGTCGTAGATCACCAGTTGGCCGTCGTCGGTTACCGCGAGATTCCCGGGGTGTGGATCGGCGTGGAATGTGCCGTCGACGAGACCCATTTTCAGATACGTCTGGAACACCAGCGTCGCCATCTCGGACGGTTCGATCCCGGCATCCGCAAGCGCACGGTCGTTCGTGATCTTCTCACCGTCGACGTACTCCATCGCGACGACACGATCCGAACAGAACTCGGGATACGTGGCGGGGATCCGAACCCGATCGTCGTCCGCGACGTTCGATCGAATCTCGGCCATGATCGACGCTTCACGCTCGAAGTCCAGTTCGTCGAGGATGATCGCCTCGAAATCGTCGGTGACGTTTTCGAGCGAGTAACGCTGGCGTTCGTCGGCGAACATCGCGATCACGGGGACGAATCCCCTGATGACGCGTAAGTCGCGTTCGATAACCGAGGCGAGGTCGGGTCGCCTGACCTTCAGCGCGATTCGCTCACCGTCGTATTCGACGGTGTAGACGAACGCGAGCGATCCACCGGCGACTGGCTCGAGCGTCTCGAGGTCGAGTTCGTCGCCGAGTTCGGATTCGACGACGTTCAACGGCTCTCCGCCCGTCGATTCGGGGACTTCGTCCTGGAGCGTTGCCAAGACATCGACATACGTCGGCGGGACGATATCCGGCCGCGTCGACAGTACCTGTCCCACCTTGATGAACGCCGGGCCGAGATCGAGCATCGTCTCGGTGAGCCGTTCTGCGCGGTCGCGGTGGGCCGCCGTCGAAATCTGCCGTGGCGGGCCGAACAGGAGAAACCGCCGGCGGTCTCGGAGGAATGCGATCGCGATCGGGAGAAATCGAACGAGCACCTGCAGGTATCGGAAGTAATAGCCCCTCATTGCTCGGCTCGACCGTGATCGCTACCTGGTCTCCCGTCCATAGGTCGCGTTCGAACGCCGGGCACAAATACGTCAATGGTTTTGAAGACGAGTTTCACGAGAGCGACCCGGTAGCGAAGCCCAACGGGACACCACGTGTGGACAAAGTCGGCTGCGTTGAATCACTAGACGGCGTCGGGAAAGGTCAGTAAATCAAAGGAGTTGAAGCGGGGAGACTTCGGTGTC
>NZ_JBGFCC010000010.1:0-224680 GCF_041205745.1 Natrarchaeobius versutus | reverse complement strand
CTGATGTGTGTCGTCTACAACATCAAACGTGCCGTCAAACAGTGAAATCCACCGCCTTACAGCGATTCAACAAAGCCGCCGGAACTGACAACGGCAGATCGTACGAGACGTCGACCGACTCGAGCGCTCTCGGTTCGATCAGTTCGCCGTCAGTTCGATCAGTTCGGGTTCTTTCGGGCGAGCGCCGAGCCACAGATCGGGCATCGATCTTTCTCCTCGTCGAACTCCCGGCCACAGCCTTGACACTGGAAGTGCCACTGGCGCTGTTCGTCGATCCCTTCGCGGGCGATAACCTCCACACCGACGTTTAGTTTCTCCGCGACGTTTTGCATCGCGTAGTCGTCCGTGACGAGCGTTGCGTCGAGTTCGAAACTCGCCGCGACGAGGCGAACGTCGGTATCGGAGAGCACCTCGAGATCACCAGACTCCTTCGCCGCGCGTCTGACCTTTTCCGTCGTGTCCTCGTTCGGGATGTGGATGTGCATCCCGGATCCCTCCATCGCGTCGTAGCGATAGGCGCTTTCGTCCTCGAGTTCCTCGCGGACGAGCGGGATCGTCGCAGTCTGTTCTGTCGTGTGAAAGTCGTGAATAAAAGCCGAAGAGTCGAGAACGTACATACCGTTAGCGCTTGACGACGATGTAGTCTTTCACCGCCTGAACGCGGCTGACGGGGACCAGAAATCGGCCGGCGTCGTCGATGTCGAAGTCGATCCGCTGGGTCGGAACGTCCTCGTCGGGTTCGACGATGAGGTCGTGGAGTCCGCCCGTCTTGATGTCCATCGTGATGTTGTAGAGCAATCCAAGCTCGGTGCCGTCGGATCCCATGACGGACTTGCCCGAAAGGTTTTCAGCGAGTATATCGCTCATGTATACTCGTATTTACTAATCGGTATTAAAAACACGGGGAGCGTCGCATCAGCCAGCAGACAGCATCCGGCTCGTTTTCGCCTCGATCGACGTATTCACCGACTCGCGGGCGGGTTTCTCGCGCCGCCGTGACGATGGGTTTAACTATGGCCCTGCGGACGCTCTAGACAAGACCTTCTCTGGTGGTTTACCATGTCGGAACCCGACGCAGACACTCTCGATCCCACATCCCTCAGAACGCCGATCGTCGCCGTCCTCGGACACGTCGATCACGGCAAGACCAGTCTCCTCGATAAGATCCGCGGCTCCGCGGTCATCGAGGGCGAAGCAGGCGCGATCACCCAGCACATCGGAGCCACCGCGGTTCCGCTCGACGTCGTCTCGACGATCGCCGGTGATCTCGTCAATCCGGACGACTTCGACCTCCCGGGGCTCCTCTTTATCGATACGCCCGGACACCACTCGTTTACGACGCTTCGATCTCGCGGCGGCGCGCTCGCCGATATCGCCATCCTCGTCGTCGACGTCAACGACGGCTTCCAGCCACAGACCCTCGAGGCCCTGGACATCCTCAAGCGATCGGAGACGCCGTTTATCGTCGCGGCGAACAAGATCGACACCGTTCCCGGCTGGAACGCCAAGGAGGATTCGCCGATCAACGCGACCTACGAGTCTCAGTCCGACCGCGTGAGTTCGCGCCTCGACGAGAGCCTCTACGAGATCATCGGCAACCTCTCGGACGAGGGCTTTTCGGCGGACCTCTACTGGCGGGTCCAGAACTTCCAGCGCAACGTCGGCGTCGTCCCCGTGAGTGCGATGACCGGCGAGGGCGTCCCCGACCTGCTGGCCGTGATGATGGGGCTCTCCCAGCGCTACATGAAAGAGGAGATGGAGATCGACGTCGCCGGCCCCGGCGTCGGCACAGTCCTCGAGGTCAAAGAGGAGAAAGGCTTCGGGACGACGATCGATACCGTCCTCTACGACGGGACCGTTCGCGCGAACGACCAGCTCGTCGTTGGCGGGCAAAACGACCCGATCGTCACCGACGTTCGGGCGCTCCTTCAGCCCCGACCGCTCGCGGAGATTCGAACCGAGAGTCGCTTCGAGAAAGTCGACGAGGTCTCCGCCGCGGCCGGGATCAAAGTCGCCGCGCCCGATCTCGAGGACGCGATGGCGGGCGCGCCGGTCCGAGTCGTCCGAAATCGTGAGTTAGGGCAGGTCGTCACCGAAGTCGAGGCCGAACTCGCGGACATCGCCGTCGACACCGCCGAACAGGGCGTCGTCGTCAAAGCGGACACGCTCGGCAGTCTCGAGGCGATGGCCGACGCGCTGGACGAAGCCGAGTTGCCGATCGTCCGCGCGGAGGTCGGCGACGTCGCCCCGCGGGACGTCTCCGTGGCCTCGACGGCCGAAGACCCGAAACAGCAGGTCATCCTCGGCTTCAACGTCGACGTCCTCGACGACGCCCACGATCGTGCCGAAATAGACGACGTCCGGATCTTCGCCGACGAGGTCATCTACCAGCTCATCGAGGAGTACGAGGAGTTCGTCGACGAACTCGAGCGCGCCCAGCAGGATACGATCCTCGAGAACATCGTCCGACCGGCCCGATTCAGGATCCTCCCGGATCACACGTTTCGACAGAACGATCCCGCCGTCGTCGGCGTCGAGGTGAATTCGGGAACGCTCCAGAACAACTCGAACGTCGTCAAGTTCGACGGGAACGATCCGGAGCGCGTCGGCCAGGTCAAAGGCATTCAGGAACAGGGCGAAGACATCGACGAGGCTCGCGCCGGCAACCGGGTCTCGGTCGCGATCGACGGGCCGACCGTCGGCCGCGGCATCGAGGAAGACGACGAACTCTGGGCCGAACTCCCCGAGAAACACGCGAAGATCTTAGAACAGGAACTGACCGACGAGATCCCCGGCGACGAACTCGAGGCGCTGAACATGTACCTCGACAAACAACGGAGCCGCGATCCGTTCTGGGGCAAATAAAAATCAAATACCCGACATTCTTTTGTAATCTCGAGCGAGAGGGGGCTGTATGGTTTCCCGTGAAAACAAAGTTCTGACCGGGTTCGTCGTGGTTGCACTCGTTCTCGCCTACGGAGGATTTTTGTTGACAGATGTGCCATCGACCGTTCTAATTGGGATACTGATCTTCGTTGGCACCGTCGCACCGTTACTGGTGAATAACTACCTCGACAACCGAGAATCGACCTGACCGACTGAATCGCTGTACGCACGTTGTTCGTCCGCCAGCGTTCACTTCTGGGGCATGTAAGCGGGCACTGCGACCGTGTTGTATAGTAACAACTGCAACGATGTAGACACCCATCGCCGATCCGTCTGGCGATCAGGTGTGCACTGACGTGCAGTGACTACTATCGTATCGTCGAGTTCAGCCGCATCGATCGTCCATCGACAGATCGCCGGAAAACGGTGCGTCGATCACGTCGAACTCCGCCCGAATCATCGTTTCCCCTTTCTCGTGATCGACGTCGTCGCCCGCAACGTGCGCTCGCGGTTGGTTCCGGACGCTGGGCTCCCAGTGGCCCCTGACTTCTGTCCGCCCGTCGTGTGGAAACAGTCGCGCGTGTAACTGCCAGTCCCCGTCGTCGGATAGCCGAACGAGGTTGCCGCGTTCGTAGACGACCTCGTCGTATCGCTCGTACGCGTGAAGGTACGACAGGTAGTATTCGGAGAACCCGCGCCGTTTGAACTCGGCGATCGCGTCCACCGGGGACATATCGAGCACGCCGATATATCCCGCCTCCGACGGCGTACAGACGGCGAGTGATTGTGGTACGTGATCGTTGAACTGCTCGTAGGAGAGACGCGCCGTCGTCGTTCGAACCGACGACGGTGACGCGACGTGGGCGAGCCCGCCGGCCGTAAGCAATCCGGCACCGGAAACGGCCAAAAAACTCCGCCGATTCATTCGGATGAGACACTGTTAGAGCGGAGTAAATACACCAGGATGCAATCGTCCACACACTATGGGAGTTGGCACTCGTTCCGGCGTTCGAGTCCGGCGGAGCGGCCGATTCGGCGACGGGTATCCGACCGCGTCGCATTGTCCGTCACTCGAGTCGCTCGAGGCGAACCCGCGCCCCGCCGTCGACTTCCTCGAGCGCCGACGTATCGGAGAGCCGGGCGACGACGTCGACCGGCGAAGCCGCACGGGGCTCGCCATCCACGCTCGCGGGCGTCTCGCCCCAGAATAGACACAGTTTGCTCCCGGGCGGCCAGTAGGCGATCGCTCCCTTCGGAACTGCCTCCCTGGCGTTCTCCGCCGGGGCGTCGACCGGGACGTCGAAGTAGAGTTCCTCACCCCATCGGACGGCGTCCCCGGAAAGCGGGAGCGCCTCCTCGAGCGCTCGTCGCGTCTCGGGTGCGTCGTCGGTCCAGTCGGCCTCGAGTTCGAGGTCGTCGACGGTGACGCGAAGATCGGCCATAGCTGGGCCGACGAACTCGAGTTACTTCAACGCCGACGGTCGGGTTCCGTGGCCGGATCCGCGGACGAAGTCGTCCGCGCTCGCTCGCGGGCGCGGTCAATCCCCTCGAGCACGGCATCGGGGTCGTCGATCACCGAGCGATCGCACCGCAGACTCGGCCACAGCCGTTGCTCGAGGACGAGTTCGTCGTCGGTCAGCCGAACGTCGTCGATCCGTTCCCAGGGGACGAGTGAGCTACTGAGCCCCGTCTCTATGAGAATGCCGGCGTCGTGTGCCGCCATCTCGGAGCTACCCCACCGATCGGACGGTTCGAACTGGCCCATGATCCCGTCGTCCATCCAGAATGTCGCGAGCATCACGGCGCCCCAGAACGCCCAGAACAGGCCAAACCTGCTCCCCAGTACGGTGCTGACGAGACCACCTGCGATCACCGCGAGCCAGACCGCCGTGAGGACGTATCTATTCGAAAGCGCGGAGAGCTTCCGGTACGACCAGGTGGCGGTGGGCTCGTCGCGCGTCAGAAACGTAACGTAGCGGCTTCGTGCCATGTGGGCGACGCCGAACCCGAGAGCGCCGGTGAGGACGAACGAGACGGCGGCGAGGAGGAGAAGCCGATTGCTGGGATCGATCGACGTGTAGGCGGAAATCGGTATCATCGCTCCGAAGGCTGCCGCGGGCGCGTAGCAGGCAAGTCGGCGCCACAGACGTTCGCCAATGCGTTCGGCCAGTCCGGACGTCCGGCCCGCGAGGACGAAGCCGACGATGGTCGTAAACGTGACGGCGGTCGGAAACGTCGACAGGATCGTCGGCGTCTCCGCGCCCGCGAGGACGCCGGCGGCAGCGAGGACGCTGGCGACGAGTATTCCGGCGTAGAATCCGACCGCCGTCTTGAAGCCGATGTCGGGTGCGCCGAGATCGGCGACGTTCACGCGATCACGAGTTGCCACGGTGGATCGTTCGACGCTCGTCGGTATAAAGGATAGCGTTCCGACAGAAACCGTTCGCCGTCGCAATCGTCGAGACGCGGAGCCAGCACGAACAGGACTGCGTTGGATACCGTCGTAGATGACGTCAGTGGTTATAAACTGGTTGAGCCTTCCACTGGAACCACTATCCGATCGTTGCTGGTGGGTTCAGGTATGCTCGTCCATCTCCGCCAGTACAAACACGAGGAGGTCCAGTTCGACGACAACCGGACGACCGGCGAGTCCCAGACCGAGGACACGGTCGACAAGGATCCCGAGGAGTACTTCGGGAAGAGTACCGACGAGTTCACCGCCGAGACGTGGGAGACCGTCGAACACGAGGGTGATCCGATCCAGCGCCGCTCGCTGACGATCGACGGCGTCGCGTCCGTCTCCGTCCCACAGGAACCGACCGACGAGGACGATCCGGATCTGCCCGGACGGACGGTCCAGATTCGGATGGGTGGCACCGCCGAGTACGTAGCGCAGGCCGAGATCGTCGAGGCACAGGACGAAACCCCGCAGGATCCGGAGAGCGAGTGAACGGCCACGAAGAAGGACCGGCGAATGATCGACCGTACGGTCGCGACGCCCGGCTTTCGCCTCCGCGCGGACTCGAGGAGCGACGGCTGTCAGCGGACCGTTTCACCGCCTGGAGTGACAACGCCTGTCGGAGCCGATCCAGTCCCGAAATCGTTTTCAACTGCTCGCGCGGACACTCGGTATGCCGACGGAATCGGACACTCATTATGACCCCTCTCTGGGGAACAAGTTCATCTTCGTCACCGGCGGGGTGATGTCGGGTCTCGGCAAGGGGATCACGGCCGCGAGCACCGGCCGTCTCCTCAAGAACGCCGGGTTCGACGTCACCGCGGTCAAGATCGATCCGTACCTGAACGTCGACGCGGGGACGATGAATCCCTACCAGCACGGGGAAGTCTACGTCTTAGAGGACGGCGGCGAGGTCGACCTCGATCTGGGGAACTACGAGCGGTTTCTCGACGTCGATATGACCTCGGATCACAACGTCACCACGGGGAAGACCTACCAGCACGTCATCGAGAAAGAACGCGCGGGTGACTACCTCGGGAAGACCGTCCAGATCATCCCGCACATTACTGACGACATCAAACGCCGCATCCGCGAGGCGGCCGAGGGAACCGACGTCTGTCTCGTCGAGGTCGGCGGCACCGTCGGCGACATCGAGGGGATGCCCTACCTCGAGGCGCTCCGGCAGTTCGCCCACGAGGAGGACGAGGAGGATATCCTCTTTGCACACGTCACCCTGGTTCCGTACTCGAAAAACGGCGAGCAAAAGACGAAACCCACCCAGCACTCGGTCAAGGAGGTGCGCTCGATCGGCCTCCAGCCCGACGTGATCGTCGGTCGCTGTGAGGATCGACTCGAGCCCGAGACGAAAGAGAAAATCGCCCTGTTCTGTGACATCCCGACGGAGGCGGTGTTCTCGAACCCCGACGTCGAGGACGTCTACCACGTGCCGCTGATGGTCGAAGACGAGGGGTTAGACCAGTACGTCCTCGAGCGGTTTGGTCTGGCCGACGAGGCACTCCCCGAGGGGGAGCGAGCCAACGAGTGGCGCGAGATCGTTACCACGGAGAAAGACGGCGAGATCGACGTGGCGCTGGTCGGCAAGTACGACTTGGAGGACGCGTACATGTCGATCCACGAGTCGCTGAAACACGCCGGCTTCGAACTCGGCGTCGACGTGAACGTCCACTGGGTCCACGCCGACGGCATGGCCGAGAGCTACGACGGCCAACTCGAGGGCGTCGACGGGATCATCGTCCCCGGCGGCTTCGGGATGCGCGGTGCGGAAGGGAAGATCCGTGCAGTGCAGTACGCCCGCGAGAACGACGTTCCCTTCCTCGGGCTCTGTCTTGGCTTCCAGATGGCCGTCGTCGAGTACGCCCGGAACGCGCTCGGGCTCGAGGGAGCCCACTCGGCGGAGATGGACGGGGAGACGCCACACCCGGTCATCGACATCCTGCCCGAACAGTACGAGGTCGAGGATATGGGCGGAACGATGCGACTCGGCGGACACACGACGGTGATCGAACCTGAGACGCTCGCATACGACCTCTACGATGATACGTCCTGTTCCGAGCGCCACCGCCACCGCTACGAGGTCAACCCCGAGTACTTCGAACAGTTCGAGGACGAACCGCTCGTCTTCTCGGGTACCGCCGGCAACCGGATGGAGATCCTCGAACTCGAGGACCACCCGTACTTCCTGGGAACGCAGTTCCACCCGGAGTACACGTCCCGGCCCGGTCAGCCGAGTCCACCGTTCCTGGGGCTGGTCGAGGCGGTCGTGGAGCGAGCCAACGGTGATGAGGCCGCTGTCGAACCCGAAGCACAAACCTGATTCCCTGCTCGCACTCGCGTGTGAGTGCGGTGACGTTCGACGACGATAGGGAACGAACGATCGAGATACGGTGTCGATGCTGTCCATTTGTGATGGACTGGGAGCGCCTCGAACCGTGTCCGAAAAAATATACAATAGCCGACCCGATTACCGGGTAGGATCGTGGCTATCCCGACCAGAATTATCCAGTGGCTATTGGACGAAGATGTATCGGCTGCGACAGCGCTCGGGTTCCTCTCCCTTCCCGTCACGGTGGCCGTCTCCCTGAGCACGGGGCCGTCCCATTACAGTGCCGGCCCAGTGGTACTCGCTGGGTTCCTCGCGGGACTGTACTACAGCACCCGATCGACCTCCGCCGTTCGCGCTGGCTTGCGAACCGGCGTCATCGGCAGTCTCCCCGCCGTCTGGGCCTCTGCCAGTTTTGTCGCGTCTGGATGGGCGATATCGCCCGGCTACGCCGCCCTCGGGGTCGCGTTCGCGTTGCTCTGGCACTTTCTCGCCTTCGTGGCCTTTGGCTTTTTCAGTGTCCTCGGTGCGCTCGTCGGCAACGTTATCGGTCGCGTCCCTCCGTTTCGTCGCATCGGCTCGACGGCGGTCTGACCCGACGATCCGGAACACCGCCGCGTACTTCGGCTCGACGACAACGGTCGCGCTGGTCTCACCGACCGTGACGAACTGTCGCGGCAGGTCGGCAGGTCGAGGTTCGCAGACGTCGTCACGTCGTTCGAACACTCGAGCCGTTGTTCGAAACCGTCTCACGGCGTGATCGACTGACGATTCAAAATCGTTTTGTCCGTCCCGATCCGAAACTCGTCATGGCGACTACGCTCGATAGCACTATTCTGTACGCAGTTGCGACGAGACGGCAGGAGGGTGAACACTGATGGTAGACACAGAGACGTTCGTACCCGACGCAGTAGCAGAGATCGAAGACGAAATCGGCGACGCAAACGCCGTCATCGCCCTCTCGGGCGGCGTCGACTCCTCGGTCGCCGCCGCACTCGCCTACGAGGCGATCGGCGACCGACTCACCCCGGTCTACGTCGACACCGGCCTGATGCGGAAAGGCGAGACCGCCCAGATCCGCGAGACGTTCGACTACATGGAGTCGCTTCGCGTCGTCGAGGCGAAAGATCGGTTCCTCGAGGCGCTTTCCGGGGTCACCGACCCCGAAGAGAAACGGTCGGTTATCGGCGAGCAGTTCATCCGCGAGTTCGAGCGCGAGGCGAAAGACGCTGGCGCGGACTACCTCGTCCAGGGGACGATCTACCCCGACCGCATCGAGAGCGAGGGTGGGATCAAGTCCCACCACAACGTCGGTGGCCTCCCCGAGGTCGTCGACTTCGAGGGCATCGTCGAACCGGTCCGCGACCTCTACAAGGACGAGGTTCGCGAGGTCGCTCGCCACCTCAGTCTCGAGGAAGTCGTCGCCGAACGAATGCCGTTTCCCGGCCCGGGGCTCGCCGTGCGCGTGATCGGCGAAGTGACCGAGGAGAAACTCGAGGTCGCCCGCGAGGCCTGTCACGTCGTCGAGGAGGAACTCGAGGAGTACGAGCCCTGGCAGGCCCTCGCCGCGGTGATCGGCAAGGCGACGGGCGTCAAAGGCGACAATCGCGTCCACGGCTGGGTCGTCTCCGTTCGCTCGGTCGAGAGCCGCGACGGGATGACCGCCCGCGCCCAGGAACTCGACTGGGAGACCCTCCAGCGAATCCAGTCGCGGATCACCGGGACGAACGAGAACGTCGCCCGCGTCGTCTACGACGTGACGCACAAACCGCCGGCGACCATCGAGTACGAGTGACGATGGAGGTGATCGTCGCCGGACCCGACGAGGACGGGATCGCACCGGCACTCGAGGACGAGGGCGCGACGGTCGGCCGTCTCGAGGGCGTCGTCTCGCGTCCGGAACTCGAGTCCGCCGGAATCGTCGACGCGGATCTGTACGTGCTGACCGACGTCGACCAGGCGACGACGATTCCGATCGTCTGCGATCTCAACGACGAGATCCGAACCGTCGTCTACGCACGCGATACGGTCCCGGAGTTCGTGCGGGGCCAACTCGACTTCGCGGTCGACCCGGAGTTGATCGACCCGTCCGTCGTCGCGGACGAGTTGCTCGACTGACGACGAACCGGACGCCGGCGTCCGGTCGCGCCGGACCGTCGATCGGCGCGTTCAGTTTTGCCGACGATCGCTCGTCGCTTTGCGCAGTCGGTAATGTAAAACCATTATGAAATCTGTGGTTACGAGGTATGAACGTTCTAACTGTTGATATCGGTGGATTGAATCCGAGTTAAATGCGACGGAATTCGGCGTAAGAACGGTATACCGTCATCCCCGTTCAAGTGGTTCTCCCCGGTAGGATGTGATGGAGGTCGACGGGTAGACCCCACCGAGGCACCCCACGCCTGTTCCCGTGACTTCCAGCAATCCCACCACAGCACCCTTCCCCCCACCATTGCCATACCGTTTCCGACGCGGGCTACTGCACCGGCCTGCGTCACACCCTGCGGTTCTGGCACCCCCGGGACGTGCGTTGCGTCCCGGGATGGACTTTTCGTACGCGAGTTACAACTGACGTTCCCGAAGTCGACTGAGGACGGGGATCTCCGTCAGGCGTTCCTCCTCGAGGAGGCCCCAGTCGATTCCGGACGGCACCGCGGCGCCGTCCGGTCGCATCACGCGTTCGGGCGTGACGACTAGGTTCATCGGGACGTCGTGTGTGCCGAACTCGAGGTCGTCGTCGACGAGCTGTCGGTCGTGGACGGTCGTCGCGACCGTTGTCGCCTCGTCGACGAGGTCGAGTTCTCGACAGATGGCGTACTCGAGGTCGCTGTATCCTTCCCCCTTTCCAATGCGGCCGCCGTCAGCGACGGCGACGCTTCCGGCGACGATCAGGTCGATCGACTCGAGGGCGTCCGGGCCGACCTGTACGCCGTGGTTCGCGGAGCCGGAGACGGTGGTCGCCTCGTCGTAGTCCTCGAGCACGTCGGGGTCGAGTTCGAGAAAACACCGCTCGTCGCGTAGCCGTGGAACTGCCATGTAGACGGTCTTTCCGTCCCGGAGCGCCCGTCGTCGCACGGGGAGTTGTGGTGCGTCGGGGTTCGCCTTGATCGTCGTCGCCTCCGCCCACTCGGGCTGGTCTGCGAGGCGTTCGGCGGCTTCTTTGGCGCCCGCAAAATTCGGAATCCGCCCGTGGGGTGGGAACGGAAACCGGGCCGTACCGCTCTCCTCGAGGTCGTCCCAGACGCGTTGTCGAACCGATTCCTTGTCGATCTCGTCCACTGATTCGCTCGTCATCGGTTTCGGGGTTCGGCGTCGTTGGTTCCGGTTTTGCTTCGTGATTCGGCGTCGTTGGTTCCGTCGCCATTTCGCGATTCGGCGTCGATCAGCGTCGCGTCGTCGTGGCTCCCATCGTCGTCTGCGCCGCCGTTGCCACGCGCGAGTTCGACGAGGTGGCGCGCTTCGTGGAGGAGTATCTCCTCGACGCCGAGTCGGGCGGCCTCGGCGTTCCCCGGTAGGCTGAAAACCGGGGTCGATTCGGCGACGCCCGCGAGGGTTCGGGCCGCGACGACACGGGTGCCGACGGCGTCGTAGGCGAGCATCGTGAACAGGTCGGTGAATGCCGGAAGCCGCTTGTCCAGAAGGGGTTCGATCGCCTCGATGGCGATGTCGTCCGGTTCGACGCTCGTGGCGCCAGCGGTCACGACGACGTCGACGTCGTCGCGTTCGATCACCCGAAGAACGATCGACTGCACGCGATCGTGGTCGGGGCCGACGTGCTCTCTCGTCGCGATTTCGTGTCCGGCCCCCTCGAGCGCCGAGCCGATCGCCTCGCCGGCCGCGTCGGACGCGAGCGTTCGGTTCGAGGCGACGGTGACGATGCCGACGCCGAGTGACGGATCGGGTCCGGCGTCGTCACTGCCGGTCGCGTTCGCGGCCGTGGTCTCGTCGGTCTCGTTCATGGTGTGGCTTCGGTATCCACCGGGAAAACGCTGGCCAACCGAACCGTTATGGGCGCCGTTTCCGTCCGTGAGGACGTATGCAGGCAGTCAAGGTCACGGCACACGGCGACACGGACGTCATCGAGTACGGCGAGTACCCCGATCCCGACGTCGGTCGAGACGAGGTGCTCGTCGACGTGAAGGCGGGCGCGCTCAACCACCTCGACGTCTGGGTTCGTCGCGGACTGCCGACGCTTTCGCTCGAGATGCCCCACGTCCCCGGAAGCGATGCGGCGGGCGTCGTCGAGTCGGTCGGCGAGGACGTCAGTCGGTTCGAACCGGGCGACCGGGTCGCCGTAACCGCGGGGGTGAGCTGTGGTGACTGCGAGTTCTGTCGGGACGGGGATTCGACGCTCTGTGTCAACTTTCACCTCCTCGGCGAGCACGTCACTGGCGTCCACTCGGAGTACGCGGCGGTACCGGAGGAGAATCTGATTCCGGTTCCCGACGGCGTCGACTGGATCACTGCGGGTGCGTCGACGCTGGTCTTCCAGACCGCCTGGCGAATGCTGATCGACCGGGCGGATATCGAGGCCGGCGAGTCGGTACTGGTACTCGGCGCGAGTGGCGGGGTCGGACACGCCGCCGTCCAGATCGCCGACTACGCGGGCGCCGAGGTGTACGCGACCGGCAGTACGGACGCAAAGCTCGAGTCGGCCCGCGATTACGGTGCGGATCACGTCGTCAACTACGAGGAACGCGAGTTTCCGGGATGGGTGCGCGAGAAGACGGGCGGGCGCGGGGTCGACGTCGTGGTCGACTACATCGGCGCGGGGACCTGGCGGGACTCCATCAAGAGCCTCGCGAAGAACGGTCGACTCGTCACCTGCGGAGGGACCGCGGGCGGAAGCCCGGAGACCGACATCCCGCGGATCTTCTGGAACCAGTTGCAGATTATCGGCTCGACGATGGGGACGCCGGGGCAGGTCGACGACGTGATGGCCCTCGTCTGGGACGGGACGTTCGAACCGGCGATCCGCGAGGTGCTCCCGATGAGCGAGGCGGCCCGCGCCCACGAGATCGTCGAGGGTCGCGAGGGGTTCGGGAAGGTCGTGGTTCGCCCGGATAGCGAACTGTAACGGTTCGGAACGCGCCGACCAAACCGTGAGGACTTTCCTATCCCAGCGATAAGAGACGCTCGTGACTTCGAACGACGACGGCGGCTACGTTCACGATCCCTCGACGTTCGACGAGGACGGTCAACGCCGCGAGAGCGCGGACGGATCGTCGGGCAACGACTGGATCGAGGGGCCCGTCCACCCCGCGGATGCCGACCGCGAGTTCGACTGGCGAGGGTGGGTACTCGTCGCCGTTATCGTCTTCGCGTTCGTCGTCTCGCCGCTTGCGATTCTTCTGTGGCCGCCCGACGTGAGCTACCTGTTCGCGCTGTTGATCCTGCCGCTCGTCCCGGCAGTGTTACTCGCAGTGACGGCCGTCTGGGCGACGACGCGACCGTAAATCGCTGATTCGCTCGAGCGCCAGGAAAACGTGGACGTGGGTGGTGTCGTTACGCTCGAGCGCCAGGAAAACGTGGACGTGGGTGGTGTCGTTACGCTCGAGCGCTGGTGGCGTCCTCGAGGCGCTCGAGGACGGCGGATCCGTGGACGAGGTCCTGTTGGGGTGTCTTCTCGGAGTCGAGATAGTCCGCGAGTTCGCCCGTGAGTCGGCGAATCTGTCGGCGGGTGAACGTCTCCGGTTCGTCGTCGGATTCGATCGTTTCGAATACGTCGATTGCCCACGCTGGTGGCGTTTGCTCGGCGTCGAGTGCGTCGTCGACGCGCATCGCCATGACGTGGTGGACGACCCATCGTTCTTCTCGGGAGAGCGCAATTTCGTGCGTCTCGGTTTCCGGTGGTGGGGAACTCATTTCGTCACACGGACCGATTCCGTCGGCCCTCAAGGGACGATACGAACAGTACCGTAATAAGCCTTGTTGCATGATACCACGTAGCAATCGGGGGCGTGACTACGCCCGTCCGTCGGCGAGAACCTCCGAGGAGTTACCGGACGTCTCGCCGAAGCGCGATCTCGAACCAGGGACAGAGGCGAAGCTGTCGGTACCACTCCGGATTCGCGGACAATCGCTCGTAGGGTACC
This sequence comes from Natrarchaeobius versutus, assembly GCF_041205745.1. Classification (NCBI taxonomy): domain Archaea; kingdom Methanobacteriati; phylum Methanobacteriota; class Halobacteria; order Halobacteriales; family Natrialbaceae; genus Natrarchaeobius; species Natrarchaeobius versutus. Next base: position 210,900 of record NZ_JBGFCC010000010.1, on the reverse strand, counting down.
CACATCAGCCCGGCGACCTCCTCCTCGTTTGGCTCGAGGGAGCGGTCGGTTAGCGTGAGCTTCAAGACGGCACAGACCTCGTGTTCGACCCCCTGGTTCTCGAAGTAGCGTTTGTACTCGAAGCGGTCGGTCAGGCGCACCTCGTCGTACTGGTCGGGCGTGATTCCAAGTTCCTCCTCGAGTCGTTCCCGGGTCGCTTCCTCCTGGCTCTGGCCCTCGACGGGGTGGGAAGCGACCGTTCCGTCCCAGTAGGTTCCCCAGAGGCGCTTGTCGGGGGCTCGCTGTGCGAGTAGGACGTTGTCGTCCTCGTCGAAGACCAGCGAGGTGAACGCCCGATGACGGGTTCCGTCCCCGGTGTGTGCCTCGAGGCGGTTGACGAGTTCGAGTTCGGTGTCGTCTTGGTCGACCGCGATCACGTCCTGTGCGGCGTTTTCGTGCTCGAACTCTTCCGGTGAGGTAGTCATACTCTCCTAATCGGAGAGGCGCCTGAAACCAGTATCGCTCCGACACCAACCACCTCGACGATCGACAGGCACTCGTCCGGTCTGCTCGTACCGTCAGTCCGTCGGGTTCGCGTCCGGATTCGGTCGATATCCGTCGCCGACGACGATGCGAACTGCCCGCTCTTTCGTCTCGAGGGTGAGTCGGTCCGTTTCGAGTATCTCGCCGTCTAGACTGTATCCGACGGCGCTTCGCAGGCTCTCGATCGAGAGCGACTGCGCTCGCCGACGGGCGATATGCGGGGCATCGTGGCCGAACAAGCCCTCGCGGGCCATCTCTTCGACGAGACCGAGTGAAGGAGCATCCTCGACGATGGTCACTTCAAACAATCCGTCTTCGACGTTCGCCTGTCCACCGCGGTGGGGTCCGAACCGACGGCAGTTTCCGACGAGAACGAGCAACGCCCGTCCCTCCCACGGCTGCTCGAGTTCGTCGCTCGCCCGCTCAGCCGTCGCGACCCGAAGAGGGAGCGAGTCGAACGATCGCAGGGTCTCGAACGTCGACTTCACGTACGCGAGTACGCCCAGTTCTCGCTTGCTCTCGGAACTCGTCTCGGCACTGGCCTCCGCGGTGACGCCTCCGACACAGGAGTTGACGAACGCGCGATCGTTTGCGATTCCAAGGTCTATCCAGCGGCGTCGGCCCCGTTCGATCGCCTCGAAGCCGCTTTCGATTCCCTCGATGCCGACGTTCGTCGCGAAGTTGTTCCCTGTCCCTACCGGAACGACGGCGACGGTCGTCGACTCGAGGGCGTCAGCCGCGCGGACGCCGTTTACGACCTCGTTTACCGTGCCGTCGCCGCCGGCCGCGGCGACGACGTCGAAGCGGGATGCGACCTCGCGGGCGAGGTGTTTCCCGTCACCCGGTTCCTCGGTACGACGCATCTCGAATCCGTGTTCTCTCGCTCGCTCTACGACGTCGTGGGCGTGGTCCTCGCCGCCGCTGACGGGATTACAAACGAGAACGCGGTCCTCGTTTCTGTCGTTTATCCCCATCCGGTGGGCGTAGGACAACCGCGTGCAAAAGGAATCTCCCGGCGTACGCACTCGAGCGGTCGACGCCCCACTTGGTGCGTCCCCAGCCGGGTCGACGTCGACCGGCCACAAACGTCAGCCGAGTTCCTCGTCGAGGATGAGACGCGTCTTCGTGCTCACGACCTCCTCCTGATCGCGCGCCTGCGTGATGAGGTCGTTGACGCCGCGGGTGTCGGCGGCGTCGACGACGAGGACGATGTCCTGCTCGCCGGAGACCATCCAGACGAAGTCGACCTCCTCCCAGGTAGCCATCCGCTCGGAGACCGCCTTGGTGTCGACGTCGACCGCGACGCTGATCTCGACCATCGCCTTGACGTTCCCTGTCCGAGTCGAGATCGTAAACCGCTCGATGATCTCGTCGTCCATCATCCGTTCGACGCGGTTGCGGACAGTCCCCTCGCTGGTTCCGACCTCGTCGGCGATCTCGGTGTACGGCGTCCGGGCGTCCCGTCGGAGGCTATCGAGGATCTGTCGGTCCAGATCGTCCATGGAGATCCGAACCTTCGATCGGCGCTCACTTACCGATTACGAATTTCGTAACTCAGCTTCGAAGACAACACTTATGGCGGTGTGTCCGATACGTAGATCGTAATGACAGCGGCCTACGTTGCGTTGGAAGGCGGCCACGTACTCGAGGGGCGTGGTCGTGCTTCGGGAACAGCTCGCGGCGAACTGGTTTTCACGACGGCGTATACGGGATACGAGGAGAGCCTGACCGACCCGTCCTACGAGGAGCAGGTGCTCACCTTTTCGTACCCGTTGATCGGAAACTACGGCGTCCGAGCGGAACGGTTCGAGGACGACCGCGTCCACCCGCGAGCGGTGCTCGCGAAGGAACTCACCGAGGACGTCGTCGACTGGCTCGAAAGCGAGGGCGTTCCGGCGGTCGACCACCTCGACACGCGAGAGGTTGTCACCGACATCCGCGACGGCGGCGCGATGAAGTGTGGCATCGCCGTCGGCGACGACGTCACCGAGGAGGACGCACTCGACGAACTCGCGGCCTGCAAGGCGATGAGCGAACACGCCGACATCGGCGCACAGGTCAGCGTCGACGAACCGGTCGTCCACGGCGCGGACAACGACGGCCCTGACGTCGCGCTCGTCGACTGCGGTGCGAAGGGGTCGATCGTCGACTCGCTTCTCGACCGCGACGCGACGGTTCACGTCCTGCCGTACGACGCGGACGCCACAGACGTCGACGCGCTCGATCCCGACGTTCTGTTCATCTCGAACGGCCCCGGTGACCCCGCGAACTACGAGGACGCGATCTCGCTCGTCCAGGCGTTCGTCGAGGACGTCCCCGTCGCCGGCATCTGTCTCGGCCAGCAGATCGTCGCCGAAGCGCTCGGCGGCACGACCGCGAAGATGACGTTCGGCCACCGCGGCGTCAACCAGCCCGTCCTCGACGTAGAGTCGGGTCAGGTCGTGATGACGACCCAGAACCACGGCTACACGGTCGACGATCCGGGCGAGCACCTCGAGATTACCCAGGTAAACGTCAACGACGACACCCCGGAGGGACTCGACGGTATCGAGTACGACATCATCACCCGCCAGTACCACCCCGAGGCCAACCCCGGCCCGGAGGACACCCTCGAGTTCTTCGACGACGTCCTCGCGATGGCCGAGACGGAAGCGACGACGGCCGTTCCGGCCGACGACTGATCGGCGCACATTTCGAGTTTCGTACTTGGCCCGACCGTTCACTGCTCGTTCTGAGACGATCTGTCGTTTCGGGCGAGCGGCGGATCCAACAGTGTTTCGCCGGACTGTCGCGACGGCGGCCCGCCACCACGGCAAACGGGGGACGTGTCCCTCGATTCGAGACCGAGCGATCGCGCCGATCACGATTGGGGTGCCACTAACGGATCCGTAACCTGGGTGCGTAATTTATCCCCGCAGGTAGCACACCACCGAACGTGCCTGAACACACCACGGACGATTGGCAACGGACCTGGCATCATCTCCAGCGAGCGCTCGGAAACAAGTGGTCGTTTCACGTCCTTCACGTACTCGCCCGCGACGAGCATACGTTCGGCGGTCTCGAGGACGAAATCGACGGGATCTCCGCGACGGTGCTCGCCCGTCGTCTCGATCGGCTCCGGGAGACGGGATTCGTCGAAAAGCGGATCGTGGCGACGACCCCACCGAGGTCGTACTACCGGTTGACCGATCTCGGGAGGCGAGTCGCCACGTTCTTAGAGGAGATGGAGACGACCACTGCCGTCACCGAAACGCCCGATGGCGAACAGCTGGTCTTCCATGGCTGAGCGCTCTCCGACCGATGGGAAAGACGCCGGTATGACAGCGCATCCGACCGCTCACGTTGCACGACGCCGACGCCACGCCGTCTCCCGTCGACCCAAGATGCCCGAACGGTCGCCCCCGGCTCAGCCGTCGTCGGATTTCGGGTGGCCCTCTCTTCGCATCGCGATCCGGTGACGATCGACCTCTCGAGTGAGTGGTCTCGATCACACCGGCGATGGCACGGCGTGGACGCGGTCGACGTGGAGATCGCCCCTCGTATCGCCGCGTACACGGCGTTTTACGACCGTATCGGTCTCGATCCGGAGCAGACACCACCGTCACCGCTCTCGAGCGCGCGCTCGAACTCCTTCGACAGGGGTACGACATCTCGGCCGTTGGGCCGGCCGACTCCCCGATTGATACCGACACGTGAGGCGGACGGTCGTCACCTCCGGGTCGGACTATCGGTGTTGTAACCTCGGACCCCTGGTTATCCCTCGTCCCTTCGTCGGTGTTCGATATGCCCACGACCGACAGCATCTCGGTGGCCGTCCACGATCTCACACGCGAATTTACTCGGTGCCAACGCCACGAGAGCCATGGATCCTAACCCCGGCCCGGCAAACGGGTCGGCGGGCGCTGTACTCGCACTCGCGAGTTCGATGGCGATCGCCGGAAGCTCCGTCGTGGTCGCGAAGATCATCGTCGCCGATCTCCCGATTTTTCTCGCCAACGAACTTCGATTCGGTATTGCCGCCGCCATTCTCGTCCCTGCGTACGTGCTCACGAACGGTGGCATCAGCCGCGTTTCGAGACGCGATAGCGCCATTCTCGTTGGGCAAGCGCTCACTGGTGTCTTCGCGTTCAACGTACTGCTGTTCTACGGGGTTCAATTCACGAGCGCGATCGAGGCGGGCATCATCACGAGCACGGCGCCCGCACTGGTCGCGGTGCTCGCGATCGTCTTCCTGAACGATCGACCGACGAAAGCCACCATCGCCGGAACGCTGCTCGCGATTCTCGGCGTAGTCGCGCTCGAGGTTTTCGGGGGAACGGCCTCGTCCAGCCACGGGCCGAACCCACTGTTGGGAAACGCCCTCATCCTCGGGGCTGTCTTCGGCGAAGCGTTGTTTACGATACTCGGAAAGACAGTCTCCGACCGGGTCTCGCCGCTCGAGATTGCGACGGCGGCGAGCGTACTCGGAGTCGCGTTTTTCTTCCCGTTCGCGTTGTACGAACTGACGTGGTTCGACCCCCGAACGGTGAACGTCACCGCGTGGCTCCCCGTCGTCTACTACGGGGTCGTGGTTACTGTCGTCGCGTTCGTGCTGTGGTTTCACGGGCTTGCGACGGTTCCCGCGAGTACGGCCGGCGTGTTCACGGCGGTGTTGCCGGTGAGTGCCGCCGTTCTGTCGATCGTCCTCCTCGACGAACCGTTCGGGCTCTCTCACGGCGTCGGGATTCTGTTCGTTCTGGGCGCTGTCGTACTTACGTCGCGAGGGCTCCGAAACGGTTCCTCGAGTTGAAACGGTCGTTTCCTCTCTGTGCCACGAGAGAACGTTCACTCGGATTCTTCGAAGCCGTAGACGACCTCGACGGACGCGCTCACGGTAACGTATCCGGTGTCGATCTGGGTCTGGGGCGTCGCGCCGGCCGCGGAGTCGTCCGCCTCGGCGACCGCGTAGCCGTCGGCGCGGACGGGCACGACGTCGACGTTTCTGGTCGACACCGATTTCGTCCCGGTGATCGCCACCCCGCGATTGTCGGCGATGTGGCGGGCCTCTTCGTCGGCGTTCTCGAGGGCGTGATCCAACGCGTCGCCTCGCAACTCGGCGCGTTTCTCGTCGCTCAACCCGAAACTGACGCGTCCGACGTCGTCGGCACCGGCCGCGGTAACCGCGTCGATGACCGCTCCCGCCCGGTCGACGTCCTCGAGGCGAATCTGGAAGCTGTGTGCACCCTGGTAGCCGCTCCCGTCGCGCTCCGGCCGAATGGTGTACCGACCCGACTCGACGTCGTCGTCGGGAATCTCGAGTTCGTCGAACGCGTCCCGGAGGTCGTCGGCCCGTTCGGCGAGGTCGGTCTCGACCTCGTCGGCGCTCTCCCCGGTCGCCTCGATGCCGACCCGAAGCCTCGCCTCGTCGGGTTCGGTTTCGACCTCCCCGTTCGCGCTCACCTCGATCGTTCGACCCACCGACTCGCCGGTCGCCGATCCGGTTATCGATCCTTGGGCGGCCGATCCGTCGTTCGAATCGCTTCCCAGTACGGTCTCGAGACACCCTGCCGTCGCGGCGGTGAGGCCCGCCGCCGACACTGCGAGAAACTGTCGTCGGTCCATACCCTCGTATCGAGTGGACGTATCAAACCACCTCCGCAAGCTAAAACGTCTCTTTCACCGAGTACAGCCCGGCGGCGAGCTTATGTCTGCTCGAGTGATACTCACACGCAATGTCGGCTGGCCGTCTCCTCGTCCCCGTCGCGAATCCGGAGACCGCAAACCGGTTGCTCGACACCGCCGTGGACCTCGCGGCCGATCGCAACCTCGAGATTCACGTCCTCTCGGTCGTCACCGTCCCGATGCAACTGTCGCTCTCGCAAGCACGATCATCCCTCGAGACCGGGGACCGCGAGGAACTCGTCGACGACGCCGTCGAGCGCGCCCGCGGATACGGCGTCGACGCGTCGGGTCGAATCAGATTCGCCCGGAGCGTGGCGAGTGGCATCTGTGGCGTCGCGACCGACGTCGACGCCGAGGAGGTTTTGCTCGGCTGGCGCGGTCGGTCGAGACGGCGAGACGTCGTCCTCGGCAGTCACATCGACGCCGTCCTGGCCGACGCGCCGTGTGACGTATTGGTCGAACGTATCGACCGCGACCGCGCGCCAGTCTCCTCCGTACTCGTTCCCGTCGCTGGCGGGCCACACACGACGTTCGCCGCGTCGGTCGCCGGCTCGCTCGCCCGCACGTACGACGCTCGCGTCGAACTACTCACCGTCGTCCCCGATCGGACCGAGGCGGCGGTCGCCGACGCTCGAGGCCTGCTCACGCGGACGTCGCCGGCCCTCGATGCCGTCAGTTCCGTCGAGGAAACCGTCCTCGAGGGACCGGTCGTGGAGACGATCGTCGACCGAAGCGAACGCCACGAAATCACGGTCGTCGGCGCCGCCGAAGCTGGTCTCTTCCGGCGCGTCCTCGTCGGCGACATCGCCGAAGCGGTCGGGCGGGAGGCCGACGGGACCGTCCTCATGGTGAAACGACACGAACCCGTCTCGAGTGCGCTCCGGCGGCGGGCTCGCGATCGCGTCGGTTCGCTGTTCCGACACGAGAAGCGCTGAAACGGTTCGTACGTTTGCAGGCATCATTCCCGGGAAACCGCCGTTCGGGGTCGCGGTTGTGCCGGTACATCGCTACAGCAAGCCGTCTCACTCATTGCTCGCACTCGAGCGACCAGGATCGTCGTCGAGTGCAGAATCGGTCGAGTCGAACGGAAGATCGGACTCGACCGAACGGAAGATCGGACGTTCAAGACCGTCCGCCGAGCCGTGCCGTCACCGAACGCACAGACTGCGTTACTTCCGCGGGATGTGGTAGCCCGAGGCGGTAGCGGAACCGATCCTCCCGCTTGAACGGCTCGAAGACGACGGGTTCCTCGAGTTCCCAGATGGTCGCTCTCTGGGAAATTCCGTACCGGCGACGGATCGAATTCGCCGCCCGGCGGCCGGCCTCGTTCGCCGACTCCATCGACGCCAGGTCGGAGTTCGTCCGGACGTAGTCGCCCGCGAGCACGAGGTTCTCGATGCCGACGTCGGCGGGGGGACGGTTGCGAAGCGAGCCGGCGGTGTTGATCAAAAGCGGCGAGCGGTTCTCGACGCCGTCGTCGGTTTCGACGATCGCGGGATCGAGAAACCAGTCGACGAGTACGTCGTCGGTGAGTTGCGGTTCCGCAGTGTGAAGGTGCGCTTGTAGCTGAGCCCAGATCTCCGTCGCGATCTCCTCGCGGGTACACTCCCTGGCCGGTTTATCGTACAGCACACCCGGCGCGTTCCAGTTGGACGCGATCACCGAGAGGACGCCGGCGACGTCGTCCGGTCCGCGTTCGTCTACGTCGTAGTCAGTCCAGAACTGGCGCTGGGAGATCGACGTCAGCGCCCACGGCGAGTCGGTGTACACCTGGTGGCCGGGGCTCAACTCGAGGTCGACGGAGAGGTAGAACTGGATGCCGTTCATCCAGGCGGTCTCGAGGCGCTCGATCCGGCCGAGTTCCGGCGCGGCGCGTGCCAGATCGGGCGTGACGAACGCCGGTGCGACGTCGACCGGGACGGCGAGGACGTATTCGTCGGCCGAAATCGTCGTCCCGTCGGCGAGTTCGACGCCGTCGATCCGACGGCCATCGAACGAGATCGATCGGGCGGCGGTGTTCGGACGGAGGTCTACACCGAGGTCCTCGAGGTGACCGAGCCAGGGATCGATCCAGGCTTCGTTCGTCGGCGCGTTCAGGATCCGCTCGGTCGGTCTGGTGGGATCGAGTTGGCCGAACAGCAACTGGAGGTAGATCGTTCCCATCGTCCGTGCGCTGGCAACCTGTGGTCTGAGCGCGACCAGCGACTGCGTCGTCGACGCGAGCCGATCCCGAAACGCCGGCGAGCGGTTCTCGGCGTCGGTGAACTCCCACCAGGAGACGTCGTCCAGTTCTTCCGTCCGCCGTTTCTCGCAGGCGGTCAGGAGGTACGCCAGCCGCTCGAGCAGGAAGTGGACGTCGCGGGCCGGTAATTCGTCGGAAAACGCCGGACGGAGCGCCTCGAGCCAGCCACGAACCGAGTTGGGCGTCCGCGTCTCCGCAACTCGATCGGGACCGGTGGTGCTCGCGAGCAGCGTCGCCTCGGTCTCGACGAGGTTGTCCGCGACGGTCCCACTTCCGTCCGGAATGCGCGCCATCGTCTCGACGACGTGGCGGTAAAACGCGGGGAAAAACCGGAAGCCGTGCTCGCCGTGAAGCGGGGCGGGGCCGTCGTCGATCGGCATCGATCGCGCTTTCCCACCGAAACGGTCGTTGGCCTCGAGGACGGTAACGTCGACGCCGCTCTCGGCGAGTTCGTGAGCCGTCGTGAGGCCGCCGATTCCTCCGCCGATCACGAGAACCGTCGTCATTATCCCGTCCTACGGCGGCGAGCGGATTAACGGCCACCCCTAACGAGGTGGTTTCGATCGGTTACGGGGACGAAGAGATTCGCCCATTTCTGTCCACCGAATCCGGCACTGGGAATCGGTCTCGCGGACAATGTTCAGTCGTGGTGACCAATCAATTCAGGTTGGACCGCCACTCAACTCGCCCTCAATCTCCGCTTCGGCGTCCTCGAGGGCGGTCTCCGCGGCGCGGTCGCCGGCGAGCACCGATTCGAACGCCGCCTGCAGCGGCGGGTAGATCGTCCGCATTGTCGAGTCCGGTGGCTCGAGCGTTCCCGTCGTCGCCGATTCGACGAACCCAGCCGCCGACTCCGGGAGCTCGTCGCTGTCGGCGACCGCCGCCGACGCCGGGACGGTACCGTACTCGTCCGCGTTCCGAACCTGCACCTCCTCGTTCGTCACGTACCACTCCGCAAACGCGACCGCTGCAGCGGTCGCGTCGCGTTCCTCCGGATTCTCGAGTGCCGACGTGAACGACAGCAGATCTGCTCGGACGAACGGACGCGGCCGGTAATCCGCGTCGGCTGGCTTCGGCAGCGTCGCCACGCCGACGTCGATCCCGTTCGCTTCGGCTCGAGCGGCGACGTCGGGGCCGGCGATGGCGAACGGAACGTTCCCGTTTACGAATGCGTCGTCCCGATCGTCGGGATCGGTAGGGGCGGTCGTGACCTGCGGTGCCAGCCGCTCGGCGACGAACTCGATTCCACGGACGGTCCCCGATCCGGTCAGTCCCACCGAGTCCGACTCGGCGTCGTAGTAGTACCCGCCGAACGCGTACACCCAGGCGGCGTACGTGGATGGTCGGTCGAGGGAGTAGTCGATTCCGCTCGTTTCGTACCCCGTGTCCTCCGCGTGAGCGGCTATCTCGAGTAGTTCCGCGACCGTCTCCGGCGGTTCCTCGACGTGCTCTCGATCGTAGAGAAGTGCGACGGTCTCGAGCGTGCAGGGGACGCCCACGATCCGGTCCTCGACGATCCCCGCTTCGGCGACGGGCGAGACAATCGCGTCGTCGAGATCGATCCCGAGAACGTCGCGCTGGTCGGACAACAGCCTCCGATTCGCAACGTCGGCGGCAATCGTGTGAGATAACTCGACGACGTGGGGGCTGTCGCCGTGATCGTCGAGGGCTTCGACGACGTCCCGACGTAGCTCGGACGACTCGGGATCGACGGCGTACGGGGAGTCAACCACGAAGCGCTCGAGATCCGCCCCGAGCCGTTCCCGTCGGTCGTCGCTGCGGCGGTGTCCGAGCCGCGCTGCTGCCGGACGCGGCAGAAACGGATTCTCGAGCGAAGAATGCTGTCTCAGTCTCGAGGACTGGTACTCGTTTGGCTCCACGAGCCCGGAATCCGGTCGCTCCGACGCGAGTCGGGCGTACGAGACCGTCACCTCCGGAGGCGGTGACGAGGCGCGAGCGGTTCCGACGACGGCCCCGGTGGTTCGCCCCCCGTCCTGTCCCCGATCGACGGCGGTTCGTGGTCGGTCGTCCGCGTCGAACCACACGTCCGCTACTCGGACTGTGAGCCACTCGGGGACGGCGTCGACCTCGAGCGAGACGTCGACGGTCCAGTCGGCGCTGTAGGTCGTTACCGTCGTGAACCAGCCGGTGTCGTGTTCCGTGCTCTCGCGTCGGTCGGGGTCGGCCTCACGCCAGGCGAACTCGCCGAGCGACTTGCTCGCGAGCTCTCGGCGAGCGACGTCGAAACAGACTAGTTCGACGCCGTGGAGGGTCGCATCCCGCGAGTTGACGCCCTGGACGAAGACGTCGACCGATACCGGGATCGACGTCGGTACCTCGGCATCGAACGGCTCCCGAACCGACACCTCGAGACGGGTGTAGGGAAACGGGCCGTGATAGATACACCCGGCGAGGCCGGTTGCGGCTGCGAGGCTCCCGGTTCCCAGTAGCGCCCGCCGTGAGAGTTTCACGCGTCGATCACCAGCGCCCCCATGCCTCGATCACCCGTGGTCTCGCCCGTCGATTACCCGCGTATCGGCGCGGTTTCCCTTCGAGACACCCCATCGATCCATCTGTCACTCACACTGTCCGAACGAGTGATATACTTTACCCAGTACGACCGGTGAATCGAAGGGATGTCTCGACTACGAGTGGCGGGAGAGCCGTCTCCGCGAGCGAGGACGGCGGCCTCCTCAGCTCCGAGCGGTGTCGAGACCCGCCGTCAGCGCCCGATTACGTCCCGGTTCACCACGAGGTCAGCAGGTCTCGCGGTTTCCGGTCCGGAACGGCGTCGTCGGGAAGTGCGTCCCAGCCGAGTGGCTCTTCGTCGGGATCGGCGTCGGTCTCGAACCCGGGATCCGCGACCGGGGGGCCGCCGCGATACTCCGGCGGCGGCGCGTCGTGGGCGAACACGCCCTCGGGATGCGGGACGGTCCAAACGTGCATCATACACGGCGTCCGGCACGGAACCGAAAGCTCCCCCTCCTCGTAATCGCGCTCGTGGACCTGCCGGTAGTACGCCCACGCCAGTCGACCGGGCAATCCGCGGTGGTAGTGCCACGGCGAACACCGGTTCTCGTCGCCCGTCCCTTCGTGGTCCGTCTCCGCGTGATCCGTTTCACTGTGGCTCGAGCCGTCGTCCGCCCCCTCGTGACTCGAGTCGCCGTTCGCTCCGTCGTCGATCGAGTCCCCGTTGTCCGACGCCGATGCCGCGTAGAGCGTGGGCGGGTCGACCGGATCGCCGTCGACGGTCGCGATGAACATGACGCCGATCGGTCGCCAGGATTCGTTGTCGACGAGAATCGACTCGGGACGGTCGGGGTCGACCAGGGTGTCGTCCCCGATGTACTCCGGGCTCAGCCAGTGTGACCAACCCGCGGTCGCCCCGGGACGTTTGATGTCGAAGTACGGCAGGAACTCCTCCTCGAGCAGGCTCCCGACTGTCGGGTATTGGGTGTCGATCGTCTCACTGGCCTGCTCCCTAAGTTCGATCGTCTCCGGATGGTCGTCCGCACACCTCTCCATACTCGCGCCCTCGCAGTGGTCCATGTCGGTCCGAATCGTCGCGTCCGGACACCGCCGGCTTCCACCCGACTCGGCGTCTCGAGCCGTCGTCGTCCCCACCGCGGAGACGCCCACCGCCGATCCGACCGCCGAGAGCAGTGCCCGCCGCCGAACCGCCGAACGATCGCGTTCGCCGTTCATGCCACGAACTCGCACACCTGCCCCGACCCTAAATGCTGTCGGCGATCACCTGTACTGTCGTCGGCACAGAACAGTCGCTGCAGCGGATCAGTTAGTGACCGGATCGAGGAGCGGGTAGCCGACTACCTGGATCACGCGTCGCTGTCCCCTTCGTGGCTCACGACTCCCGTCGGTCGTCGCTCACCAGTCCGCGCTTGTTCAGTCGTGTCTGAACGACCGTTGACCCGTAAACGCCATCGAAATGCCGTGTTCGTCCGCCGCCTCGATCACGTCGTCGTCGTTGACCGATCCCCCGGGCTGGACGACCGCTTCGATGCCCGCCTCCGCGGCCTCCTCGATACCGTCCGGGAACGGGAAGAAGGCGTCCGAGGCCATCACGGCACCCTCGGCGTCTTTCCCCTCGGCGTGTTCGTCGGCTTTGATCGCCGCGAGCCGAACCGCGTCGACGCGGGAAACCTGCCCCATCCCGATGCCGACCGTCTCGGTGCCGTCGGCGAACAGAATGCCGTTCGATTTCACGTGCTTGAGCGTCTGCCACGCGAACACCATCGACTCGAGTTCCTCCTCCGTCGGTTCGCGTTCGGTAACGACCTCCAAATCGTCGACCGAGATGGTCTGTAGATCTCGTTCCTGGACGAGTCGGCCGCCGACGATGGGCTTCTCGGTAAAGCGGTCCGTTCGCTCGCCGAGTTCGCCGACATCCAGCACGCGCAGATTGTCCTTCTCGAACAGTACTTCGAGGGCGTCGTCAGTGTAACCGGGGGCGACGACGACCTCCTTGAACGAGTCGACGATCGCCGCGGCGGTGTCGGCGTCGCACTCGCGGTTGAGGGCGACGATGCCGCCGAAGGCGCTCATCGGATCCGTCGAGAGCGCCTTCTCGTACGCTTCCGAAAGGGAGTCAGCCGTCGCACAGCCGGCCGGGTTGGTGTGTTTGATCACCGCGGCGGCTGGCTCGTCGAACTCCTTGATCAGGTTCAACGCACCGTCGGCGTCGTTGTAGTTGTTGTAGCTGAGCGCTTTCGCGCCCTCGTTCAACTGGTCTGCGTGGACGACACTCGCCTCGTCGCAGGTGTAGTCGGCGTACACCGCGGCGTTCTGGTGGGGGTTCTCGCCGTATCGGAGGGTGTTGAGACGGTCGCTCGAGACGATTCGGCGACCGGGAAGCCCATCGTGTCCGGCGTCGTCGGCACTCGCCACGTCGACCTCGACGGTGACCTCGCCGGCGGCTTCGTCGACGTCTACCGCACCCTCGGCGAACCACTTCACGGCCCGGGGGTACGCGCGGAACTCTCCGTCGTAGAGGACGCGCTCTTTCAGGCTGTCGGCGTCGTCGCCCTCGTAGATCGGGATCGGTTCCTGGGTGACGATCGGACCGGCGTCGACTTCCTCCTCGATAACCTCGCCGTCGCCGTCCGTCGCGTCCGTCACGACGTGAACCGTACAGCCCGTCACGGAGACGCCGGCAGAGAGGGCATCGCCCCAGGCGTCCATGCCGGGAAACGACGGCAACAGCGAGGGGTGAACGTTCAGCGTCGTCGGCGCACCCTCGAGGAACGTCTCCGAGAGAATGCGCATGTAGCCATCGAGACAGACCAGGTCGAACTCGTAGCCCGACAGGGCCTCGAGGACGGCCTCCTCGTGTTCGCGTCGATCCATCCCGTCGACGAGCGGGACGACCTCGGTCGAGATTCCGCGCTCGGCCGCGGACTCGAGGACCGGCGCGTCCTCGCTGTTCGTCAGAATCACCTCGAGTTCGGCTCCGCCCGGTGCTCGATCGGCGATGTTCAACAGGTTGCGCCCCCGGTTGCCGGCCATCCCGGCGATTCGCGTCATAGTTCCATCGCCACCCGCGAGCGACAAAGTGATTGCGGTCTCGACGCCGACGTTATTCACGTCCTTGCATTATTTCTGTTCTATTTAGTCGCGAGACTCATCGGGTATGCATACTCGTGGCTCTTTCCGGTCCCGTTTTCGATACGCTTTTAGAGCGCGCTAGAAAGACTCGGACGATGACCGACACCGACGCACTGTACGCCGTCTCGCCGCTCGATGGACGGTACAGTGGCCGGACCGCACCGCTGTCGCCGTACGCGAGCGAGGCCGCGCTCATGCGCGCCCGCGTCCGCGTCGAAGTCGAGTACCTGATCGCACTCGCCGACCTCGAGGCGACGCCGCTCGAGTTGACCATCGAGGATCGCGAGCACCTCCGGGGGCTGTACAAACACTTCGCCGAGGAGGACGCCCAGTTGATCAAGAAACTCGAGACGGAGGGCCACGCGGATTTCGAGGCGACGAACCACGACGTCAAGGCGGTCGAGTACTTCGTTCGCCACCGCCTGCCCGCGGACAGCGACGCCTCGGCCTGGATCCACTTCGGGCTGACCAGCGAGGACGTGAACAACCTCGCTCACCGATTGCTCGTCCGCGACGCCGTCGACGAGGTCCTCCTGCCGGCGCTGTACGACGTCCAGGACGCACTCGCGGAGATGGCTCGAGAGTATCGTGACCTGCCGATGCTCGCCCGCACGCACGGCCAGCCCGCGACGCCGACCACCTTCGGCAAGGAGATGGCCGTCTACGCCTCCCGTCTCGGTCGTGCGACCGGCCGGATTCGCGCGGCGACCGACGACCTGAGCGGCAAGCTCGGCGGCGCATCCGGGACGTACGCCGCCCACGTCGCGGCCTACCCCGACGTCGACTGGCAGGCCGTCGCCGAGTCGTTCGTCGCCGACGGATTGGCCCTCGAGTTCGAACCTCTGACGACCCAGGTCAACCCGTGTGACGACCTCGCGGCCGTCTTCGACGCCTTCCGCGGGGCGAACGACGTCCTGTTGGACCTGGATCTGGACATGTGGCTCTACGTCTCCGATCGCTACCTCGGACAGGAGGCCGTTGCCGGCGAAACCGGCTCCTCGACGATGCCCCACAAGGTCAACCCGATCGACTTCGAGAACAGCGAGGGCAACCTCTCGAAGGCGAATTCCGACCTCGGCTTCCTCGCCGACTACGTCACCACCTCCCGGCTCCAGCGCGACCTCTCCGATTCGACCGTCAAGCGCAACATCGGAGGCGCGTTCGCACACTGCCTGATCGGCTACGCCAAGACCGCCGCCGGCCTCTCGAAGGTCGTCCCCACCGAGGCCGTCATGCGCGAGGAGTTGGAGTCGACCCCCGAGATCATCGGCGAAGCCGTCCAGACGATCCTCCGTCGCGAGGGTCAGGAAGACGCCTACGAGCGAGTCAAGGCGGTCACCCGCGGAAAGGACGTCTCGCTCGAGGATTTCCGGGCGATGTTCGACGACCTCGAGGTCGACGAGGACGTCCGCGAGGAACTGCACGCGCTGACGCCGACGGGGTACACCGGCGTCGCGAGCGAACTGGTGGACGACCTCGGATAATCTTCACGGTCTCGCGTCCGTACCCCACACTCGAGTAACAGTTGGTCGTTATTTCGAAATAGCCTCGAACTCCGAGGAACCACACCGACAGCCGTCCTTTCGACCGATGGGCTGAACGGTGTCGTCGGAGAGTATCCAGGCGGAGTAAACCGCGTTGCACTCGTGACACCGTGCGGCGACTTTCATCCGCTCGTCGCCCGTCCCGTCGTCGGTTTCCTGTTTCTGCTCGGGACCGTCCATGTGCGTATAAAGGCTCGCCTTGCGGAAGAGATAACGGGTTGTATAGACCACTTCGATCGGAATACGCGGGACGGTCGAGGACTACCTCATTCGTCATCCGGATGGGTGAACGTCAGCGTACTCGTGATGAGGTTCCTGTGTGCGGCGTGAAATCGCTTCGAAAGCGCCTGCTGGGAGACGTCCATCCGGTCCGCGAGTTCGCCCATCGTCACCGCTTGCGGAACCTCGTAGTAGCCCGCCTCGAGCGCGGTCACGAGCGTTTCGCGTTGTTTCGTCGTGAGGTCGTACTGGGCGCTCGCCATCGGCTGTTCCTGTTCTTGTATCCGGTTGAGTTCGTACGAGATGCCGTTGTCCGCACAGAAGTCCTGAAACTGCGAGAGACTGTTCCGGTCGTCGAATCGCATCCGTAGCTCCCAGTTTTCGTCCCTCCCGATCGCCTGCAGGATCGTTGCCCCGAGTTCGACGTACGCGTAGACGATCGTTTCGACGTTTTGTGTCCACTCAGCGCGGTACAATCTGGCGTCGTCTACCTCGTCGATCGGGGTGGCGTCCGTCACGGATTCGTCCTCGTGAAACGCCGTTTCGAACTCCGAGTGGTCGCCGCCGGTCACCCAGAAATACGGCATCACCCTATCCTCCATCGTCGCCACGACCTGTTCGATCTCGACGACCATCTGCGGCGCCGCCGTGAGCGCACGATTTAGCGCGAAATCGTCCGATCTCACCGAAAACTCCGCGATAATGCTCATGGGGCCGGTTCACCGTCGATCAGGATAAACTCGAGGTCGAGACACATCCACTCGAGTGTCCGACCGACCGCTGGCCCTACCGATCCCGTCTCATCGGAGACTGGCTGTGTGACTACCAAATCAGCCGACGAGGGTCTGAAGTGCTTCCTCGAGCGCGTCGGCCGCCGCTTCCACCGCCGACAGGCGGACGTACTCGCGCTCGGCGTGGGCGACCGCGCCCTCTTCGTCGGCCAGCACGCCGGGTCCGAAGACGACCGTCGGCGCGTCGGCCGCGAAGAAGCCGGCCTCGGTCGCCGCGCCGAACGGGCGAACTTCGCCGCCGCTTGCCGCCTGCAACGTCCGGACGAGATCGGCGTCGTCGTCGGTGACGAACGCCGTCGGGAACGGCGTGTCCGGGCGGATGAGGTCCACGTTCACCGACAGCGGGTCGGGAACGTGCTCCTGGAGGTATCCTTCGAGATCGGCCCGGAACGACTCGCTCGTCTCCGGTGGTACACTTCGCCGGTCGAACGTGAGTCGACAGGACTCGGGAACGCGATTGGGGGCCTCGCCGCCGGAGAGCGCCGTCGCCGTTAGCTTCGGCTCGCCCAGTACGGGGTCGGCGCCAGGCCCGGCGTCCTCGTCGTACGCCCGGAGGGCCGCGAGGATGCGCTCGAGCCCGAACACCGGATTGCGGTCGGCCGACACACTCGCGGCGTGGCCGCTCTCGCCCTCGATCGTGATCGTTCCTTCACACTGACCGCGGGCGGCGATGCAGACGTCGAGGCTGGTCGGCTCGCCGACGACGTAGCCATCCGCCTCGAGTTCCGCTTCCAATCCGGCCGCGCCGGTCATCAGCGTCTCCTCGTCGGGCGTGATCGCGAGCGTCAGTTTGCCGGCCGTGGGCTCGACGCGCAGAAAGGCGGCGAGCAACGCCGCGAGCGGCCCCTTCGCGTCGCAGGCGCCCCGTCCACGGACGACGTCTCCGGCGTCTGAATCCTCGCCGTCGGAGCGCTCGTAGGGAACGTGGGGCGCGACCGTATCGATGTGGGTGTTCAAAACGACGTGCGGGCCGTCGGCACTGGCGTCCCCTCGAGTCGCCAGGACGTTTCCGAGGTCGTCGACCGCGGGCTCGAACCCGGCGCCGCGAAGCGTCTCACACAGCAACTCGCGCATCTCGGAGACGTCCTCGTGGGAGGGCGTTCGGACGGCGTCGGCGTGGAAGGTGGCGATATCGAACGCCATCACTGTTCCAGCCGCGTCACGTCCTCGAGCGTCTCCCGCCGGCGCGCGACGCGGGCCTCGCCGTCCTCGAGGGCGACCTCGGCGGGTTTTGGCTGGGAGTGGAACTGATTCGCGAGTTCGTAACCGTAGGAACCGGCGTTGCCGATCGCCAGGATATCGTCGCGCTCCGGTTCGGCGATCGGCCGGTCGTGAGCGAAGACGTCCGCGCTGGTACAGACCGGGCCGCCAACGGTGACCTCGAGCGGGTCGCGCTCGGGTGCGCTGACGTTCAGCATGGGGTGATAGGAGCCGAACATCGCGGGTCGGATCAGCGTCGAGAGGCTGGCATCGACGCCGACGACGGTGGTGTCGGGCGCTTCCTTGATCGTATTTACGGTCGTCAAGATGAGCCCCGCGTCGGCCACGACGTAGCGGCCGGGCTCGAGTTTCAGTTGCGCCTCGAGCGGGCCGACCGCGTCGCGGACCATCGTCGCGGTTTTCTCGAGATCCAGCGGGTCGTCCTCCTCGCGGTAAGGAACGCCGTAGCCGCCGCCGACGTCGACGAACTCGAGGTCCGAATCGCCGACCCGGCGGGCCATCTCGCCGACGCGTTCGATCGCGCGGCAGTGATCCTCGAGTCCCTCCGTGAGGACGCCGCTGCCGGCGTGGGCGTGGATGCCGACGAGGTCGAACCTCTCGCGGACGCGCTCTGCGACTTCGGGGACCTGCTCGTAGGGAATGCCGAACTTCGCGTCGGCGCCGGTCGCGACCTTCTCGTGGTGGCCCGTTCCGATGCCGGGGTTGATGCGGATGGCGATCCGCCCGTCGTAGCCCCGCTCTGCGAGGCGCTCGAGGGTGTCGGTCGCGCCGATGGTGATCGTCAACCCCGGCGCGTCATCGGCGAGGTCGGTTGCGTACTCGAGGTCGTGATCCGGCGGATTCACGGCGGTGTACTGGAGTTCGTTCGGATCGGCGCCGGCGTCGATCGAGCGCTGGAGTTCCCCCCAGGCCGCACACTCGATCGTCCCGCCGGCCTCGAGGACCGCCTCGAGGACCGCCTTGCCGGTGTGGGCTTTCGCCGCGTACATCACGTCGGCGTCCGGGAACGCCGCCGAAAACCGCGCGTAGTTCTCCTTCACGCGATCGAGGTCCATCACGTACAGCGGCGTGTCGTGCGTTTCGGCGAGCGACTCGAGGCGCTCCGTGTCCCAGTCCGTAAGCCGGCGAACCGCCGGCGAATCCGCGAGATCGGTCATTACCCGCTTCAAGTGACCGCGAGGATTCAAGGGTTTGGGTTCGTCTCCGTGGTTTTCGGGTGTGGTGCAGGCCCGCTCGAGTTATTCGGCTTTGTTGAATCGCCAATCAGTTCGATTTCACAGAACTCTCGATACCAGCTCCACGTCCGCACGGCGTAGCCGAGCGAGCGCTTAACGGCAGAGTTAACGGTTTCGGTCATTGACCGCTGAGCGTACCGATTTTCGTCAATGCGTGCGTTGTGTGCGTGATCGTACGGTGCGAAGATTCGGTGTTTGATCAGCGGGCGAATGTCGAGTTCACGGAGCCGTTCGCGGAGTTGTTGTTTGTCGTAGCCCTTATCAGCGGTCAGAGAGCGCAGATCGCCCGCGTTCCGGCGGGCGATTTGCTCACAAAGATCTGTATCGCTGCCTTCTAACGTCGTTGAGCAGTGTAGATCGAGCACAGCCTGCGTTGCTGTATCGACGATTTTTGTAACTATGACGTGGCCTCCATCTTCGGCTACCCGTTCGGTGCTGCAAATCCATATGCTGAGTTTGAAGTGAACGCGTTTGGGGACTATAAACTGAAAGACCACAATAGAGACACACGATATTATGAAATCATAATTGACGACTAGGAGCCAGTTGGCTGTCTCATATGTCGGAAAGTATATTCCGATCAACATCTAAATTACTACAATGTCTTCTGAAAATTCAGATAATAATAGCAAAGAGGTTGTAGATGATACAAATATAGATGAACCCTTTCGGAATAAACGAAAAGAATTATTAAAGATGTTCTTTTACACACTCATATGTATTGTTTTATTCATCATTGGTTTAATTTATGCTTTAATTGGACTGGGGGGTCCGGGAAGAAACATCTTCCCGTTCATTCTAAGCGCCATTTTCATCATATCGTCAGTATTTATATGTTATTTGCTTTTAAGAGCATGATAGAGATCATTTTCTCTGGCATGTAGTCTGTTGTTTCATTTTTACAGCCTTATTTGCCGAGTGGCCATCTCTAACACGGGTTCAACGCCGACCTCGAGAGTCCCAAGTGTCGCTACAAACACTACCAGATGTCCGTGCGTTCTACAACTATAGTAGCCACTGAAAGTCATTGCACATCTGATCGCCAGACTGATCGGAGATCAGTGTGTAAATCGTTTCAGTTGTTACTATAACTCCAGATCGATCGTAACGTCGCGGTCAATCCAGCGGCCGCCGCACCACACGGGCGCCGATTGAAAGCCGATGTCCCTGAGTTACCTCCTACGGCCCGGTATTCTGACTGGCGAACCGACCGGAGCGGTCGTCGAACCGGACAGCGAGATCCGAAATCAGTTGACGACCGGTTTCACACCACTCGCCATCGCGGCGCTCGTGGGTGATCCGCCGGGCGTCGTCCCCACCCCGGACGAACGTGACGCGCTGGCGTCGGCCATCTATCGTCGTATACTCGAGGGTGAGCGCGAATCGGTCGGGTGCCATGTCCCGGCCACCATCGGTGGTAATCCGGTGGTCATCGTCTGTGCCGACCTGAACGGTGCCGAGTCGACCGTCCGTGACGAGTCGCGTCGGGTTCTCGAGTGATTCATCTCGTCGTTCGGGACCTTCAAGGTCCTTGGGAGTATCCTCGAACATGGCTTTCGTACCGTACATACGGGAGCCGCCGCGGATCCGGTGTCACGACCACCGATCCGCATTTTCGACGCGGGCCCAACCGAGTGGTTGTCTCGCCTGGAACTCCCGCTAACTAACCAGTCCACGACAACTATTATAAATTCTTCTACGATATCGTTGAACTATTTCTACGATATTGCATAGTAATTCAGACATTTCGAATCACGTAAGAAGATCGCGCGTTAGGGTTCAATGATGAGAAAACCCGGAAATTGGATGCAGAATCCGACAGATGAGCGGATTCTCGAGGCTCTCAATACCGGGTTAGAACTGGGTCCCACAACTATCGCGAGAAATATCGATCGAGACCGGACTGGCGTCAGTCGTCGGCTATCAGTGCTGGTTGACTACGGGTTAGTCAACAGAGTCGAAGAGGGCTATTACGAAATCACGGATCTGGGTGGGCAATATCTCGAGGGAGAACTCGATGCCAGCGAGTTAGAAGGGCCCACAAACCAAGGCGAATCTCAGAAATAATTCTTGGATCACAGCCTGCGGACGGTTCTATTCGTTGACGGTCGCGATTGATGCGTATCGGAACGTTCCAATTACGTTTCTCGCCAGAACGTAGATATCCAATTCCCAGTTTCCCATTGACGAAATGATTATAATCGGTAACAAACCATCATTGGACGTGTCCTCGTTTCGCTATCTGACAATCGAACTTCGTCGGTGCGAAACGTCTCCTGAAACGATCGCAGGCGCGCTCGCACCAGCTGAGTTCGAAACAGCGCCGGGGAGCTTCTTCGATACGTGTTTCGTCTGGGCTGACACGCTCGTCCTCGAACTGCCTCGAGGCTATCTCACGAGCGAAATGGAGACGCCGATCCGGACCTCACAGCGGGGCGAAACGGCACACGCCCGATGGCTCTCTGATCGGTTACAGGAGTACGACCGGGTGCACCGATTCGTCTACAATTACTTCTACGACACTCCTATGAGTGGCTACTTCAGCATTTGTCGCCGGTCGACTCCAGACGGCGTATTTCGGGAGATCGAACGAATCGAATACGGAGAGGGTGGCCCTGCTTCTGTCCCGAAACTACGTCGAGGAATCAGCTAACTACGTACAGTCAAAATACGGAATTCACGTCCTTTCCTATCAGGAGTTGGCATATCCTCACTCGCGGGCGTGGGATTTTGACGTCGACGAGATAACGTAACCGAAAAATCGGGTCGGCTCGAGTACCGACGTGTCGCTCGAGCCCCACAATACGTCGATGAGAAACGTCGAATCGAGGATCAGTCGTCTATAGTAACAACTGAAACGATTCACACACTGGTCGCCGACCCCTCTGGCGATCAGGTGTACAATGACGTTCAGTGGCTACTATCGCTCGTCGACGAACTCCGCGACGCGTTCCCGGTGCGTGTCGGCACGTTCCTCGCGGCAACGAAATGTGACGCCGACGAACGACGCGATGGAACGCTCACTCCCGCAGTGCGTCCTCGCGCTCGGTCGCCTCGAGCGTCTCGGTTTCGAGAACGACCGGCGACACCGTGTAGTCGGTCAATACTTACTTCCGGTGGAATACAGAGAATACAGAGAATACAGAATACGTCCCGTATTACTGATACTGAGGATACGCTTTTATCGGTTCGGCCCGTGGCTCCGCATATGTCGATCGATATCGAGGACTTCGAGGAACGCGCTCCCGAGGAACTCGAGGAGCCGAGTAACGCCGAACGAGTACTTCGATTCCTTTACGAGAACAGGGACAAGGCGTGGAAGGCAGCGACGATCGGCGACCGGGCGGACGTCAACGAAAACTCGATCTCGGCGGTACTCAACCGACTGA
The DNA here is from genome assembly GCF_041205745.1 of Natrarchaeobius versutus. Lineage (NCBI taxonomy): Archaea > Methanobacteriati > Methanobacteriota > Halobacteria > Halobacteriales > Natrialbaceae > Natrarchaeobius > Natrarchaeobius versutus. The sequence goes on along the minus strand of NZ_JBGFCC010000010.1, from coordinate 188,454 downwards.
AAGAACAGAATCTCGTCCGGCACAAGGGCTCGTACTGGGCCATTACGGATGATACGGAACGGCTTCGCCGTGCGTACCAGTTCCATCGGGCGAACCAGCTATTCAACGATCTCTACGGCGAAGAGGATCGCGACGAATGGATCGAAGCGAGTGAACGAGCGAGCGAATGACGTACGATCGAGGAACGATCGTCTTCGCGGACGACCCATTCAAGGGCGACAGTGCAAGTCGACCTTGGCTGATCATCGGTACAGATGAGACGCCATTTCACGGCGGCCAATACATCGCACTTACACTCTCGCCCAAAACGTGGTACGACGAGCGCGTTCCGATCGACGACGACGATCTCCTGGACGGCGGTCTCCCGAAAGACAGTTCGATTCTTCCGTGGGCGGTCGCGTCAGTCGACTCGAGTCGAATCGATCGTGAACTCGGCGTCCTCGACGAACGGCTGGTCGACGAAGTTGTCAGACGGCTCGGTTCGTATATCGGTCTCGATCACCGCCTCTAGGACAGCCGTGCCGGTGGGCTTTCACCGGTCAGTACGAGATCACACCGAGACCGTCGATTCGTTCGAAGTGGCCCACGTTTCTGGTCACGACGGAGTGGTCGTGGACGAGCGCCGTCGCCCCGATCATCACGTCAGTCTCGTCGATCGGTTCGCCGGACGAAACGAGATCTGCGTTGATCCGTCCCGCTCGCATGGCGCACTCTCTGTCGAACGGAAGTTCGTCGATATCGGTGAGTAACTCTCGCACCTTCGTTTGCTCGGCTTTGCTCGCGTCAGCGAGGTGGATTCCCTCGTAGAGTTCCATCACGGTCACCGCGCTCACGAACGGCGAACCGGTCGCGTCGACGTCCTCGACCACGCCTGCCACGTCGCTCGAGCCCCGCAATACGTCGATGAGAAACGTCGAATCGAGGATCATTCGTCCAGCTCGTCGACAAACTCCGCGACGCGTTCCCGGTGCGTGTCGGCACGTTCCTCGCGGCGATGATCGACGATCGCGGCCAACTCGTCGGCGGTCTCCTCCTCGAGCGCGCCGTGATACTCGGCGAGCGTGACGCCACCGGTTAGTCGTCGCACGACGTCGCTGAAGCTCTCGCCCTCCCGTTTGTGTGCTTTGAGCTTCTCGTAGGCGTCGTCCGCCAACGAGATCGTTTTCGTCCCCATGTGGCTGTGTACGTACACATACGCATAAAATGTGACGCCGACGAACGACGCGATGGAACGCTTACTCCCGCAGTGCGTCTTCTCGCTCGGTCGCCTCGAGGGTTTCCTCGGCGAGGTCGGTCGCGACGACCGCCGGCTTGTACGCGCCGCCCTCGAAGAGGTCGTGGTCGCTGATCGAGGACTCGACGAACCGGGTGAACGCGCGCCGGTCTGCTGGCAGTTCGCCGTAGAGCACCTCCTCTTCGACGAGGTCGTAGACGGGGATCCGGGGCGTCAGGAGGGTGTTCTCGCCGACGACGCTGTTCTCGCCGACGACGAACCCGCTCGTGACGCGACAGCCCGCCCCGAGCGAGACGTTATCCTCGACGATCACGGGGGCGTCCTCGACCGGCTCGAGGACGCCGCCGATGAGCGTGTTCGCGCCGAGTTTGACGTTCTCGCCGATCTGGGCACAGGAGCCGACCGTATCGCAGGAGTCGACGAGCGTCCCGTCGCCGACGTGGGCGCCGATGTTGACGAACGCGGGGCTCATCAGGATGCAATCGGAGCCGACGTGGGCGCCCTGTCGAACGACGGTGCCGTCGGGCGTGTTCCGCGAGCCGCGGTCGCCGTACTCGCTGGTGTCAGCGAGCGGCAGGACGTCGTTGTACGTGACGCCGCCGTACTCGCGGGACTCCGTCTCGCGCAGGCCGAAGTTGAGCAGGATTCCCTGTTTGACCCACTCGTTGGCCTTCCATTCACCGTCTTGCTTTTCGGCTGCGCGAACGTCGCCGGCCTCGAGCGCCCCGATAAACTCCTCGAGCGTCGCGAGTTCGTCCTCGCCGGCCGACTCGGCGTCGACCTCGCCGTTCTCCTTGCGTTCCCACAGTTCGACGACGTCCGCCTCGAGCGTACTCATGATCGTCCGAACGTCGCGAGTGCAGGGCTAAAATACCATCCATTCGACGTGGCTCGTGGCCGGCCCGACGGGAGTGTTCGAGGAACGTGACTCGAAGAACGCGATTCGAGGGACCCGACTCGAGGAGCGTAACCGAGGAACGCGACCGCTTAGTCGGCGATGACGTCCGCGAACTCGTAGCTGCCGGGATCGCGGCCGGCAAGCCAGACCGCGGCGTCGACCGCGCCGGCGGCGAAGACGCCCCGGTCCTCGGCGCGGTGGGTCAGCCGAACCTCCTCGTGGTTGCCCGCGATGACGATCTCGTGTTCGCCCGTCACGTCGCCGGCCCGGAGCGCGTGGACGCCGATCTCGCCCGCCTCGCGGGGCTGATCGCCTTCCCGGCCGTGCGTTCGGCCCGTGAAATCGCCGTTGGCTTCGATCTCCGAGAGCAGTCGCTTCGCCGTTCCGCTCGGTGCGTCGCGCTTGCCGTTGTGGTGTGTCTCGAGGAGTTCGACGTCGTAGCCCGGCAAGTTCTGGATCGCCTCGCCGACCACGTTGACCAGCGCCTGGACGCCGCGGGCGAAGTTCGGCGCTCGAAGCACGGGAACGTCCTCGGCGGCCTCTGTGAGCGCCTCGAGATCGGCGTCGTCGAAGCCGGTCGTGCCGGTGACGAACGCCACGCCCGCCTCGGCGCAGGCCGTTGCGTATTCGACGGCCGACTCGGGGCCGGTGAAGTCGACGACCGCGGTCGGTTCGCGCTCGACGACGAGCGAGTCGAACGCCGCGGCGGACTCGACCTCGACGCCGTCGACCGCCTCGCCGTCCGGATCGCGGTTGACCGCGAAGACGACCTCACACTCCTCGTGACCGCCGGCCGCGGCGATCACCTCGCGGCCCATGCGCCCGGTCGCGCCGGTGACGCCGAGTCGGACCGTCATCGCTCGCCCTCGCGACTCGAGCCGGTCGCACTCGAGCCGGATTCGCCGTCTTCGAGACGGTCGCCGGCACCGTCGGTGACCGCCGTTCGCTCGCCCGCGAGATCAGCGAGCACCGCCTCGAGTTCGGATCGATACTCCTCGGCGAGCCGAGAGAGCGGCGGGCGGAGCCGTGCGGGGCCGTAGCCGCGGATCTGCATCGCTTCCTTGACTGGGATGGGGTTGGTCTCGACGAACAGCACCCGAAAGAGCTCCCCGAGTTCGTGGTGGAGGGCTCGAGCGCGTTCGTAGTCGCCGTCGAGGGCGGCGCCGACCATGGCACAGGTTCGTTCGGGTTCGACGTTCGCCGCGACGCTGATCGTCCCGGTTGCGCCGATCGAGAGCATGGGGAGTGTGAGCGCGTCGTCGCCCGAGAGTACCGCGAACTCCTCGTCTCGCGTGCGTTCGATCACCTCGCCGATCTGGCCGAGATCACCGCTTGCGGCCTTGTAGCCGGCGACGTTCTCGTGGCTCGCGAGGGAAACGGCGGTATCCGGCTCGAGGTTTTGTCCCGTCCGCGAGGGGACGTTGTAGACGATCTGTGGGAGGTCGACCGCGTCGGCGATCGTCCGGTAGTGGTCGAGTAGCCCGCGCTGTTCGGGCTTGTTGTAGTACGGCGAGATGAGGAGGAGACCGTCGGCACCCGCGTCGGCCGCGCGCTCGGAGAGTTCGAGCGCCTCGCGGGTGTTGTTCGAGCCCGACCCCGCGATGACGGGGACGTCGTCGACTGCCTCGATGACGGCCTCGACGACCCGGACGTGTTCGTCGTGGGTCAGCGTCGCGCTTTCTCCGGTCGAGCCGACGGGAACGAGCCCGTCGACGCCCGCCGCCTCGAGTCGCTGTGCGTCGGCCTGAAGCGTTTCGTAGTCGATCCGTTCGTCCTCGTCGAAGGGCGTACACATCGCCGGAAAGACGCCCGTGAAGTCGATTTCTGAACTCATTGTCGGTGGTGTAGTCGGTTGCTGGTTCGCTGTGGGTCCGCTGGTCGGTAGTGGTTATCGGTCGAGCGGTTCGCGTCGAAGCGCGCCCGCGACGGGGTGCCACTCCCGCCTCGAGCACAGTCAGACGCGTTTACGTTTCGGAAAACGGAGGACGGCGCCGCTCGAGGGCGAGCGAACGGGCGGACGAGCGACGCGGCGCATACTCGAAAGAGACACCCGGACGAACTTATCCGTTGTGACTTCTCTCGACTTCTGTGTCGAACCCGCGCCTGCCGGCCGTGGCGCCAATTGGGTTCACGCCGGCTGGTCGTGGCACCAACAAACGTGATTGCGCCGGTTGGCCGCGCCGACAGTCGAACTCCCACCTGTTAGGCGGTTCGACATCGAGATGACCGGGCTGGTCGCCATCCCCGGAGACGCCAGTCGGCCGGTCACTCTCCGATTCCGGTCGATCAGTAAAATCGTCGAAATCCGTTATTAGATTCGCTGGCGTACGAGATGCGGTGATACGACGATGCCGACTGACGAATCGATGGCGGTAGTGCGGCGGGATATCGAGACGGTCTGGAACGAGGCGGATCTCGAGGCGATCGCAGATCTGGTGACCGAGGATTTCGTCTATTACAACCCGATGGTCACGGAAGACGTCGAGGGACCGGAGGGGTACCGCTGGCTCGTCGAGAACTTCCGCGGTGCGATGTCGGATTTCGAGATGGAGACCGAATCGATGGTCGCCGACGATACGACGGTCGCGACGCGGTTCAGAACGACCGGCACCCACGACGGCGAACTGCTCGGCGTCGAGCCGACCGGCGCGGAGATCTCCGTCACCGGCATGATGTTCGATCGAATCGAGGACGGCCGACTGAGCGAACGATACGTCAACGACGACGCCCTGGGATTCATGCGCCAACTCGGCCTCGTCGACCAGGGGTCGTTCTGATCGGCTCCGAACCCCGCGAGCCTGCTTTTTTCCGAGCACCCGTTACCTTCTCGAGTCGGATACATCAACAGTGTAACATTCGGATCCGCTTTCGACGATATTTATAGGATCGATCCCCTCCCTGCGAGCATGAACAAGACTGGCTTACAGCTTCGGATGGCGTTCGTCGGAAGCATCCTATTCGGCCTCTATCTGGTCGCGGCGTGGTTTCTCGTCGAGACCTTTGGTGTCTCGCTGGCACCGCTGGTCCTCCTCGGGGTCGTCCTGTTACCCGTGGGCCAGTACAAACTCGGCAAGTGGCTCGCGATCAGAAGCGCCGGCGCCGAGGACATGCCGGATCAGGGCCAGTACGCCCGCGTCCACCGGATGACAGAATCCCTCTCGCGAGACATGGGACTCGAGAAGCCCCGGCTGATGGTCACAAGCATGGGCGTCCCCAACGCCTTCGCGACCGGACGAAAGGGCGCTGGCGTCGTCGTCGTCTCGACCGAACTCATGCAGATCCTAGACGAGGACGAACTCGAGGGCGTCGTCGCCCACGAACTCGCCCACCTGAAAAACCGCGATACGGTGATGATGGTCCTCGGTCAGTCGATCGCGACCATCGTCGGCTACGCCGTGTTCTTCGTCGTCCAGGCGATCGGCGAGAACAACCCCGCGAGCTTCGTCCTGGCGTGGGTCGCTTCGATCGTCGCGAACTTCCTCGTGATGATCCTCGTGATGGCCATCTCCCGGTACCGCGAGTACGTCGCCGACGACACCGCCCGCCAGTACATCGGCACCGGCGAGCCGCTCGCCCGCGCCCTCGAGAAGATCTCCCAGGGCGCTGAAGGTCGCGAATCCCGCGTCGACGACAGCGGTGTCAACGCGTTGTGTATCTTCAACGCCGACCGCAGTTTGCTCCAGCAGGTGTTCTCGACGCACCCACCGACGGAGAAGCGAATCGAGAAGCTCCGCTACTGACGCGGGTTGACGACTCCGCGATCGTGAGAACGTGTCACGTCTGTCCCGCTCGATGACGTGGCCGGGAGGCAGACGTTCGACCGCGGTAATTTTTAGGTGAGGCCGTCCCACTATCGGTCGTGACGGAAATTCATCCGGGACAGCGCGTCGCGGTTCTGGTCGACGCCCAGAACCTCTACCATACGGCTCAGAGTCTCCACAGCCGTAATATTGACTACTCCGCGTTGCTCGAGAAGGCCGTACAGAACCGCCAGCTAACCCGTGCGATCGCCTACGTCATCCGCGCGGACGCGCCCGAGGAGGAGAGCTTCTTCGATGCGTTGATCGACATCGGATTCGAGGCGAAGATCAAAGACATCAAGACGTTCTCCGACGGGACGAAAAAGGCCGATTGGGACGTCGGCATGAGCTTAGACGCCGTAACGCTCGCGAATCACGTGGACACGATCGTTCTCTGTACGGGCGACGGGGACTTCTCTCGGCTGTGTTCGCATCTCCGACACGAGGGCGTTCGGGTCGAAGTGATGGCGTTCGAATCCTCGACCGCCGAAGAACTGATCGACGAAGCCGACACCTTTCTGGACCTGAACGAACGCGCCGACACTTTCTTGCTCTAACTGTCGAGCTACCTCGAAAATTTCGCATCCCGCGCTACGCTCGTACACACCGCGAGCGCGCCGACGACCAGCGCGACACCGGTCAACGCGGCGATGACGCTCGAGGCGAGTACGGACGTGCCCAGGAACGTCAGACTGCTGACCACGAGAAGACCGATACCGATGCCGATCTGCGCGAAATCCATCTGAAGCCGAGTAGTTGCCCTGTCTATATAATAGCCCTGATCGCCAGACCGCCGCGGTCAGTGACAGATCGAACACGACGGCGGGATCGATGGCAGGACGACCACGACGGTAGGATCAGTGACAGGACGACCACGACGGTAGGAGTCAGCGTGGGGATCGATCGAAGGGCTTTCGCCTCGTCGCGCGAACCCGTAGACGATGAGCGAGTCAGCCGACGGGAGTGCAGATCTCTCGAGCCTGCGGACGATCGCCGACTACCAGTTCGGGGCGGGGACCGGCGAGGCGCTGTTTCCGAGAGCGGAGTCGCTGTCGATCAAGCGGACGACCTCCGGTCGTCCCCAGCAGGTCCACTGCGAGGACGGCCGTCTCGTCTCCTTCGGCGTCGACGGCCGATTTACGCTCGGCCTCGAGGGCGGCTACCGCCTCCTCGAGGCGCTCGAACACCCGGCGTATCGCGTGGTCGTCGACGACGAGAGCGAACCGTTCGTCCGGGAGGAAAAGAACGTCTTCTCGAAGTTCGTCCTCGAGGCGGGCGAGGAGATTCGGCCGGGAGACGAGGTCCTGGTCGTCCACGAGCGCGGCGAGTTACTCGCGGTCGGAACGGCACAACTCGACGCGGCGGCGATCCAAGATTTTGATACGGGAATGGCCGTGAACGTGCGAGAAGGCAGGCCGGCCGATCCGTGATCCCGACTTCGCGGGCGACGAGCGACCGCTCCCGGAGCCGATGAGGTCGGTTCGGACGAGCGGTTCCTCATACGGTCTGCTGCCAGTCATTTCCAGCGCAACCGCCGCCCAAGTCGCGGTTGCGCTCATAAATCGGTACAGGAATCCGTCTCACTTCTTTTCGATCCCGTTTGGAAGGTGGTCTACGCCTTCTGCCTGTATCACCTGTCGAACGTAGAAATCCTTCTCGGACGGATCGTCGCTCTGTAACGCTTTTTCCAGATGCTCCCGACTCCAGTCGCTCAGCTTCGTCATCTCGAGTAACACCGTGTGCTCGATGAATAAAAGTATAACGTATACGGTGGACAATTTCAACCACAAATTCGACGTAACGATCGGGGGTTCCGAGAAATCCAACTGCGGTGAAGACCGCAGGGTAAAAGGTTGCGGGTGTCGACGTATCTGGTATGTTTGGAGGAGGCGGCGGCGGACTCAACCCGCGCAAGATGGAACAGATGATGCAACAGATGGGGATCGACGTCGACGATATCGACGCCGAAGAGGTCATCATCCGGACCGAGGAGTACGACCTCGTCTTCGGCGATCCGGAGGTTACCAAGATGGACGCCCGCGGTCAGGAGACTTACCAGATCATCGGCTCCCCCGAGGAAGTCGAGGCCGGAAGCGCCGACGCTGGCGGCGAAGACGACGTCGATGCGGCCGGTGCGATCCCCGACGACGACGTCGAACTCGTCGCGACCCGTGCCGACGTCAGCGAGGACGAGGCCCGCGCGGCACTCGAGGACAACGACGGCGACCTCGCCGCCGCGATCGGCGACCTCGAGTAACTGCGTGAGCGACGAGACCGACGCCGAGACGGCCGGAGAGGAGGACGCGGCCACCGACGACGAAGAACGGAGCGACCGCGTTCCCGTCTTGCTCGTCTGTGACGACCGCGAGTTTCTCGTCGAACCCGGCGAGGAGATGGGAACCGACCTCGGCGTCCTCGAGGTGCCGGCGGACGTCGAGCCGGGCGAAACCGTCGAGACACACCTCGGTGACGCGTTCGAGGTGCGCCGACTACGAGGGCCGGATCTCTTCCATCACTTCGAGCGCACCGGCGCACCGATGGTGCCCCGTGACGTCGGGCTGGTGATCGGTGAGACCGGCATTTCGAGAGGCGACCGCGTCCTCGACGCCGGAACCGGGACGGGCGTGCTCGCGGCGTCGATGGCCCGCGCCGGCGCCGAGGTGATGACCTACGAGCGCGACCCCGAGTTCGCCGACGTCGCCCGCGAGAACATGGCACTCGGCGGTGTCGTCGAGGCGGTCGACGTTCGAACCGGCGACCTCCGCGAGGAACTTGAGGGCCTCGAGCCGTCCTCGTTCGACGTCCTCACGCTCGATACGGGCGACGCGGCCGACGTGGTCGGACACGCCCCCGACCTCCTCGTCGACGGCGGGTTCGTCGCGGTCTACAGCCCGTTCATCGAGTCGACTCGAGCGGTCGTCGAGGCCGCCCACGAGTCGGGGCTGTCGAACGTTCGCACGCGCGAAACGATCCAGCGCGAGATGCAGTTCGACGACCGCGGCTCGAGGCCTTCGACGGCGCCGGTCGGACACACGGGCTACCTGACGATCGCCCGGAACGTCTGACCGACTTGCGTCGACCGAGGCGTCCGTTCTATCCGCGATTTACGTATCGAAGACTTCGTTTTGCCATCGCTTCGTCCGTCGAGAGCCACGGTTCGCGTTCGTTTGCGTTCCTCCGCGCTCGTGCGTCCGTGAGTGATCGAGGGGTGGCTCACAGCGTAGTGACCACGGGGTGCCTCACAGATTAGGGACGGCCCTACCCGCGGTCCGCTCTACTTCTCGAGTCCACCATGAAATCTGCTCGACCTGTCGGTTCACGGATCGAATCGACGTCGAACCGACCGCTCGCGATCGACGCGGAGAACGTCAGCGTCACCTACGAGGACGGAACCGAGGCGGTCAGGGGCGTCTCACTCGAGGTCGAACCCGGCGAGTTCTTCGGGTTTCTCGGCCCCAACGGCGCCGGAAAGACGACGACGATACGGGCGCTCGTGACGCTTCTGTACCCGACAGAGGGGTCCGTCTCGATCGACGGATTGGACGTACGAACCGACCCCAGGGCCGTCCGCGAATCGATCGGCTACATGGCCCAGGAGACGGCCGTCGACGAGGAGCTGACCGCCCGCGAGAACCTCCGGTTCGCCTGCCGGCTGTACGGCGTCCCGAAAGCCGATCGGAGCGGGCGAATCGCAGAACTACTCTCGATCGTCGGGCTCGAGGACGTCGCTGATCGACGGACATCGACGTTCTCCGGCGGGATGCGAAAGCGCCTGGACGCGGCCACCGCACTGGTCCATCGGCCGCCGCTCGTCTTTCTCGACGAGCCGACGACCGGCCTCGACCCCGAGGCACGGATCCGTCTGTGGGAGTACGTCCAGTCGCTCAACGACGCCGGAACGACAGTTTTCCTCACGACGCAGTACCTGGCCCAGGCGGATCAGCTCTGCGATCGAATCGCCGTGATCCGGGACGGACGAATCGTCGCGACCGACTCCCCCTCGGCGCTCAAGTCGCGGGTCGGTGGCGACGTGTTGACCCTCGAGATCGCGGACGCATCCGATCGGAACCGCGAGCGCGCGGCGCGTCTCGCCGAAGAGACCGCGGCGTTCGAGAATCCGGTGGTCGAGCGGACTGACGATGGGCTCAGGATCGTCGCCGAACGAGCGAGAGCCGGCGCCCACGACCTCCTCGTCGCGCTCCACGAGGCCGACGTTCGGGTAACGGGTTTCGGCGTCCGATCGCCGACGCTCGACGACGTGTTTCTCTCGCTGACCGGCGAACGGTCCGACGCCGTCGAACCCGGTCGAGACGTCGCGGTCGACGAATCGGAGCGAGACGTCGTGATCGACGAACCCGATCGAGACGCTGCCGTCGACCGCGAGGTGCCGCAATGAGTTCGATCGACGGGGCGCCTGACGACTCCTCGAGCCACGAGTCGGCGGCTGGCACCTCGAGCCACGAGTCGGCCGCCAACATCTCGAGAGACTCGTCTCGAGCGGTGACGCGAAACGCGGGGAACGGATTCGGCGCCGACGTTGCGCTCTCGCTGAAGCGCTGGCTCGTCAAAACCTCGCGGAGTCCATTCGTCACGTTCTCCTCGCTCGTCCAGCCGGTCGTCTTCTTCGTGTTGCTGGCGGCGGTCTTCGGCGTCGTCGCGGACGGCCCGCTCGCGCAGGTCTACGGCGAAGACGTGAGCTACGTCGCGTTTCTCACGCCGGCGATCGTGATTCAATCGGCGCTGGCGGCGGCCGCCGTCTCCGGTATCGGGCTCGTCAAGGAGATGGAGACGGGAATGTTCGATGCGATCCTCGTCTCGCCGATGAATCGCGGCGCGATGTTGCTGGGGAAGGTGCTCTCGGAGCTGATCCGGATCGCCGTCCAGACGCTGATCATCCTCGCGCTCGGTTACGTCGTGTTCCGCTACTCGACGGGCGAACCCGTCGGTTCCTACGTCGAGACCGGGTTGCTCGGCGTCGTCGGAATCCTCGCCGTCACGATCGTCTTCGGGCTCGTCTTCGTGGCGTTTTCCAACGTCGTCGCGCTCGTCACCCGCGACGAGGAGGCGACGATCCTGATCGCGAACCTGCTCACCTTTCCGCTGTTGTTCGTCTCGAGTGCCTTCTTACCACTCGAGGTGCTCCCGGGCTGGATTCGGACGGTCGCAGTCGCGAACCCCGTCACCTACGGCGTCGACGGGGTGCGAGCCGTGCTGTTCGGTAAGGACGTGATGGTGGTGCTCGAGGTGAACGCGTTCGCAGGATTCTGGAACACCGTCATCCCTGCGGTGGTGATCCTCCTGTCGTTCGCGTTGCTTACGGGTGCGATCGCCGGCAGGCTTCTCTCTGTGGCCTGGAAAGCCGAGGTTCGATAGATGGGGTCGTCGATCCTCAGTGTCGACGTTGTACGGCGGCCGGGACGACGGTGGTCGCGACGAGGTGGGTCTGCGCCCGGCGGAGCCGTTCGGACAGCGACGGCGCGGTGATCCCGAGTTCCTCGGCGACGTCGGACAGCGACGCCGTCCGCGGGACGTCGAAGTACCCCATCTCGTAGGCGGTCCGAAGCGCTTCGAACTGTGGATCAGTCAGGCCGTCGCCAGTGCCTCGAGCGTCGCCGTCGGGAGTGAGCCGGCGAAGCGTGAATCCTCCGTTTCGTACCCAGAACTCCCGGAACTCTTCGAGAGTCTCCCTGTCTGCGAACCAGCCGGTCTGGATCCAGCCGGTTTCCGTGACCCGGATCCGGTCGATCGCGGAGTCGGTCCTGGCGAGTTCGCGAAGCGCCGAGAGGTCGTCGACGTGGTCGCCGAGTAGCGCGTCCATGCCGATCGCCGGCTGTATCTTGTACCGATCGGCTCCCGCCGCTCGTCCGACCGGGGTGTACGACGCGACGAACGCGGCGTCATCGAACGCCTGCGCGACGGCGTCTGACTCCCCCTCGATCGCGTAGACGATAAACGGCGGATGGCCGCCCTGATCGGGGCCGATCTCGACCTCGAGGGTGGCCCGGGGGACTGCCGTTGCGACCTCGACGAGCGGGAGGTGTTCACACGATATTTCGTATTCGGCGACGAGACCCATACGCCAACGCGTAGACGAGGTCAATTATAGTATTCGTCGAGACGATTCTCTCCCCGCCCGCACTCGAGGGTGATGACTGACCATCGGACAGTGTCGACCACACCTTGGCCGTCGGGCAGTGGTGCCCTCGCCTCGACCGACTTACTCCGCCTCGAGTTCTCGAACGTCGAGTTCTCCCGCCAGGTATCGCTCTCCTTCACGTGTGACGTCGTAGACGCCGTTGCCGAGGTGGACGAGCAGTCCGTGCGAGACGAGCGTCTTACACCGGGCGTTGATGTGCTGTCTCGAAAAGCGGACGCGGCCGCTGTCGGCCATCTCCTTTGGCGTATCCGGGCCGGCGTCCGCGAGGTGTTCCATCACCCGATCGTCCGCACGCGACATCCAGTCGGCGTCCAGTCTCATGATCAACGTTCCCGTCTCCGATAGTATCGAACACGCGGATAGTCAACTACACAGTCGTTACGATCCGCTAGACTACTAGAAATCTCTAATACGGTAGAACACATCCCTATCCGTGTTTCTCGATGACCGACTCGTCGCCGAACCGATCGGATTCGTCCGACTCCGTTCTCGCGGAACTAGTCGACACACTCGAAGCCTATGGCTACGATCGCGACGAGTATCGACTCTACGACGACGTCGACGTCGAGGCGCTCGAGCGACTGATGATCGATTCCTCGATCCCCGTCGAAGTTCGCTTCGAGATCCGAGGCGTTCACATCGTGGTAACTTCTGCGGGTGTGAGCGTTCTCGAGTGATCGGTATCCGGAGAAAAGCGACTAGTTATCGTCCTCGCGCCACTTGTACTCACACTCGGTGCAGATGAAAAACCGCGTCTCGGACTCGTCTGCCGAACGGATCTGTTGCATGTACCAGTAAGCGCGGTCGTTGCCACACTCCGGACAGTGTGCGTTCGTTTCCGGAAGCGACGTCTCCTCGGAGGATTCGATGATCTCGCTGGCTTCCTGATTTTCGGTGATGGTGTACTGGTCGGCGTCGCCTTTCGGCTTCGTAAAGCCACAGCTTCCACACGCCCAGATGCCGTCTTCGGCTTTCATCATCGAACCGCACTCGTCGCAAAATTCCATGGTATCCGGGCTACGGCGGCCAGGTCACTTAAGCGACGCGTTTGTCTTCATCCGTCGCCACCGACCCCCCACTGATCCGCTCGAACTCACCCTTCACCTTCCGACTGAAACGGCTCCCCCACCGCCTCTCGAGGCAAGACGTTGTGGAGTTCGGTCTCTAAGTCGTCGGTCGACTCGAAGCGTTCGGCGTCACTGGTCTCGATGAGCGAGCCGAGATTCCGCTCGCCGTCCGCGAGCAACAGCGTGACGTCGTCGAACTCCGCCGCCGCCGCGTCGTTCGTTACGGGGTACTCGAGGCGTTCGAACGCCGATTCGACTTCGTTGAGTTTGATCTCCCCGGTCACGGCTCAACCGACAACGGCGGAGTCCTTGTAGTTCGTCGTTGGTTCGAGTGAGTGTCCGCTCGACGGACGGAATCCGTGTATTTCGATTCGAAATACTAATCGGGCGGGCCGGCCCAGGTACTGACCGATGCGGGAGATCCTCCGTCGGATCGTCGCGCAGTTCGTCGTCGATCGTCGAGTGCTCGCGCTCGCGTTCGCACGGATGGCCGACGGAATCGGCAACTCGTTTCTGATCATCGTCATCCCACTTTACGTCGCGAGCGACGTCGTCGCCGGTGCGACGTTCGGTCTCGAGGAGGCGATGATCATCGGCATCGTTCTCTCGATCTTTGGCTTTCTCAACAGTAGTTTCCAGCCGTTTACGGGTCGCCTCTCCGATCGAATCGGTCGGCGAAAGCCCTTTATCCTGCTCGGACTCGGCGGTCTCGCGGCGACGAACCTGGCGTACCTGCTCGCGGAGTCGTATCTCTCGCTCGTGGTGATTCGCGGGCTCCAGGGGGTGAGCGTGGCGTTTATCGTTCCGGCATCGATCGCGCTCGTCAACGAACTCGCGACGACGGACGACCGGGGTGGAAACATGGGCGTCTACAACACGTTTCGACTGGTCGGCTTCGGTGCCGGGCCGGTCGCGGCCGGAGCCGTCGTCAACCTCGGCCCGTACTCGATCCCCGCCCTGACCGTCGGTCCGTACTCACTTCCCGCCTTAACGGTGAGTGGGTTCGAGGCCGCCTTTTCGATCGCGGCGATCACGGCCGCCATCAGCTACCTGCTCGTGACCGTGCTGATCACCGATCCCGAGGCGACGGAGGCCAACGCGGGTGCCGACCTCTCGATCGCGGTCCGCGATCCCTCGGGTAAACACCTGCTCGATCCGATCTTTACGTTGGGCGTCGCCTCGCTGTTTATGGCCGCGTCGATCGCGTTGCTCGCGACGATTCAGCCACAGGTGAACGTCCGCTTGGCGCAGGGATCGACCTGGTTTGGCCTCCAGTTCGCCGCGTTCATCATCGCCCAGATTTTCCTGCAGACGCCGATCGGGCGTGCCTGCGATCGGTACGGTCGACGCCCGTTCATCGTCGGCGGCATGCTCCTGTTGATCCCCTCGACGCTCGCACAAGGGTTCGTGACGAGTTCGGAGACGATGTTTCTCGCCCGACTGATCCAGGGGGTCGCGGGCGCGATGGTGTTCGCCCCGTCGCTCGCGCTCGCGGGCGATCTCGCGGGGGAGGGCGAATCGGGGTCGAAGCTCTCGATACTGACCATGGCCTTTGGCTTCGGCATCGCCGTCGGGCCACTTGCCTCCGGCGCGCTCATCGAATACGGCTTTGCGATTCCGTTCGTCTTTGGGACGGCCCTCGCGACGGTCGGCGCGATTCTGGTCTACACCCAGATCGAGGAGACCCTCGAGACGAGCGCATCAGTACCGCTCGTCGGAAGTGATTGACGGGGACTGAGACTGTCGGACAGCAGTCAGTGAGACGCCGGTCGCGAATTCGCGGCCCCAACCAGCGGAGACAGCCGCAATAGCGCGGTCGGGTGTGCAATGACGTTCAGTATCGTTCACCATCACTTCGAGTGGGAGTTCTCCAGCGGCCGCAATAGCGCGGTCGGGTGTGGAATGACGTTCAGTGGCTACGATAATGCGATCCGACAGTGCGAATCGATCGACATCGGGACTGAACAGACGCCGAGAGCGACGGGACGCAACGCAAAAGTAGCGGATCCGCGTACGATTCGACGATGACGCTCTCGGAGGAGGCCACGGAACGGCTGGCCGACGTGGTGGAGCTACAGCCGACGAAAAACGCCGAGTTACAGGAACGGTGGGGGATGGAAAGCGGGAGCGAGGTTCACCAGTACCTCGAGGGTGAACTGGAGGAGTACTACTTCCGAGACGACAACAGCCTGATCCGCGCGACGGCCGACGCGGCGGACCTCGTCGACGTCGAACCGGGCGTCGAAAGTGGGGACGAGGAAGGCGGCGCACCCTCGAAAATCCGCGTCCCGGAACGACAAGCGCGGATCGTCGAGGTACTCGCTGGGCCCGACGAGGAGTCCGAAAGCGTCGTTTCGGTCCTACACAAGCTCAGAGACGAGTTCGACGTCGACGCCGAGGCCGAGGACGTCCGCTCGGACCTCCAGAGTCTTCGTCGAAAGGGCGTCGTCGAAGTCGAGTACCGGACCGTCCCGACGTTCCGACTCGCCGTCTCGAGGGCCGACCTCGAGGTCGGCGTTTCCGACTGACGACGCTCGAGCGGGCTCTTTCTCGTCGCCCTCGTGTTACAGACCGGGCCGCCGTCGCCGTCGTCGCTTCTCGAGTAACTGCCGACAGCGTTTTCCCGGCCCTCCCTCGATCGGCCACCCCTTCGTCCGCCAGATCGGCGGCTCGGGCTCGAGGTCCGGACAACGACTCGAACACTCGGCGGCGGTCTGGATCCGTTCCTTTGCACCGCAGTACGGAACCAGTTGATTCCCGTCGCTCGCTCGCAACTGGAAGTGTCGACAGTCTGGCCGCATCGTGTCGACGAACGACCGCCAGCCCCGTTCGTAGGCTCGCTCGGCGATCTCGAGCCGAATCGCCGCTTTCTCGTCGGGGTCGACGTACTCGAACCGGGCGGCGGATGCGTCCCGGCCGTCGCCCGCCGGTCGCTCGAGAATTCGCGTCCCCGGTTCGTCGACCGGAAGCGTTCGGGGGTACCACTCCACCTCACCGGCGAGCGCGTCGGGCTCGAGCGCGAGCACGCCGGCTTCGATCGGGAGGTCCTCGAGCAAGACGGGTTCGATGCGTTCGCCGGTCTGACGCGTGGCGACCCAGACCTCGTCGGCGAGCGCCATCGCGACGTCGTACTCGAGTTGTGCGCCGAGGGTTCGAGCGGCGCTCGCGTCGAGATCCGGCTTGTTCTCGACGGCGACGAGCCGCTCGAGCCAGTCGGGGTAGGGCCACTTTCGACGGATCTGGATGCGGTTTCCCTCCCGCCGGGTCTCGAGGATTCCCCGTTCGTCGGCGCGGTGGATCGCCTCGCGGACGTACCGCCACGGGTAGCCGGGGTGAGGGAGAACGTCGCGGTAGTACGCCCACTCGGCGGGTGCGTTTCGGACGACGTGAAGCAGGTCGCTATCGAGGCGTTCCGAGCCGAAGTTCGCGCGCTCGCGGAGACCGTCGGGGTCGCACTCGAGGACGATGGTGTCGAACCGACGGCGTTTCGTCCCCAGTTGGCGGGCGACGAACACCGCCCGACCATCGGATCCGTCGAGCGGCCAGTTTCGTTCGGCCCATCGACAGGTTCGAAGCTCGAACGCGAACTCGCTGGTCACGTCGTCTGTCACTGCGTTGGGCAACGTGTGGGCGTGGCAAGTGTGCTCCGGTCGTCCGCGACCGCGAAGCCTCCTCACGGCTCGATGGCAATGTTACTCCGCGAGACCCAACGGTGTGTCACTCCGCGAGACCCAACGGTGTGTCACTCCGCGAGACCCAACGGTGTGTCACTCCGCGAGACTTCAATGGCGTCTCGTGGTCAGGACGTGAGGTTCGCCGCCACCTCGGAGTCGTCGTGACTAGACCGGATTGCCGTCGAATACGTGCCTCGGACGACGTTTCCGAGGACGATAGACGGCCCCGTCCCGCCGCGTTCGTCGAATCCGAACGACGCGTCGCCGACGACGAGCTGGTTGCCGATCGCGCTCACGAACCCGCTCGGATCGACGTTCTCCTGGACCGATATTTCGGCGTTTCCACGCTCCGTGACGTTCTCCTCGAAGACGTTGTCCGTAATCGATACGTTAGATGCACGCGAGAGGTTGGCTCCGTACTCGCCGTTCTCCCGGACGACGTTCCCCGTGATCGTGACGTTCTCCGCGGGGCCGGTACTCGAGCCCAATCGTATCCCGTTGTTGGCGTTTCCGTTGATCGACGTCCCCGTAATCGAGACGCCGTCGACGCCGACCTGTACCGTGAGTCCGTCGCCGCCGTTTCGAGCGAGCACGCAGTTCGAGACGGTGATATCCTCGCCCTCCACGTCGGTCAGATTCGCGCCGTGGCGGTCGTTGTCGACGCCGACGCAGTTCTCGAGCGTCGCGTTTTTCAGCCCTGCGAGGGTAAAGCCGTCGAGGCCGTTGTCACTCGAGATGCAATCACGGATCGTGAGCTGGCTAGTCTGGACGCCGGCCGTCGCGTGGGGATCGAAGCCATAGCCCGGACAGTGGTGGGTCCACACCCGCTCGATGCGGATGTTGTTCGCCGCACTCGAGAAGAAGCCGTACTCGTCGCCCGTGTCTTCGACGTTCGCCCGGTTTCCGTCGACCTCGAGGTCGGAAAGGACCACGTTGTCCTCCTTGATCCGTACCAAACCGGCGTTGGATAGGTCACCGCTCGCGTCGTCTGCGAATTTCAACACCGTGGTCCCGAACATTCCGGAGCCCCGGAGCCACGTGTTTCCGGGAACGACGAGGTTGTCCGCGACGTCGTCGACGACGCCGGGTCGGATCACGACCGTGACGGGATCGTCCCCGTACTCGTCGAGCGTCGACTGCAACTCGTCGTAGCCGCCGTCGGGATCGACGTAGACGACGTCGTTCACGCTCGTCGCCTCGAGCGACTCGAGGTGGGCCGTTCCCGGTAGGGGATCGGTCTCGGTACCGAGTCCGGTTGCCGGTTGCCAGTCCTCGTCGCCGGCGTCCCAGCGCCAGAGAACGCGCTGGTCGGTCGCGAGGTAGAGTTCGTCGTCGTAGGCACCTTCGTCCGGTCGATTCTCGATCGAGCCGCGGCCGACCGCGAACTCGTCTACGGCCTCGACGGTGTCGGTGTGATCCCACTCCGTATCACCCGCTTCGTAGGTCCCCAACCCGAATCGCGGCGTTTCGTCGCTCATCGGAGTACCTCGATATCGCACCATCTCGCTCGAGTACCGATCGACTGCCATCTCGAATTAGACATTATTCCACGTACGAACTCGCACGTCTTATTCTTTTTTCAAATTGTAATTATTTGTATGAAATATGTGCCGGGCTGAATCGATATTGGCGCCCGCGGCTCGTGACGTGTTCTCACCCGCCGGATCGCGCTTTCAATTCGACCCGTTATCCGGGACGGGCCGACGGATCGCGGACGGCAACGCGTTCGGCGTCAGATCGGCCGTCGGTCGACGCAGTCGCGGCGACGCCGATCAGTCGCAGACTGAGGAGAGCTCCCACGAACGGAAACACCGGTACGAGGAGGAGTCCGACCAGCGTGATTGCGGCGCCGACGACGAGCACCGGGACGACCAGCGGAACGAGTTGTAACACGGCCATCGCGAGGAGGTACTCGCCGCTCGTGACGACCGGCCACAGCGCCTCGCGGTCGAACGCGCCACGCACTCGGCCCGTCCTCGCGTAGTTCGCGACGGCGGCGGGAAAGGCGTAGTAGACCGCGAACGTGACGGCGGTGAACGCGAGCAACGCCGCACCTGCGAGGAGAGCGGCGACGAGGCTCGTCCCCCAGACGAGCGCCTCGCTGGCGGCGAGAACCGGGGCGAGTGCGGTCAGCCCGTAGTAGCCGACGGCCCCCACGAGCGCGGCGAGGACCGCGCCGACGACGAGCGGACCGAGGAGATACACCGCTGAAACCGCGACAACGACCACACCCGACGCGGCGAGATCCGACCACGAGTCGAACGGTGGCGGCTCCGTCTCGCCCTCGAGGGTCGACTCGAGGACGCGAACGCCGTACCCGGCGAGAACGAGTGCGGGGAGAACGAACACCGAACCGAGGACGAGCAAGCCCCCGACGGCCGTCTGCCGGATTGGATCGCCACGAAACGGGTAGCGTATGGCGTCCTCGAACATCGTCGATCAGTCTCGTCCGTGGCGAGTCAGACAGTGTGGGAGGCCGATCAGTTCGACGGGTTCGGAGTTGTCCGGCGAGTAGACGACCATCTGCCCTTTCTCCATGTACGGCACTTTCGACTCGAGATTGCTGGGGATGTTGACGCTCTTGATGGCGTCCTCGTCGCCCAGGTTGAGGACGATGGTGGTGTTGATCTGCTTGAAGACGGCGTCGTCGATGTCTTGGGGGTCCTGCGTGATGAGAAAGAGCCCGAGCCGTTCCTTGCGGCCCTGCTTTGCGGCCTCGGTGAACTTTTTGATGACCTTGCCCGCCTGGACGCTGTCGGCGTCGGTGAGAAAGTTGTGGGCCTCGTCCATCCCGAGGATCAGCGGCGTCTCCTTGATCCGGTCGTAGCTCGGATCGTTCGAGAGCTTCTCGTCGATCAAAAGCGAGGAGAGTGCGAGGACGACGGCTTCGGTCGCCCGCGTATCGTTGATGTGGTAGGTCGGCACGACGGTGAGTCCGCCGGGGCGGACGAACTCGTGGATCAGATCGGTGATCGGCCGGGCGTCCTGGTCGAAGACGTGGCCGAAACCGAGGACGCGTCGGCGGACGGCGTCGAACGTCGCCTCGTGAACCCGTCCGGACTCGTCGAGTTCCTCGCGCAGGGCGGGGTCGTCGAGGAACGTCGTGAACTCCTCGTACGTACCGCCGGCACCGTACTGGCTCCGAAATCGCGGGAGGAGGACGCTCACGAGCGCGCCGTACTGGTTGTCGTTCAGCCCGCTTCCCGCGACCAGCCAGGGGTTGTCGTGGACCATCGAGAAGGGGATGGTGAACTCGACTTGCTTCGCGCGGTGGTGACCCGCCGAGTACGTCGCCGACCCGATCTTCGGGACGAACGCGGTCGTCTCCTCGACGCCGCCGTAGGCGACCCCCTCGCGCTCGAGCCGTCGAGCGAACGCGTCGTCCAGATCGGGGTTGTCGTCGTGCATCTGGGCGTACTCGTCCTGGGGGTCGAACTGGACGACCGCCGGGCCGACTTGGCGGCCGTCGGGCATGGGGTAGGTCCGTTCGTCCGCGAGGAACTGCCGGAGGACGTTCTTCGCGCCGTGGGTCTTCCCCGATCCGGTGCCGCCGGCGATCAGGGTGTGTCTGTACACGAGCGGATCGCCGGAGTCGTAGTCGTCTTTCAGCCGGTAGTCGATCGTCGGCGGCGTCGCGGCCGTCCGCACCTTCTCGCCGCCGACCGAGAGGTGGCCGAGAAAGACGCCCTCGTCGGGAATTTTGAGCCCGGTCTTGATCTTCTCCGTATCGTCGGCCGTGCGGATCACCGTCTGCGGTTTCGGCACGCGGTCGGTCATCCGCCGTTTGAGCTCGTCGTCATCCTGATACAGGACGGCGACCGGCTCGAGCGAGGCGACGAACTTGTAGTCGGCCTCCTCGATTTCGTCGGTACGCATCGCTCGCCGGGCGTGGATCTCCGTGGCGTCGTCGGCGTGGTACTGCTGGGCGTACTCGAGGGCGGTGATCCGACAGAATAGCGTCTCCCCGTCGGGGTAGGGGGCGAGCAGATAGCTCCCGATACGGATCGACGATCGGTTACCTCGGGTGACGTACGCCCGCAACGCGGTCTCCTCGCCGTCCTCGGCGACGCGCAGGCCCTGGGAGACACAGAGGGCGCCTATTCCGACGTCGTCGCCGTGGGGTTCGACGGCCGTCCGCTCGAACTCGTCGCTCACGCTCGCGTCGTCGACCCTGCTCGAGTCGGTGTTCGTCACGTCCTCGGCCTCGCTCGAGCCGGCGCTCGCGGTCGACGACGGCGACGAGTCGTCTGAATCGGCATCGAATTCGCCGAAGTCGCCCAGATCGGTCATACTCATGTAATCCGACCGGTTCCTAAAACGCGTTTCCCTCCCGGTCGGACGAACGTCACTCGAGGCAGATGGTCGTCACTCGAGGCAGATGGTCGTCACTCGAGGTCGATAGTCGTCTTCGTCGACTGCTCGAATCCGATTTGACCTGCGAGGGCGCCCACAGCGCTCTAGGCGTCGATTAGCGCCGATCGTACGAACTGCTGTCAGTCAGTACCGGCGACACTGAATCGTTGTTTCGTCGGTAAACAGTTACGCCGATCCGTATCAGGCGTAAAACGGGACCTCTTCTGCGAGGGTGACGAGTTCGGATTCGCGGTCGTACTCGAGGACGCCGAGGTCGGCGAGCGCGGGAAGGTGATTGTGGTGGAGGGCGATCTTCGATTCCGTCGTGTCGCCGAGACCCGCGGTTCCGTGGCCGGCGAGGGCGGCCGCGAGTTGCTCGAGCGAGACCGGGCGGTCGGAGGAGTCGAGTTTCGTGAGGAGGTGGATGCGGGCGGGGTCGAGCAGTCGATCGAGCGACTCGTGACCGTAGGCCGCGATCAACGCCTCGAGTGTGGGCGTCCGAATCGGCGGTTCCTCGACGAGTTCGACGCCGTCGTCGACGCTCCAGTCGACCAGTCCGTGATCGGCGAGACGAGGGAGATGATTGTGGACGAGATCGATCCGGACCTCGTGGCGGGCTTTTCCGACGGGGCCGTCGACGGACTGTCTATCGATCAACTCCGTCGTCAGGTCGGCAAGCGAGCGGCGAGTACCCTCCTTGAGGACGTCGAGGAGATAGAGACGGCGCGGGTGGCTGAGGATTTCGTATCGCTCGGCCGGCACGCTGTCGAGGGGGGCGCTGTCGCCGCCGCGGTGAACGTCCGAACTCATTATCGATACACACCAGTGCAACGAGGATAAGCCCGTTTCCAAAACGATTTGGGTCGGTAATTCGATGAAAACTCCCGTAGTCCGGGAATACCCGGTTTTGAACGGTGTATTGTGGCGATAAATGATTATATTACCTGGCCGAGTTGCTCGCCACTCACTGCTCGCGCGTCGTCGCTCCGAATCGCCCTTCGTGCGATCGGGCCATCCGTGATCGAATCGGGCGGGCCGAAACTGCCGCGGTCCGTCCGTATCGCCGTTGCCGGATACCGTTACAGTAACTCGTTTTCGGCGTCACCGCGATCCGGAGCGGTTGGGCCGGGAAATCGGGACAGCAAACCGTCTGACTCGTTCCATCGCTCGCGTTCGGTCACGGGCTTTTTGCGTCCTGAGACCGTACGATTACGCATGCTCATCGTACGCGGTCTGGCGGGCGGAACCGACCTGACCGGAACACTGTACGAACGGGGTGAGCAGGCACCCTCGTTCCGTGGCGCGCCGGACGAAGACGCCGCGTACGTCTGGGTCTGCGACGAGTTCTACGAGGTCTCGAGCGGAGGCACGGTCCAGGTCGTCGACGATCGGGAGATCAATCTCGCGTTCGAATCCCCGATGCCCCGCGGATTCGACACCCGTGAGCAGGCCCTCGAGTGTGCCAAAGAACACATCAGGACGCAGTTCGCCCGGATTGGCCTCGACCCCACACACGTCGAGTTCGAAATCGAGGACGGGAGTATCGAGGCAGAAAACTTCGGGTGACGGCGGGCGCTAGGCCTCCCAGCGGAGGTCGTCGTAGTTTCGTCGCTGGCTCGTATCGAACTGCGTCTCGAGGGTCTCCCGGAGTGATCGCTTCTCCGAGCGGCCGATTCGTGCGAGTTCGTCCGCCTTCGCGACGATCGTCGGTGGCCCGTGGGCGACGGCGACGTCCTGAAGCAACTGTCTCGTCAACCGCTCGCGCACCTCGGGGTCGCGGGTGAACGCGTACGGCGCTTCGATCCGGTAGACGAGGTCGTCCCGTGGGTCGTAGACGACGAAGAACGTGACCTCGTACGCCGCCGGCTCGAGTCGACGCTCGACGCCGAGTGCGTCACCCTCGATCGAGAGCGGTCGGTCGACGCCGCCACGCGAGCGAAACCAGTTCGTGTACGAGAGTGCGGACGTCTCACGCTCCCAACGGTCGCCGTCGACGTCGTCGACGTACTCGCCACGCTCGAGTAAGCGGGTGAACATCGCCGTATCGTCGGCCCAGGGGACGCTAACGTCGACGCTTCGGTCGGACTTCAGCGTCCGCGTGATGACTCGCGTCGCGGGGTTCTTGACGAACCCGACGAGCGGCACGTCCCGTTCGACGAAGTCCTCGACCAATCGTACGTAGTTCTCGAGGACCGTCGTCGGCCGCGGATCCTCGAGTAAGAGGTCGGCCAGGTCGGGGTGCTGGTCGGTCCAGCGAAGCAATCCGCGGGGATACAGCGGGCCGTCGAGGACGAGCAGATCGGTAACGTCCTCGGCGTGATCCAGGGCGTGTCTACTCTCGGCGAGGTACAACGCGAGCGCGTGGACGACGCCCTCGGCGAAGCGGGGGAGCTGTGGCACCTTCACCGCCCGACTTCGACTGTACCCCGCGTCGAACTTCCCCCACGCCTCGTCGACGGTCATCGTCTCGTCGTTCGAGTGAACCGTCATCACGGTGGTCCGCGACCGGTGTAACTCGAGGTCGGATGGCGTCGAACTCATCGCCGCCTGGGCGATGTCGATCACGAGGCCGTTTTTGAACGTCGTCGGGTTGATCGTCCCCGCGTCGAGGCCGTGCTCGGTCGGGAACTCGGGCTCAGCGAGTGCGATCTCCTCGCAGTCGACGAGCCGACGCGTTTGCTCGTCGACCGGCTCGAGGATCGTCCGCCCGTCCGAACGAAGCGGGTCGAGAAACTCCGCCCAGACGGTCTCGGCGAACGCCCGGCGGTCGCGCTCGTCGGCCCCGTGGTCGATCCGTCGCGCCAACTGGGCGATGCCGTCGAAGTGGACCGGATCGAGAGTCATGCCCCATGGCTCCCAGCGCACCCGCAAAAATCCAGCGCCATTTCGCCGGCGCACGATTCGAACTCGGCGCGCCGTCTCTTCGAGCGCAGTCTCCGGTCGGCCATCGGTCGTCTCACGAGCACGAACGGCTCTCGACGATCGCGTACGTGTCGGGTTCCGGATTCTCTCCCTCGAGTTCGATCGGCTGATGCGTGTAGGTCACGGTCACGCGCTCGACCGCCACGTCGTGTCGTTCGTCGACCCGTTCGCAGACTGAGGCCGCGAACTGCTCCTTGCGGACGTCGCTTCGGTCGAGCGCGACGAGGTAGCGGCGCCACCGGAAATCGGGAACCGTTTCGGCGGCGTCGGGCGGCGGCGCCGTCCAGTGTTCCGACGCGCCGAGGACGTCGAGTTCCCCGCCGTCCTCGAGGTCGGCTGTGACGGTGTACCAGCCGTAGCTCGCGGTCGGATCGGGTGCGAACATCTCCCACTGGTGTTCTTCGGGGTCCGCGGCGTCGACCGACTCGAAGACGGGTGCGTACCCGAACGTTCCGAGCGTCCACACGACGATACCGACGAGGACGCAAGCGTGGACGACGGGCCCAGCCCGCGTGCGGACTCGTCCGAGCGCTCTGCGGACGCGATCACGGTGGTACTGGCCGGGAACGCGGTCGGTCGGCCCGTGGAGACGCTCGAGCGTACCGGCTCCGGCCAGCGCCCCCCGGCCCGGGGTGCCCGGCTGGAGTGCCGTTGCCCATCGCCGCGCGTCGGCGGCCCCCAGTTTCGCCTGCCACCCCGCTTGTCGCGCCCTCGGGGGGAACCGCTTGCTCGCGGCTCTGGCCGCCGCCGTCGCGACTCTCGTGACGGACTCGAGGCCGTCCCAACCTCGCCGCGGGAGAAACAGCAGGATCGACGCCGCGAGAAGCGGCGGAAAGAGGCCGACCGCGACGGAAAGCGCCATGCCGGCGATTGTCCCGAGGAAGACGGCCACGTAGCCGATCCGGAACCGCCCCGCGAGGACGAACAGTAGCGGCGAGCCGACCAGTAATCCGAGCCAGACGTACGTGGCGACCGCGAGCACAATCGGCTGTGCGGCGAGGTAGTTGCCGAGCAGGATCGTCACGTGGTCCTGTGCCAGCGCGTAGGCCAGCGCGTCGCCACCGAGCCACGTCTCCCCCTCGAGTTTGTGGACCGCGTTGTTTGCGAGGAGGCCGACGACGTAGAGCAAGACGGCCGCGGTCGCGGGCGTCGCGACGGGTTCGGCCGGTTCGTCAGACCGACCGCCGGTCGCCCACCGGGTGCCGAGCGGGAGAAACACCGCCAGGAACAGCAGTTCGCGAAACAGTCTATCCCCGCCGTTCAGGACGTAGGGATTTCTGACGTGAACCGAGACGACCAGAATCACCGCGAGGCCGGCGGCGAGTCTGGGTCGGTAGCCGACGATCAGGGCGACCGCTAGGAGCGCCGTCGCGGCGAACAAAAACGCCTGGAACGACGCCCCGCCGGACAGCGCGTGAATCGAGTAGACGCCGTCTAGACCGTACGCCTCGAGAGCGACGTCCCTGGGCAACACGCCGTCGTCCGTGTAAAACGCCCGCAGGTGGCGAGCCCGGTGAAGCACGTCGAACAGGAGGACGATGCCGAGCGCGATGCGGAACGCGACGAGCGCGCGCGGATCGATGCCGAATCGGCGCTCGAGCGCCTCACGGAGGCGTCTCGACCGGGTGCTCGACAGCGGGGAGGGGACCATAGTGGGGCGGATGAGCGGGTGTGGGTGGAGGCGGGTGGGTTGGGGCGAGCCGAGTGGCGTTCGAACGGGCGGGTCGTGCCCGTTCGAGGGCCGTATGGAGGGAGTTCGCCGTCGTTCCCAAAGTCTTCAATAAGGTGCCATATATCTTGTGTATCGTCTGACTCGACCGATCGTCCGTATCGTTCGCCTCTCCCGTAGCGATACGACGGCTGTCGCGCGTGCGGCCGGAAGCCGACCGCCGCGTTGCGTACAGCCGACAACGATAGGTAATTAGGCGAGGATGGGCATCCCTCGGATATGGAAGCTGCGCTGATCGTACTCGACGGCTGGGGACTCGGTACCGGCGACGGCCGGAACGCGGTCGAGGCGGCCGAGACGCCGAACTTCGACCGACTCGCGGAGACGGGTGCCTCGGGCCGCCTCGAGGTGGCCGGTCGACGCGTCGGTCTGCCGGACGGACAGATGGGCAACAGCGAGGTCGGCCACCTCAACATCGGTGCTGGACGGGTCGTCTACCAGGAGTACACCCGGATATCGGACTCGATCGCCGACGGATCGTTCCGGGAGAACGACGCGATCAACGCGGCCTTCGACGACGCGCGCGACCGTGATGGGCGCGTCCACTTCCTCGGTCTGGTCAGCGACGGCGGCGTCCACTCCGACCAGGACCACCTCCACGCGCTGATCGAACTGGCGGCCGACCGCGGCGTCGAGGCGGTCACCCACGCCATCACCGACGGCCGGGACACCTCCCCGACGGGGGGTCGGAAGTACCTCGAGACGCTCGAGGAGGTGATCGACGAGTACGGGACGGGTCAGGTCGCCACCGTCTCCGGGCGGTACTACGCGATGGATCGCGACCAGAACTGGGAGCGGACGAAACGCGCCTACGACGCGATCGTAAACCGGGAGGCGGAGTACGAGGCGGCGTCGGCCCTCGAGGCGGTCGAACAGTCGTACGACCGCGGCGAGACCGACGAGTTCCTCGAGCCGACGCTGATTCGCGAGGCGCATAGCGCCTCGGATGGCGACCGACGAAGTCGTGAGCGGGACCGACCGGCGCTCGAGGACGGCGACTCGGTCGTCTGGTTCAACTTCCGGTCGGACCGTGCACGCCAGCTCACCCGAATGCTCGCGGATATTCGCTCCGAAGACTGGACTGGCCAGTTCGAGACGAGTCCACCGGACGTCGAGGTCGTGACGCTGACCCAGTACGACGAGACGTTCGACCTCCCGGTCGCCTATCCGCCGAACCAACCGAAAAACGTCCTCGGGGAGGTACTCGCCGACGAGGGCAAGACGCAACTGCGGATCGCGGAATCCGAAAAGTACGCCCACGTCACCTACTTTTTGAATGGCGGCCGGGAGGTCGAGTTCGACGGGGAGATCCGCGAGATCGTCGAGAGCCCGGACGTGCCGACCTACGACTTGCAACCCGAGATGAGCGCGCCCGAGGTGACGGATACGGCGATCGCTTTCATCCAGGGGGAGACGCGACCGGAGGAAGCGTCTCTGAACGGCGAACGAGGAGGGACGATCCGCGAGCGAGGCGATCCGGACGTGCTCGTGCTCAACTACGCCAACCCCGATATGGTCGGCCACACCGGCGACTACGAGGCCGCGATCGAAGCCGTCGAAGCTGTCGACGAACAACTCGGCCGCCTGGTCGACGAACTCGAGTCGGCGGGTGCACACGTCCTGATCACCGCTGACCACGGCAACGCCGACGAGATGGGAACGGAGGCGGAGCCACACACCGCTCACACGTACAACGACGTGCCGTTCGTCTACCTGGCTCCCGGAGCGAGCTCGGGGACCGACCTCGAAAACGCGAACGGGGAGGAACGACCCGTGAGCGACGGAACTGATGGGGGCTACACGGTTCGCGAGGGCGGCACGCTCGCCGACCTCGCGCCGACGCTCCTCCGAGCGATCGGCGTCGATCGACCGCCGGAGATGACCGGCGAGCCGTTACTCGAGTGACGGCGGGGACGACGGAACCCGGTCGAACCACGGACGGTCGTTCCCGGCGACCGGTCGGACGGTCGTTGTTCGATCGACCTACCGTCGGTGAAACGGTTCTCCTCGCTGGTGTAACTGTCGGCCGACGGTGGGAGTGGACGGCCCCGACTTTAGGCGAACAACCGACCGACGGGACCGCAATTCGCTGGGTTCGTCGTCCGTGCTGATGGCCACAACACCAAAGAGCGTGTATTCAGAGGTCTGACCTATATGTTACCGTTCCCCTGGCCCGTGGTCGGATCGGTGCTCGCGGGGATCGGAACGGCGGCGGTTCTCGGCTATCTCTGGCAACATCGCGGGAAACCCGGCGCAAACTGGTTCCTGTTGACGCTCGTGGCACAGACGTCGTGGTGTCTCTCGTACGGATTGTCGTTGCTCGTCTTCGATCTCGCGGTCCGGTGGCTGTTCGAGGTTGCGTCGTGGATTGCAATGGCGTGGATCGGACTGACGTTTCTGGCGTTCGCACTCGAGTACACCGGCCGTGGCGCGTTCGTCCGCACCCCCTGGTTCGGTGCGTTGACCCTCGTTCCCGCGGTGACGACGGTACTCGTCGTGACCAACCCGGCACACGGTCTCGTCTGGACCGGATTTCAGTTCGATCCGGCGTTCGGCGCCGCGACCGTCTCCTACGAGTTCGGCATCTGGGCGTACGTCGCGATCCTCAGTGGGGCCCTGTTCGCTTCGTTCGGGGTTCTCCTGTTGGTCGAGACGGTCGTCAACTACGGTCCGCTCTACCGGTCGGAAGCGCTCGCGGTCGCGATCAGTACTGCTCCGCCCGGGATCGCCGTCCTCGTCTGGCTGTTCGAACTCGGACCCGCGACGCAACTCAACCTCGCGCCGATCATGTTCCTCCCCCACGCAGTGTTGGATGCGTACGCCTTCGTCGGCGGGCGGATGTTTACGTTCAATCCGACGACCCGTCGGGCGGCCGAACAGTCCGCGATCGAGGAACTCGAGAGCCCGTTCGTCGTCGTCGACACCCGACACCGGATCGTCGATCTGAATCCCGCCGCCGAGGCGGCGTTCGACGTGACGTCGCCGGCCGTCTTGGGCGAGCGCCTCGAGAGCGCGATCGACTTCGACGTCGAACTGACCGCCGGCGATCAGATCGTCACCGCCGCCGGCCCCGGCGGTTTCCGGGAACTGGCCGTTTCGATCTCGGAGCTTCACGATCCCTCCCAGCTTCGCGTCGGCTACACGATTCTCGTCCAGGACATCACCGGGCAACGGCGACGGGAACAGCGTCTCGAGATTCTCAACCGGATCCTCCGACACAATCTGCGAAACGACCTGAACGTCGTCGAGGGATACCTCGACATTGCGGCCGACCGGACGGACGACGAGGAGATACGCGGAACGCTCGAACGGACTCGGGCGAACGTCGCAGACCTGGCCGATATGGCGGAGAAGGCGTGGGCGTTCGAACAGGCGCTCGACTCGATGGAGGAGTCGTCGTCGACGGTCGTCGTCGAGGACGTCCTCACGGAAATCGCGACGGAAGCCGAGGCGACGACGGCGGGGCGCGTCGAGATCGACGTTCCAGGGGACCTCGTTCTATGGACACAACGGGAGCTGTTCGTTCAGCTGTTCGAGAACCTCGTCGAAAACGGGATCGAACACGTGGAAGCCGACGCGCCGGTCGTCACCGTCTCTTTCGAGGGGATCGTCGACGGCCGGATGGCGGCCGTGGCGGTCAACGACGACGGTCCGGGCATTCCCGACCACGAACTATCCGTTCTCGAGCGGGGCGAGGAGACGGCCCTCGAGCACGGGAGCGGACTCGGCCTGTGGCTCGTGACGTGGTGTGTGCGGATGCTGGGCGGCGATCTAACGTTCGAAACCGAGGACGGAACGACCGTTACCGTTCATCTGCCGACCGTCGCTGAACCGATCGATCCGCCGTCGACCGGGTCGTTCGAGGATCCGCCCCACTCGCAAACTCGAAGCTATAGTAGTCACTGAACGTCATTGCACACCTGATCGCCAGACGAGCGCGGTTCGGAGCGAGCGCGGTTCGGAGCGAGCGCGGTTCGGAGCGAACGGAGTGAGCGAGAACCGCGTCAATGCGAACGGGGAGGAACGACCCGTGAGCGAACGGAGTCGTTCGAACGATCAGCGGTCGTTCGTGATGACGAAAATCTTCGATTTTCGAACCATGAGCGAGAACCGCGAGAATGCGAACGGGGAGGAACGACCCGTGAGCGAACAAAGTGAGCGAGAACCGCGGGAAAGCGAACGGGGAACGAACGTGACCCGTGAGTTCGGCGACCAGTGTGTGAATCGCTTCAGTTGTTACTATAAACGAGGGCCGGGGAACTCCCGGAAGTCGGTTGATCGTCGCCGAGACGATGGCCGAACCGGTTGGCGAACGACGCTACTATTATGTCTGCGTAGCTGAAACGCCTCGGTATGAGCAACGGAGGGTCACTCATGGCCGCCGACGACGAGGAGTTCGTTCGAAAAGTGATGTACATTATGATCGTCTGGACCATCGTCGTCGTTCTTGCGGGCGTCCTTCTGGTCGCCCTTCGCGATCCATTCGCCGGAATCTTTGCGTTTGCCGGTTTGCCAGTGTAATCACCACCCTCGAGGCGGTTTGCCACCCGTCAGTTCCGGTGTGGCCGTAACTCGTCCCGCGAGATCGCCCGCCCCGATTGCGGTTTCGCTGTCGTTCACGACGCCGGTCTGGCGGTCCGTATAGCCGTTATCTTTATCGTAATTTGGCCGACCTTTCTTACTATCACGAGAGTTGGATGGAGCGAAAGATGCTGATCGCCATCCGTGCAGTGGTCTTTCGCGGGTCGAACGCCGTGGACATGGTGCGTTCGACCGCGAGACGAGGCCGGGGGCATGGTTTCGTGACTGGTGGCGCGAGCACCCGCGAGCTCCGTCGCTCGAATCGGCGACGACGTATCCGACGTCGGCGATCCGACGGTGGGGCCTGTATCGCGGCCTCACACCCCGCAGTTCGACTGTCGAGGGACGGTCACTCCGGACCCGTTCGGCACATCGGAGGTGTGAGATGAACCGCGAGTCTCCACAGGAATCACACGATGATCGATCCGGCGGGACGGGGAGGCCCTGGCGCCCGTTTCACGTCGTCTCCGTCAGTGCGCTCGGGGCTAACCGAAAACGGATCGCCGAGGAACTCGAGTCGACTTACGAACTGCAAACCGCCGACTCGGCATCGGCCGCTCGCGACGCACTCGACGACGAGACGGAGTGTCTGATCGTCGGGTCCGATCTGGACGACGACGGGGTAGTCGACCTCCTCGAGTACGTCCGCGATTCACACTCCGACGTCTCGGTCGTCTACTTCGCCGCGTCGCCGAAGCCGGCCGTGCTCCGTACGTTACTCGACGTCGAGACCGTCGAACTCGTCTCGAGGCGACAGGAGGGGCCGATCGACGATCGCGACGCGGACCGCCTCCGAACACAGGTCGACGAGTACTATCACAGATCGATCTCGGACATCAGGGAGACCGTCTTCGAAATTTCTCGGTCACTGATGGGTGCCGCGCCGGACGAGACCGACATCGAAATCGAGTGGGGGCTCCGGCTCGTCGGCGAACAGCTCGACGCGGATCGGTGTCTGGTGTTCGAATGCGCCGAGGATACGCTCGATCCAACCCACGTCTGGGACCGTCACTCGGAGCTGTCGGTCGACCTCGATCCCGTCTCGCCGTCGGCGTTTCCCGGTTTCGACACGCTCTCGAAGTCGTTCGATCCCTACGCCGTGCCCGCCGAGGTCGACGATCTGGATTTCGACGTCCCGGACGGGTTCGTCGGCAACCTCGGAACGCCAGTCGACCGAAGCGAGACCACTTCGCCGGACCCTAACGATCATCAGTACTTGCGGGAACGAAACCTGGAGTCCTTGCTCGCCGTTCCGATCGTCGTCGACTGGGAGCTGATCGGCGTTCTCGCCGTCGAACAGGAGGCCAGACGACCCTGGCCCCGTTCGTTGCGCCAGCAGGTACTGACCCTCGGCGAACTCGTCGGCTACACGCTCGATCGCGAACGACGCAGACGTGAACTCGCCCGACAGAACGAACGGCTCGAGCGGTTCGTCTCGGTCGTCAGCCACGACCTGCGGAACCCGCTCAACGTTCTTTCGGGGTACGCCCAACTCATCGAGGAGACGGGCGATCCGACACACATCGAGGACGTCTCCGTGGCCGCGAATCGCATGGAAACGATGATCGACGACCTGCTGACGCTCGCTCGACAAGGTGGCGGCCTCGAGGAGCGTCGGCCGGTCGACCTCGAAAACGTGGCTACAAAGGCCTGGGACGCCGTGGAGACGGCGGATGCACGACTGAAAACGAGGGATCTGGAAACGGTCGACGGCGATCCGGGCCGGCTTCAGCAAGCGTTCGAGAACCTCTTTCGAAACGCCATCGAACACGCGGGAACCGAGGTGACCGTCTCGGCGGTCGGGACGGACGACGGGTTCGCCGTCGAGGACGACGGCCCCGGGATTCCGGCCGAACAGCGCAACCGAATT
Source organism: Natrarchaeobius versutus (assembly GCF_041205745.1). Lineage (NCBI taxonomy): Archaea > Methanobacteriati > Methanobacteriota > Halobacteria > Halobacteriales > Natrialbaceae > Natrarchaeobius > Natrarchaeobius versutus. Next base: position 156,169 of record NZ_JBGFCC010000010.1, on the reverse strand, counting down.
TTCCGAGAGGGGTACACCAGCGGCGACGGCACGGGTCTGGGGCTGTCGATCGTCGAGACGGTCGTCGACGCACACGACTGGTCCGTCTCGGTTGGAGAGAGCGCCGACGGCGGTGCGCGGTTCGCGTTCGTCACGATCGACGATTCCGACACTCGAGGCCGTCTCGGCGCTCGTTCGGAGACGGTTCACGACGCGTCGAAAGATACCATCCACGACGCGTCCGACGAGCGCTCGAGTGGGCCCGGATGAGTCACACCGAAACCGATCGCAACAACGTTTTACTCCCTCCCCTGAGTGGGACACAGATATGAGCGACGATCCAACCGACCACGAGTTCGCGACCGACAGCATCCACGCCGGACAGGAGGCCGATCCGACGACGGGTGCACGCGCCCCACCGCTGTACCAGACGACATCCTACGAGTTCGAGGACACCGACCACGCCGCCGCCCTGTTCGGTCTGGAGGAAGCCGGCAACATCTATTCGCGCATCATGAACCCGACGAACGCGATGTTAGAGGAGCGCATCGCGACCCTCGAGGGCGGCGCCGCCGCACTCGCGACCTCGTCGGGGATGGCCGCGTTCGACCTCGCGACGTTCATTCTGGCGGACGTCGGCGACAACATCGTGAGCGCGTCGTCGCTGTACGGCGGCACCTACACCTACCTCACCCACACCGTCGCGAAACGGGGCATCGAGACGAAATTCGTCGACACGCTCGACTACGACGCCTACGAGGAGGCCATCGACGACGACACCGCGTTCGTCCACCTCGAGACGATCGGCAATCCGGCGCTCGTCACCCCCGACATCGAGCGCATCGCCGACATCGCACACGACCACGACGTGCCGCTGTTCGTCGATAACACCTTCGCGACGCCGTATCTGTGCCGCCCGCTGGAACACGGCGCGGATCTCGTCTGGAACTCGACGACCAAGTGGATCCACGGCGCCGGTTCGACCGTCGGCGGCATCCTCGTCGACGGCGGCTCGTTCCCGTGGGACGAGGGCAATTATCCCGAGATTACCGAGGCCAATCCCGCCTACCACGGCGTCAACTTCTACGAGACGTTCGGCGACGCCGCATTCTCCGTCGTCGCCCGAACGCGGGGCCTGCGCGACCTGGGCAACCAGCAGTCGCCGTTCGACGCCTGGGTTACACTCCAGAAACTCGAGTCGCTTCCCCTGCGCATGGAGAAACACTCCGAGAACGCCATGGCCGTCGCCGAGTTCCTCGAGGGCCACGACGCGGTATCGTGGGTCAACTACCCCGGCCTCGAGAGCCACGAGACTCACGGGAACGCCGAGAAGTACCTCGAGGGCGGGTATGGCGGCATGATCACGTTCGGCCTCGAGGGCGGGTACGATGCCGCCGAAACTGTCTGTAACGAGGTCGAACTGTTCAGCCTGCTGGCCAACGTCGGCGACGCGAAGTCGCTGATCATCCACCCCGCGAGTACCACACACCAGCAACTCACCGAGGAGGAGAAACTGGCGAGTGGCACCACGGACGACCTCGTCCGCATCTCAGTCGGCATCGAGGACGTCGACGACGTGATCGCCGACCTCGAGCAGGCGATCGAAACGGCCAGCTGAGACGGTCTGCTGTCCGTCAGGTTCGGTGGCGTTGCCTCGTTTTCACCCACCTGACACCTGCCCCCGGCGTTAAGGTCCCGGGGTTCGACCACTTCGATATGGCCACAGGGCTACTCACGTCAGCGGCAGCGGAGCAGATCGTCACGACCTGTCGAACGGCTATCGGCGACAGCCTCCGGTCGGTCACCTACTTCACCCGCGACGACTTCGAGCAGGTCTACCTCCGTGAGGATCTCGAGCGCGATGCGGATCTCTCGACGTTCATCGGCCACGAGTGGCGCGGGTTCAAGACGGCCCAGACCGCCTACGAGGGCACCGAACTCGGCGACTACAACTACACCATCCGCGTCTTCGATAACGGCTTTCTGATCCGAGTCACCTCCGAGAGCGACGGCGTCTTCGTCACGACCGACGGCCTCACGGTCAAGGACTTCGAGGAGGTCGCGACGGCGGTCAACTCGTTTCTCGAGAATCGAGAGAGTTCCCGAGAGTAACGACTGATACGGTTTGCTGTCGGTCAGTTCCGGCCCAACCGTGACCCGCACGGGTCGCGGTTGGGCCGGGAAATCGGCACAGGAATCCGTCTGAACCCGTTTGTACACCGATCGCACACTGGCCTGCGACCGGATTTACACTGACTGTCATACCGCGATGGCGTTGGCTTACGATCGGAGAGCTTCGTCTCCTCGCTCGAGCCGCGATTTGCTCGTCTCGTCCGATGGCTGAACTATCGCTTCGCGTACGCGTGCTTTCCCCGTTTCGCGTCGGTTCTCGGGGACGTGCCGTTCGCCGGGTTTCGTCTCGACGGCTCGCTCGGAGGCGCCACCGATCGGCAGGCCGGAACCGAGTTCCCCGTCGATTCCGAGAAGACGTGCGAAGCGGCGACGTTCGGCGGCGTGTCTGTCGATGGACATGCCAACGAAACACGTCGATATCCGTTGTAGTTATACGGGGCGTTTTCGACGGAAACCGACCACTGTGCGATGAAACGATCCGAAACGGTTCCGGACACCCAATCGCCGTCCGCTGATCTCTTCGCCGGATCGGGACAAACGTAACACCCTTTTCGCTCACGGCCGTTCTGTCCGATAATGACTCCCCTTCCGACGTCGGTCGAACGCGCACTCGAGGACCACGACGCGTTCGCACCGTCCGACGACGGCTACGAACTCGAGACGACCGTCTTCGAGACCACCGTGACCGCGACGGAGACGGACGACGAACGTGACGGCCGGTTTTCGGTCCTCGTCACCCTGCCGACGCTCGACACCGCCGTGGCGAACGAGACCGTCGCACCCGTCGTCGATGACGGCTGGTTCGACACCTTCGAGCGCCGCCTCGCAGACGTCTTTACCGTCGCCCACGCGAGCACCCACGACGATCCGATCGTCGAACGCGACGGCGACGAGGTTCGCGTGACACTCGAGTACGCCGCCTGGAACGCCCGCGAGGGCGTCGAGGACGCCAAGGTGCTCGTCGAGTACGTCGAGGGGACGTTCGCCCAGGGGATCGTTCCCGGTTACGAGTACCGCGGCGCGGCGGCGACGCTGCTCGAGAACGCCCAGAACCGCGGCCAGCAGGCGGCCGAAGGCGACGGATCCGAGAACGGTCGGGGTGGCAGTGGCGGTATGCCGATGTGACTCGTTGGCTGAACCACGAGAACGGAGTTTTCTGGCCGGGAGTGCGCCGCGAGCATTGCGAGCGGCGCACGACCCGGGGAAGGGCAGGCAATTAATCGAATCTCACCGCGAGCGAAACCGCAGGCTGAGCGAGCGGGCCGACGACCGATGTGAGTGACTGGAAGGAACGAACGGAGGGGGGAGTGTTCTCGTGAACGGAGTGAACGAGAGCTCGGGAGGCGTTTACGCCTCCCGGTGCTTTTCATCGAAACTAAGCGGAATCGAAGATTCCGCGAGGTCCGAGAGAGCTTTGCTCTCTCGAGATTTTACCGAGGGTGCGCCGAAGGCGCACCCGCAGAGCAAAAGTTCGTCTCTAGTCCATCGCGATGTACGTCTGGGTGTCCTCGATACCGTCGATTCCTTGGATCTGGGTCGCCGCGATGTTCTTGACTTCCGCCGGCGTCTCGACTCGTGCCTTCGCGATGATGTCGACGTCGCCGGCGACGATGTGGGCCGACTCGACGCCGTCGATCGCTTCGATTTCGTCCCGCAGTCGATCCGCCTCGCCCGTGTTCGCTTTGATCATGACGAATGCTGTAACCATCAGTTGACACCTCCTGTGCCCGCGTTTGCCGTCGCACGCTCCGCGCTCTCGCCGACGAGCAGTTGTCTGACGTCGCTCAACACGTCGAAATCCGCCAGCACGACGATCCTGTCGCCAAGCTCGAGGGACTCGTCGGGGGAGGGAATCTCGAGATCGGCACCCTCTTTTCCGAACGCGAGGACGGTCGCGTCGGCGGGAAGTTCCAGTTCGCCCATCGTGTAGCCGTTTACCGGCGCCGCGTCCGTGACGGTCAACTCGACGACCTGCAGGCTCGGCGCGACGTCGGCAACCGCGCGGATGGTCCCGCCGAGCAGGGCGTTTTTGGCGCCGATCGCGCCGAGACGTTCGGGGTAGATTACCTCGTCGACCTCGTCGGCGTACTTGCGGTAGATCTCCTCGCGGTAGCCCTCGTCGATGCGCAAGACCGTCCGACAGCCGTAGTGTTTGGCGATCATGCAGGCGGTGAAGTTCACGTTCAGATCGCCCGTCAGCGCACCTAACACGTCAGCGTTCGCGATACCGGCGTCCTCGAGAATCGACTCCCGCGAGCCGTCGCCTTCGACGACTGGAAACTCCTGATTACGGGCGCGTCTGATCCTCGCTTCGTCGCGTTCGATCAGCGTCACCTCGTGGCCTTCGTCGCGCAGGACGCGCGCCGTCCGCAGACCGACCCGTCCAGCGCCGATAATCACGAACCGCATGGAAACCGATACGCCGCCCCCCGTCAATAAGTTTGCCCCGGTGTGACACACTCGGTGCGCGCTCTCGGGCAAAGGCTTTAGTCGTGCCAGGGAGTACCACACCAGCGACCGATGGTTCACGCGTTCATCATGGTGAAGACGGCCGCCGGAAAGTCCGAAGGACTCCTCGAGGCGATCAGAGAGATCGAGGCCGTCTCCGCCGCCCACATCGTCGCGGGCAACTACGACATCATCGCGGAGGTCGACGCCGACGAGGTCTACGACGTTCTCCAGGCGGTTTCCTCGGGCGTTCAGGGCCTCGAGGGCGTGACCGACACGAAGACGTACATCGCGATGGATTAGCGCCGATTTCTCGGCCGGAATCACGCCGCCGCTCATACGGATTCCTGTCCCGATGTCCCGGCGGTGAGTCGAACTGTGTGAGACGAGTCTCGGTGGAAGAGTGCAGCGAGTCCACCGCTGCAACCGCCGCCCGGGACGCGGTTGGGCCGGAACTGACCGACAGCAAACCGTCTCACTCGAACTCGAGATCGTCCGTCCTGCGGTCGGCGACGAACGTCTCGAGCCAGCGATTTTGGGCCTCGAGCCGTGGCGGGCGCTCGTCGTACACCGGATCGAACACGTCTGCCGGATCGGGATCGGGCGTCGTTTCGGCCGCCTCCACCGCCTCGTCGATCTCCGCGTCGGCCGCCTCGCGGATCGACTCGACGCGGTCGTCGTCCAATACGCCGTGTTCGCGGAGATACTCCTCGTAGCGCTCGAGGGGATCCGCGGTGCGCCAGGCGGGACGGTCCGCGTCGTCCGCGCGGTACCGGGAGGGATCGTCGCTGGTGGTGTGAGCCCCCTGGCGATAGGTCAGACTCTCGACGAGGACGGGTTCGCCCGCTCTGGCGGACTCGAGGGCGTCCGCGACGACTTCGCCGACGGCGAGGGGATCGTTTCCGTCGACGCGGACGCCCTCGAAGCCGTAGGCGTTGGCCTTCTGAGCGATCGTCTCGCTCGCCGTCTGGCGCTCGCGCGGGAGCGAGATCGCCCACCCGTTGTTCTCACAGAAGAAGACGACCGGTGCGTCGAACACGCCCGCGAGGTTGAGCCCCTCGTGAAAGTCCCCCTCCGACGTCGCGCCGTCACCGAAGTAACAGCACACCGCTTCCCCGTTGTCGGCGTAGCTCGCGGCCATTCCGAGCCCCGTCGCGTGGGGGATCTGCGTGGCGATCGGAACCGCCTGCGGGAACACGTTCAGGTCGTGGTCAGAGACGAACTCGGGATGGCCGCGGCGAAAGCGGAGGACGTCGGCCATCGGCACGCCGAAGGCGATCTGCATCGCGTTCGATCGGTAGGTGGGAACGAGCCAGTCCTCGTCGGCGAGCGCGTGGGCCGCCCCGACCTGCGAGGCTTCCTGGCCGCGAAACGGCGGATAGCCGCTCATCCACCCACGCCGCTGGAGGGCGATCGCCCGTTCGTCGAATCGCCTCGCCCGGACGACGTCGCGGTAGACGTCGAGCGCGTCGGCCGTCGAAAAACGGGTCTCCTCGAGGTCGTACTCGCCGACGACGCGGTGCATGCCGGGGAACACACCGGCGACCGTCAAATCGGTTGTGCTGCGAGTGGCTCACCGTTTCCGACTCGTATCGCTCCTCCCGACTCGTATCGGTTTTCGTGGATCGTATCGGGGGGCTGTGTGACTCGACCGAGACGGACAGCCTCGGCCGTTTCGCTACTCGTCCTCGAGCGCCGCCTCGAGTTCGTTCACGACTCGATCGAGGACGTCGTTCGGCGATTTCGTCGCATCGACGCAGACGAACCGATCCGGCTCGCGCTGGATCAGCCGTTCGTAGTTCTCTCGGACCGACGCGAGGTACTCGGCGCGTTCGAACTTGTTCGTCGTTCCCGCCCGTTCGGCGGCCGTCTCCGGGTCGAGGTCCAGGAAGATCGTCAGGTCCGGCGCGATCGAGATCGGCTCGTGGACGTCGACGACGTACTCGAGGGGGTCGTCGAGTCCCCGCTTGCTCGCGCCCTCGCGCCACGCCTCGAGCGTCGCGCCCTGGTAGGCAAAGCGGGAGTCGGAGTATCGATCCGAGATCACGAGATCGCCGCGATCGAGGGCGGGTTCGACTACTCTCGAGAGGTGAGCGGCGTGGTCAGCGGTGTAGAGGAAGAGTTCCGCGAGCGGGTCGGCCTCGTCGTCGTCGATCGAGCGGTAGACGGCCTCGCCGTACCAGGAGTCGTCCGTCGGCTCCCGCGTGAACGTCGCGTCCGGAAACCGGTCGCGGAGGGTCTCCCAGACCGTCGTCTTGCCGCTTCCGTCCAGCCCCTCGAGCGTGACGAGCATGTCCGAACCTCGTCGGTCCGGGTACATGTATCGTACTGTTCTCGATTTCCGGTTTCCGCTCGACCGTGGGTTCCCGTGCCCATTTTGCCGTCTCTCGAGTACCTATTTATCGCTCGAGCGTCAGATTACGCGTATGAGAGTCCTCGTCGCTGGCGGCACCGGCTTCATCGGATCGAACCTGTGTGCGGAACTGAACGACCGGGGACACGAGGTGACGGCGCTCTCCCGAAATCCGGACCGGGACGGTCTCCCGGACGAGGTCGATCTCGCGATGGGTGACGTGAGTGCCTACGATTCGATCGCCGAGACGGTCTCAGAACACGACGCGGTCGTCAACCTCGTCTCGCTCTCGCCGCTCTTTCAGCCACCGGGGGATACGAGCCACGAGGAGGTCCACCTGCGGGGAACGGAGAATCTCGTTCGAGCGGCCGAGAGTGGCGGCGCCGATCGGTTCGTCCAGATGAGCGCACTCGATGCGGATCCGAACGCCGACACCGAGTTCCTCCGCACGAAAGGGGAAGCCGAGGAGTACCTCAGAAACTCCGATCTCGCGTGGACCATCTTCCGCCCGTCGGTCGTCTTCGGCGAGGGCGACGAGTTCGTCGGCTTTACGAAGACGCTGACGACGCCGTACGTGACGGGACTGCCTGGCGGCGGACGAACCCGGTTCCAGCCGATCTGGGTCGGCGACCTCGTCCCGATACTGGCCGACGGCCTCGAGGACGAGCACGTCGGCGAGATCTACGAGGTCGCCGGACCGCAGGTACTCACCCTGGCCGACGTGACCGAACTCGCGTACGACGCGGAGGGGAAGTCCGTCACCGTGCTTCCGATCCCCATGCCGTTCGCGAAAATCGGACTGAGGCTCGCCGACCCCGTCCCGTTCGTCCCCTTCGGGCCGGATCAGGCGCGCTCGCTTCGGATCGACAACACCGTCGCGACCAACGATGTGACGGCATTCGGCGTCGACGAGGCCGAGTTGACGACGCTCGGCTCGTTTCTCGGAATCGACTCGAGTGACGGCGTGTGACTGCCGATCGAGAGCATCTGACCGCCCACTGAGACAGTTTGGTGTGCGGATTTACCCAACCTCCGGATCGCGGTTGGGCCGGAACTGACGGATAGCAGACCGTCTGTGGCCGCTCGAGTGACGTACGTGTCGCCGCGGTCGCGCTCGCTCTCACCGGCCGAAACAATAATATAAAGAACAGTACTCGAGACGATATATTATTGTTTACATATTTGGGTTGCCGGTCGAAAATCGATGCAGTCTTCGGGTTTCGAGTAATCTGAAATTATGCGAGAAATTCACATCATCAAAAGACTTATAGTCTTAATCGCTCTGGTCCAATCCAACGGAGCCCCCTGACAAACAATGAAGCTGGCGATGATCGGATTCGGACAGGCCGGTGGCAAGATCGTCGATCGATTTCTCGACTACGACGATCGAACGAACGGCGGGATCGTCCGGGCTGCGATCGCGGTCAACTCCGCGAAAGCAGACCTGATGGGTCTCGAGCGCATCCCGCAGGACAATCGCGTACTGATCGGCCAGGCTCGCGTGAAGGGCCACGGCGTCGGTGCGGACAACGAGCTCGGCGCGGAAATCGCCGAGGAGGACATCGACGAGGTCCAGAACGCGATCGATCAGATCCCGACCCACGAGGTCGACGCGTTCCTGATCGTCTCCGGGATGGGTGGTGGTACCGGCTCCGGTGGCGCGCCGGTGCTGGCAAAACATCTGAAGCGAATCTATACGATCCCCGTCTACGGGCTCGGCGTCCTTCCCGGAACGGACGAGGGTGGTATCTATACGCTCAACGCCGCCCGTTCGTTCCAGACGTTCGTCCGTGAGGTCGACAACTTACTCGTCTTCGACAACGACTCCTGGCGACAGACAGGCGAGTCCGTCGAGGGTGGCTACGACCAGATCAACGAGGAGATCGTCCGGCGGTTCGGCATCCTCTTCGGTGCCGGCGAGGTGACCGGCAACCAGGAGGTCGCCGAGAGCGTCGTCGACTCCTCCGAGATCATCAATACGCTCTCGGGCGGTGGCGTCTCGACCGTCGGCTACGCGAGCGAGGGCGTCGAACTTACGACCGGCGGCGGCCTCCTCTCGCGGTTTACGGCCGACGACGGCGGCGACGACGATCTGGACGCCGCGAACACGACCAACCGGATCACGAGCCTCGTCCGAAAGGCCGCACTCGGTCGGCTCACGTTACCGTGTGAGATCGAGGGGACCGAACGCGCCCTGCTCGTACTCTCCGGGCCCTCGGAGTATTTGAACCGGAAAGGCATCGAGCGCGGACGCAAGTGGCTCGAGGAGGAAACCGGGAGCATGGAGGTTCGTGGCGGGGACTTCCCGCGCGACGAACCGGAGGTCGCGGCGGCGATCTTGCTCTCGGGCGTCACGAACGTCCCGCGGATCAAGCGCCTCCAGCAGGTCGCGATCGAGGCACAGGACAACATCGAGGACATCCAGGCCGAAAGCGAGGAGAACTTAGAGGAACTCGTCGAGGACGACGAGGACGAACTCGAGCCGCTGTTCTGAGCTCGAGTGGCGGCGAAGACCGCCTGAACGCCGTGTCGGGGGGCACGACGTCGTGGGTTGTGTGATTTTTCTCCCGGTCGCACTCGACGAACGACCGTCACGGGACGTCGATTTTGTCCTCTGTAGTCGTCGTTTTCCGTCAATGCACTCCGGCTCGCGAACTGGCGGCCACACCGGTCGTGCTGGCCGCTTACAACCTTCTCCCGGAGACTGACTCATTCCAGCCGATTCCCGGGTGGCCAACAGCGAGGGGTGTGGAATGACGTTCAGTGGCTACTCTCGCCCGAGCCGACGGTCTTTTGAGCGCGTGCGGGTAACCCTCGCCGAGATGCAGGTCGTCGTTCCGTTCGCCGCCGAGACGCCGAAGACCCGCCTCGAGGACGTACTCACGCGTTCCGAGCGGGCACGGTTCGCTCGAGCCATGCTCGCGGACGTCCTGGCGGCGATCGATGCGACCGGCCACGTACCGACGATCCTCTCGACCGCGCCGCTGTCGTTCGAGGACGAACTCGAGTCGGTTCCGCCGTCGATTTCCGTCGACGTCGACGACCGTCCGCTGACCGAGGCGGTCGACGCTCGCCTTCCGGAAGCGGGAGACGATCCCGTCGCCGTCGTCATGGCCGACCTCGCGCTCGCGACGCCCGCCGCCCTCGAGTCGCTGTTCGGCGTCAGTGCGGACGTCGCGATCGCCCCCGGGCGCGGGGGCGGGACGAACGCGCTCGTCGTTCGTCACCCGTCGTTTCGGGTGGACTATCACGGCACCTCTTATCTCGATCACCGCGAGATCGCCCGCGAGGCGGACGCGTCACTCGAGGCGGTCGATTCGTTCCGACTGGGCACGGACGTCGACGAACCCGCCGATCTCGTCGAAGTGCTGATTCACGGAACCGCTCGCGCGCCAGCGTGTCTCCGCGAACTCGGATTCGATCTCGAACACGACGAGGGTCGGGTGGGTGTCACACGCACCGAGGAGTCCACCAACGAGTCCTGAACGACGGTTTCCGCCCGGTCACTCGAGGACGGCGCCCGTCCCCGGTCGATCCAGTGTCTCGAGGTCGATCCGGCCGTCGGGCATCGGAACTCCCTCGACGGGATCGTCGGCGAGCAACAGCGCGCCGTCGAGGTCGGCGTAGTCGAGCGCCGGCGCGAGGTGACAGGCCGGGGCGATCGAGGCGTCCGACTCGATCATACAGCCGAGCATGACGGAGAGACCGTGGGCGCGGGCGGCGTGGATCATTCGCCGCGCCTCTAGGAGGCCGCCACACTTCATCAGCTTCAGGTTCGCGACGTCACAGTGGTCGGCGATCCGTGGAATATCCGCCAGGGTCACGCAGGACTCGTCGGCCGCGATCGGCACCGGCGAGCGCTCGTAGACGAACCGCAGACCCTCGGGGTTCTCCGCCGGAACGGGCTGTTCGACGAACTCGAGGTCGAACTCCTCGAGGCGCTCGATCGTCGCGACGGCCTCGCGGGGCGTCCACGCCTCGTTCGCGTCGACGAACAGCCGGGCGTCGGGCGCCGCCTCACGGATCGTTCGAACGATCTCGACGTCGCGGTCGGTGCCGAGTTTGACCTTCAGCGTACCGTAGCCAGCGTCGACTGCCTCCTCGGTTTTCTCGCGCATCGTCTCCGTTTCGTCGAGACCGATCGTAAACGACGTCTCGAGCGTCTCCGCCGGGTCGTACCCCCAGTACCGGTACAGCGGAACCTCGAGGCGTTTCGCCACGAGGTCGTGTAACGCGATGCTGATCGCCGTCCGCGCCGATGGGTTTCGATTCACTCGCTCGCGCATTCGGCGCTCGATCCGTGCGAGTTGGTGGGGATCGCCGACGTCCTCGACGACTTCGAGCAGATCGGGGAGAACGGCTTCGACCGTCGCCGCGGTTTCCCCGTAGTGTGAGGCCGGCGCCGCGGCGCCGAGGCCGACCGTCCCCTCGTCGTCGGCGATTTCGACGGTGACGACCTCGGTCTCGGTCGTCGTCCCCCGCGAGATGGTAAACGGGCGGTCGAGCGGGAGCGATCGTCGCTGGAACTCGGTCTCGAGACTCATCGCAGTACCTCGAGCAGATCGTCGGTTCCGAACCGAATAACGTCAGTCACGGGTGCGTCGAGTTCGGCGGCATACCCTTCGAGGGCCGCTCGAGCCGCGTCGTCGTCGAGTCCGGCGGTGTTGAGTGCGCCGGCGACGATCCGCGCCTCGCTGACCGGCGCGGCGAGGTCCTCGTAGAGATCGACGTAGCTCCGGATCGGCGGGAGCGGAAACGACTCGTAGCCGTGGATCGCTTCCCGGCCGGCGTCGTGACAGAGGACGAGCCGATCCGGCATCGCGCCGTGGAGGATGCCACACGTGACCGCCGAGTACGCCGGGTGGACGATACTCCCCTGGCCCTCGACGAAGAGGTAGTCGTGCTCGTCGCCTTTCTCTAGGATCATCTCCTCGACCGACCCCGCGGTGAAGTCGCTGACGACCCGATCGACCGGGTTCCCCCAGCCCTCGATCATGATTCCCGTCTGTCCCGTCGGGATCACCGCGGCGTCGTACCCCGCTTGGCGAGCGTCGCGAGCCAACTCCATCGTCGTCGTCATCTTGCCGACCGAGCAGTCGGTGCCGACGGTCAGGATGATCTCGGCGCCGACGTCGCCGGCGACGCCGTCGCTCACCGCCAGACCGTCCGGCGGTCGACGCACGTCCCGCAGTTCACAGCCGTTGTCCGCGGCCAGCCGGGCGAACTCTTCGTCCTCCGAGAGGAAGTAGTGGAGGCCGGAGACGACGTCACAGCCGTACTCGAGGGCCGTCCTGACGTCCGCGCGCCAGCTCTCCTCGAGGCCGCCACCGATCGGGGCGATCCCGATCAGGAGCGCATCGACGTCGGCGGGATCGAGGGCGTCCATCCCGGCGACGATCGGCGCGTCCTGGACGTCCGAAACGAACGATGAAACCTGCTCTCCCGGATTGTCGCGGTCGAGAATCGCCACGACGTCGTCGTCGGCGTATCGGAGGATACCGAGGGCCGTCTTGGCGCGGTCGGGAAACTGCTCGTGAGCCAGAATTGCAACGCGCATACCCACGGTACAGACGGAGCGATCATAAAGAATCAGATACACTCGGGCGAACCACTCGTCGGCCTTACACGACCGACGAGACGCCCGTTCGGATCACGGAATCAACAGAGCCGTCGTCCAGAACGAATCGACCGCGTCCTCGAGTGCCGATTTCGGACTCCCGGTCGCGTCGACGGCGGCGGTCGCGTCGGGCTCGAAGCTCGACTCGTCGACGAGCGTCTCGACGACGCCGCGCTGGCCGACCAGGTACAGTGGCTCCTCTGGTGGGCGCTCTCCGACGTACTCCGCGAGGGCCTCCCGACAGCGCTCGAGGTGGTCGTCGATCTGATCGTCGCGGATTCGCTCGAATCGCGCCTGTGAGAAGCCCCCCTTCGAGTGGCTTCCTTTGACGTCGCTCTCGAAGCCCCGGTACTCGATTCGTTCGTCGCCGTCGTAGACGCCGAGCGCGAACAGGTCGGCACGGACGAGTGCCAGGGCGTAGCGTCCGGTCGGCAGGAACCACTCGCGCTCGAGGTCGAATCGATCGTCCCACTCCGGTTCGACCGTCGGCACGACGGGCGGTTTCAGGGCGACCGAGACGAGACCGGCGTCGTCGACGCAGTACAGACACGGTGTGGCATCCTCGAGGAGGGCGACGCGCTCACCGAGGACGCCCTCGAGACCGACGCCGAGATCGCGAACCGCCTCGTCGGCGCCGATCGTCGCCGTCAGCGCGCCTTCGGGGCCGGTTCGAAACGACGAGAGCCGATCGACGGCCTCGGCGAGTTCCGCCCCGCCGATCCGATCGCGTCGTCGAAATTCGAGGTCGACGTCGTCCTCTCCGGCTCGCTCGAGTTCTCCCTCCAGTTGTGCGATTCGGTCCTCGAGACGGTTGATCCGCTCTTCGGCGTCCTGTCTCGCCGTCGTCGCCTCCGCGCGACGATCGGACTCGGCCTCGTAGCGCTTTCGCAGTCGCTCGTTTTCCTCCTCGAGTTCGTCGATGCGCTCTCTGAGCGATGCGCGTCCGAGCAACTCGTCGACGTCGAACATCCGGCCGTAGACGCGAAGCGGAGCTACTTTTAGGTTCCGGGGGAGCGATCGAAACTGTCGGCTTCAGCCGAGCCGGTGTCATCGTCCCGAGACGCCGTCGCGTCAGCCCGCGGTCTCGTCGTCGTGAGACGAGTCATATCCACCCGGTTGCAAACCCCCGGCGAACTCGAGTAGCTGTCGGGCGCGCTCGCGGCGGGCGAGAAACACCTCTTGGAGCGAGGGCGGGTTTCGAATCCGGGTTTCCTCGAGCATCGACTCCGGGACGGCGAGCGTGTTCGACGGAACGGCGTCGTCGCCGTGAACCGGGAAGTGGGTGGACTCGAGTTTCATCACCAGCGGCGCGTCGAGGCGCTCGACGCCGTCGCCGGTCGCGTACACCTCCTCGTTGATGCGTTCGTGTTGCGCTCGATCCATGACCACACTATCCCCGTCCGTTGGGGTCACGTACAATCGTCCGAGATAGTAGCTTCCGGAGAACACCTCGAACATGCTAACTAGGCACACGGTCCGGGACGGGATAACTATTTGCGAACAGATTTAAACAGTATCGCTATCAGTGTACTCGTTTCGAAACTCGTTGGTCCGCTCGGCCACCCGATCCGGCGCTCGAGTCGAGCATCCGTCGGATACGATAGCGTATCGGAAACGGTAAACGTCTCGTCTTCTCCAATCGGCAAACCAGCGATGATTTGGATTCTGTCACTATATATCGAGAGAAGATTATTGAATAAAAAGTCGTGAACGAAGCATGAACGCTTTTGAATACGCTCGTTTGTCGGCACGTTCGTGTAAACGGTTCGAACGACTGTCGCTCTTTTTACGTCGTTCGTGGGGAGCTATCTTCGATGAGATCCTCTCGGGTGATCGTCCTCCTCGTGATTGCGGTGGTGTGTGGGTTGACGGCCGCACCGGCCGCCGCCGGTGATTCTACGCCCCCACCTCTCGATTCGACGTCGAACGAGAGCACCGAACCCGGCGGAAACCTCTCCGTTTCGTCGTTCATGCAATCGAGTGCTGCCGACGCCGAGAATTCGGTCGAATCCGGCCTGTTCGAGACGAAATACGAGAACACAGAGGGTGAGGAACGGGCGGCGCTCGTCGCGGATCGAACGGCCGCCCTGGAGACACAACTCGAGGCGCTCGAGGCCGAACGCGAGGTACTCGAGGAGGCCGACGAGAACGTTTCCACCGGCGAGTACCGGGCGCGGGCGGCGAAACTCACTATCGGAATCGCGGCGCTCGAGCGCTCGCTCGAGCGAACCATCCCGCGAGCGAACGAAACGGGCGTCGACGAGAATCGACTCGTCGATCTCCGATCGAACGCCTCCGAACTCTCGGGCTCGGCGGTCGCCGCCGATGCGCGGGGGATCGCAGGACTTGGCCAGTTCGACGATGGTCCACCGGGACTCGCCGGCGACGGAAACTGGACGCCACCCGGCCAGAACGAATCGGCTCCCGGAAAAGACGGAAACTGGACGCCACCGGGACAAGCAGAGAACGAGTCGGTCGGCTCTGATTCCGCTCTCGACGCCGAGTACGACGATCATCCGGCCACCGGCTCGGACGGTGACTCGAGTTCGCCCGCCAGCGATACCGACTCGAGCGACGGAACGGCGGAGTCGGACGCCAACGCCGGCTCGGGTGACGACGATTCGAACGCCGGCGGGGTGGCCGACGACGTAACCCCGTCCGATGATACGGACTCAGCTGGCGACGCGATCCCGTCAGAAAACACGAACTCGGCCGACGATTCGATCCAACCCGGCGACGGCGGTCCACCGGACCGCTCCGGCGAAAACGAGAGGCAGGATGCTGATGCCGGCTCGAACGACACGTAGGTGTCCCGCGCGATCGACTTCGCTCGAGCAGACACCCTTTTCAGCGCCGACACCATACGCTCGCTCGATGGACTCCGCCGCGTTGTTGGATTTACTGGGAAACGAAAACCGGAGACGAATCCTTCGACTGCTCGCCCGGAAACCGTGTTACGTAACCGAGATTTCCGATTATCTCGGCGTGAGTCCTAAAGCGGTCATCGAACACCTCCGGAAGCTCGAGGAGGCGGGTCTCGTGGAGAGTCGGGTCGACGACCAGCGCCGAAAGTACTTTCACATCGCCCGGAACGTCCGCCTCGAGGTCAACGTCTCTCCGTACGGATTCGCGAGCAAGAGCGCCTACCCCGAAAACAGTAGCTTCGACATCACGACCTGTCGACACCTCACGCTCGACGTCTCCTGGGACAACGCGGACGAACTCGACGATCTGTTATGCACGCTCGAGGACCTCGAACAGCTCGAGAACGAACTCTCACTCGCCCAGCGGTGGGTACAGGGGCGACTCTGTGACGTCCTAGACGACATCTCCGAGACGGTCGGCGCCGGACCGGAGAGTCGAATTTACGCGGATCTCCTGGCGAGCGTCCGATCGGAACCCAAGTCCGTCGGCGACCTCAGCACTGACATCGGAGCCTCTCGTGACGTCGTCGCCGAACTGCTCGAGCGAATGGCCGACGAGGGGGTCGTTCGCCGAACGGAACGGGGCTGGGAACTGACGACGAATGCCTGATCATTCGACAACCTAAGATCGATCTTGGTGACCTCTCGACCATATTCTGGACCGATCAGCCGGTCGGACCTACTATAAAACCGCAAAATAGGTTTATGTCTTGACAGGCCGTATACATTGTCGGTGTTCTCATGAACTCAGTGACAGCAACCGACGAATCGTACGGCTACTCCCTCGAGCGCGGATGGCGGACGCTCGCCATCGCGGGCGGTGTGATCGGCCTGATCGGCCTCCTCGCGGTTGCGTTTCCGGTGGTTACGGGCCTTTCGGTAACGGTAGGACTCGGCCTTCTCCTCGTCATCGGCGGGATCGTCCACGGCGCACACGCGTTTACCGCACGCGGGTGGAGCGGCTCGCTCTGGCAGGTCGCCCTCGCCGTCGTCTCGATCGTTGCGGGGGCGATCTTGCTCGTGAACCCGGTCGTCGGGCTCGTGACCCTCACGATTCTGGTGATCGCGTACCTGCTGGTCGACGCCGTCGCCGAACTGTGGATGGCGATGCGAATGGACGACCAGCCCGGACGGGCGTCGGTTGCGGCGAGCGGGATCCTCTCGCTCGTCCTCGCCGGCCTCCTCTGGATCGGATTTCCCGCCGACGCGTCCTGGGCGATCGGCGTCCTCGTCGGCATCGGCCTCCTCGCGACCGGCCTCTCGATGGTCGTCGTCGCGATCACCGGTCGAAACGCGGCCAAATCGGCATCCGCCGCGACCGAACCGCGAAGCGCGTGAGTCTCACCCCCTCGCGCACCCAACACCCGTTCTCGACCGACGTACTGACAGCAAGCGGATGCGACGATCGTCGTCGAACGTCATCTCCTCGTGCTTACGAACTGTGGTCCTCACTGCACGTCTTGTACACCTGATCGACAGACGCATCGACGATCAGTGTGTGATACGGTCTGCTGTCAGTCATTTCCGGTGCGACTGTGACCCGTCCTGCGGTCGCACCGGTACATCGTTACAGCAAACCGTATGAATCGTTTCAGTTGTTACTATCGTTCCGGTAGTACCGACTCGCGTCGTGTCCGCTCGAGACGAACGCGACGGTGCGGTCTATCCCCCAAACACCGAATCGAAGAACTTCCGTTCGGCGGTTCGGAGGTGCTGGTTGAACGTCGCTGGCGCGATTCCGAGCCGGTCGGCGATCTCTTCGCCGGTACTCTCACGCGGCCAGTCGAAGTAGCCGGCGAAGTAGGCCGTCTCGAGTGCGGCCCGCTGTTTTTCGGTGAGTTCGTTCTCGAGCACGCCGGGAGTGCTCGCGTCGCTTCGATCGCTTCGCTCGGTGGTCCGCTGTGCGAGGTAGGTGGCGTCGGGGCGCTCTTCTCTGATGATTTCGATCATTTGTCGAGTGTCTCGCCCACGCGGGAGTTCGACGACGAAGCGGAACTCGCCGTCCTCGATCGTCGCGGAGTCGACTCGTCCGCCGTGTGTCGCGATCGACTCGAGCAACGACATCGCGGCGGGTGCGACGAGTTCGAACTCGAACTCGTCGCGTCTGACCGCCAGGAATCGAACGTCGTCGACGCCTTCGGCGGTCTCGACCACGTCGCGGAACGTCTCCTGTGAGACCTCGTGAGCCGAACCGTAGGCCAACAGCGTGTCGTCACCGCGGATCAGCTGTTCGATCTCGACGCGACAGGACTCCTCCTGGGAGAGTGCGATCAGCGGCTCGGCGAGTTCGTCGACTCGGAACTCGAGTTCGACGACCGCGTCGCTGACGAGTGCGTCCCGGCGCTCGATCGCCGTGATCGCGTGGGCGATGATGTCGCCGATGCGGGCGAGAATCGTCGTCTCGGGGCCGGTAAACGCTCGTGGCGACGACGAGTAGACGTTCAAGACGCCGTAGACGAGATCCTCGTGGACGATGGGGATCGCGACCGACGACTGATATCCGCGTTCTCTGGCCTCCTCGCGCCACGGCTCGTACTCTGGGGTCGTATGTACGTCGCTCATGACCTGGACCGATCCGGTCCGGATCGCCGTTCCCGAGGGTCCCTGTCCGGCCGGATCGTCCTCGTTGACCGTGATCTCGACGTTCTCGAGGTAGCCGTCTTCGACGCCAGCGGCCGCCTTGGGAACCACGCGGTCACTGCCGGGATTGACGCCGCCGATCCAGGCGAAACGGTAGGCATCGGATTCGGCGAGACGGTCACACACCCGTTGCTCGAGTTCGGCCCTCGTCTCCGTCGTGATCACGGCGTGTGTGATGTCGTGTCCGATCCGATTCAGCCGGTTTAGTGCCTCTAACTGCTCGCGTTGTTGGCGGCGTTGGCGTTTCTGTCGGGCCCGCTCGATCGCGTGGTGGATCGTCCGGACTAGCAACTCGCTCGTCACCTCGTCTTTGACGAGGAAGTCCTCTGCGCCTCGTTGAATCGCTCGAACACCGACTTGCTGATCTCTGAGTCCGGTCAACACGACGATCGGCGTCTCGTCACCTCGCTCGGAGACCGTCTCGAGCGTCCGCAACCCCTCGCTGTCCGGGAGGTTGAGGTCCAACAACACGAGATCGACCGGATCGGATTGTAACCGATCGAGACCCTCCTTGAGACGCGTCTCGCGGACCGTCTCCGGCGGCTGGTCGGCCGATTCGTCGGTACTGACGCGCTGGGCGAGCTCTTCGGTGTTTTTGAGCATCTCCTCGATCAGACGAGCGTCGCCCGGATTGTCCTCGATCAGTAGAATCTGGAGCCCTTCCGCCCGTCGCTCGGTTTCGGTCTCCTGGCTCTCTACCCCGTCGATTCGCTCGGCCGTGTCGGTTCGTGTATTGGAATCGTTCACGACCGATCGACCTCGGGTGGCAGTCTGACGACGGAGAACCAGAACTTCTCGAACGCCCGCACGGCGTCGATGAACTCGTCGGGATCGACCGGTTTCGTGAGGTAGGCGTTTGCGTGTAGCTCGTATGACTTGACGATGTCCTCCTCGGCGCGAGAACTCGTCAGAACGATCACCGGGATCGACCGGAGATTTCGATCCTTCTTGAGTTCCTCCAGGACCTCCTCTCCGTCGGTCCGCGGCAGGTTGAGATCTAACAGGATGAGATCCGGACGCGGGGCGTCCTCGTAGTCGCCTTCCCTGGCGAGAAACTCGAGGGCCTGATTCCCGTCGGAGACGACGTGAAGGTCGTTCTCGATCCGCCCCTGTTTGAACGCCTCCTTCGTTAGCCGAACGTCTCCTGGATTGTCCTCGACGAGAAGGATCTGTGCTCGCTCGGGCGTAGTGTGTCCGGACGTGCTCATGAGTTATCGTGTATCGATCCCGGTCGTAGACGTCTGTACCGTCGGGAGACACCGATACGCCCGTACGCGCGGTCTCCCTCCCAGCGAGTCGAACGCGTCCATGAATCGATTGCCATTCAAAAGTCGATTCCGAGGTATAAATGTGGTGCCATATGTTCGGTTTGTGGACACTCTCCCCCGCTGGAAACTGGCGGTACAGCAAACGTCTCGCGGGTTCTGTCGTTCGGGACGGGGGCCTCACTCGCCTCGTCCAGATTACAGCGGACCGTCTCGCTCGTGAAACGCCGTCAGTGGGACGTCCCGTCCGTCCCGCAGGGCGGAGCGGACCCGGCGTCGGTCCCACCCGAACGGCGAGACGACGCTCTCGCAGGCGCGGACTATCGCCGTCGCATACCACTCGGCGTCGTACGCGGTTGGCTCCTCGAACGGAAGTCGAACCCGACCCGGGCCATCAGTGTCGTCGTCGACGACGACGTATCGGACCGATTGACCCGGCGAACGCTCGAGCCCCTTCGACTCGTAGCGCTCGAGCGCCGCGACCGATCGCGTCCGCCGGTCGTAGGCCTCGAGCGGCTTCGAAACCCGGTTCGTAACGACGAGATCCGCGGGATCGACCGACCCGGATCGAAGCTCGCCAAGCCGTCGATCGAGCGCGTCACAGACGGCGGCCGGCTCCCGTTCCCGGTCGAGGACCTCGATGAATTCGCGTTGACTCTCCGCGACGAGCGCCGGCGTGCTCCGCTGGCGACACTCGAGTCCTCGGATCTTGTAGCCGCCGCCGTTTCGCTTTCCGAAGTACTTCGTGAGCGCGCCCGCAGGCGCGGACTCCGCTGTCGTCCTCCCCGCGGAACTCTCTCTCGTCGTTCCCTCCGAGGTACTCGTCCCCGTTGTCCCCTCTGGGGCCCCCATCCTCGCGGCCGAATCGCGACGGGGAACGAAACAGACCCACTCGTAGCGCCCGTCGTGTTCGAGTTCGATCCCGACGGCGTCGGTGATCTCGGCCGCGACCTCGTCGATCGGCGTCGGTTCGTCCACTCGAGGAGTCACCCAGAGGCTGTCGACGATCCCGTGAACGATCCGCCAGCCGGCGTCCTCGAGGTGCCGTTTCGCCTCGAGTGCGATCTCGCGGGCGTAGGCGTTGATCGCTTCGTGACACTCGATCCGTCCGAACTTGGCGTTTCGGTACCCCTGGTAGCCGAAACAGGAGACGAGCACCCACTTGATCGCGCCCGACTCGCCGCGCAGGCGGGCGGCTTCCTCCTCGGGCGGATCGGCGGCCAACCGCCGCTTGCGCGCCGCCCGGTCCTCGAGCAGGGGCTCGAGAACGGCGGGGAGAAACCCGTCGTCGCGACAGACTCGGTACCCGAGTTCCGGGACGCGGTGTCCCTCTCCGCCGAGTCCGTCGTTTTCCTCACCGGTCCCAGAACGGGGGTCGTCCCGACATCCGCAGTCGACTGTCTCGGGGCTCACGTTGTGCTCACAGATGATCCGCGGATACAACGACGCGAAGTCGATCTCGTGGACGTCCTCGTGGAAGCCGACCTCGGGCGCGAACGTGAACCCGCCGCGGTCGGCCGCGTGTAGCGTCCGGACGTCGGTGAACCGCTCGGGTTCCCACTTGTTCCAGGGCGCGAGGACTCCCCGGTCGCGAGCCAGCCGAATCTGCCTCGAAGTCAACAGCGTTCCGATGCTTCCCCACGCCGCTTCCTGTACGGGCCGGCCCGTCTTCTCGACCATGTACTCGAGTCCGGCCAGTCCCGATTGGTGCCAGAGAAAGCTGTTCGACTCGTCGACGATCGCCCGGCCCGGAACGCGATAGCGCGCCGGGGAGTGGCCCACGCGCCCGTAGCTCTCGTAGGTGTTCTCACCCGCCAGCCGCGTCCACCCCGGGAGACGCCCGAGGTGAAACCCCTCGAGTCCGTGTTCGGTCGCCCGCTCGTCGAGAAGCGGGATCAGCTCCGCGTGGCTCACCACGAGGACGTCCGGATCGTCGCACTCGAGGCGGTCCTCGAGCGTTCGAAGCACGCCGACCGCGTCCGCCTCGCCGTTACCGACCGGTTCGCCTTCGACCTGTAACGCCGAGACGTCGCCGTCCCCCAGCGCCGGTTCCGAGAGTTCGATCGACAGCGTTCGAAGATCACGACCTGGATTGGGATCGATCCCGCAGTCGAGACAGTACCTGAACCCGGGTGACAGATCGACGTCGAAAAGCCGGAACGTCCCCGGTGCGTACGCCTCGCGCTCGTAGACGCCGCGGATCTCGCGGGCTAACGTCCGCACCTCACCGACGCGCTCGAGGTCGACGCGGAGCATCCGGCTCCGGTCGCCGGCGTGGGCCTCGTGAAGATCCGTCGCTAGGCGCTCACACCCCGTCGCGACGACTTTGGGATCGGACTCGAGGCGCTCTCGCAGATTCGAGAGCGCACCGTCGGGACCCGACACGGACAGCGACGGCTGATAGTCAGTGACGAGCCGGAACTCGGCCCCGGCGTCGGTCAGCGTCCACTCGCGGACGGTGTCACCCTCGAACTCGAACGTGTACGGACTCATTCGCTCTCGTCCTCTCGCGTTCCGTCGCCGTCCGTCGGGTTCCATGCTCTACCCGTTCCGCCGCCGTTCGCCGGGCTCCCACCTTCTCGCGTTCCGCCGCCGTTCGTCGGGCTCCCACCTTCTCGCGTTCCGCCGCCGTTCGTCGGGCTCTTGCCCGAACCGCATCGACACGCACACTCCTCGCGAAGCCGACGCAACTCGGCTTCGTGGGCGAGCAACAGCGACAGCACGAGCGCCCGTTCCGGATCCGGCGGGTTCGCGTATCCGGCCGCGTCCGCGAATCCGCGGGCGCGGTCGAACAGCCGATCGAAGTCCGACTGGTACTCCCGGCGCAACGCCCGTCGCATCGGCTCCCACTCGGACTCCAGCGCCCGAATCGCGTTCCGGTAGGTGGGGTTCGTCCGCCCCATCAGGGAGTCACCTCGAGCAGTCCGCGATCGTGGGCGGCGACGACGGAATCCAGTCGGTCGACGGTTCCGCAGACGTCGGCCCAGTAGGGAATGGTCGTCTGCCACCAGTCCCCGTGCCAGTACCCCTCGGTCGCGGCGTTCCCGTCCGGCCCGACCAGGCGAAGTCCTTCGCGCGTGTGCAGGCACTCGATCGTCGTCCGTGCGTACTCGCCGACTGTCGACGCCCGCTCGTCGTCGGCGCTCGTGACGACGACGGGACAGCCGAGTACCTCCCCCAGTTCCGACAGCGTCTCGAGCGTCGATGCGACCAGCTCCTCGCGTTCGTACCCGGGAACGTCGGAATCGTGGTAGAGCGAGGCGACGTTCGGCGCGACGATCAGCTCCGTCCGCGGGTCGGCCCGTCGGACGACCTCACGGACCAGCGAGTGGTGCTGATAGGCGGTAAACGCCCGCGCGACCCGGAGTCCGGAGAGCGTGCGGGCGCTCGAGGCGCAGTCGTATAGGACGTGCGTCGAGGCCGTATTGCGCGCGTCGATCCAGTAGGCCGTCCGACCGGATGCATCGGCCAGCCGGCGAGAGACGAGTCGATGAACGACGGTCGACCGCGGTTCGGACGTCTCGAGCAGTACCAGTCCGTATTCGTCGCCGAGCGGTTCCCCGCACACTGTGGAGTCGGACATAGACTGGTGGTCGACGGAACGGCACATAAGCGACGGTGTGCGGTTTCCGATTTTCCGAAACGAATCGGATCGGTCGAATTCAGCGGCTCGAGCCGCCCTCTCGTGGATATCTGTTCACTTTCCGAAATTCCGAAACGTGGTGTTCGTCGTGAAGTAGCTTTCGCCGAGGTGTTCACTCGCCAACTCGTCACGATGTCATATCGTCGTCGCCTGCCTCTTTCCGAGCGAACCACGATGAATCGAACACGCGAAACTGTTCACTTGCACGGACCCGACCGCTTCGCCGACTTCGACACCGACGAGATGCCCACCACGTCTGTCTCCGCCGACCGATGAACGCCGAACTCGCTCTCGCTCGCCGGAAATTCCTGGCGACGGCGACGATCGGTTCCGCGGCGGGGGTCGCCGGCTGTACCAGCCCGACCGCCCGCGAGTCAGGTGACGGAGCCGACGACGGGCGGTCCGCATTGCGGGCGGGGAAACGGCGCGTCATGCTCTTCGGATCGACGCACCTCCAGCACACGGACGACGGCGACGGCGGAAACGTCTTCGCGGTCGATCCGGGTGACGTCCTCGGGGAGGACCGCCAGCGGGAACTCGCCGATCTCGCCGGTCGGCTCGCGGAGTGGGAACCCGAACGAATCGCCGTCGAGTGGCCGTCCGCCGAGCAGGAGGCCCTCGACGACGCGTACGCGAGCTATCGAGACGGTGACCTCGGGTCGCTTCCGGAGCGCCTGGATCCGACCAGCGAGATCGTCCAGATCGGGTTTCGGCTGGCCGACCGTCTCGATCACGAGCCGCCGGCGGCCGTCGATTATCCACAGAACCTGACCGCGTTGCTCGATTCCGAGGAGACGCCGCCGTCGCTCGAATCGTTGCTCCCGGACCCCGCCGACGTCGCGTATCCCCTTCCCGCACTCGAGGAGACGATCGCCGAGGATCAGCGACTACTCGACGAGGGTACGTTGCTCGAGTATCACCGTCACCTCAACGATCCCGACCGGGCGCGGTGGAACGACGAACTGCTCTTTGCCGCGGCGTTCGAGGGAAGCGATCTCGGCGAGTACGCCGCGACGAGTCTGTTGACGGCCTGGTACCAGCGCAATCTCCGGATCACGACTAATCTCTGGAACGGCGTCGACGACGAGCGGGTGTTGCTGGTGATCGGCGCCTCTCACGTTCCCGGCCTCCGGCACCTGTTGACGTTCGCGCCGATGTTCGTGCCGGTATCACCACTGCCGTCTCTCGAGTAACTGGTCCGGCCGTACCGATGCATCGGCGTTCGACCGCACGGTGTTCGACTACGACCGACACCCGACCGCAAGGACGAGCGGTCCGAGACCGGCGAGACGCACTCAGCTCCCGCCAACCTCCTCGTCGACCACCCGGTAGGTCCGACCGCGGCGCTTGCCGACGGCCTCGATCAAATCGTAGTGGACCATCTTGGTGAGGTAATTTCGGAGCGTCCGTCTGGTTTTGGGTGTTTCGACCCGGCGTTCGTACGTGGCGTAGAGCTCGCCCGGCTCGATCTCGCCGGCGTCGGCGATCACGTCGTACAACACCCGCTGGTGTTCGATCAATCCCTCGAGCGTTCGTCGTCTGACGGCCGTCCGCCCGGTCGGAATCGCCGCTTTCAGGACGGTATCGGTGATCGACCTCTGGCTCTGGCGTTCGGCCCGCAGGGCCGCCGACCGGAGGATGCCGATTCCGACGCGGGCGTCACCCGAGGCGGCATCGGCGATCGTTCGCAACTGTTCGTCCCCGATGACGTCGGGCTCGAGCGCTTTCTCGGCTCGTTTCTCGAGGATCGCCGCCAGCTCGTCGGTGCCGTACCTGTCGAACCGGACCCTCGAGCCAGCGCGAAGTCGCGAACGGACGCGGTCGTCGAAGCCGGCGAAGAGTTCGTCCTCGCGGTTGGCGATCATCACGAGCGAGACGTGAGAGAGCCGATGTAAGTCGTACAGGGCACCCGTCTCCTCGAGCTGGTCGACTTCGTCCAGAATAGCGACGACGGGACGGTCGTCCGTCGTCGATAGCCGACCGAACAGTTCGTCTTTCGGCGTCGATCGGTGGACGTCCGTCGTCCGTCCGACCGACTCGAGGATGCTGTACAGTACTCGAAATCGTGTGTACTCCTGCCAGCAGTTGACGTAGGCGACCCGGACGTCCGGCTCCTGTGTACACAACTGGGTCAGTGCGTATCTGGCGATACAGGTCTTGCCGACGCCCGTCGGCCCCAGCAAGAAGGCGGGGTCGGGTCGCCGACCGTACACCAGCGGCTCGAGGGTCTCCGAGAGGAGATTCACCTCGTCGTGGCGGTGAACCACCTCGCTGGGCACGAAATCCTCGCGCAGGACGCGGTCGTCGACGATCACGCCTCGAGGGTTTCTCGGCGACCTCCTTAAGCCTCGCCGGGCCGTTTCCGAAACTTCCGATAGATTTGCTATCGTCGAATGTGGTTTATGGACTCGCCCGGTCCGGTGGCAACAGAAGTCCTGGCCTGACTCAGTGGAGAGCTGGCTCGAAACCCACACGATTGGAGCTTCCTACCGTTTGCGAGTGACCTCTTGCTATCGCGGCTGTCTTCCGTTTGCACTCTCGCTTGCGAATCAGCGCTCAGCACGAACTGATTTGCACTCGAGTGTGAGCGAGAACATTCGTTTCGACGGCGACTGTGATCTGCTCGAGGGCTGGGAATCGCACTCCCCATCGACAAACAGGGTGACACTGTCAGGGGGTCTGGCCTCGAGGCCGTCTTCGGGTAGTTCGTTCCTGCTATGCGGAAACCCCCCCCTCTTGCGTGCCGTGGCGCCCCCGGTCACGTACTCACCGTATCGACTTCCCGATACACTCCTCGGGTAGTCCAGAACTCTCGCCCACGGTTTCCACCGGCCGCCGTCGCGGTTCTCACTCCCTCCGGTCGTTCACGGGTCGTTCCTCCCCGTCTGCTCACGGGTATCTTGTGCCCGTTCGCATGGTTCGCGGGATCTTCGATCCCGCGCTATTCACAGTCGCGGTTCTCACTCCCTCCGGTCGCTCACGGGTCGTTCCTCCCCGCTCGCCGTCGCGGTTCTCACTCCCTCCGGTCGCTCACGGGTCGTTCCTCCCCGCTCGCAGTCGCGGTTCTCACTCCCTCCGGTCGCTCACGGGTCACGTTCGTTCCCCGTTCGCTTTTCCGCGGTTCTCGCTCACTTCGTTCGCTCCGAACCGCGCACGCTCCGAACCGCGCACGCTCCAAACCACCTTTCAGCGTGCGATCTGGTGTGCGATTGCGTGCATGTTTACAAACCGTCGCCTGCGGGAATCTCCCGTGTTCGTAGCTCACTCACTCTGAGTATCTACTCTACGCGCGCGGACGATCCCCCTCGCCGTGTCGGCCAGTCTGATACCCTCGCTCTCGCGGGAATCCCTTCTCGAGAGCCACTCGAGGTAAAAATCCCAAGCGAGGACACTGAAAACTACCGACGATCGATTCCGTGACGTCAGTCCGTGAGTCGACGTGGTCTCCCATCCGCGTTTCCTGCCCTCACACCGAGTCGTCGCAGGTTCGTTGGCGGTATCGGTTCCCCCGGCTCGTCCCCCAATTTCGACCGGAACGGGAGTCGATTGGGGGTGTCGTCGTTACTCGGATCGGCCGTGTAACGGCTGTGGGAATCGGGAGTTCGTAATTGCGACCGTCACCACCCACGCCAGTGTCCCCATCGATCACCTCCGTCGCCGTCTCGAGTCCACTCTATGCGACGAACGGTGTCCCAGGCGTCATCTCGTGGGTTTCGGTGTGCGTTTCGCACCTGGTAAATCGTATAGTGCGATATAAAATCGGTGTTCGCGAGGGATCGAATCCTCGTGACGGTCACTACGTTCGGCGGGTCGCTTCTTCGGACGAGCGTCGAACACCGTCGCTCGAGGATGCTGGCTATTGTCGCCACTGAAGGTCAATACACACCGGATCGCACGAGGGGAGCGCGGTTCCGAACGAACGACGTGAGTGAGAACCGCGGCTAGTACGATCGGTGTCAAACAGTTTCATACGGTCTCCGATGAGTCTGTACCGGTCGATCGCACAACGGCGAACGATCGACCGACAGTCAGTCATCGCAGACCGTATCAGTTGTTACGATATATCAGCCAAAAAAGTCGATTTCGTCCGAAATACCGAGGTCCTCGTCCGCACTACTGAGATCCGGATCGACCCCGATCATCCGCCCGACGATCGTATGGAACTGTCCTCCGTTCTCTTTGTCTCGGAACGAATCGTAGTGACTACGTGGAGAGATTTCGATATCTTCGTAGCCGGTCGGTGTGGGACCGTCACAGCCAACTCGACCGGCCGCCCGCGACCACTCCGCGGCTTCGAACCCAAACCGGAGCACGTCATCGTTGGGATAGTAATAGTTGAACGTTCGATATCGGCCACTTGCCGCATCGAACTCCGAACGCACGCTCGAGATGTCGTCACCGAACTCTCCGTCGGTCGACACCGACTCGTCTCTCACCGCGGCGCTCACAAGGTGGAGGCTATCGACGTAGGTTCCTTCGTCGTCGTAGATCGACGATAGTGACGAGAGTGCGACGAGTGCGCCGAGGGAGTGGGCAACTAAGTGAATTCGTTCGATCCCGCGCCTGCGAAGGTCGGCGACCGCGGCCGCCAACGCTGGACCGTTCGACCTCGCGACGTCCGTCCCGACGTACCAGTGGCCGTCGGTGTTCGAGGGCCAGGAGAAGCCGACCACCGCGGCGTCTACGAACTGGTTGTCGTCGATGCTCTCTTGGACCCACTGGAAGCGCTCGACGCTGTGTTCGAACGTGTTCTGCCAGCCGTGGACGAAGAGAATCGCCGTCCGCGTGTCTCTTGGCAGGCCCCGACCTGTGCCGACGGGGCGGATATCGGAGTCGGTGTAGCCGTCTTCCAGCCCGGAGGTCATCGTGAACGTGTTCCACCAGTAATACCCCCGGGTAGAGTAGTATCCGTAGAAATCGGCGTCCTCACCAGCGGCCCTGCTTCCGTCCGATCCGTCTCGTCGGCCGCCATCGTTGCGTTCGCCCGCGGTTCTGCGCCCGTTCGAATCTTCTCGCCGGCGTTCGTTGGTGTTCACCCCCGCAGTCTTCCCTCCATCCGAGTCGTCTCTCCGACGCCGGCCGTCGTCGGATCTCGCACCCGATGCGGTCGCGGCGAGTCCACTCGTGATCCCGGCCGCGAGCACGGACCGAAGAACCGCGCGTCTACTCGCCTCGCCTCCTTTCATACGAGTGTTGTTTCTCGAATCCCGATATAGATATCGACTCGTACGGTTTATTGTCCGCCAGTTCCCTGGTGGCCAGGACTCGTTCCGGGTTGTTCCGGCTGATCCCGAGAAGTGATCAGTCTCAGTGACCAACCGCCTCGAGATGATCGGCTGCGACCCGTTCGGGGCTCGAGCCGTCCTCGACGACGCGTCTCACGAGTTCGCGTAGTTCTGCCGTCGATTCCAACGTCTCGCCGAGGGCGTCGAGTGACGATTCGAGGGGCGGTATCTTCTCGAGGGTATCCCGTCTAACCAGTGGAACGGGTGTGTACGCCGGGAAGATATCTAGATCGTCCGCAAGCGTCACGAGATCGAACATCTCCGGCTGTGGATCGGTCGCGTAGCCGATACAGACGTCGACGTCGCCACGTTCGATCGGATCGTAACGCTCCGCGAACGCGTCGACGGGAACCGTCTCCACCTCACGCGTCGCGTCGGCCTCGATCCCGTAGCGTTCGACGACGTTCGCCATCGCGTCGCTTCGCATCGTGAACTCACGCGTCGACGAAAACCGAAGCGACGCTTCGTCGTTGATGTGTGTTGCTAGCTCCGAGAGCGATCTGACACCGGCCTCTTCGGCCCACTCTCGGCGGGCAACGAAT
This sequence comes from Natrarchaeobius versutus, assembly GCF_041205745.1. NCBI lineage: Archaea > Methanobacteriati > Methanobacteriota > Halobacteria > Halobacteriales > Natrialbaceae > Natrarchaeobius > Natrarchaeobius versutus. The sequence goes on along the minus strand of NZ_JBGFCC010000010.1, from coordinate 127,340 downwards.
CGGTAGGTGTTGTCAACTTCTGCAGGTGTGAGCGCCGCGACGGAGCTCTCCTCGAGCGCCGCGGCGACCGCTTCCGAGAGCTCCGTCCTCGACTTCGATGCTGCGTCCGCAATCTTCGAGTGGACGTCCCCCGGAAGATCGGGTGCCACCTGGTACGCGTACAGAGTCCCCGTGTACTCCCAGTATGCGTCGATCTCGCCGTCGAACAACGGCTCGAGTACGCCACGAGTATCCGTACTCTGCCACCGGTCGCGCGATGGCTCACCGCCGGTGGCCTCGACCGTCGCGACGATCAATTCGCCGAGAATCTCGTTCTCGACGAATCCCTTCGAGCCGACCGAAACGGAGTGACGCTCGCTCGCGGATCCGCCGTCCAGACAACCGCACGCGACGGCTGGAAGTGCGGCCCCGCCTCCCCTCAGAACGTCGCGTCTTCGAATACCCATTATGTGTCGGCCCATCGAACCGGTGTGTCGAGATGCAATTCGACCCGTGATCGATATGCAACGGATACTAGACGCCGTTCTGTGGAAAATAGCCCGTCCATGCTCGTTCAGGATTTTCTACTCGTATAGCATTTCCTATAGTAATCGTCGAACTGATTCTCCCCGATCACACTCGAGCGGCCAGAACTAGTCGTGCTGGTCGCTGATTTGCGATCGGTGTACAGATCGTTTCAGCTGGTACGATATCACGGTCTCGTACGGTCAGCGGTCGTATCCGCGTTCGAGCGTCGTGAGGGCGGCTACTTGATTCGACGCCACCGAAGCGAAAACGGAGGTTCGGATTTATACGGACCCGGTGTGAGTCGCCCCCATGCGCGTTCTCATCATCGGGGGGACGGGACTGATAAGCACCGGAATTACGCGAGAACTGATCGAGGCGGGACACGAGGTCGTCTGTTTCACCCGCGGTGAAACGGACGCGTCCGTCCCCGACTCAGTCACTTTCCTCTCGGGCGATCGAAACGATCGTGGGGCACTCGAGCACGCCGCACGAACGGTCGATCCCGACTGCGTCGTCGACATGGTGTGTTTCACGCCCGAGCAGGCCGCCACCGCGGTGGACGTCTTCGCCGGCGACATCGACCAGTACGTCTTCTGCTCGACCGTCGACGTCTATCGGCGGCCGCTCGAGTCGAATCCCGCGACCGAGACGGCACCGCGCGAGTCCGATGTCGACGCCGACCCGGTCAGCGAGTACGCCGCGAACAAGGCCGCGGCCGAAGACGTCTTCTTCGACGCTCACGCGGCGCTCGGTACCGAAGACGGCTTTGCCGCGACGATTATCCGCCCGTGGAGCACGTACGGTGAGGGCGGCCCGGTCCTCCACACCTTCGGGACCGGAACGTACTACGTCGACCGGATACGCCGGGGCAAACCGATCGTCGTCCACGGCGATGGCACCTCCCTGTGGGGCCCCTGTCACCGCGACGACGTCGCTCGATCGTTCGTCGCCGCCGTCGGAAACGAGAGGACCTACGGCGAGGCCTATCACGTGACCAGCGAGGAAGTCATCTCGTGGAATCAGTACCACCGCCGGGTGGCGAGCGCACTCGACGCTCCGGAGCCCGAACTGGTCTACGTTCCGACCGATCGGCTCCGTGCGGCGCTCCCCGATCGAACGAACATGCTCGTCGATCACTTCCAGTTTAGCACCGTCTTCGACAACGCGAAAGCCCGACGCGACCTCGAATTCGAGTACACGATCGGGTTCGAAGAAGGGATCCGACGGACGGTCGCCGACCTCGAGGCGCGCGACGCAGTCGATCCCTGGGACAGCGGGATCGACGACGCCGTCGTCGACGCCTGGCGCGCCGCGGGCGACGAGTTCGTCGCCTCGGTGAGGGCACTCGAGGGCTAACCCGCGTCGGGTGCGGTCCGTACCTTCTTGCCGGTCGCCGATATACCACCTCGCATGGAAGAACTCTCGCTCGGCGTTCCCGAGCCGATCCTCGAGCGATTGCCCCCGGAGGACGAGACCGCCGCGACCGACATGCAGGAGGCGGTCGCGGGCTGGGAGCGACGCCTCAACGAGGCGATCGACGAGGCGGACGACGACCGGGACGCGGCCAAGCAAGTCCTCGAGGCGATCGACCGATTCGAGCAGCGGTACCAGACGTACGACGAACTGGTGCCCGAACTGCGCGCGTGGGGTCAGTCCCCGATCTACGCGCTGGCGTGGCGAACGCTGTACGCTGACGTCGTCGCTCAGCTGTACGACCACGACGACCTCGGGGAGCACCTCGAGCGAGAACGGAACGCGCGACTGGTCCAGGACGGTATCAGACTGCAAGATCTGTAACCAGCGCCCGACTCCCACGCGTCTCGGCGGTTCGATCGGACCCACCAGGCCGAGCGCTCGAGCGGCCGACGAGTGTAGGCACCAAATAAATCTCGGCCGGCGGTGTCGTCGATCCATGGCCTCGATCCCCGAGGAGTTTCACGACCTGTTCGAGAAACGAACGTTCGCCCACGTCGCGACGTTGACCGACGACCACGATCCACACGTGACGCCGGTCTGGATCGACTACGACGTCGACGACGACCGACTGCTGTTCAACACCGAACGCGACCGTCGGAAGCTTCGTAACATCGAATCGAACGCCTCGGTCGGTCTCAGTATGATCGATCCGGACGACCCCTACCGCTATCTCTCGGTCATCGGTACAGTCGACGAGACCACGACCGAACACGCTCGAGAACACATCGACGAACTCTCCCGGCGCTATCTGGACGACGACTACCCGCACCCGATCGAAAGCGAGCGCGTCATCGTCCGCATCCGGCCGGACGAGGTCATCGTCTGACGTGCGTCAGACGTACGTCTGCCAGGCGTCGGAAAAGAATCCTCGGGCTTTTTAATCCGGTTCGTTGGACGCCCGATATGGGGCCCGGGGAGTCAACCAGCGTCAAGATCGCCAAGAAAGTTGCCGCACACGACGGAACCAGTCCAAGCGACCTCGAGCCGCCGCTGTACGCGGCGGTCGACACTGATGCGCTGGACGCGCTGTTCCGTCCGTCGACCACGCGCGGATCGGATCTCTGTCTCGAGTTCACCTATCGGGGATACACGATTTCGGTCACTGCCCCCCAGGAGGTCGAGGTCGAGCCGAGACGCTCATCCGCCGAATCGCCCTCCGACTGATGGGAATTAACTGGATTCGGTCGTCCGCTTTCTTTCGTGGATACGATTAGCTGTGTCTGTGCGTGACTATTGCGATACGAGAGCTAGTGGGTCGGTACAGATGTCGAACACGGGAAAATTCCCGTCCTCGCGTCGTTCGGACGCCGTGGACTACGGCGAGGTACGCCAAATCTGCCGAAATGTAATTCTCGACGGCTCGAAAAGACCGACGAGCGCTTCGGTGTCGTACCTTGTTTACCCCGAGTTTCTACCCGTGTAGCAGTCGTATGTGCTGGCTCAGCGATCCGAGTTCCCGAAACATTCCAGTCCCGAACTGCTGAGTAGCGCGGTATGCGTTCGGTCCGGATACGTCGTAACAAGAATTACTCTTCTTCTAGATGCTCCAAGAGCCTCGTTCGTTCTTTTTCTCGAATCGCGATAGCGATTCCCTCATCTGGTTGGTCGGCTAACATTTCTTCGAAGAGGTCTTCTACCCCCGAATCGAGATCGACCACGTCCTCGTCAGTAACGAGTACTGCCCGCTCAGCATCTCCAACGATCATCGCACCGTCTCCAAAATCAGCTAACTCCGTTGGAATCTCATCTGAGTCCGCTGCTGGTTGAATATCTGTATAACCATCGGCATATGTGTACCCATATCCGGACTCGTATCCGTCATTATCTTGATTTTCTGGTGCCATGTTTGATGATTCTACATCTTCGAATAAATAACAAGTTCGTCATTTCATTGTCAGTCATCACCACTGACTGAACGCCACCCGACGGCCGTGAGAAGGAGAACCCCGCCGATGAGGACGAAATCAATCACTACTGGAACTGGAAGCGGCTGTATCAGTTGCGGTGGTGTCCCGATCATCGAACGGAGTATCGCAATGACGAAGAACAGAATCCCTGCAAATGCACTCCACAGGCCACGTATGAGGCGCTGAGCCTTTTTCTCGAAGAGTTCCTTATTATTCCGAATATTTCCGTTATACGTTGCAATCACCTTTTCGTAGTGATCCTCAATGTCTACTGTTTTCTTGACTGTCTGCTCGTCGGGTATTACTCCTGCCCTTCGTTTTTCAGGCACGTAGACGAGAATACAATACCAGAGGCTAACGAGGAAACTGAGCAACGTCGCAATTAGAAAAACAGTCACTTGTAATTCCTGAAATAGAGCGAATGCAGTGACAATTGCCCCGATAATCAGCTGATTAAACCTGATTATGTCCATTGCTCTATTGTTAAAATTATCAAATACATCAGATTGATAGTCTGAATACGATTTGAGGAGATCTGTCGACGATTGGTAAATGATTGCCCGTTGGTCTTCGGTCGCGGTTTCACCCATGGCAGTTTGTCTGGCAATATCCAATGGTATAATTCTCGGGTGGGTCGACGCAAATCACGAACAGATGCGAGACGTCGCGCTCACTGCGTTCGCACGCTGCGACTCGCGTGTTCGAACTGCAGGGTTCTATAGTAGCCACTGCAGGTCTTGCACACTTGATCGCCAGACGAAAAGCGCGGTTCGGAGTGAGCGCGGTTCGGAGCGTGCGCGGTTCGGAGCGAACGGAGTGAGCGAGAACCGCGGGAATGCGAACGGGGAGGAACGACCCGTGAGCGAGTGAAACGAGCGAGAACCGCGGAACGGCGAACGGGGAACGAACGTGACCCGTGAGCGAACGAAGTCGTTCGAACGACCAGCGGTCGTTCGTGATGACGAAAACCTTCGATTTTCGAACCACGAGTGAGAACCGCGGAATAGCGAGCGGGGTACCCAGTGACCCGTGAGCTCGGCGATCAGTGTGTACATCGTTGCAGTCGTTACTATATTTCTCCGCACCGCAGACCGTTCGCTGTTGCTCACGGGTTTGTGATGCGGGGAGAAAGTGGGCCGGCGCAGATTACGAACCACGGTCGCTCGTTTCACTCGCTCCCTGATTCGAATCTTCGCCTCTTCACGATTCTCCTCGCATTCGTGACTCGTCGCTTCGCTCCTCGTCAATGGAATGCGGGACGAATAGTGGGCCGGCGCAGATTCGAACTGCGGTTACGGCCACCCGAAGGCCGAAGGATACCAGGCTACCCCACCGGCCCGCACTCAAACGTGAGTCCGTCTGCGGGTTTAACGGTTCCGAACGCACTCATCTGGTGAGAGCACGCCGGCACGAAGTGCGGTTATCGATCCACGCCAACCGGCGGAAACGAACTCGAGTCCCACCGTCTAACCCACCATCTACCAGCGCTCGTAGCCGTCCGTATCCAAAAAGTGATGTGCGATCGTGATCGCCTGATCGGCGTGTAACAGTTTGGGGCCGAGTCGAACTCGTCGGTCGGTCGCCGCCTCGAGCGTCCGACGCTCGTCGTCGGTAAAATTTTGGTGATCCGAGAGGACGAAGATCGGATTCTCGAGGTCCTCAACGCCGACCGCCGGGTCGCCGTCTTCGTGTAATTCGACGATCGGTCCGTCCTCGTCGACGGACTCGAGCGTCTCCTCGAATCCGCGCCGGTAGAGTTCGACGCCCGGACTCGGTTCGGCGGGGAGCGCACCGATCGCTTCGTCGCGGTGCTCGAGTGCGTTCCGGACGAGGGCGGCGGTGCTCCGTTCGTCCGGGTTGAGCCGACGGAGGTCGGAACCGTCGAACGTGATCGTGAGTTCGTCCTGAGCGACGAGGTGGACGCGGACGTCCGAACGGATGCCGTGGGAGGTGACGAACGAGGCGGTGATCGATCGACAAAGCGCGTCGAGGCGGCCGGCGCCGCCAGCGAGGTCGTCCAGCGAGAAATCGGGATCGGTGGGTACCTCGTGGCCGACGAGTACGAACTGGCGCATACCCGGGCTACGGACGGCGGGGGGATAGCCGCCACGATTCCGTACGGTCCGTTCGATCGCAACGATATCCGGCCCCGTCCCGATCGACTACTCGTCTCGAGACAAAACGCGGCCGTCGCGTTCGAACAGCGCCCGCACGTATCCCACTCCGGGCGCTCCGTCGCGGTACCAGACGAACGCGGCGACGAAGAACAGTCCGAACTGGAACAGTTCGTAGGGTCCCATCGCGTAATAGTTGAGAATCGCGTCCAGCACCCCATCGACCGGTTCCTCGGGCGGTTGTTCGACCAGCGGCCAGAGGAGGAACTCGGTCCCGGCGAGGTCGCCCGTAAGCACCGACGGCGGGACGTCGGCCAGGAGGTGTGAGAGGTGACCAACGACGAACGCGACGCCGACGTCACGAGCGTCGAAGCGGACCGCCAGTGCGTAGACGGCCGGAATCAACACCGCGGCGAACAGAAGCGAGTGACCGAGTGTGCGACCGCCGGGAAGGACGTCGAACGTCCACGCGAGCGGTTTGTCGATCAGATCGGGGAGCTGTGAGCCGATCGCGAGGGCGATCGCCGGGAGCGCCAGCGGCGGACGATCGTACTGGTAGTGAGTGTAGGCAGTGTACAGGAGATAGGCGACGGCGAGGTGTCCCCAGGGCCACATCGCTCTCCGATTCCGCACGGAGGCGGATAAACCGATCGCCGTCTTTCGGGGCCGGCCGATCCTCGAATCACACCCGCGGATCGAAACCTGTAACGGAGATGGTACGGCACAGGCAGGGTCAACCGTTACCCCTCCCCCAGCCGGGTGTGGTGATATGGCGAAATCACAGCCGGCGCAGACCGACCGACAGGGACGCCAGCTACTCGCGATCCTGGAGGGCCGGTCCTGTCCGTCCTGTCCGGACGGCGAACTCGAGCGGGGGACGTACAAGGACAACAGGGCCGTCGTCTGTGACAGTTGCGGTACGCCCCAGGCGCAGGTCTGGACCCCTTCGTAACCGGACCTGAGGGCCGATTTCTGCTCGGTCGGACGTCCCATCGGAGTTCTCCGGCCGAATAACAGTCAACCCAACCGCGCGTCGGTGATCCGCAATCGGCCCCGAGAACCGTCCCACTCGCGTTCGTACTCGAGATCGATCCGCCGGTCCATGTGCGGCCCGTCGACCACCAGGGTCTCAGAACCACCTTTTTTCCGCTCGGGTCGACGGAGTCGACCGCTCGCGCAAAAAATCTGGACCAAAAAAGGCCGCTCGTTCGCTTCGCTCACTCACGGACGAGCCGTCAGCGTAACTGCGCGTCGGTGATCCGCAATCGGCCCCGAGAACCGTCCCACTCGCGTTCGTACTCGAGATCGATCCGCCGGTCCATGTGCGGCCCGTCGACCACCAGGGTCTCGAACTCCCCACCTTCACCGAGAATATGAACGCCGTACTCGTCGTTCAATTCCTCGAGTTCGGCGAGTGCCTCGCGATCGAACGTTCGTCCGAGCCAGGAGTCGTCTAGCCCGTAGGCGGCAACCTGGACGATCTCGATCTCGAAGCCAGCCTCGAGCATCGAGTCGGCGAGTTCCCGTGGATCTTCCTGCCACAGCGGCGCGAACAGCTCACACTCCAAGCGCTCACACATGGCCTGAATTCGGTTCGTCTGGTACTCGCTCTCTACGGCGCCGGCCGTCACGCCCGTGATTCCGCCCTCGAGATCCTGCTCGAGCGTTTCGAGGGCGGTTTCGAGGGGCTCGAGTTCGTCGTCACCCTGGGCGCTCGAGTCCGTCACCGAATCGGCCTCGAGGTCGCCCGGATCGACGTCGACGAGTTCGATATCGACGCTTTCGGCGGCGAGTTCGGCGAGTTCCGTCGCGGGAACGTGGTACATGTACGAGTCGTCGCTCGGATGAACGGTGACCAGTCGCCGAACGTCGAGGTCGTCCTCGAGGGCGCGGTACAACGCCCACGAAGAGTCCTTTCCGCCCGAAAAGAGGCTCACCCAGGCCCCGTCTGCGTCGCTCATAGTTGAGCGTACATCTACGGGGGTAAATGGGTGACGAGTCACGCTGTCCGACGGAGACGCCGGCTCGGCTCGTCGGTGATCGGGAATCCGTCCGGGACGTACGGGCGGGTCGGAACCCAACCCGTCTCACTCGGGCTCGTTTGGCTCTGGTTCGTCACTCGAATCCATCTCGACGTCCGTGGGTGCATCCGCATCTGACTGTGGATCCGTGCTGTCGTCGACGATTTCGACGCCCGCTTCGTCGTCTCCGCCACTCGACGACCTACTTGTCGGTGGGCCACCATCCGTCAGACCGGACGTCTCACCGGATCCGTCGGACAGTTCCGTATCGTTTCGCCCGCTAAGCGACGCGGCGAGTCGAGCGCCGACGAGGCTGACCGCAACCGCAACGACGACGTACAGCGCCAACCGCTCGCTCGCGGTGACGACGATTGTCTCGACCGGGAGGATCCCGTGACCGGCGATTTCGACCGGATCGATGAGCCCCTGTTGCTCGAGGAAGTACGCGGAGAAACCACGGACGACGAGTCCGACCGAGAGCACGACGAACGGCAGGTTGAGAAACGAACGCCGGATCGGCTCCTCGCTAATTAATTCGTCGAGGACCCGGCCAGCACTCGCGGTGAGCGCGGCCACCGCAAGCCACGGGATGCTGTCGAACGTAAACTGCATCGCCGGAATTACGACGCCCGACTGATCCTCGAGACTCGAGACGCCGAGCCCTCCTGCAAAGAGACCGACGAGGGTCAGTCCGGCGGCGGCGACGTAGGTGACGACCGACACCTGTCCGGAGTAAAGCGACTCTCGAATCTGGTGGGCGGCGCCGGTGAGAATCTCGTCGATGCTAAAGCCCTTGTAGAGCAAGAAGAGACCGATGACGGTGGTGATCGCCGCCGCTCCCTCGGCGGTGCCAAACCGCATCGCGAGGAACGGAAAGACGAGTAACGTCAGTCCAAGCGGTACCAGCACGGTCTGGCGCAGTTCCTCGTCGGCGAGAAACTGCTTGAGTAGGTAGTACGTCGACTCGATGTCCCGGGCCTGCCGGACGACGACCCGATCGACCGAGTCGACTCGTACCCGGCTCTCGACGACGGGGACCAGCCGCTCGTCTTCCGCGCTGTCGATGACGACGACTGCGGACTCCGGCTCGTACTCGGCGATGAGATCGTCGAGCTGGCGGGCGACCGCCCTGTCGGCCGAGACCATCGACTCTCGGTCCCCCGAGACGACCGCCACGACCGCCTCCTCGTCCTCGTCGCGGAGGTTCTGGGCGACGCGAAGCGTCTCGAGCAGGGAGTTGACCCCCGAATCCTCCGGATCCGCGAGGCCGATATCCGTCACGAGCGCGCGAACTGCCTCCCAGCCGACGATCGGCGAGTGAAGACCGGTCTTCCGGCCGACGTCGTCGGTCCGGTCGAGACAGACGACCAGCGTTGTCACGGTACCCGTTCCTTTCTGTGTGACGATAAAACCACTTACTCGTTCGGGATGGGTCCGCCGAGCGGAACCCTCGAATCGCCGCAGTACGCGGTGATCTATAGTAGCCATTGCAGGACTTGCACACCTGCTTGCCAGACGAAAAGCGCGGTTCGGAGCGAGCGCGGTTCGGAGCGAACGAAGTGAGCGAGAACCGCGGGAATGCGAACGGGGAGGGACGACCCGTGAGCGAAGTGAGCGAGAACCGCGGGAATGCGAACGGGGAACCCAGTGACCGTGAGCTCGGCGATCAGTGTGTACCTCGTTTCAGTTGTTACTATCGCTCGAGCGGTCGGGCGCGTCGACCCCGACGAGAAAGTGCCGTCGGGTGGTCGGTATCAGCCAGACAGTAACCCGTTTCATACTGTCGGATAATAGTCCGTGAGAAGCCGGTCGCGAACTCGCGGCCGTCACCACCGGAGACGGTCGCGGTAGCGCACCGGGTCTTCAAATGGTTCTCCCCGATAGTATCAGGACCGCAGTCGGAACTCCCTCGGTCCGGCCAGTCCGGCGATACCGGCTCCAAATGCGTAGGCAACCGATCGTGCGCCGGCGCCCATGCGAGCGACCAGCGGCCGTTCGGGTTCGAACTCCTCGACGGTCACCTCCTCCGTCTCGAGGCGCTCTGCGAGCACCTCTTCGACGTCTCGGCGGGTGCCGAGTTCGTCGACCAGTTCCAGTTCGTGAGCCGATTCGCCGAGGTAGATCCGTGCCTCGGTGTCACGGACGAACTCCGGCTCGAGGTCGCGCCCGTCGCTGACGCGCTCGACGAACGTCTCGTAGTAATCGTCGATCACGCCCTGTAGATACTCACGCTCGTCCTCTTCGAGCTCTTTCAGGGGGGTGCCGGCGTCCTTGTACTCGCCGGCGGCGAGTCGTTCGTACGAGAGGCCGACTTTCTCGGCGAGTTCGCTCGCGTTCACCCGCGAGCCGATGACGCCGATCGAGCCGACGATCGACCCCTCGCGGGCCCAGAGTTCGTCACAGCCGCTTGCGATCCAGTAGCCGCCGCTCGCACAGACGTCCGTGGTGTAGGCGATCGTCGGCCCCTCGAAACGCTCGGCCGCGAGCCTGATGTCGTCGCTCGGGACGACCTCGCCGCCGGGCGTGTTGAGCTTCATCAGTAACGCCTGGACGTTGTCGTCGTCGTTCGCCCGATCGATCTGTTCGACGATATCGTCCGCCGGCGTCGCTCGCGGACTCGAGGGGAGCGCGCCGCCGCCACCGTCGCGCGTGATCGGCCCCTCGACTGCGACCTCGGCGACGTCGTAGCCGGGAAACAGCGAGCCGGCGATGCTTCCGGCGATCTTGACGCCGACGAGCAATGCGGCGAGTGCGAGGACGACGCCGAGTAGCTCCGCCACCGTCTCCGGATAGACGACGAACAGTCCGACGCCGAGGACGGCAAACAGCACCGTTCCCGACAGAACGATCGCGAGCCGACCGATTCCAGCCTTACTGATCATCGATCACACCTCGAGTCATACCATCGTCTCCGCGTGCCGACCTGTTAAAAGAGTCGTCTGTCGCATCCTCCGACGGCATCGCTCGATATCGGCTTGCCGAAAATCGAACGGAAGACGAATCGAAGAGACGACCGTGCTTACAGGAGCCCGGTCTTCTGGAGCTTCATCAGGTCCTCGGTGTCTAAGGTCTCGCCTTCTTTGAACTTCTGATAGATCTCCTCGGCCTCCTCTTTGGCCTCCTCTTTTTTCTTGTCGCGTTCGGACTTGCGCTCTTTCTCTTCTTTCTTGTCCAGTTCGCGCAGTCGCTTCTGGACCCGCACGAAGTCCTCGTGGTGTTGGTCGGCGGCCTCCTGGGCCTCGACGAACGAGTCGTGCATGTCGTCGGCCTCGTCGCGGATGTCGTCGGCCTCGCGGTAGGCCTCGATCATCTGGTTGTGGTGTTCCTGGGCCTTGTCCGCGAGTTCGGTAACCTTCTGGTGGTGTTTAGACGCCTCGGAACGAACCTCCTCGGCCTCCTCGACGAGTCCTTCGAGGTCCTCGTTCTGGTCGAGTTTCTGCTTTCGCTCCTCGTACTCCTCGCGTTTGGACTCGATCTTCTCGATGAGTTCCTTTTCTTCCTCGCTCGAGAGGACCTCCGTCTGCTGTTTGAACTCGAGTTGCTCGATCTCGTCCTCGAGCTGTTCGAGATCTTTGCCCTCGTCGAGTTCCATGTCCGACTTGAGCTTCTCGACCTTGTCGAACAGTTCGTTGGCCTTCGCGTTGAGCTCGTTACGTTTGTCCTTGTGTTCTTGGACCTGCTCGTTGAGCTCGTCGCGTTGTTCGCGGTGTTCCTGGGCCTCGTCGACTTTCTCGCGTGTCTTCGCGTTGAGATCGTCGCGTTTCGAGGCTCGCTCGGAGGCCATCTGGTTGAGATCGTTTCGCCGATCTCGAAGCTGGCCGGCCATCTTGATGAGCTGTCCTTTCGATTTGTTCTCGAGGTCGTCTTCCGTCAGTTCGATGTTTTTCGATTCGTCTACCATGTGTTATTCAAACCTCTGTGCCATACCCGCACCGGGGTGGTCGGATCGATCCTCGACGCATCCGTCGATCGGTGAGAATGCGTCGGCATCGTCCGAACAGAGCGAGCGCTCGGGATCTGCGAAATCTCGGTGAATAAGATTTCCTGTCATCGATCGTCGAGCGATACGCGCCCCGGTGGCGTTCTGGTACTCGGGAATACTGTCGCCTGTAATTTAAATGTACCGATCGAAGAAACCGTGAAAACCGTTAGCAGACGCCTCGTCGGCCGTGTTGGATACTAACATGCTGGTGCGAACGACATATAAACGATTACACGAAACTGACTCAGCTTTTTTCGGGCGGGGTCACCGATCGAGACGAGAACCCGTTTCGGGACAGCGCTGTCCTCGGGATCGAGTGTGATACGGAGTGCTGTCACGAGTAGTGTACCGATTTACCGGTTGTCTCGCGGGACGGGTCGCGATCGCACCGGAAATGACTGACAGCAGACCGTCTCAGAACAGGTTCTCGAGACGGTCGTCGGTGAGCTGGTCGACGTTCTCGTCGGGCGCCCGTGTCTCGGTCTCGTTTGCCGCCTTCGCACGCTCCATGAACTCGTCGAGGCGGGCCGAGCGTTCGGCGCCGCCGAGTAAGACCAGTGCGCCGAGGCGCTCGCTCTCGATCGGGAAGTCGCCGCCACGAACCTGCATGCTGTCGGTTTCGTCTTCGACCCACCGGCGGGCCCGCTCGACGCCCTTGCGGGGGATACGCTCGGGTTCGCCGGCGATGACAACCAGCGCCGAGTCGGCGGCCGTCGCGGCGGGCATGCTGGTTCCGGTCAACAGCGCCTGTCTCGTGACGGTCATCGTCACCTGGATGTTCTCGGCGCTGTCCTCGCTCGCGACTTCGCTTGCATACCCCAGCACGGAGACGCCACCGGAGCGAAGCGTGTTGATGACTTCACTCGAGTCGACGACGCTCTCGCCGACGCCCTCGGTCGCTTCACCCGAGGCGAACAGGAGGCCGACGCGTCGGGCGATCTTCTCGTTGATCGTCTCGAAGGCGCTCTCGACGCTTTCGCCCTGTTCGTGCCAGGAGTCGTTGTCGATCAACAGCGTCGAGTCGGCTTCGCGGAGCAGTGTCTTCAGCGAGCGACCGGCGTTGGCCTGGTACAGCGCGCCTTCGTTCCGGCCCGGGAGGACGCCGAGGGCGTAGACCGGAACGTCGTAGACGCGCTTCAAGTGGTGGACGAGGACGGGTGCACCGCCGCTTCCCGTCCCGCCGCCGAGACCGGCGACCACGAAGATCGCCTCGGCGCGGGAGGTGACGCGTCCATCCAGGTTGCCAAGCACCTGCTGGATGTCCGACTGCATGATCTCGGTTCCGAGTTCGTTGTCGCCGCCGACGCCGTGACCGCTTACGCGATCCGCGCCGATCAACTGCGTATCGACGAACTCGAGGGAGTGGAGGTCTGGTTCAGCGGAGTTGACGGCCAGGGCACCTTGAACGGCGTCGAAGCCCATGTTCGCGTCGAACCGGGTGAGCCGTTCGGTGACTTTCCCACCAGCCTGACCGACCCCGATCAGGGCGACTTTCATACAATTCGTCATACGCGTGAGGCAAGTTGAACGTTCCGATGGGGGGCGCATGCTATCACGGAGCGTAGATCTCACCGATCGATCCTCACTCAACCGCCGACGAGTGCGATTGCCGAATGGTAACCCACTTGTGGGCGAACGCTGTCGGTTTCGGTATGTTCTACGAACAGCGAATGGCCGTTCCCGACTCGCCCGCCGAACTGCGAGCGGAGTACGACTCGGATCTCGAGGCAGTCGTCGAGACCCACGGCCCGGATACCGTCGCCGCGGAAACCGGGATCGACCGGACCGTCGTCGACGTACTCGCCGCGGAGGACTCTCCCGACCTCTCACTCGAGGACGCGGCCGAAATCCAGTCGCTCGCCGAGGGTGCGCCCGATCCAGAGACGATCGTGACGATGGCCTGTGAGCACCTGCTTCTCGGCATGTCCACGGCGGTCCTCGACGTCGATGCCGTCGAGAGCGAACTCGAGATAGACCTGGGCGCAAAGGAGATCCAACAGAAGATCGAACGCCGTGCGCCGATGTCACTCGAGGAGTTCGTCCACGTCCAGTACGTGATCGCCGACAACGCGCCGTGAACGGTAGTTCGCTCAGCCGGTGTCATACGGTCTGCTGTAAATCGTTACCTGCGCAATCGCAGACGGGTCGCGGTTGGACCAGCAAATCGTGACAGCAATCCGTATCAGTATTCCTGCCAGTCGATAACGGAAACGTCGTCGATCCGTTCGAAGTGGGAGACGTTCGCGGTCAGAACGGGTCGTTGCTCCACCCGAGCAGTCGCTGCGGTATAGACGTCGTGGAGGTCGTGAAGCGGACGTCCGCGTGACTTTAGATCCGCGATGATGTCCGCGCCAGCGGTCGCGATCGCACGGGTTATTTCGATCACGTCGAATCGAGCAAACAGTCGATCCAGGTCGTTCATCGCTTCTTGACGATCCGTTTCCGTCTCGTATTTCAGGTTCGCTCCGAGTCGAAGTTCGGTCACAGTGGCTGTGCTAATCGCGTGCCTTCCCTCGTCGTCCAATCGGGAAACGCGTCGATCCACGCCGCCGCGATCGATATCGACGAGCACCGACGTGTCACAGAGTTTCATCCTCGAGCCTCGACAGTGTTCCCTGGCTCATACGTTCGATCTCGTCTTTCACCTGGTCGTAAATTTCTTCGTCGAGTACGCCCGCTCCGGTAACGTCGGCCAGTCGTCGACCGTCGTCGAGCGTCTCTTCGATCACCTCGCTAAAACTTCGATCTCCCTTCTCACGCTTTAGTTCCCGGTAGACGTCGTCCGAAATCGCGATGTTCTTGCTCATGGGTTATGTATGGGTACTCATACGCAAAAAGATGTTGTCGCTCGCGGTCGAAACGATCTCGAGCGACGATACTATTGTCGTCCGTTCCCGACTCGACGTATGAACGTCGCCATACTGGGATGTGGTCACGTCGGTCTCGAGCTGGGCCGCCAGCTCGACGCACGCGGACACGACGCGATCGGGGTTCGACGCTCCGGGGAGGGGATCCGGCAGATCGAGGATGCCGGATTCGAGGCCGTACAGGCAGACGTTACCGACCGCGAGGCGCTGGCGGCGGTTCCGGACGTCGACGCGGTCGTCTTCATCGCGAGTAGTGGCGGTCGCGGTGCCGAGGCGGCCCGCGAAATCTACGTGGACGGCCTCCGGACGGCGATCGAAGCCTTCGGCGAACGAGAGAACCCTCCCGATCGGCTGGTCTACACCTCCTCGACGGGCGTCCACGGTGACCACGACGGCGACTGGGTCGACGAACAGACGCCACTCGAGCCGACGACGGAGAAGACCACGGTGCTCGCCGAGGCCGAACGGATCGCCCTCGAACTGCCGCCCGAGTACGGCTACGAGGGAACCGTCGCGCGCTACGCCGGTCTCTATGGACCCGGCCGATACCGCCTCGAGCGCTACCTCGAGGGACCTGTCACGGAGGGGTACCTGAACATGGTCCACCGCGACGACGCTGCCGGCGCAGTCCGCTATCTCCTCGAGGAGGACCTCGCGCGCGGGGAGGTTGTCCAGGTCGTCGACGACGAACCCGCCGAAAAGTGGGCGTTCGCCGACTGGCTGGCCGACGAGTGTGGCGTCGACCGACCACCAAAGCGAACGAAAACCGAACGCCTCGAGGACGACGAGCTTTCGGAGGCCGCCCGTCGCCGGATCCTGACGAGCAAGCGGTGTTCGAACGAGAAACTCCGGGAACTCGGCTACGAGTTCGCCTATTCCACGTTTCGGGAGGGGTATCGCGACGCGATCGACGCGTACGTCGGCTAATACGTGACGTCTCGGTACGGAAGACGGTCGGCTCCCAGGACGCGAACGTGTTACATCACGGACTGGTTGACGCTGTCGATCGGCCGAAATCAGGGGAAAATTCTTGGTATTTCAATATAAGTGTCCGATATGTACTATCCCGGGCCCTCGAGGACCGTCGCGTTCGCCGACGTGGACGCGTCGTCGCTCGAGGGCGTCGTGGACACGCTCACCTCTCTCGAGCCGCTGGTTCTGTCGCTTTTGATCCTCGGCGTCGCCGCGCTCGTCCTCGGCGTCTGGTGGCTGGTCCGCTGGTTCCGTCGTCCGCCGGGTGGCCGTCTCAGACGAGTGTTGGCCGGCTACGACGACGTCTCCGTACTGATGCATCCGAACCCCGATCCCGACGCGATGGCGTGTGCGATGGGCGTCGCCACCATCGCCGACTCGGTCGGCACCGACGCGACACTGCAGTACCCCGGCGAGATTCGCCACCAGGAGAACCGGGCGTTTCGAACCGTTCTGGGCCTGGACCTCGAGAGCGTCGAGTCGAGTTCCGACCTCGCCTCGGATGCGGTCGTGCTAGTCGATCACAACACGCCGCGAGGCTTTACCGGCGCCCAGACCGTCGAACCCATCGCAGTCGTCGACCACCACCCTGGAAACGGGACGGGGACGAAGTTTACCGACGTTCGAACGGAGTACGGCGCGGCGGCGACGATCGTCGTCGAGTACGTCAGAGAACTCGATGCGATCAAGGAGACGGACGAGAACGACGAAAGTGGGGACCTCGAACTCACCCAGGAGCTGGCGACGGGGCTTCTGTACGGTATCCTGGCCGATACGAACCACCTCACGAACGGCTGTTCGAGCGCGGAGTTCGACGCGAGCGCCTACCTCTTCGAGGCGATCGACGAGGACCTGCTCGAGCGAATCGCCAACCCGCAGGTCAGCGACGACGTGTTACAGATCAAAGCGACCGCGATCACCGAAAAGCGCGTCGAGGGTCCGTTCGCGATCTGTGACGTCGGCGTGATTTCGAACGTCGACGCGATCCCGCAGGCGGCGGACGAACTCATGCACTTAGAGGGAGTGACGGCGGTCGTCGTCTACGGCGAGAGCGACGGAACGATCCACCTCTCGGGTCGATCGCGCGACGACCGGGTTCACATGGGTGAGACGCTCCGCCACGCCGTCAGTGACATCCCGATGGCGAACGCCGGCGGCCACGCGCGGATGGGCGGCGGTCAGCTCTCGGTCGATCACATGCGGGGGATCGGCCCGTCGGACGGGATCGACAAGGCCGAGTTCGAAGAACGGCTCTTCTCGGCGCTGTCCGGCGAGCGGTAGCAGTCGACCGTCACACGAGTCCGCCGAGTTACGATGGTTGTGCCAGGTTCCCACACTACCCTAACGTCCAAGCACCTCTCGGACGACCTCGGCTCATGAACGAACTACCGGCGGACGCCATCTACGATCTGACGCGTCCGATGGAGGTCGCAGTATCGCCTGACGGGAGTCGCGTCGCCTTTCAGGTACTCGAGTACGACCGCGCCGAGAACCGTCGACGGAGTTCGGTGTTCACGGTACCCGCTGACGGCAGCCGAGAACCGCACCGTCTCACACGGGTCTCCGACGGAACGACGGTGAAGTGGAGTCCCGACGGCGCTCGATTGGGCGTCGTGATGACGCGGACGCGTGATGCCGAACTTCAGGTTGGAAACGACGAGTCCGGTGGCGATCGGGTGGACGATACGGGCGATGATTCGAGCGGGACGGACGACGACGGTCGGGGTGGCGGCGGGGACGAACCCAGCCAGCAGTTGTGGGTGTACGACCTCGAACGCGGCGGTGACGCTCGCCAGGTCACCGACCACGACGAGGGGATCCGCGACTTCGACTGGGGACCCGAGGGCGAGCGCGTGGTCGTCTCTGCCCGCGATCCGACCGCCGGGGACGACGCGCTCGTCCAGCGCCGCGATGGCGATCCGATCGAGATCGACCGTCTTCAGCACAAGTTCGAGGGCGTCGGGTGGCGGGATCCGGTGTCGACTTCCCTCTTCGTCGTCGACCTCGAGAGCCGCGACCGTCGACGACTGACTGACGCTTCCAGCGGTGGTATCCTCGAGCCGTTCCAGGAGCTCCAGCCTACCTGGCATCCCGTGGACGACCGGATCGCATTCGTCGCCAACCACGGTGACGATCCGGACGATACCTACGCACAGGACATTCACATCGTCGACGCTGAGAGCGACAGGACGGAGCGACTCACGGCCGGGGAGTACATGGTCGGCGAACCGACCTGGAGTCCCGACGGTGGTCGGCTCGCCTTCCCTGCCAGCGACCCGACCAACTGGTACGTGCCGACGGACGTGTGCGTCGCCGACGCCGACACCGGCGAGTACCACGTTGTCACCGAGGATCTGGACCGGGATCTGGTGTGGTTCGAGGGGCTCGTCTGGCTCGACGACGAGCGCTTGCTGACCGGGATCGGCGACGAGGGGTGGTCGCGCTTCGTCCGCCTGTCTGCAGATGGCGGCCACGACCGCGTCTACAACCACCAATCACGCGACGCGTCCCTTCTCCAGTTCGACACTGACGGTGAGACGATCGCGTTCGCTCGACAGCATCCGCGGAAGGGCATCGACCTCTTCGGAGTGGATGTGGGTGCCCTCGAGACACCGGGCAACGAGTCGGACCCGGCCCGTCGGTTGACGGAGCTGAATCCGGACCTGGTCACCGACTACGACCATCCCGAACTCGAACGCCTCACCTTCGAGGGTGGCAGATCCGACGACGTCGAGGGGCTCGCGTTCTATCCGCCGGCATTCGACCCCACGGATCCGAACGGCGATCGGCCGCTGTTGATATCGATTCACGGCGGGCCCAGACGCTACGACGAGCCGCACTTCGACTTCGACACCGCATTCTGGACGACGCGGGGCTACGTCGTCTTCAAAGTGAACTACCACGGGTCGACCTCGTACGGTCGAGCGTTTTGCGAACGACTCGAGGGCCAGTGGAACGATCTGGAGGTGGATGACGTCCTCGCGGGGGCCGACGAACTGATCGAGCGCGGCTGGGTCGATCCCGACCGGTTGTTCGTCACTGGCTTTTCCAACGGCGGAAAAACCACCGCTCAGATCCTCGCCAAAAGCGACCGGTTCGTCGCCGGCGCCGCCGAACACGGGATCTACGACATGCGTTCGGCGTTCGGAACGAACGACACCCACAAGGTGTGGGAAAACGAGTTCGGGCTCCCGTGGACGGATCCCGACGCGTACGACGCCGCGTCAGTGATCACGGATATCGACGACATCGAGACCCCGCTGTTGGTGACCGCTGGTGAAAACGACCTGCGATGCCCGCCCGCACAGGCCGAACAGCTGTACGTCTCGTTGAAGAAACGCGGAATCGAGTCCAAACTCATCGTCTATCCCGATACGAATCACGTCCATTACTTCGTTGCCGGTCCGGATCGCGCCACCCACCGACTGGAGACGCTATCGGCGTGGTTTGAACGGTTCGATCCTACCGTCGAAAACGATATCGACAACAGCGATACTAATTGCGGGTGACCGGAGATCCGTTCGTACGCGTCGCTCACGGACGTGAACTGCAATACGCTCGGAAAAGCTACACCCCGAACGACGCGTCGCTCGCGTGCCGTAGCCGGTAAGAGTGCGGGACTCGACGTCGTTATCGGATCTCCTTCCACTCCTCGGCGCAGTCCGGGCAGATCCGGACGGTTTTGATCTCCTCCGGATCGTTCTCCGTCTTCAGGGGCTTTTCGCACTCGCTACAGACGAGGCGATCGTAGGTGTCCTTCTCGAGTTCGCCTTCGCGTAGTGCCTTCCGGACTGATTTCATGTTCACCCTGTAGGAAGGTAGGGGAGAAAAAGACCGGGGCTTTCTGCCATTTCGCATAGAGTACCCGATAGCTCTTCGATTCCAGTGCCTCGTTCGCCGGAGTCGTGGCCGTTTTATCGGTGGGGCCGAACACACCACCGATGGAGTACGTCCAGGAGCGAATCGCGACGCTCCACGACCTGGGTGGGGGCCGACACGCTCCCGATAGGTCCGGTGACCTCGAGGGGATGCTCGCCGACACGGTCGTCGTCGTTCCGATGATCGACCGGGAGTGTCAGAGCCCCGCGGCCGAGCGCGTACTCGGCGAACTCGAGACGCTCGACCCGGCCGCCGTCTTCGTCCCCGTTCGCGCGCCGGCCGAACGCATCGGAACGTTTCGCGAGTGGCTCGAGTCGTTTTCGTTGCCGATACAGTTGCTCTGGTGTAACTCGCCCGCCGTCGAGACCCTGCTGGCGGAGTCCGGGCTGTCGGGCGCGTTCGGGAAGGGGCTCGACGTCTGGCTCGCGCTGGGGCCGGCGGCCGACCGCGGCGAGTTCGTCGTCGTTCACGACGCCGACGCCCGGAGCTACGAGGCCGACCACGTCCGGCGACTCCTCGCGCCGCTCTCGCTGGGATACGAGTTCTCGAAGGGATACTACGCCCGCGTCGAGGAGGGACGGCTCTACGGCCGCCTCTTTCGGCTGTTCTACGAGCCGCTGATCGCCGCAGTTGCGGCCGAACACGACGACCCGATCGTCGACTACCTCGAGGCGTTCCGGTACGCCCTGGCCGGCGAGTTCGCCGCCAGCGCGTCACTGGCTCGACGACTGCGAGCGCCACGCGCCTGGGGGCTCGAGGTCGGGACCCTCGGCGATGCGTTCGACCACGCTGGCTTTTCCGGCACCGCCCAGGTCGACCTGGGTCGACACGTCCACGACCACCGCGCGGTCGCCGGTGAGACGGGACTCGAGGGGATGAGCCGCGAGGTCGCCGCCGAACTCTTACGGATCCTCGAGGAGCGCGGCGTCGACCCGGAGTACGAGACGCTTCCCGAGCGATACCGGGACGCGGGCGAGCGACTGATCGACGGATACCGAGCCGACGCGGCGTTCAACGGGCTCGCCTACGACGTTACGGGCGAACGCGACCAGCTCACTCGTTACGCCGAGTCGATCGACGAGCCGGGTCCCGACCGGCGACTCCCACCGTGGACGGACGCCCCGATCGAACCCGATGCGGTGCTCGAGGCCGCCCGTCCGTGGCTCGAGGGAGCGATCGGATCGACGGTGGGTGACTGATATCGTCGTCGTGGAGGCGATAGTGCCTACTATAGTAGCCACTGCAGGTCTTGCACACCTGTAGCCAGACGAAAAGCGCGGTTCGGAGTGAGCGCGGTTCGGAGCGAGTGAAACGAGCGAGAACCGCGGAACGGCGAACGGGGAACGAACGTGACCCGTGAGCGAACAGAGTCGTTCGAACGACCAGCGGTCGTTCGTGATGACGAACATCTTCGATTTTCGAACCATGAGTGAGAACCGCGGAATAGCGAGCGGGAAACCCAGTGACCCGTGAGTTCGGCGATCAGTGTGTCAATCCTTTCAGTTGTTACTATCGAAGGTTTGTGGCCACCCGATGCCCCGCCCGGCTCGAAACACCGACTCGCCGACCGGCCAACCGCCGTCGGCGCTATCAATCTTTATCAGCGAACCACCCGTTGGGGGCGGTATGAACGCGACCGCCGACGAACTGGCCGGCGTGGTCGACCTCTTCGGCGGACTCACTCGAACGGAACTCGAGCGCGCGCTCTCAGAGGCGGCCTACCGTGCGGACGGCCGGTCGGTCGACGATGCCGCGCTCGCCGAGGCGATCGCGGGCGCACTCGAGTCGTTCGCACTGGTTCGCTACGAGCGCTCGGGCGATCCGTCGCCGCTTCTGGTCGCCGGACCGACCGCGTTCCCGTCGGTCCCCGACCACGCCGAGGACGTCCCCCACATCCTCGGGATCGATCGTCGCCGGCTCGACCGAGCGACACTCGGCGAATCGGCATCCGAACGGTTCGTCGAGGCGATCGACGAGGCGATCGAACGCGGCGACGAGGATCGACTCGAGTACCTGATCGACGTCAGCTACGACGTCGAGGCGTGGGCGCCCGTCGACCTGGCGGCGGATCGAGAGCGACTGACGGAGGCGCTCGAATGAGATGAGCCGTCTCGATCTCGATCCCGTCGCGGCCCACCTGCCGGTCGAAATCGACGATCAGCCGTACGACGCGGCCGTTCTCGCGCCGGTCGTCGATCGAAACGGCGAGGATCACCTCCTGTTTACGCGCCGAGCCGACCACCTCGGCGAGCATCCGGGACAGATGAGTTTCCCCGGCGGGGGCGCCGAGTCAGTCGACGACTCGATCCTCGAGACGGCGCTCAGAGAATCCCACGAGGAGATCGGCCTCGACCCCGAGGATGCCGAAGTGGTCGGCCAGCTCGACGACATTCGAACGATCACGGAGTACGCCGTCACCCCGTTCGTCGTGCGCATTCCCGACCGGGAGTACCAGCGCGACGGTAACGAAGTCGCCGAGATCGTCGTTCTTCCCCTCTCAGGGATTCTCGATCCGGATAACTACGAGTACGAACGGCGCGAACATCCCTACTACGGCGAGATCGTCGTCCACTACTTCCACGTCGACGGCTACACCGTCTGGGGTGCGACCGGTCGGATCCTCGTCCAGTTGCTCGAGCTCGCTACGGGGTTCGAGGCTCCCGAGCGCATGGATCGTTCGCAGGTCTGATACGGATTGCTGTAACGATTTGCCGGCGCGACCGCAGGACGGGACGCGGTCGTGCCGGCAATGACTTACAGTAAACCGTATGTTGGCGGAGTGGGTCGGCGGGCGTTATCCGATACGGCCGACCGGCGAATGCTGGAACGGACCACCCAGAGGTAAGTATGATCCGAACACACGTGCCACTATGATATCGAAACGAGGTCGCGTAACGAACTCTCGGGATATCCGAACGCGAGGGCTATCTGGCGTCTCGTCGCCTGGTTCAGTATGACCGAGAACGAGGATCTCGAGGGGGAACTCGCGGTCGGCGCCGACGCCTTTACCGATCGGGGGGCGGGCTCGAGCGTCGCCGTCGTCGGCGCGGGTGCCGTCGGCGCGACGGCCGCGTACGAACTGGCCCGCGAGGGGGCGGACGTGACGCTGTTCGATCGGGGAACGGTCGCGAGTGGTGCGAGCGGACGGGCCGCGGGAATCTGTTACGACGCCTTCGCGGATCCACTCGACGCCGATCTCGCCGGCGAATCGATCGAGCGCTTCAGGGCGCTGTCGGGCGAGGAGACGTTCCCGTTCGTGGAGTGTCCGTACGTCTGGCTCGCACGCGAAGGCGACGACGAGCGCGCCGATGCCGTTCGGGAGGGTGTCGAGCGGATGCAAGAACACGGCGTCGTCGCGCTTCGAGCCGACGCCGACGCGCTCGCGGATCGCTTTCCGTCGCTTCGAACCGACGACGTCGCAGTCGCGGGGATCGCCGGCGCGGCCGGCTACACCGACCCGGCCAGGTACACGGCGTGTCTCGCGGCGGCCGCCACCGGCGCGGGCGCGACCCTCGAGACGGAGACGCCGGTCGCGGTTCGGCCCGACCCCGCACGGATCGTCGTCGACGGTGCGGAACGCGAGTTCGACGCCGTGCTCGTCGCGGCAGGTGCACACACGAAAGGCGTGCTCGCGGACGCGGGAATTTCGATCGCGATGAAACCGTATCGAGTGCAGGCGCTCGTCGCCGACGCCGACCTCACGGAACCGATGTGTTACGACGCGACGGGCGACTTCTACGTTCGCCCCCACGCGGAAGGGATTCTCGCCGGCGACGGAACCGAAGAACGCGAGGCCGATCCGGACGGCTACGATCGCGACGCGGACCCGACGTTTGCGACCGACCTGATAGAGCGGGTCGCCCACCGGTTTCCCGACGGCTCGTTCGAGCTCGAGCGAGCCTGGGCCGGGCTCTGTACGGCGACGCCGGATCGGGATCCACTGGTCGGCGAACTCGAGTCGGGACTGTACGTCGCGACCGGATTCCAGGGGGAGGGGATCATGCGCGCTCCGGCGATCGGCGCGCGGGTCGCCGAAGAGATACTCGGCGGGGACGGAATCGACGCCTACGACCCGATCCGGTTCGACGGCGACGAGGACTTCGACGTCACGGAGGGGATGACGTTCACGTTCGAGGAGTAACGAGAGTCCGCACAGACGAAACGCTGTACCGATTTGGGTCGGAACTGGTCGCGGTCGTATCGGAGCCGACGGACAGCAAACCGTCTCGTACGGATTGCTGTCACTGTTTAGCGGCGAAATCCCAGACAGACCGAGGTTTCGCCGCTACTGACTTACGGCAGTCCGTATCAGTCCTCGACCGCGACTCCGTCACCGGTGGAACTGGACGTCTCTGTGGCTCCAGAGACGCTCGGCCCGTCGACGCTCTCGGATTCGTCCGTTTCGTCGGATTCGATACGCGAAGCGCCTTTCGGAATTTCGATGCGGATCGTTCCGTTCTCCGAGAGGGTCGCGGTCCCGGCGTCCGGTTCGACGATCGCGTCGGGCGGCAGTTCGGCCTCGCCGTCGAGGGTCATCCCGCGACCGGGAAAGCGCATGCGGTACCCTTCGTGGAACTCGCGAAATCGATCGATTCGAACTCTGACGTTTCCTTCGTGGTATCGTACCTGTACGTCGTCGGGTTCGGTCCCGGGGGCGTCGAAGACGACGAGATACGACGAGTCACCCTCGAGGACGTCGACGGGAAGCGGCCGATAGTTCTGGACGTGGCCGTTCGCGCGGCCGATCTGTCGGTACAGGCTGTTGCCGACCGCGGCACCAAACTCCTCCAAACTCACATACGCTCACCTCCGGAGCGGGTGGCGTTCGTCGGCGCGACGTCGGGTGCGAGGGCGCGAGCGGATCCGAGAGACATACTCGAGTATCCCCCTACGACCCGCGCGTTCATATTGGTTTTGATGTGGGGAAATTAACGTCTGACGAGGCGGCGTGGCCGACGAGCCTTGGGCTCACAGTTCGACCGGTTCAAGAGAGTCGGTCTCGCCGCAGACCGGACACGACAGCGCCGAGACCTGGAAGTCGTCGGGAACGTCGTAGGTGTAGTGATTTTCGAACAGGTCGAGAAAACAGTCGTCGTCCGTACAGCGAATCTCCTCGGTCGGTGGCATATCCGATCCGACGGCCTCCGGGTATATCAACGCTGGGAGGACGGCGACTCGCGTCCCGCCCCGTCCCGTCCGTTCCCCGATGTAGTCACCGTTTTACCGCTCGAGGCGCTACCTCGAGCCATGACCGACCCCGAAACGCTGTCGGTGACGATCGTCGACGGCTACGTCGACGAACCCGCTCACTTCGGGGTGCCGCCGTACATTTCGACGTACCCGCGATACGCGGCGGGAGCGCTCGTGGACGCGGGCGTTCCGCGAGAGCAGATCACCTACCACACGATCGACGGCCTGCGAGACGAACAGCGCCGGTGGCGCGACGTCGACGAGGCCGACCTGCTGATCTACCTCGGCGGGATGACCGTCCCCGGCAAGTACGTCGGGGGAACGCCAGCCGAACCGGACGAGGTTCGAAAGCTCGCTTGGACGGCGAACGGGACGAGCATGATGGGTGGCCCCATCAAGTTCGGCGTCGGCGACGCCAACGAGGGAGCGACCGAGACCGAACGCCAGGATCTCGACTTCGACTTCGTCGCGAAAGGCGACGTCGAGGCCGCCGTCTACGACCTCGTCGAGAGCGGCCTCGAGGGGTTCAACGATCGGATGCGCGACGTCGACGAGGTCTCGCGGTGGGCCCAGGATGGCGCGTTCGTCGTCGAACAGCACCCGAACCATCCCGACTACCTCATCGCAGAACTCGAGACTTCCCGGGGCTGTGCCTACCGGTGTTCGTTCTGTACGGAGCCGCTGTATGGCAACCCGGAGTTCCGGCCGCCGCCGACGGTGGTCGGCGAAGTCGACGCGCTCTCGAATCACGGCGTCCGCAACTTCCGGATCGGTCGACAGGCGGATATCCTCGCCTACGGCGGCGATGGCGAGGCGCCGAACCCCGACGCACTCTCACAACTCTACAGCGGTATTCGCGAGGTTGCACCCGATCTCGAGACGCTCCATCTGGACAATATGAACCCCATCACGATCGTCGAGTGGCCGGAGCGGAGCCGCGAGGGGATCCGGATCATCGCCGAACACAACACGCCCGGCGACACGGCCGCCTTCGGCCTCGAGTCCGCCGACCCTGTCGTTCAGGAGGAAAACAACCTGAACGTCAGCGCCGAGGAGTGTTTCGAAGCGGTTCGGATCGTCAACGAGGCGGCCGGCTGGCGGCCGGCTGGACCGGGGGAACCGGATCATTCCGCCGGCGCGAGACGGGCTGAGGGAGCCACACCGACGAACGGAGGCGACGCACCGCGTCGCTTGCCCAAGCTGTTACCCGGTATCAACCTCTTACACGGGCTCAAGGGTGAACGCGAGGAGACCTACGAACGCAACCGCGAGTTCCTCGAGCGAGTCTACGAGGAGGGCTACATGCTCCGACGGATCAACATTCGACAGGTGATGTCGTTTGCCGGTACCGACATGTCCGAGACGGGTGCCGAGATCGCAAACGAGCACAAGAAGCTGTTCAAACGGTACAAACGCCGGGTTCGAGAGGAGATCGACAACCCGATGCTCGAGCGCGTCGTCCCGCCGGGGACCGTCCTGCCGGACGTCCACCTGGAGTACCACCAAGACGGGAGGACGTTCGGCCGCCAACTCGGAACGTACCCGTTGCTCGTCGGCGTCCCGGGTGAGCGCGAACTCGGGCGAACGATCGACGTCGCGGTCGTCGATCACGGCTATCGCTCGGTGACCGGGGTCCCCCACCCACTCGACCTCAACGCCGCCTCGCTCGACGAGCTAACGGCGATCCCCGGCGTCGGCGACCGGACGGCCGGTGACGTCGTCGTCAACCGTCCGTACGACTCGGTGGCGGACGCCGGTCTCGATCTCGAGGTCGATCTCTCGCGGTTCGCGACGGTTCACCAGTCCGGTCGAGCCGACTGACTCGATTACTGACGGGGACGAATCCGTTCCCTGCT
Source organism: Natrarchaeobius versutus (assembly GCF_041205745.1). Classification (NCBI taxonomy): domain Archaea; kingdom Methanobacteriati; phylum Methanobacteriota; class Halobacteria; order Halobacteriales; family Natrialbaceae; genus Natrarchaeobius; species Natrarchaeobius versutus. Next base: position 100,569 of record NZ_JBGFCC010000010.1, on the reverse strand, counting down.
CGAGATGGTTCCGTTCCTTCTTCGGGGTGGTGGCTGTATCACGGCCGTCATCTCTCGACTGCTCGAATCGACGGTCGATATCGAAACGGCGGTGCGTACGGCAGGTGAACAGCGGCGCCGAAACGGCGGAATCTCGGTCGGCGACTGTCGATCGGTCGGTAGTTCTATTACGGAGGGGGATCTGAGAAGATATTGAGGGTCTACCTGTGGAAATATCTGAAAAACTCCTGTGTCTGTTCAGTACGGAGGTCACGGCTGAGGAGGATCGGTACGTTATCGAGGTACCACGTCAGGAAGTCGAAACTGGCGACATCGATCCGGGGGAGGTCTACCGCGTCGCACTCATTTCTCGAGCGGAGGACGGTGCCGACGAATCGTCGTCGGCGACGAGCCCACCGAGTGCGCCGTCGGAGCCACAGCCGCCGGTCGACGTCGGAGAGACGCGGTACGTCGAGATCGAAGACATCGGCAAGCAGGGAGACGGAATCGCCCGCGTCGAACGGGGGTACGTCATCATCGTCCCCGGCGCCGAAGTCGGCGAGCGCGTCAAGATCGAAGTCACCGAAGTCAAGTCGAACTTCGCCGTCGGCGAGATCATCGAAGAAACGTTTTAAAACCAGTTTTTGCGTCCGGGAGAACGACACACGCCGCGTGTCGTCCCTTCGATTCCGAGCCTACTGGCTCGGAATCGTCTCGCGGAACGTCTCCGGATCGTCGTGGAAACAGTCACCGACGACGATCGCGTCCGCGCCGGCCTCGAGAATCTCCGCGGCTCTGTCGGCGCTGTCGATCCCGCCGCCGTACAGAAGCGTCGTTTCCTCGAGGTAGCGTGAGGCCGCTTCGACGTCCGCGGGTCCGCCGTAGGTGCCGGAGTACTCCACGTAGAAGATCGGGAAGCCGTAGAACGTCTCCGTCGCGAGCGCCGCACCGGCGACCTGTTCGGGCGTCCACTTCGACTCGACGCCAGCGCGGTCGGCCGCCGCCGACTCGAGGTGCTGGACGACGTACCCCTCCCCGAACAGCTTCGAGGCGAGATCCGAGACCGCGTCGGCGCCTTTCGACGCGAGGAGATCGCCGACGACCGGCACGCTCGAGCCGACGACCTCGTCCGGTTTGCGGCCGATTTCGGTGAACAGGTCGACGTGTTTGCCGACGAAGTGTTCCCGATCGCCGTTGTAGACGGCGGGGATCGCGAGCGCGTCGACGGCGTCGATCGTCTCTCGGGAGACGTGATCGTCGCTATCCGGCTCCTGACACACCGGTACCGACGGCAGGTGGGCGTCGACCGCCCGGATCGCCTCGAGCGTGTTCGACTCGGTGACGCCGTCGGAGCCGCCAACGAGGACCAGATCGGTTCCCTCGAGTACCTCGAGATCCGAGGGAAGCTCCTTGGCCGGGTCGACTTTCGTCACGTGAGTGATCGAATTCCAGTCGATGTCCATGATCGACGTTCGGAGAACCGGGTTAATTTCCTATCGGTCCGATACCGGCGACGCCTGGATCGCTCCAACGTCGACGATCGGGCCGCTCAAACGCTGACGACCGGATCGATTGGCCACAGGAATCGACGACTCATCGCTCGAGCGGCGTGCCGTCGGCCCGCTTTGCCCCCTCGGAGTCGTGGACGACGATCTCACCAGGGTTGGGGTTGGCCGGTTCGTAGGCGTCCCGGAGGGCGATCGCCTCCTCGCGTTCGCGGATCGCTCGCCCTTTTAACGCTCGTGCGAGATCCTCGGCGTCCGCTCGGGGGATCTCGCGGCCGAGTCCCTCACACTCGTGGGTGCGGACGACGCCCTCCTCGTCGGCCGGTTCGCCCATCGACTGGCCCTCCTCGGCGAGATCACTCTCCGAGGCATCCGCCGACTGTTCGCTCGAATCCCCGTCGAGGGCGACGCTGAACGGATACGTTCGACAGATCAGCGGCCGATCGTCGTGGACGGCACAGGCGCCGACGCCCGCATCGGCTTCCTCGTAAAACGTACAGTCACCACAGCCGTCGGTCCGGAGCGCCCACTCGAGCGTTTCGCCCTCGAGGCCGTCTTCGCCCTCGGCGAGTCCGTACGGCATGGGTCTGGCGACGTCTCGCCACTCGCGGTCGGCGCTCGAGGCGGTTCCGAGGTCGGCGCCACTGGCGTTCGACGTTCCGCCGTTGCGGTCCGCAAGCGTCGACTTCGCCACTTCGCCATCCGCTGGCGATTCACTGTCGTCGACGAGGATCCGGATCTCGTCGGGGAACACCGTCGCGGTGTGTTCGTCCTCGCCGTGGCCCGTACAACAGTCGCCACAGCGGGTACACTCGAAGCCGATGGACTCGATCGCGTCCGCGAGGTCGGTGACCGAGAGCGAGCGGGCGTCGGCGAGTTCGGCCTCGAGCGATCGCACGCGAGGCGGTAGGGCACGGACGCGCAAAAGGCGGTCGATCGCGTTCGCGGACTCGACTGCGGGCCGCCGTCGATGTGGAACCGTTGTCGACGCAGAACCACCGTCGATGTGGAACCGCCGTCCGCGAATCGGGCGCTCGAGTCCGACGTTTGGCGTCGGAGTACGTTACTGTGTGTGTCGGGATACGTTCGAGTATGGACGCCTCCTCGCTACGCGTGCGGTACCACTTCGTCGGGACGGTGATCGTCGTACTCGTCGTCGGCGCGTACCAGTACTGGCAGAGCGGAATCGACCCGGGATTTCTCGCCGGCGTCGCGGGTATCTACTTCGTTCTCTCGCTCGCGATCGATTTCGCACAGAATCGATAACGTCGGTTCACGACCGTCGTTCTCACTCTACAGGACGGCCACGCTGATCTCCCGCTCGACGACGCCGCTGAGACGGACCGCCGTCGGTCAGTTCCGGCCCAACCCAGGACGGACGCGGTCGTGTCGGTACGTCGTTTACAGCAGACCGTATCAGGAATCCTCGTCCGCGACCTCGTCCGCGACCTCGTCCTCGTCGGTCGAGTCGTCGGGAAACTCGTAGGTCGCGATCTCCGTCGAGTCACAGACCGGACACTGTTCGACGGCCTCGTCGAACTTCGATCCGCAGTGGCGACACTCGTGGAGTACCGCGTCCTCGTTCGGCGCGTCGTCTTCTCGCTGGAGGAACTCGGGAATGAGTCTGTCGACGGGCATCTCAATCGGCCCGGGAACTCGGCTCCCCGTTCGGAACCTGGAACCCCTCGAGTGTGGGTTCGTCGGTTCCGTCGGGCGAGAACACCGTGACGACGTCGTGGGGTCGGATCTCGGTGTCGCCGTGTGGGGTGATGACGGCGTCGTCGCGTTCGATCGCGACGACCAGCGTTTCGTCCGCGAGCGTTCCGTCCACGGCGGCCTCCTCGAGCGTTTTCCCGGCGATCGGAGCCTCCTCGTAGACGGTCACCTCGACGATGTCCGCGCCGCCGGTGAGGCTGATGTAGTCCGCAAGCGGCTCGAGCCGGCGGCCGTCGGCCGGGCCGTACGGCGTGTACGGAAAGTCGTGTTCGTTCTGGAGGAGAAACTCGTCTTCGATCTCGACTTCCAGGTTCTCGAGTTCACGGCCGATTCGTCGAAGGTCGCTCGTGTCGGTGCCGACGGCCAGGACGTGGAGGTTCATCCGGCCGCCCATTAGCTCCCGGACGTTGATGATGCCGGGGATCGTCCCGATCTTGCGGGCGACGCCCTCGACGTCGCCGAAGGGTGCGTGACACAGAAAGAGGTTCATCAGCGAGCCGTCGGCGTGTTCGAAGTCGACGGTCGCGTGATACCCCTCGATGATGCCGTGTTCCTCGAGTTGTGCAATTCGGTTGCGGATCGTCGCCCCGGAGACGCTCACCTCCTCGGCGATCGCCGGAGCGGACGTGTTCCGAGCGTCGGCCATCAGCGCGTAGACGATTCGCCGATCGATCTCGTCGAGCCGATAGCTTCCGCCGCTTCCATCGCCCATACATCCCACTCCGTAATCACGGAATATATACCTGTGGTAGTACTTATTCCGCAGATATACGGTGTGATATTCTCGGATCGAAAACGACCGTGGGGGTTCACGAGAGTTTCGCCGTACGCTGGCGAGGGGGCGAACGACGAATCCACTCGGTACGAAGGAGGGCACATCCATCGTCAGCGAACGACGGGACGTTCGTCGGCGGATCGATCACGAATCGGTTGTCTATCCCTGCATCGAGTAGCGTTTCGCAATTCAAACCCAGGTTCGTTTCCCTTTCGAAAATCCAGTCGGTGGATTTATAGATGTGACTGCGATATACGACCGGTATGAATCGTTGCGGCGGTCACGGAGTCGGCGAATCTGGCCGCGTTCGCCGTCGCGCTCGTAGCGCCATCGCTGTCGGAATCGTGGACCGAGACGCCGACAGCCGGTGTGGGGTGGAGTCAGACTCAGTCGTCGGCTCTGTCCAACCGCTGTGGCGGTGGATGCCCGGACTGTTTTCGTTCCAACCAGCAATGAATTCTACCAGCCCACAGCAAGCAGATATCCGGCGACGAGAGTAACACTATGTTTCCAAACGCGTTAGGGTCGAACCGAACGAGTGGGGCGGAATCGATGCGTGTAATCATTGTCGGTGCGGGTGCCGTCGGTCGAGCGATCGCGGCCAACCTCGAGGATTCCCACGACGTCGTCGTGATCGACCCGGACGGCGACGTCGTCGAAGAACTCACCTACTCGCTCGACGTACTCGCCGTTCGCGGCGATGGTACCGAACTCGGGACCTTACGGGAAGCCGGCGTCGAACGGGCCGATCTCGTCATCGCATCGACCGACAGCGACGAGACGAACGTCGTCGTCTGTGGCGCCGCGAAAGCCGCAAGCGACGCGTTCACCATCGCCCGCGTCAGGCGACGGACTCTGCTCGAGACCTGGGAGGGATCCCACGGCGCGTTCGGGGTCGATTTCATGGTCTGTACCGACCTGCTGACCGCACGCGCGATCTTTCGCATCGCCGGATTGCCGGCGGCACACGACGTCGACATGTTCGTCGGCGGCCTCGTGCGGATGGCCGAGTTCGAAATCGGACCCGAGAGCCCGGTCGCGGGCACGATCGTCGCCGACGCCGATCGGTGGGACTCGTTGACGTTCGCGGGAATCTTCCGGGGTGACGAGATGATCGTCGCCAGCGGCGACACCGAACTCCGCGCGGGCGATCGGGTCGTCGTCATCGGTAGCCCACATTCGGTCACGGACTTCAGTACGGACATCGTCACGCCCGATACGGAGAGCCCGGACGAGGTGGTCGTCGTCGGCGCCAGCGAGATCGGGTTCCAGACCGTCCGTGAGTTCGAAGAACACGGCTACAGTCCGCGATTGATCGAACGGGATCCGGATCGTGCCCGCGAGTGCGCCGAGGCGCTTCCAAACACGATGGTGCTCCAGAGCGACGGCACCGACGCCGAGTTTCTCGCTCGAGAACACGTCGACGAGGCCGACGTCGTCGTCGCCGCACTCGATGGCGACGAGAAGAACCTGCTCGTCTCGTTGCTCGCCGGCCGGATCGGCGTCGATCGAACCGTCGCCGTCATCGAGAACTTAGAGTACGCCGACCTCTTCGAGACGGTCGGAATCGACGTCTCGATCAACCCGCGCGAGGAGACCGCCGAAGAGATCGTCCGCTTTACGCGAGCCGATCACACCGAGAAGATCGCGATGCTCGAACACGATCGTGCCGAGGTGATCGAGATCGAAGTCGGCCCCGACAGCGCACTCACCGGCGGCCGGATCGTCGATGTAACCGACCGGCTCCCCTCGGGCGTCGTAATCGGCGCGATCTCGCGAGGCGGCGAGCTGATCACGCCCCGCGGGGGAACGATCGTCGAGCCCGGCGATCACGTCGTCTGTTTCGTCGACGGCTCCGTCCTCGAGGAGGTTCTCGAGGTAATCTGAATGCGTCGGCGCCTCCACGTCGACTGGCGGGACGGCCTGAGCCTGGTCGGGACGATTCTCGCGGCCCTCTCGCTTGCGTTCGTGGTTCCGATCGTCGTTGCGCTCGCCTACGGCGGCGAGGACCTCTGGGTGTTCGTTGTAAGCATGGTCGTGACCGCCGGGTTCGGCCTCTCGCTTCGGCGACTCGAGCCGGAACCGGATCCGGGTGCCCGCGAGGCGTTTCTCGTCGTCGCGCTCACCTGGCTGTTCGCGGCCGTCTTCGGCGCGTTACCGTACGTTCTCGCGGGGAACGGGGCGGTCGCCCATCCCGTCAACGCCCTCTTCGAGAGCATGAGCGGCTTTACGACGACGGGGGCGACGGTCATGCACGACATCTCTTTCGACACCCATTCGCGGGCGATCATGATGTGGCGTCAACTCACCCAGTGGCTCGGCGGGATGGGGATCATCGTTCTCGCGGTCGCGATCCTTTCCCAGATGGCCGTCGGTGGGGCGCAACTCATGGAAGCCGAGACCCCCGGCCCCGGCGTCTCGAAGCTGACGCCACACATCGCGGAGACCGCCCGCGTGCTCTGGCTCGCGTACCTCTTCTTTACGGTCCTCTACGTGGCGTTGCTGTACGGACTCCATCTCGCGGGCTACGCGCCGAACATGGACCTCTACAACGCGATCGCCCACGGGTTTACGACGCTCCCGACCGGCGGATTCTCCCCGGAGGCCCGCAGTATCGAGGCGTTTTCGCCGATTGTCCAGTGGCTTGTCGTCCCGTTCATGTTCGTCGCCGGAGTGAACTTCGTCCTGTGGTGGCACGTGATCTCCGGTGATCCGTGGGCTCTGCTCCGGGACAACGAGTTTCGGCTGTACCTCGGCGCGGTTACGACCCTGTCGATCGTCGGCGCGGCGATGCTGTTTTTCTCCGCACTCGAGACGCCCGAAACTGGCGCTATTGGCGGAAATATCGAGCGCTCGGCCCGCTACGCCACCTTCCAGATCGCCTCGCTGGTCAACTCTACCGGTTACGCGAACGCGGATTTCGCGGAGTGGAGCGGTCCAATGAAGGGGCTCTTGCTGTTCGCGATGTTCATCGGCGGCTCCACCGGCTCGACCGGCGGCGGGATCAAGGTACTGCGGTGGCTGGTGATCTTGAAGTCGTTGCGACGCGAGGTGTTCACGACCATCCATCCGGAAGCGGTTCGCCCGGTTCGGATGAACGGCCAGGTGCTCGACGAGGATGCAGTCCGCGGGATATACGCGTTCACCCTGCTCTACCTCGTCATCTTCTTCGTCGGGATCGCTCTGCTCGCCGTCGACGCGGCCCGGGTCGGCCTCGAACTCGAGTTGATCGACGTCGTAAGCGCCTCCATCGCGACTCTCGGGAACATCGGGCCGGGGCTGGGGGAGGTCACCGGTCCGATGGGCGGCTACGAATCGTTCCCGACGAGTTCGAAGCTCCTGATGATCCTCTATATGTGGATCGGGCGCCTCGAGATCTTCCCGGTACTCGTCTTGCTCACGCAAGCGTACTGGCGGTCGTGAGGCCGGTTCACGACGTTTCTGACGGCCGACTCGGTCTCGCCTGCGTTCCGTCCCACTCGAGACGGCCCTCCACGTCGAGCTTTTCGAGGTGACAGACGACCGTCGCCTCGGCGAGGTCGCGAACGCCGCTTACGTCCTTCTCGTAGGCCGTCTCGAGGATCTCCTCGAGCGTGCGCGAGCCGGAGTCGACGGCCGCGAGAACGCGCCGTTCCCGTCGGGCGCGGTGTTCGAGCAGTCGCTCGAGGGTCTCTCGGGGCGTCTCGACGGCGGGACCGTGACCGGGGTACAGCGTTGGCGGATCGATCGTCCATAGGCGTCGGAGAGTCTCTACGTACGCGCGCATGTCTCCGTCGGGCGCGGCGACGGCGACGCTCCCGTCACGGACGGCACAGTCACCACAGCAGATCGGTCCGTTCCGTCCGGCCTCGAGGGCGACGTGGTCCGGTGCGTGTCCGGCGGCCTCGAGGACGCGGACGGTGTCGTCGCCGAGCGTGATCGACGCTTCGGGCGAGAGCGTCCGATCCGGCGTGCGTCCGGTTGCATCCTGGAACCGGTCGACGTGGCCGCGTCTGGCCCAGACGGTCGCACCCGTTTCAGTGGCGTATACGTCGACCGCGCCGACGTGGTCGGCGTGGGTGTGGGTGAGGAGGACGTGTTCGACGCCGCGTTCGGCGACGGCTCGATCGAGTTCGTCCGTCCGTCCCGCGGGGTCGACGAGCATCGCCGGATCGCTCCCCACGAGATAGGCGTTGGTCGATCCCGTCGGCACGCGGGATTCGGTCTCGACGGGGTGGCGAGTAACGTCCATACCCCCTCACAGGTCCGGGGGAAAAAGTGCGTATCGAGATCCGATACGGGCTGTTACAACGAGTTACCGGCACAACCGCGGCCCTGGCGGCAGTTGCGCCGGTAATGACTGCCAGTAACCCGTCTGAAGCGACGACGACGCGCCTACCGCCTGAGGAAGTAGACCTGTTTGCGTGCGTCGCGGAAGCTGTAGCGCGAGCCGACGAGTTCGACGTCCTCGAGCCTGTTGAGTGCGTAGCGGACGGTCCGGTCCGGGAGCAACGACTCCTCGGCGAGTTGACCCTGCGAGAGTGGCGAGTCGGTCTCGAGAACCTTCGCGACGAGTTTCGCGCTCGGGGGGAGTTCGCGGAGTCGGTCGAGGTACTCGTCTTCGGGAAGCGGTTCTTCTGCGGCACCGATCCTGTCTTCGGCTGTACTCGTGCTCATACCCACTTCAGTGAAACAGTCAATGGTAAAGATTCCCTATATGCAAATACGAACAATCCAGTTTGTAATAGGTGTATGAATGGTGTATTAACTCAGAATCAAAACTTCGCTCGACTCGGGCTCGAGCGGCCGGCGGCGGCGCTCGGACGATCCGTCGGCGCCGACCAACCGGCGTCGTCGACCGACTCCAGTATCGTTTTATCCCCACGCTCGTGTAGTTGTGCCCAGTGTGAAAGGACAGGAGTGGTACCAGGCCGACGACGTCGCCGAGGAGTACGACGACAAACGCTTCTCGCGCGGTGGGCAGCTGATCGACCGCCGCGAAAAGGAGGCGGTCCTCGAGGCGATCACGCCGGTCGAGGATCGTCGAATCCTCGAGATCGCCTGTGGTACCGGGCGGTTTACGGTGATGCTCGCGGAGGCCGGCGCGGACGTCGTAGGACTGGACATTTCGGCGGCGATGTTACAGCAGGGACGATCGAAATCGCAGAACGCGGAGCTGTCGGGAACCCTCGAGTTCCTTCGGGGCGACGCGGGGCGACTGCCGTTTCCCGACGATCACTTCGACACCGTCATCGCGATGCGATTTTTCCACCTTGCAGACGATCCGGAGGCGTTTCTGCGGGAGATGCGTCGCGTCTCGCGCGAGCAGATCGTCTTCGACACGTTCAACCGGTTCAGTGCCCGGAGCGTCTACAACTGGGCGTTGCCGATGGGATCGCGACTCTACTCGAAGAGTGAGGTTTCGACGTTGCTCGCGAAGACGAACCTGACGCTAGTCGACGTCGAGGACGATTTCCTCGTTCCCTACGGGGCCTACCGGTCGATCCCGAACTCGCTTGCGTCTCCGATTCGAACGCTCGATACGGCCGTCGGTGGCAACCCGGTCACGGACCACTTCGCGTCCGTCTCCTACTGGAACACCCGACTTCGGTGACGGATTCGCAAGCTGTCCCGATTTACCGATGTGACCGCAGGACGGACCGCAATCGCGGCGGAAATGACCGACAGAAGACCGTACGGTGCGGTCCTCGACCTGGGGGCACCCGTCTCGATTCCAACGGCTCTCGCGATCACGGAGGAACCCACCTGCTTTTTACCGTTCGGGGAGCCTATGGTGCTGTATGGAGCTCTCGGTAGTGGTCTCGACGCTGAACGACCGAGAGCAGTTACTGTCCTGTCTCGACGCCCTCGCCGAGCGAACGCCGGACTCGAGCGAGGTGATCGTCGTCAACGGCCCGTCTTCGGACGGGACGACCGGCGTCGTTCGCGAGCGAGCCGACGTCGACGTTCTGGTCGAGATCTCCGAGCGAAACCCGAACGTTTCGCGAAACGCGGGTCTCGGCGTCGCCGACGGCGACGTCGTCGCCTTCCTCGACGGTGAGTATACCGTCGAGCCGGGGTGGTACGATGCGATCGAACGGTCACTCGAGACCGGATCGGACGTCGTTGCCGGGCCGATCACCGGCGAAACTCCAGCCGAGCGTGACCCACACACGCCTCGCTCCGTCGCCGGTCGGCGCGTTTTCGCGTTCGACGCCGACAACGTCGCGTTCGACCGGACCGTCCTCTCGGCGCTCGACGGCTTCGACGAGTATCTCGAGGTCGACGGCGAACGCGACTGTGCACACCGCATCGCCGGACTCGGATTCGACGTCGCCTGGAGCGCCGAGATGGCGGTCCAGAGCGAGTTCGGGGCCGATGGCGGGACGCCCGAACCGGAGTGGGGAACGCGGTATCGTTCGATCGCCTACCGACTCTCGAAGAACTACGGGCCGCGACCGGGCGTCCTCGGACGAACCGCGTTTCGGGCGGCTCGCGACGGTCTCTCCGGAATTCGCCGGGTTGTCTCCGGTGAGGTGACGCCGACCGACTGGTTCTCCGACGGCGTCGACGTCGTCGCCAACGCCGCCGCGGGCAACCGTGACGGACTCCGCGCTCGATACTCGGATCGGTCGGCCCGCCGAAACCCGAACGGCCTCTCGTCCAGACACGATCGGGCGGTCAGGGTGTACGACCGTCGCTGACGACTCGCGGCAGTCGACGCCTATTCGGGGTCGAAGCCGCCGGCCAACGCGTCGAGGCCAAAGAGGACGACTGCACCGACGAGCGCCCAGGTCGCGGTCGACGCCACGACGCTCGTCGTCCAGGCGTGTGTCTCCGCGATATTGTAAAGCGGCGCGGGAATCGAGCCGGCGACCAGCCCGACGAGAAAGAGCAACGTCAGGTCGCGACGACGCTCTAACGCTCGGCGGACGACCCTCGCGATCGTCAGGAGGCCGACGAACCCCCCGACGACGAACAGTACGACGGTCGTCCCCGGGTCGAGGACCGCGTCGACCGTTCCACCTCCCGAAACGAGGCGTCCGAGCGCCTCGAGAAACGCGGTCAGTTCCGCCGAGAGAAACTCGTACTGACCGATCAGGATCAGGATCAACGCGCCGGAGACGCCGGGGAGGATCATGGCGCTGATCGCGAGCGCGCCGGCCAACAGAATCAACAGCGGACCGCTTCCCGGGAGTTGGATCACGTTGCTCGCGACGAGCAACGCGAGTCCGGTACCTGCCGCGGCGGCGAGGACGTGTTCGGCCGACGCGAACTCGAGGCTTCGAAAGAGCACGACCGCCGAGGCGGCGATCAAGCCGGTGAAAAAGCCGTATAGGAGAACGGGGTGAGAGTTCGCCAGCGCGGAGACGGCGCCCGCGATCAGGGCGACGGCGGTCACCATCCCGACGCCGAGTGGGAGCAGAAACTCGAGGTCCATCTCGACGAGCGCTTCCCGCGCCTGTGGCCGCTGGGCGGGATCGTATCCCCGGAGGACGGCACCGGCGCGACCGGGTGTGAGTGCGGTGATGGCGGCGATCAGCCGGCCGTAGAAGCCGAGCAGGAGGGCGACGGTCCCGCCGGAGACGCCTGGAAGCGCGTCGGCCGTCCCCATACAGAGGCCGTAGCCGTAGACGCGTAAGATCTCGAGTCGGTCGACGGTCCACTGTGGCAAGGGATAGCCCATGGTGGTTACTCCTCGATCGGTCGCCGGTGGCCTACCGGGAGACGATCCGTCCAACTCGCGTGCATATCTCGACAATCTCGACGGACTCGCATAAACTACCTCGTTTCCTGCACGAACCGAAGATCCGACGTGTGGCTCCTCGAGTGACGTGTGAGGGTGATTTGCGACCTGTGTCACGGGGTTTTCCGTCGCTCGGCGTCGATACCGTCGGTTATTCGACGTCGATACCGCTGTCACTCGGTGTCGCGGTCCTGTCGTTCAGTGTCGCAGTTCCGATTCGGGCCCGAGCGCGTCGACGACGCGGCAGACGTTTTTCGAGAACGCCCGCCAGAGTTTGTCCTCGGAGACGTCGAGGGTCAGGATCTCCATCAGCGCGACGTCGGGGTGACAAAACGGGGCGCCGCTCCCGAAGAGCACGCGATCCGGGTGTTCGAGTAGCGCCCGCTCGAGTATGTCCCGGTGGCGAACGAAACTCGTCTCCAGATAGCAGTCGTCGTACTCCCCGAGTAAGTCGATCATCTCGTGCATGAGCGATCGCTCGAGGGGGTGGCCGCCGAAGTGAGCGACGATGACGGGAAACGAGTGCCCGAGGACGGTTTCGGCGAGGACGTCGGGCGGGGCCTCGACGCCGCCGCGGACGATCAGGGGGAGTCCGACGTCGTCGAGTACCGCGAGCAGATCTTCGTCGGGATAATCGTCGACGGTCGGATCCAGGACGAAGCCGTGAAAGCGGTCGTCGTAGGCGTAGCGTTCGACGTCGCTCGGAGTCGTGTGAAAATCTTTCCGGCGACTGACGGCGTTGTGGAGCCGTCCAGCGGCGTTTCGCTCGGATCGTTTCGTTCCGTTGATCCGGGCGAACGCGACGAAGGGCCGATCGACGCTGTGCCGTGCGACGCCGTTGTTCGGCCCAACGTAGCTCGTCTCCGACGTCGCCGGCGCGAAGACGACCGATCTGGTGATTCCCGCCTGATGCATCTCCCGCTCGAGCCGATCCGGTGAGATTGTCGGCCCTCGGGCATCCCCATCACTCGGTCCCGGCGTGAGTCGAGCGTAGACGTCGACGACCCGAAACCCGTGTTCCAGCTCCAGCATCCCACGGGTACGTTCCGCGTCGATCCATATTTTGCTACCGGCTTCGCGATCGGACTCGCGTGCCGGTGGTTCACACGGCAATCGCCAGAGGGAGTGGCATCGGTAGGGAAATACTTATATAGAAGTGCTGACGACAATGTTAGTGAGGATTCAACGATGGCACAACAGCGACGCATGGGCGGACAGCCTATGTTCATTCTGAGCGAGGACAGTCAGCGAACCCAGGGGCGAGACGCCCAGTCGTCGAACATCATGGCCGGCAAGGCCGTCGCCGAGTCCGTACGGACCACACTTGGTCCCCGCGGAATGGACAAGATGCTCGTCGATTCGGGTGGCGAAGTCGTCATTACGAACGACGGCGCGACCATCCTCGAGGAGATGGATATCGAACACCCGGCGGCCCAGATGATCGTCGAAGTCGCCGAGTCCCAGGAGGAAGAAGTCGGCGACGGGACGACCACCGCGGCCGTCGTCTCCGGTAACTTACTCGGCGAGGCCGAGGACCTGATCGAACAGGACGTCCACGCGACGACGATCGTCGAGGGCTACCACGAGGCGGCCCAGATCGCCCTCGAGGCGATCGACGAGCAGGTCCAGGAGGCAGAGGTCGACGACGAGATCCTGAAGCAGGTCGCCGAATCGAGCATGACCGGCAAGGGAACCGGCGGACTCACCGCGGAATCGCTGGCCGAGACGGTGGTCGAGGCCGTCCGCCACGTCGACGCGGAAGACGGTGTCGCCCGCGACAACGTCGCCGTCCACACCCAGGTCGGCGCCTCCTCGAACGCGACGGAACTCGTCCCGGGGATCGTCCTCGACGAGGACCCCGCCCACGAGGAGATGCCAGGCGAGGTCGCAGATGCCTCCATCGCCGTCCTCGACGTCGAACTCGAGGTCCAGACCGGCGAGATCGACGCCGAGTATGCGATCGACTCCATCGATCAACTCAACGCCGCGATCGACGCCGAGGAGGGCGAACTTCAGGGCTACGCCGAGGCGATCGCCGAAAGCGGTGCGGACGTCGTCTTCACCACCGACGGCGTCGACGACCGCGTGAGTTCGGCACTCGCAAGCGAGGGAGTCTTGCTGTTCGACGACCTCACGAGTTCGGACGCCAAAGACGTCGTCTCCGCGACGGGTGCACGCCGCGTCGGCGCGCTCGACGACCTCGAGGAAAGCGACTTCGGCGAGGCCGACCTGATCCGAACCGAGAACTTCGGCGACGACGACCTCGCGTTCATCGAGGGCGGCGCGGCCGCCGAGGCCGTCACCGTCTTCGTCCGCGGCGGCACCGAACACGTCGTCGACGAACTCGAGCGTGCGATCGGTGACGCCTTAGACGTCGTCGCGACCGCACTCGACTCCGGCGAGGTCGTCCCCGGCGCCGGCGCGACCGAGATCGCGATTGCAGACAAGGTCCGTCAGGAAGCGGCCGGAATCGAGGGCCGCAAACAGCTCGCCGTGACGGCGTTCGCCGACGCACTCGACATCGTTCCGCGGACACTCGCCGCCAACACCGGCCAGGACCCAATCGACGCGCTCGTGGACCTTCGTGCCGCCCACGAGTCCGAGGGCCGCGCCGGACTAATCACGAACGGCGAGGAGGTCACCATCGACGATCCGTTCGAGTACGGCGTCGTCGACCCGGCCGACGTCAAGCGTGAGGCCGTCGAGAGCGCGACGGAAGCCGCGACGATGATCGTCCGCATCGACGACGTCATCGCCGCCGAATAACTGCTTTCGTCCGGATTTCTTTCGCTCGTCGTTCCGCCGTTCGTCGATTTGCCGTCTATCCGGCCGACAATGTTATCTGTTAACACGTCTGATTTTTGAACGTGATGTCCGGGAAATCACTGCCAGACCGACTGACTACGGTCGACGATGCCGGACGGACGATCTACTACGACGAGGGTCGACGGACGTATCATACCTGGTGTGACCAGGACGAGTACGAGCCCGTTAGCTCGGCACTCATCGAGGCGATGGCGTCACTTCGGGACGTTGCACCGACCGACCTCGAGACGCTTTCCGGACGCGTCGACTCCGACGCGTTGAACGAAATGGTCGCCCACTGGCAGGCCGATCGCGCCGAACCCGTCGGCGCTTCGATCAGGTTTGGGTTCGCCGGCTGTCGTGTCACCGTCTGGGCCGACGGCGAAATCGTGATCGACCCCGGATCGAGCGACCTCGCCACGAACTGATACCCATTACCGGTCTGGATACGAATCCGCGGACTCCAGGACGACGCCGTCGCCGACCTCGAGCCCGAACGCGTCGTCTCCCCGCCCCCGATTGACGTCGAGTTCGACGTAGCCGTGGCTCCCGACGGTTGCCAGCCGGTCGCCAACCGGGACGGCCGCGAACGTCTGGCCGACCGGAACCGATTCGCCGTTCGCGAGCAGTCGCGACCGATTCTCGAGAAAGTCACCGGGGACGTTCGTGACGACGTTCCCGAAGCCGTCGACGACGAGGACCGCTCCGCTCGCACGGTCGTCGTCGACCGTCGCCTCCGGCAGTCGGAGATCGACGAACTCGTCGGTCGACTCGAGAAACGAAAGCGACCCGAGCGAGTCGACGCCGACCTCGTGGACGTCGGCCGCCGCCGGTGCGAACACGTCTCGGCCGTGAAACGTGTTGCTCACGGGGCCGTCGGAATCGTCGATTCTCTCCCGCTCGTTCCCACGATCGACCCCGACTTTCTCCCGCTCGTTCTTCCGATCGATTTTGGCTCTTCCGCGCTCGTTCTCATCGCTCGAGCGAGCGTGGGCGGGCACGACCGACTCGAGGGCCGACTCGTCGATCACGTACGTCTCGATCCGATCGTCGGCGAGTCGTCGGGATGCCGGGACGAGGACCCCGTTGTCCGGTCCGACGAGTGCGTGCTCGCCGGCGCGAACGACGATCGCGTCGCGGTCGGTTCCGACGCCGGGGTCGACGACGACGAGGTGGGTCGCCGGCGGAAAGTACGGAAGCACCTCCCGGAGCCAGAACGCGGCGGTTCGGACGTCCTGTCGCGGGAAGTCGTGGGCGACGTCGACCAGTTGCGCCGCCGTTCGTCCGAGAATCACTCCCTTCATCGCCGCCGGATACGGTGTCCCGAAGTCGGAAGCCAGCGTGATCATACCCCTCGTAGGCGGCCGACCGAAAAAATCGATGCGCCTCGAGCCGTCGCGTCGGGGATTCTCGTTTTGTCTTCCAGTCAGCCGTTTTACAACGGTCCGTCTACTCCCCGTTCGAATCGGAGTCGCTGACCATCTGGATGCGTTCGATGCCGCCGATTTCCTCGACGACCTCGGCGACAGCATCTGGAACCAGCGACTGCCAGTCGCCGCCGTGGATCATCCGCTGGCGGACCTCCGTTCCCTCGAGGACCTCGCGGTTGAACATCGGCGACTGGCGGATCTCGATGTTCGCCTCCCGAAACAGCTGGATGACCAACGGGTTGTTCGAGTAGGCGACGTCGAAATCGGGGCTCATGCTCTGGACGTGACTCACCCAGACGGAGTTGCGCTCTAGGTCCTCGATCGGAACCGCGTACGTTACGAGATCGGTGTCGACGAGCGACTTGGTGATCATCATGATCCGTTCGCCCGCGGTAAACGGATTCCGAACCGTATGCGAATCGTCGGCGCTCCCGATGCCGAGAACGAGTTCGTCGACGTCGTTGGCGATCTGTTCGACCATATTCCGATGCCCGTTGTGAAACGGTTGAAACCGGCCGATGTAGAACCCCCGCGTCATGCTGAACAGTGGTTTGCGGCGGCGCTTAAGCGTGGCGAGTTCGTCGCCGGCGAGAGGCGATCGCTAGGATTCTAGATCGGTCCCTTCGAGGCCGCTATGGCGCGTTTTCAACCATCGACACCATGCGCCGCATGGAGAAAGTATATCAGTCGCAATCCCTTCGAGACAGGTACTGAACAGAGTTCTATGAGTAACGATACGAACGTTGACGATCCTCCCGAAGACGCCCCTGACTCCTCTCCCAGCGAGGAGCAAGTCGTGGAGCAAGAACGCTCCGAGGAGCGTCGGGGAGATCGGTTGTCGCCCGAGGAGGAACTGGACGACGACCGGCGAGAGGATGTCGACGATCTCGAGGAGTCGACCGACGGGCTCCGTCCTGGCTCCGATCCAGATCCCGACGCCGGCGACGATCCCACGACGTCGGAGGACGAGATCGAGACCGTCGAAGATCTGGGAAGCA
This sequence comes from Natrarchaeobius versutus, assembly GCF_041205745.1. Classification (NCBI taxonomy): domain Archaea; kingdom Methanobacteriati; phylum Methanobacteriota; class Halobacteria; order Halobacteriales; family Natrialbaceae; genus Natrarchaeobius; species Natrarchaeobius versutus. The sequence goes on along the minus strand of NZ_JBGFCC010000010.1, from coordinate 83,635 downwards.
CGGTCGAAGTCGATCCCGGCGTCGAGGTAGACGACGAGATCGCCGACGAGGACCTCCTCGGTGGACTGAAGATCGAATCGACGGCCGATATCGAGGTCCCCGACCGCCTCGTTGATCAGGTTATCGGTCAGGACGAGGCTCGAGACATCATCATCAAGGCGGCCAAACAACGGCGCCACGTCATGATGATCGGTTCGCCGGGGACGGGGAAGTCGATGCTCGCGAAGGCGATGAGTCAGCTTCTCCCACAGGAGGATCTCCAGGACGTTCTGGTCTATCACAACCCCGACGACGGTAACGAACCGAAGGTTCGGACCGTTCCCGCCGGCAAGGGTGAACAGATCATCGACGCCCACAAGGAGGAAGCGAGAAAGCGCAACCAGATGCGTTCGATCCTGATGTGGATCATCATCGCGATCATCATCGGCTACGCGATCCTCGCGATGAACATCCTCCTCGGGATCCTCGCGGCGGGTATCGTCTGGCTGATCTTCCGCTACACCTCCCGTGGCACCGACGCGATGGTGCCGAACATGATCGTCGACAACGGCGATCAGCGCACGGCGCCGTTCGAGGACGCCACCGGCGCTCACGCCGGTGCACTGCTGGGCGACGTCCGCCACGACCCCTTCCAGTCCGGCGGCATGGAGACGCCCAGCCACGACCGGGTCGAACCGGGTTCGATCCACAAGTCGAACAAAGGCGTGTTGTTCGTCGACGAGATCAACACGTTAGACGTCCGCACACAGCAGAAGCTGATGACGGCGATTCAGGAAGGCGAGTTCTCGATCACCGGCCAGTCCGAGCGCTCCTCGGGCGCGATGGTCCAGACCGAACCCGTCCCCTGTGACTTCGTCATGATCGCGGCGGGGAACCTCGATGCGATGGAGAACATGCACCCCGCGCTTCGCTCGCGCATCAAGGGGTACGGCTACGAGGTGTACATGGAGGACACCATCGAGGACACCCCCGAGATGCGCCGGAAGTACGCCCGCTTTATCGCCCAGGAGGTCGAACGCGACGGCCGACTTCCCCACTTCGAGCGCGAGGCCGTCGAGGAGCTCATCCTCGAGGCGAAACGTCGCGCCGGTCGAAAGGAACACCTCACGCTTCACTTCCGGAACCTCGGCGGGCTGGTCCGCGTCGCCGGCGACATCGCCCGCGCCGAAGACCGCGAGTTCACCACCCGCGAGGACGTCCTGCAGGCCAAAGAGCGCTCGCGATCGATCGAACAACAGCTGGCCGACGACTACATCGAACGGCGCAAGGACTACGAACTGCAGGTCACCGCAGACGGCGTCGAGGGTCGCGTCAACGGGCTGGCCGTCATGGGAGAGGACAGCGGAATCATGCTCCCCGTGATGGCAGAGATCGCCCCCGCACAGGGTGGCGGTCAGGTGATCGCCACCGGCAAGCTCAAGGAGATGGCCGAGGAGTCGGTCCAGAACGTCTCGGCGATCATCAAGAAGTTCTCCGACGTCGACCTCTCGGAGAAGGACATCCACATCCAGTTCGTCCAGGCCGGCCAACAGGGCGTCGATGGCGACTCCGCCTCCATTACGGTGGCAACCGCCGTCATCTCCGCCTTAGAGGACATCCCGGTCGACCAGTCGGTCGCGATGACCGGCTCGCTGTCGGTCCGCGGAGACGTCCTCCCCGTCGGCGGCGTCACGCACAAGATCGAAGCCGCCGCGAAGGCCGGCTGTTCGAAGGTCATCATCCCCAAGGCCAACGAACAGGACGTGATGATCGAAGACGAGTACGAGGAGATGGTCGAGATCATCCCCTGTGCGAACATCAGCGAAGTGTTAGACGTCGCCCTGATGGGCGAGCCGAAAAAGGACTCGCTGGTCGACCGGCTCAAGGCGATCACCGAATCGGCGTTCGACCAGGGCCAGGGCGCGGTCGGCTCGGCGAGCGGATCGAACCCGAGTCCCCAATAGATGCCCCAGTGGGTGACGTTCGTCGGAATCACGGGCGTCGTCCTCGTGTTGTTGCTCGTTCTTTCCTATCTCACCCAGTCGGCGTTTACCGACGGCGACGCCGACCACGCCGGTCTCGAGACCGACACCGACTCATCTCCGTCCGTCGACTACGACGATCCGCCGAACGACGCCGCTCTCGAGTCGGGCGACTCGAACGCTTCGACCGCCGGCGACGACCTCGCCCACGACGGTGATGACGCCGTTTCCGACGTATCATCCGACGACACTGCCGTCCACGACTCACCATTCGCCGGTGACGACGCCACCAGCACCGATCCGACCGGTAGGTCACCCAGTGGCGATCGTTACGAGCCGCGAGCAAGAACGCCGGCCGCCGACGGCGTCGATCCGGCGTCGCTTTCGACCGGCGCGCTTCTCGCCAACGTAGCGCTCTCCCAGGGGCTGTTCGCGCTCGTATTGCTCGGTGCGGTGCTCTATACGGGCATTCCGGCTGGTGCGCTCGGCGTCGAGTTCTCGTGGTCGTACGTCGAACAGGGAGTTCTCTTGGGGACGGTCGCGGGGATCGTCCTGTACGTCGCGAACGAACTCGGTGCGTCGTTCGCGACTCGATTCGGGTTCGATCACGACGAGCAGTTACGGGAACTGCTCGCGCCGGAGTCGACGCAGGGTTGGCTCGTCTTGCTCGTCGTCGTCTTGCCGATCATCGCCGTCTTCGAGGAACTGCTCTTTCGGGCGGCGTTGATCGGCGTCGTCTCGGCCGGCTTCGGCGTCTCGCCGTGGCTGCTGGCCGTCCTCTCTTCGGTCGCGTTCGCCGTCGGCCACGGCGTCCAGGGATCCGTCGGCATCATCGTCACCGGCCTCCTCGGGTTCGTCCTCGCGACGGTGTTCATCGTCACGGGGAGTTTCCTCGTCGTCGTGGTCGCCCACTACCTCATCAACGCCCTCGAGTTCGTCGTCCACGAACGATTCGAACTCGAGTGGGCGAGTGCTCTAGAGCGGTGAGGACAGCCGCGTAAACCGGATAGTCGTCTCATTCAAGAGGACGGACGACGACGAACACGTATGACCGGTCTCGACGAGGCTTCGGATACAGTGTATCGGGTGATCTTCTTCGGCATTATCCTCTACTTCGTCCTGTTTGGCTACGGCACGATGGCGGGCGAGGGACTGGCGATCCTCGCGGCACAGTTCGTCTTCGGCGTCGTCGCCATTGGTGTCGGGACACTTCTGTACTCCCAGGCGGAGAGTACGGAGCCGGCGATTCTCGGCGCGTCGATCTGTCTGATCGTCGGCGGTGCGCTCCAGTTTGCCTTCCTGCTCGCGCCGTTTCCGATCCTCGATCGGGCGTCGTCCGTCGCCGTCTTCGTCGGCATCGGCCTCTATATCCTCGCGATCTGGCTCGAGTGATCAGACGACCTGCTCGAAGAACTCGAGTGACGACAGTTCGTACGTCGGTTGCTGATCCCCGAACTGCCCGTTGCCGGTGTCGACCCACGCCGAGTCGAGCCCCATCGCGTTCGCCCCGGCGACGTCGGCGTGTAAGGAATCGCCGACGTGGATCGCGGCGTCGGGTTCGACGTCGAGTTTCGACAGCGCGTACTCGAAGGGGGCGGCGTCGGGTTTCGGGTAGATTCCCTCGCTCGGCTCGGTAAAGACTCGAACGTCGAAGGCGTCCTCGATTCCCAACGCGCGGAGTTTTTTCGTCTGGGTCGATCGTCCACCGTTCGTGATGAGGCCGACGTGGCCGCGTTCGCGTGCGTACTCGAGTGCCGCGACGGCGCCGGGTCGAAAGTCGACGGCCGTCGGGTCGCGCACCTCGAGATACCAGTCGGTCAGCCGGGAGGAGACCGCCGGGTCGACGTTCGCCCGATCAGCGACCTCGGCGAACAGATGTTCGTAGAACTCGCGATCCGTTTCGGCCGTCGGCAACGCCGGCACGGCCTCTCGCAGGTCGGACGGGGTACAGAACTGCTCGAGGCCGGCTCGTCGGAAGGTCCGCTCGAGCAGGGTCGACGCGTCCTGCGTGGGCTCACAGAGGGTGTTGTCGAGGTCGAAGTAGATCGCGTCGTAACCGGCCATCTATCCGGGGTTGGTACCCGACGCTTCTGAACGTTTCGACGGTTTCGCGGGAAAGGACTCGATATATACTCCGCTCGAATTCCGGGTACGTCACCGAGACGTTTCGGCAGGTGTTATTTCGATCGCGCCGGTTGTCGGTGTATGGACGTCGTCAAACGGGTACACGTCGCCCCCCTCGGCTACGAGTTCGATCGCATCGTCGAACCCATCCGGGAACAGCGAGCGGATCTCGTCTACCTCCTCGAGGACGACACAGCGGACGATCCACCGGTCTATCACGAGGGGCTCCTCGCCGAACTCGAGTCGACCGTTCCGGAAGTCAGGACGCGGACGTGTGACCTCTCGGACGTTTATGCTGTCCTCGGCGAGGTGACGACGATCGCATCGAATCACGCGGAAGACAACGTCTACGTCAACGTCTCCGGCGGCGGGACGATCCCGGCGATCGGTGCGACGATCGCGTGCATGGACGTCTCGACGGACGCACAGGCCTACTACGTCGAACCGGAGAGCTACGCTCACGACGGCACGATCGAACCGGCTTCAGCCGGACTCGAGGAGACGACGCCGATCCCGACGTACCCGATCGACTCGCCGACGACCGACCAGGTCGCGATCATGGCGTTTCTCGCCGACCCCACGGCCTGGGACGGCTTTCACGAGGATCGAACCGCACCGCCGAAAAAGAAGGATCTGATCGAGTACGCCCGGAAACGCGGCCTCTCGTTTATGGCCGATCGGCGACCGCCGGAAGAACGCGCAAGCGAGGACAAGGGCGCCTTCCGCGTCCTCGATACGCACGTTCTCGAACCGCTCCTTGAGGACGGTTGCGTGCGGATCGAACCGGTCGGTCGTCGTCGCGTCGTCGAACTCACCGAGCGCGGGGAGAACGCCTACCGGGCGTTCAGACACAAGCTCTCGGCGCTCGATTGAAACTAGTTATTCATCGCTCGCACGTTGGCGACCAGGACGACCGGCGCTGGCCGTCAGTTCCCGAGCGCGAGTGCATCGACGGAAACCGACCGCGCTATTCTCCGCGGACATCGTCGACGTCCGCGTACAGAAGCGTTCCGAGCCGTGCGAGTTCGAGGTCGGCCTCGAGCCGCTCGACGTGAGCCCGGAGTTCGTCCTCGTCGAGTCCACGTCGTTCGACGTCGTCGCCCGATTCGATCGACCGCTGTGTGCGGCCGATCAACCAGGGGGCGGCGTCGGCGAGGTACGATCCCGGTAACTCGAGTGCGTGGAGGCGGTCGCACTCGAGTGCGTCCAACAGTTCGTGTGCGACGATGAGCGTTCGGCGGAGGGCGCGAACGTCGTCGGCATCAGCGGGTGGGGTCAGGTAGCTCGCGATCGTCGCCTCGGCGTCGGCGACGCACTCGGGATCGACGCCGAAGGCGTCCGCCAGGCGCTCGTACGATAGCGGTTTGCGTCGGCTTCGCCGACTCGCGAGCCGACACGCCCCGAGGACGGACGCAGTTCGACCGTACTCGAGCGCCGCCAGGTCTCCCGCGCAGTCGAATGCGGCCCGGGCGACGTCGGCGACGTCCTCGGCCTCGAGGCGGCGAGCAACCTGCTCGATCGTCGGTGCGTCACCCGGCTCGACGTGGCGCTGACCCATACTTCCGAATTCGTTCGGCCCTGTATTATCTGCTACCAAGAAAGTAATTCAACTATCGATACTATTTCTACTATCGTTACAATACGGCGTCCTGTGCGATCCGCCACGTTCAAGCCACTGCCCTTCGACCGTCGAGATATGAGCCGATCCGTTTGGATTAAAGCCGACGACACCGTCGGCGACTGGGACGCCCGTCGAGCGCGGATCACCGCCGCGCTCGAGGCGGGCGCAGACTGGGTATTGGTCGACGAGGACGACGTCGAGCGAGTTCGCGAACTCGGCTCGATCGACGTCGCCGCGTTTCGAACCGACGGCGACGTAACGCTCGTCGACGACGCCGAGGACGACGGGGCCGCCGGCCCCGACCCCGACGCCGTCGTCGTCGGCAAGGAAGGCGAAGGCGACGCGACGATCGATCTCCCCGAGGACTTTTCCGGCTCTGCCGACCTCTCGACGCTTCGGCGCGACGACGACCTCGAGCGCGGTGCGTACGTCCGCATCCTCGGCAAGGAGTACGAAGCGTTCGCCGAAACCGCCGCACAGGAGGCCGATCACACGATCGTCATCGGCGACGACTGGACGATCATCCCCCTCGAGAACCTCATCGCCCGGATCGGCGAGGAGACGGACCTGATCGCGGGCGTGACGTCCGCGGAGGAGGCGAAGACGGCCTTCGAGACGCTCGAACTCGGCTCCGACGGCGTTCTGTTGGATTCGGACGATCCGGACGAGATCCGCGAGACGGTCGAGGTTCGCGACGCCGCCGAACGCGAGACGCTCGACCTCGACTACGCGGAAGTGATCGACGTCGAGGAGATCGGCAGTGCCGATCGCGTCTGTATCGATACCGGCAGTCTGCTCGAACACGACGAAGGGATGCTGATCGGTTCGATGAGTCGCGGGTTAGTGTTCGTCCACGCCGAAACCGCCGAGTCGCCGTACGTCGCCTCGCGGCCGTTCCGGGTCAACGCCGGTGCCGTCCACGCCTACGTCCGCACGCCCGACGGCGGCACGAAGTACCTCTCGGAGCTCAAAAGCGGCGACGAGGTCCAGGTCGTCGATACGAACGGCAACACCCGCGAGGCGATCGTCGGCCGGGTCAAAATCGAGAAACGGCCGATGTTCCGGGTCGCACTCGAGACCGACGACGGCGACCGGATCGAGACGCTCCTCCAGAACGCCGAGACGATCAAGGTCGCCGCCGGCGACGGCCGCAAGGCGGTCACCGAACTCGAGTCCGGCGACGAACTCCTGTTGTACTACGAGGATACGGCTCGCCACTTCGGGGAGCCCGTCGAGGAGAGCATCATCGAAAAATAACGGTTCCGTTCTCCGGTCGCCTGTCAACGATTCGCTTCTACCGGCTCAACGTCGGATTCGGTTTCGCCCGCGGAATCCGACTCGATCTCGTCCGGTTCGATCGGTTCGAGTCGGGTCGTACACCAGTGACAGAACGTCAGGTCTTCGTCGAGTTCTTTCCCGCACTCGGGACAGGTCGGTCCGTCTGCCGATTCGTTGCTCGCACCCGGGGGCAGTCCCATCGCGCGAAACGTCGCGTCTATCGCCGCGAACAGGACGATAAACGAGAGGACGAACTGTCCCATCGTATCGATCTCGTCGGCGACGAGTTCCATCCCTTCGCCGACGGATCCGATGGCGGTTACCTGATCGATCGATGGGAGAAAGATCACGATAGCGGAAAGATACAGGCCGGCGAACACCAGGGTTCTGAGCCAGTCCCTGATGAGGGCATGGCCTGCACCCGGCATGAGCACCGACAGGCCAGCGGCAGCCAGCGCACGGAGCCACGTCATGTGCATACGCTAGGGAAGCCGACTGGTTAACATTCCGATTCCGATGGCGGTCCGTGATCCCCGGGGTTCGACCACCGTGTGGTCTCCGAGACCGACGCGTTCTCCGCCGGGAGCGACGGTTCGCGAAACAGAATCGAGCCACATCGTTCGCACTCGACGCGGCGAGATCCCTCGAGCCGACTGCCGGTCGAAGCCGGCTCCCGAACGCCGCCGAGGGCCCCATCACAGTTCGGACAGCGGCGGGCGAACAGCCGAAGCGATCGCAACGCGAGACGCCGTTTTTCACCCGACAGCGAGCGCCAACGTGGCTCCGCGTCCGAGAGAATCGCACTCGCGGACAGATCCGCGAGCAACGCGGCCGCCGACGGCCAGCGACCGACGCGCGTTCGATCGTATCGTGCGACGAGGCCGTCCGGCGCCACCTTGAGGACGAGCCGATCCGCATCCAGACCGAGCGCCCGACTCAACTCCTCGAGGCGCGTTCCGTCCTCGCGAATTTCGACGGCGCGCTCGCGCCAGTCGCGTCGGAACGCCGGCTCGAGCGTCGGCGCCCCTGGAGTATCGAGGACCACCGCGAGCGATCGGATCAGGGCCTCCGCATCGGACGTCCCCTCGTTTCGTTTCGAGACGGCCCCGTCGTTCTCTCGTTTCAGCGTTGGGCCGTCGAGTGCCCACGCCGTGCTCGCGACACTGTTTTGCCGTTTCGAGGCAGTACCGTCTCCTGGCTTCGATTCGGTGTCCTCCCACGGGGTCGACCGGCCGACCAACGAGAGGGCGACAGAAACCGTTCGATACATGCGACGGCGATCCACCGACTCGCCCATTGGTATGCATCGGTTACCGCGGTCGAGAGCTGGCCGAATCGGCGATCGAACCCGTCGAAAACCGCTTCACTCGAGTTCGGAAACAAGCTGTGACAGCGTCTCGAGGTCGTACTGGCCGGGGGCGGTCGCCTCGGCGGGATCGACCGGCGCGTAGCCGATTTTCGAACCGTAGACCGGCGCGATCGCGCGCGTATGACTGCCCGCCTCACCCATTGCCATGGTCGCGACCGTCTGTCCCCCCGAACTGAGCAGGTGTGTGACGGCCAACACCGCGAGCGTGTCTGCACGCGTTTCGGCCGTCACCGCGAGTTTCCCGACGTCGGCGTGCTCACAGGCCTCGGTCAGCGTCTCGATCATCTCGATCTCGTCGGGCGTCCCCTCGAAATCGTGGGCCGACGCGACGACCGCGACGTCGCGCTCGCGGGCGGTCTCGAGGAGACCCTCGGCGTCGCCGGACCGACACGACTCGAGTTCGACGTCGATCGCACCGACGGCGTCGACCGCGGTCGCCTCGGCGAGCGCCTCGAGTCGCGCGCCGTCGTCGCCGACCCACCCGCCGCCTTCCCACTCCGGGCGATTCGTCGCGAGGATCGGCAACTCACCGTCGTAGGCTTCGAGCGCCGACAACGGCTCGTCCGCCAGGTCCATCCGGAACTCGACGGCGTCCGCGTATTCGCGAGCGGCTGGTTCCTCGGACAGGTCGGTGACTGCGGCGGTGAGAACGAACGAATCGAACTCTATACTCATCCCTATCGAAACTGACCTCCGCGGTCCGAAAAACTGTGTCGGTTACGACGCTTCGCCCGAATCAGGCGACGCCGAGGGTCTCCTCGGCCTCGAGGAGTTCGTGGTACCGGTTCCGGATCGTCACTTCCGAGATGTCAGCGACGTCGCTGACGGCGGCCTGGGTCGTCTTCTCGTTCGTGAGCAGGGCGGCGGCGTACACCGCGGCGGCCGCGAGGCCGACCGGCGACTTGCCCGAGTGGACGCCCTTCTCCTTGGCGTTTTGGAGCAGACCACGCGCGCGGTGTTCGGCCTCGTCGGAGAGATCGAGTCCCGAGGCGAATCGGGGGACGTAGCTCTCGGGGTCGGCCGGCTGGACCTCGAGTCCGAGTTCACGAACCACGTAGCGGTAGGTGCGGGCGATCTCGTTTTTCTCGACGCGGGAGACGTCGGCGATCTCGTCCAGACTGCGGGGGACGCCAGCCTGGCGGGCGGCGGCGTAGACGCATGCGGTGGAGACGCCCTCGATGGAGCGGCCGGGCAGGAGGTCCTCGTCGAGTGCGCGTCGGTAGATGACCGATGCGGTTTCACGGACGTTCGTTGGCAGACCGAGTGCGCTCGCCATCCGGTCGATTTCGCCAAGCGCCTGTTTCAGATTGCGTTCCTTGGAGTCCCGGGTTCGGAAGCGCTCGTTCCACTTGCGCAGACGTTGCATCTTCTCGCGCTGGCGTGAGCCAAGGGAGTTGCCGTAGGCGTCTTTGTTACGCCAGTCGATGTTCGTCGACAGTCCCTTGTCGTGCATCGTGTTCGTCGTGGGCGCGCCGACGCGGGACTTCTCGTTTTTCTCGGCGGCGTCGAAGGCGCGCCACTCGGGGCCGCGGTCGACAGAATCCTCCTCGACGACGAGGCCACACTCCTCGCAGACGGTCTCGCCGTGTTCGTCGTCGACGATGAGATTTCCGGAACACTCCGGGCAGGCGACGTCGTTCTGTTCGTTCTCCGTTTGTTCGTCGGTCGTTTCGTGTTCGCTACGCCGTACTCTCGTGTTCGATGGTGCGTTGGTCATACGATGGCATCGGCTGTCCGGACAACGTGTCGCAAAAGCCCGGACAGATTCGTTACCTACTGGGTTCAGAGACTCCGGATATAACGCTTACGAAATCATCCCCGATCACCGTCCGAAAACCGGTTATTCGGCGGAGTTGGTATGGGAAACCAAAACATTCAAGCGGTGAGTTCGATTCGAACCGAGGATTCCAAATGACGACCGCTCCAACGGCGAGTATGCACGTCGTCGTCGGCAGTGAGAATCCCGTCAAACGCGAGGCAACCACTCGAGCGCTCGAGCGGTTCGGGCCGGTCGTCCGTACGGTCTCCGTCGACTCCGGCGTCGACGAACAGCCACGATCAGTTGCGGAGACGATCACCGGCGCGGAAAACCGCGCTCGGCGCGCGCTCGAGGCTTGCGAGGCCGACTACGGGGTCGGTCTCGAGGGTGGCGCCGCCCGATTCGAGAACGCACCCGGACTCTTTCTCATCATGTGGGCCGCGGTGACCGACGGCGACCGACTCGAGCGTGCGAGCGGTCCGTCGATCCGCCTCCCCGACCCCGTCACCGAGCGAATCGCGGCCGGCGAGGAACTCGGGCCGGTGATGGACGACGTTCTCGGAACGGACGGCATCGCCGAGGGTGAGGGTGCAGTCGGCGCCCTCACCGGCGGAGTGGTCGACCGTTCGGACGCACTCGCGAGCGCGGTGACCTGCGCGTTCGGCCCGTTCCGAGCGGATCAGTACCGAGACTCGTGAGTTTCGAGCAGACCAGTGCCGAGTCTCGTGACCGCTCGTCCGCGGATTCCACCCATCTAACCCCTTTTTTCTCCCCGAAACGGTCATCGATTCCTGACTCTCGCCAGATTGGACGCATTAGCCGGCCGTACCAACTGATCGTTTCCTTCCGATTATTGTTCCATTACTACGGCACAAAATCGCCAGACTGCGGCCTGTTAACTGCACGTACCAAACCCCCTAAGGGTGTCCCAGTCGTCTCTGGAGACATGAGCACTGCAATGGCCCCCGACCTCACGAGCAAACAACGTCAGATTCTCCAGTACCTCCGGGAAAATGGCGCGACGAAGACGTACTTCAAATCGCGGCTCATCGGGCAGGAACTCGGCATGACGGCCAAAGAAGTCGGCTCCAACATCACGGCGCTCCAGCAGGGCGACTACGACGTCGAGATCGAGAAGTGGGGCTACTCCTCGAGCACCACGTGGAAGGTCAACGTCTAGTATCGCCGCCTGATACGGTCTGCTGTCAGTCATTTCCGTGCGACCGCAGGACGAGTCGCCGTTACACCGGTACATCGTTACAGCAGACCGTATGAGAGACCAACTCGCCTCGCACACGCCAGCCGCGTGAGAACACTGTGGGAAGCCAAAGCGTGGGTCCCAACGGATCGATCTGTCGCTCGTAGAAATCGTCACTCGTTTCCGTCGTACTCGAGAAGCTGATCGGCGTTCCGGGCCAATGTAGTCGAGCGTTCTCCGAACGAATCAGCGTGACGGACGACGAGCAACAGGATCGTCTCCGGCCGTTCGACCGCGTACCCGTCCTCTCGGGAGAGCAAGCCGGCGTCCTCGAGTTCGCCTGCGTACTTGCTGACCGTCGGTGGGGAAACCCCGAGCGACGTCGCCAGATCGCCGGCGGTCGCGTCGGGGTCGAGCAACAGTTCGATCAACATTCCGCGTGGGGTCTCTCGACGCAGGTATCCCAGGGCGTGTCTTTCGAACTCGTCGAACCGCCCCGCGAGGACGAACCGCTTGTAGTCGCCGTCCTCGTAGCTTTCGACTACGGCGTGGTCTTCGAGACGGCGGAGGTGGTGTTGGGTCTCTCCAGTCCCGAGCTGGAGGTCGTCCCGAATCTTCGAAAAGTGCGCGCCGGGCGTCGTCGAGAGATAGCCGACGATCGCATCACGCGCGTCGCTTTCACCCGTATCTGCGGATGCCGATTCGGCGAAACCGGCAAGCGGAGCGCCGGTGCCGATTGCGGCGAATCGGCGGAGGGTCGCTCGCTTCTCGTCGTCGACCCCGTCGGGCGTCGTCATAGCTACCTACTGCCCGAAAAGAGACCGTGGGTAAAACCGGTTTCGCTCCACTTCGTTCATCGAAACCTTAAACTCGCTGAATCTTAGGTGTCCGTTGGAACGTCCTCAAGTCGATCGTTCGATCCGTCGGCCTCCTCGATGACCGCTTCGGGGTCGGCGATCGACGCGGTCTGTTCCCCTTCCTTGATCGCCTGGGCTTCCTGTTCCATCGCCTCGACGTCCATCTCAGCTTCGTGATCGATCTCACCGATGATCTCGGCGATGTCGTCGAGTCCGATCAGTTCGCGGGTCTCGTCGTCGAAGCCGAGGCTCTCGAGTTGGTCGCCGTCTTCTTTGACGTCGCTTCCCGAGAGGTGTTTGCCGTAGCGCCCGACCATGGAGGTGAGTTCCTGGGGCATCACGAACGTCGTGGACTCGCTCTGGCCGATCTCGGTCAGGGCGTCCATCCCCTTGTCGATGACCGCGCGTTCGCCCATCGATTCGGCGGAACGAGCGCGCAGGACGGTCGAGATCGCATCACCCTGTGCCTCGAGGATCTGGCTCTGTTTTTCACCCTGGGCGCGGATGATCTCGCTCTGTTTGTCACCTTCGGCCTTCTCGACGGCACTGCGGCGTTCACCCTGGGCCTCCAGAATCATCGCGCGGCGCCGACGCTCGGCGGAGGTCTGTTTCTCCATCGCCTGCTGGACCTCCCGCGTCGGATTGACTTCGCGAACTTCGACGCTCTCGACGCGGATCCCCCACTCGTCGGTCGGCCCCTCGAGTTCGCGGCGAATTCGCCTGTTGATCTGTTCGCGCTTGTTCAGCGTTTCGTCGAGTTCCATGTCACCTATCACGGCACGCAGGGTGGTCTGGGAGAGGTTTACGACCGCCTTCTTGTAGTTGTCGACCTCGAGGAACGCCCGCTTGGCGTCCATCACCCTGATGTAGATGACTGCGTCGGCGGTCACCGGCGAGTTGTCTCGGGTGATCGCTTCCTGGCGCGGGACGTCTAACGTCTGCGTTCGCATATCGTAGCTGTAGGTCCGCGAGACGAATGGCGGGACGACGTTGAACCCCGGTTCGAGCAGTTTCCGGTACTCGCCGAGTACGGTCAACGCCTTTTTCTCGTAGGCGTAGACGATCACGACGGAGCTTCGGAGGACGGCGACGACGACGAGCAACACTAACAACGCGACGAACAACCCGACGGTCGGTGCGAGAAACTGAAGCGGGACGGGGGTCATAACCGTACAGCCGTCCGCTCCGACAATAAGTATTTCCTTCTGACACTTGTGGAAAGAACCACCCTCGACGGCTCCGCGCGCTCGAGCAGTTCACTCGATCGGATCTCACCTTTAAAATTAATCGCCACGGACCAAACGCGGCTTCACGCGGTCTGCTGTCCGTCAGTTCCATCGCAACCGCATCGTCGGTTGGGCCCGGTAAACCGGTACAGAAAACGGTCTCAGCGCGATCAGTCGCGTTGGGCGTCGTCGACGTCGCCGAGTGGCGCCTCGGAGCCGCCGTCGGTCTGTTGGAACTCCTGGTCCATCTCCTCGATCACTTCGTCGGGATCCGAAATCTTTGCCGGATCTTCACCTTCCTTGATCGCCTGGGCTTCCTGTTCCATCGCTTCGACGTCCATCTCGGCTTCCTGGTCGATCTCGCCGATGATCTCGGCGATGTCGTCGAGTCCGATCAGTTCGCGGGTCTCGTCGTCGAAGTCGAGACTCTCGAGTTGGTCGCCGTCTTCTTTGACGTCGCTTCCCGAGAGGTGTTTGCCGTAGCGCCCGACCATGGAGGTGAGTTCCTGGGGCATCACGAACGTCGTGGACTCGCTCTGGCCGATCTCGGTCAGGGCGTCCATCCCCTTGTCGATGACCGCGCGTTCGCCCATCGATTCGGCGGAACGAGCGCGCAGGACGGTCGAGATCGCATCACCCTGTGCCTCGAGGATCTGGCTCTGTTTTTCACCCTGGGCGCGGATGATCTCGCTCTGTTTGTCACCTTCGGCCTTCTCGACGGCACTGCGGCGTTCACCCTGGGCCTCCAGAATCATCGCGCGGCGTTTTCGCTCGGCGGAGGTCTGTTGTTCCATCGCGCGCTGGACGTCTTTCGAGGGGTTGACCTCGCGAACTTCGACGCTTTCGACGCGGATCCCCCACTCGTCGGTGGGTTCGTCGAGTTCGTGGCGGATTTTCGCGTTGATCTCCTGGCGTTTGTTCAGCGTGTCGTCGAGTTCCATGTCACCCAACACGGCACGCAGGGTGGTCTGGGCGAGGTTCGAGACTGCCTTCTTGTAGTTGTCGACCTCGAGGAACGCCTTCTTGGCGTCCATCACTTTGATGTAGACGACTGCGTCGGCGGTCACCGGCGAGTTGTCTCGGGTGATCGCTTCCTGGCGCGGGACGTCTAACGTCTGTGTCCGCATGTCGAACCGGTAGGTGTTCGAGACGAACGGCGGAACGAGGTTGAACCCCGGCTCGAGAAGCTTGCGGTACTCACCGAAGACGGTGAGTGCGCGCTTCTCGTATGCGTCGACGATTTCGACCGCGCTGAGTAACGCGGCGAGAACCACGACGAGAGCGAGCGCACCGAGGAATAACAGTGCACCGCCCAGTGCCTGCATGGGGAGCAGTTCTAGGACCATATATCGCCCTTATGCCGGTGACGGGAAAAGCGTTCCCTTATTTGACAGACATATTGGAACAGTAATGGATCGGAGACGGGCCGTCGACGAGGACAGTCGCCAAAAGTCGTTCGTTCCCTCGAACGTGTGGATACGAAGGCGTGTCGTCGCTCGAGAGGGGGTCAACTCGACTTCTCTGTTTCGCGTTCGGCCGTCGCGTCCGTCGACGCGTTCGTCGATTCGTCGGCGTCGGCGTTGGCATTGGCGTCGGCGGAGGAGGGTTCGGCCGCCGCATCTTTCGCGAGTGCACGATCGATATCGTCCTCACCGATCGAACCCAGGGATTCGACCGTGAGTACGTTTCCGCCGCCCGGGTCGAGAACGATGATTTCCTCGCCTTCCTCGATCGTTCCGCTGGTGGTTCGAGCGCTGTAGTACGGCGCGAACCCGCCTTCGTCGAGTTTCACCTCTCCATTTCGAGTCGTAACCGTCTCGGTGACGTATCCGGTCGTCCCCGCGAGCGAGCCTGAATCTTTCGTCTGTGGCGTTCCCTTGCCGCCGTAGAAGTCGAACTCGCGGTAGACGTACGTCGCGGCCAGTCCGATCAACAGTGTCAGCCCTGCGAGGACGAACGGGCTGAGTGGCCACGGGAAGAGGACGCCGATCAACCCCGCCCCTACGAGGGCGACGCCGATGACGATCAGGTGTGCGCCGGGCGATAAGGCCTCCAGCGCCATCAGTATGAGTCCCACCGACAGGAGCACCACCGGCATGTTATCGAGGAAGACCTCGAGCATGATTGAGGCTAAGGGCTCCCCCGGTTAAATGTTTATTGCGCCTCGGGGCCGTCACGATTTCAGCGCCCTCCGTGGAGAGCGAGGAGCCGACCTTCGCGACCGTGTGTGCGGTTCACTGACTCGAGCGTATTCTGCCATCCGGAATATTAATATAATTTGAATTTCACCAGTATATATGGATCTGACGCGCCGAACGATGTTGGGTGCTACTACCGCCCTCGCAGTGAGTACGCACGCTACGGCCGCTTCGTCCGGATCGGCGGAGATGGATGACGCTCGACCGTACGGTCACGGACCGTACGGGATGTCCGCTTATCCTGCGGCGGCACCCGATGTTCCAGAGCCGTCGCTGGCACTCGAACACGTCGTCTGGCGTTCCGGGAGGATCGACGGCCAGTTCGATGTCGTTGCAACCGTCGAAAACGATGGCGAGACGGCAACCGAGGGAGACGTTACCACCGCGGTGGTCGACGACGACGGTACCGTCGTCTACCGAAAAACGAAATCGCTCGAGGTCGACAGTGGAGGGAATGCCACGATCTCGTTCGAAGACATCCTGAGCGGCCTCTCCGAGGGAGAGTATATCTTTTCTGTTTCTTTGGATGGGGTCGATGATTACTTCGAGAGTCGGGTGAAAGTTACCGACAGCGGTTACGAGACTGACGACGAATCACCCGACGACAACGTCGATATGGAGTATCTCGTCGATCTCCGTGCTGGCGGCGACGGTAGAATAGGCGGTCCACAACTCGAACAAGCGATTATTGACTTTTTCGCCGACGAAATCGGTGGACCGACACTCGAGTCCGTCATTGTTGCGTTCTTTGAAGATTGACCGCCGTCTTCGATCGTGGCGACGATAATCGATAATTTCGCCGTGACGGTTATAATAATCGTCGAACTGGTTTACTGACCGCCCGAGTACGAGCGAAAGTCAATGACGGAACGAGACTACTATCAGCTACTGCCCGTTCGTAATCGTCGTGTGCGCGCCGATCAGCGCGCCCGCGAGGTCGAGGTCCTCGAGTCGCGTCCCTTCGTCGATGATCGATCGTCTGATGTCGCCGTTTTCGACGGTCGCGTCCGGGAAGATGACCGCGTGCTCGAGATTGGTTTCCTCGAGCGTGACGCCGTCCATCACGTGGACGTTCGCGCCGATCGTTGCGTTCTCGAGGGTCGCCGACTCGGCGACGAGTGACTCTCCGTCGAGGTGCCAGGCGACGGCGTCGAGATAGCTTTCGGGCGTACCGATATCGAACCACGCGCCCTCGAACGTGTAGGCGTAGGTCGGTTCACGGTTCTGGAGCCACTGGACGAACCAGCCCGGTTCGTCCGGGTTGTTCCCCTCCTCGAGGTAGGTGGGAAGCAAGGAGAGTGCATCCCGGGGGAACGCATAGCAGGCGATCGAGACGAGGGTACTCTTCGGATCGTCCGGCTTCTCCTGGAAGTCGACGACGCGTTCGCCCTCGAGTTCGACGAGCCCGTACGATTTGGCCTTTTCACGCGATCCGACGTCGTAGGCGGCGAGCGTCGGCGCGTCCGTCCGCTCGAAGTAGTCGAGAAAGTCGGATACGGCGAAGCTGATGAGGTTGTCTCCGGCGATCACGAGCAAGTCGTCGTCGATCCCCTCGCGGTCGATCAGCTGGGCGAGCGCACCGACGACGCCGAACTTGTCGTCTTCCTCGGTCGTCTCCTCGATCGAGAGTCGGGGCTTTTCGAACTCGCTGTCCGCGAGGTGAGACTCGAACTCGGCGGCGAAGCGTTCGTTCGTGCTGACGTACACCGCGTCGATCCGCTCGTCCGCCTCGAGTTCCGCAAAGATTCGGTCGACGACGGTCGAGTCGCCGATCGGGAGGAACATCTTGGGCCGATGTTTCGTGATCGGCCACATTCGGGTCGCGTACCCGCCCGCAAGCACGACGGCCTTCATGAAGTTAGGTTCGGGAGCGTGATGTAAGTTACTTCCCCTTTCGTGAACAGAACAGTCGTATACCTCCGCGCTCACTTCGTAGGTATGCGTGAAGCCGACGAAACGACGCGACAACGACTCGCCGACGCCCTGCGTCGAGAGGCGGCAACGCCGAGCGAACTCGCGGCGACGTTCGATCTGGTGCCACACGCCGTCGTCAACCACGTCGAACACGTTGCACGCTCGGTCGACGGCGGCGACGAACAGCTCCTCGTCGCACCCCCGACGTGTCGCGATTGTGGATTCGACGACTTCGATCAGCTACTCAATCTCCCGTCCCGGTGTCCGTCGTGTAAGAGCGAGTCGATCGCCGAGCCGACGTTTACGATCGAACAGTAATTGGATGCGAACACTCACGCGGGCCGTCATCTGTCCGAGCGATTCGACACTAATATTTACGTAGAGGGAGACGAACCAGTAGGATCTCTCGAACGGGTGTCGTCGCTCGCGGCTGGCTGACGACCGCCGATTTTCGCGTCCGTTTCCGGTCGTCCGGCATCCTGTTTGAGGGGTTGGAGAATACGAATGACTGCACCGTCTCACCCGACGTTCGATCGTACCGAGTTCGTACTCGCAGTCCTCGAGTGGCTCGAGGGCCAGGAGAACTCACCCGAAGCGGTCGACGAAAGCCTGGAGCTTCTCGCCGACGGGCGTCGTCGCTCGTTCGTCCGAGTCATGCAGACCTACGGGGAGTCGCTTACGCTACCGGACGCCGCCGAGGAGGTTGCCGTCCGCGAAACCGGGACGCCCGTACCGGAGCTATCGGCCGAACACGTCGCCGACGTCTACATCTCGTTGTACCACGACCACCTGCCACGGTTGGTCGACGCTGGCTTGCTCGAGTACGATCAGGAGCGCGATCTCGTCTCACCCGCGGCGATTTCGTGATCGGTGTCTGACGGAGCTTTATCACTGCGACCGACCAACGCCGGCTATGGTCTCTCTTCTGATCTACGGCTCGTACGGCTATACGGGGACGTTGATCACCCGCGAAGCCGTCTCGCGGGGGATGTCCCCGGTCGTCGCCGGTCGCGACGGGACGAAGGTAACACGGCAGGCCAACGAACTCGGCCTCGAGGGACGTGTCCTCGACCTCGAGACGAGCGATCTCGTCTCTCACCTCGAGGCGTTCGACGCCGTATTGAACTGCGCCGGCCCCTTCGTCGATACGGTCGATCCGCTGGTTTCGGCGTGTCTCGAAGCCGAAACGGACTACCTCGACGTCACCGGCGAGTTCCCGGTGTTCGAGCGACTGCGCCAGCGCGACCAGGACGCTCGAGCGGCCGGAGTGACGCTGTTGCCAGGAGTGGGGTTCGACGTCGTGCCGACGGACTGTCTCGCGGCGTTTCTCCACGAGCAACTGCCGTCGGCCGACCGGCTCGCGTTAGGCGTACGCGCCGACGCGTCGCCCTCGAGAGGGACCGCGCTGACCGTGCTCGAACTGGCCGGAGAACGCGGTGTCGTTCGACGAAACGGTCGGCTCGTCCAGGTCCCACCGGCGTTTCGAACCCGCGAGATCGACTTCGGTGACGGACCCGAACACGCCGCGACGATCCCGCTCGGGGACGTCGTCACCGCCCCCTGGCACACCGGGATCGAGTCGGTCGAGGTGTACGCCGCGATGCCCTCGGGAGCCTCGATGGCGATGCGGGCAACCGACCCGTTTCGCCGCGTGCTCGAGGTCGGTCCCGTTCGAGCCGCGTTACGCCACGGGATCGACGCCGTCGTGACGGGGCCCGGCGATCGACGGCTTCGCGAGGAGACCGTCAGCGTCTGGGGGGAAGTTATCGACCAGTCGGCGGAAGACGACGCGAGTCGTCGAGCGAGTGCGCGTCTCCGCACACCCAACGTCTACGCGCTCACCGCCGACGCCGCTGTGTCGGCTACTGAACGCCTCCTCGCGGGAACGAATCGATCCGGTTTCGATCCGGTTCCACCCGGGTTCCAGACGCCCGCCAGCGCGTTCGGCGCCGAGTTCGTCCTCGAACTCGAGGGAACCGACCGGGAACTCCTCGAGACGCCAGACCAGGACGATCCGGACCGGACGGCACTCGAGTCCGAGGGCTGACGATTGGATTGCGTCGTCGCTCGATGCTGGCCGGGCGTGCTTCCACGCTCGTCCATCGTTTCGTTTACGCCAACTCCGCGTCCGTCGTCGGCTGACGATCCGGTAAACTGGGAGGTGAACAAGACGGGTGTCGAATCGGTATGATCGACCCGACGGTACTCGCGCTCTATCTGGTCGCCGCGGGGGCGATGATCCTCTCTCCCGGGCCGGACACGATCTACGTCCTCACGCGGAGTTTCGGCGAGGGGAGTCGCGTCGGGTTCGCCTCGGCGGCCGGCACCAGCGCGGGAGTCGTGGTCCACACGCTCGGGGCGGTCGTCGGCCTCGCCGCGCTCTTTCGGGCCTCGAGTACCGCCTTCCTCGCCGTTACGTACCTCGGTGCGGCCTATCTCGTCTTCCTCGGCGTTCGTACGATCCGCGACGACGGGCTCGTCGTCGCCTCCGCCGAACGAGGGGATCCTGGGGCGACTGCGGCCGACTCGAGTTCGTCTCACCCGTTTCCGGAGGCGATCACCGTCAACGTCCTCAATCCGCAGGTGGCGCTGTTCTTTCTCGCGTTTCTCCCACAGTTCGTCGGTGATCGGCTGGTCGAACTCCAGCTATTGCTCTTAGGCGGGCTGTACGCGGTGCTCACCATGCTCTATCTCGGATCGGTGGCGCTCGCCGCCGGTCGACTGCGACGGTTGCTCGTGTCCCGCCCCCGCGTCGCCGACGGCGTTCGGTGGGCGTCCGGACTCGTGCTGGTCGCCCTCGGGCTTCGGTTGTTCCTGTTCGGCTCGTGAACTGCTCTGGATGCTGTTCGGAGTCGGCGGCCGCTGTCAACTGACGCTCTGAAGGTGCCTAACGCATCCGGGCAACTGGGGGTGGCGCTTCGAAATCCTCGCCAGTGATGGGTGCTAACGGTCGTGTTGAGTATACAGCGCGAATGCCACACGAGATTCGGCTCGATTTCGGAGTGTCAACCGCTCGACGGACCGTGGCTCTGTTGGTCCCGGACACCGACTGTCCCCCCCAACAGAGCTACACTGTCGTCCGAAACTGGTGCCCACACCGGAACGTCTCCAACCTACGGCCAGCCCGCTGGCAGTTCGTTCCGGTTTGCGATCATCAACTCGACGAGCGGTGCAATCTCGGCGATCGTGATGTTCCGAGCGTCTTTCTGGAGCAAGAACAGGATCCCGCGATCGACCTCGTCGATTGCGACTTGGTTCATGGGTTTGTACAGACCTGCTACCTGTATGAATCTTCGTCCGCGTTGTGCGGATCCACACCGGTGGTATCCCACACGGCGACGGTGGCGAGTTTGAGCTGATCAGACCACGAACAGGACTGTGAATTTTGCACATTCGGGGCGTATACTCGAGAAAAACGTCATATCCGGGGCAACATTAATGTCTTATCACAACCGTAGAGTCGGTAATGGATTCACACGTTCCGTCGTACCGGGTCGTTGAAACGGTGGCCCGGAAGGAGGGCGTCTCACCGACCGAGTTATCCCCACCCCTGTTTAGCGTCGTCGATCCGGATGCGCTTGACTCGCTCGTCCAGGCAGGTTCGGACTCGAACCCCGAAGAGGTGGAAATCGAGTTCACCTACCTGGATTACGTCGTTCAGATTCGCAACGATCCCACAGTGAGCATCTCGGTTCGTGATGGTGATGCATCGATGGACAATCCCGACTCTGTACCCGACCGGCGAGCAAGCTTCGAAGAGTGACCTCTCGGAACTCCGTCTTCTCATACGGTTTGGTGTAACGATGTACCGGTGTGACTGCAGGACGGGTCGCGGTCGCACCGGAACTGACTGACAGGAGACCGTATCAGGTGGGGACGGCTACGCAGAGCGAAGTCCCAACGAGTCCGTAATTGAACCCTGCCCAGCGCGGCCGCATACGGATTCCTGTCCCGATGTCCCGGCGGTGAGTCGAACCGGATGAGACGAGTCTTGGTGGAGGAGTGCAGCGAGTCCACGGTTGCAACCGTGACCCAGGCGGCGGTTGCGCTGGAACTGGCTAACAGTAAACCGTATCAGTAACAGGTCTCCTCGACGCGTTCGTCGTACAGCCTCGAGAGGCGATCCGTCACCGGGCCGCCACCGATCTCCGTCCCGTCGAGGCTCGCGACCGGCCGCAGTTCCCAGGTCCGGTTCGTGAGAAACGCCTCGTCGGCCTCGAGCACGCCCACGAGGTCGTACCGGCCCTCTCGAGTCGGGACGTCGGCCTCGGCGGCCAGCTCGAGGACGGTTTCGCGGGTGATCCCCGGGAGCACGTCGCAGTCGGTCGACGGCGTCAGGAGCGTTCCGTCCCGGACGAAAAACAGGTTACTCGTTGCCCCCTCGGCGACGTTCCCCTCGAGGTCGGACATGAGCGCTTCGTCGGGGAGGGCGTCGTCGGAGGTGGCCCCGTCGGTCTCGCGCTCGTCGGCCGTCGATCGAAGCTCCGTCCGCGCGAGGATTCCGTTGAGGTAGTTGTGGGTCTTCGCACCGGCCGGAATCGCCTCCTTGGGGACGCGGCGGGTGTCGACCGACCGGACGACCGCCGGTTCGTCCCAGACCGGTTCGCCCTCGAGCCCCCCGCGGGGGAGCGGTTTGACGTAGATCACGACCGTCGGATCGACCTCGGGGCGGGGCGTCAGCTTCCCGGGCTGGACGCCGCGGGTGATCGACAGCCGGACGTAGGCGTCCGCGAGGTCGTTCGCCGCGAGCGTCTCGTCGATCCGCGTTCTGAGGTCGTCCGCGGAGAGGCCGTACTCGAGCGAGAGTGCGGCGCAGGTACGCTCGAGGCGCTCGACGTGGGCGTCCCAGCGGAAGATCGATCCCCCGTAGGCCCGTATCGTCTCGAAGGCGGCGTCGCCGTACCGAAAGCCCCGGTCGTCGACGCTGACGGTCGCCTCGCTCGCGGGCTCGAGGTCGCCGTCGACGTGGTACAGTGGGTCGTCGGTCATGGATTCGGTCGGGATCGGTTCTACACGTTCGTCGCTCCCACGGTACTATCAAACCACTGCTCGAGTTACCGAGAGATAGTCGAGACGAGATGCGTCGTCGTGGGCGGCAGTATCGTCCGTCCGAGCGTCGCGTACCACCTCGCCTAGCGAACGCGCCCGCACCGGTCGACGGGTGTGGAGAACTGGCATCACGACATAGACCATTAGAGGGCTACTTTTGTCGAATATGATTGTGATGGCAAAAGGGGGTGAATACGAGACCCAACGTTGGCCGAATCAGTTGAAATGCGGAGGGTGAGAAACGCTGAGAATACGTCTCAATCGGCCGGTTCGATATTCTGGTTCACGTGGAAGACGTTATCCGGATCGTACTTGGCCTTGATCTCTTGCAGTCGCTCGTAGTTGTCACCGTAGGTGGCCCGAATCCGATCTGGGCCCTCTTCCATCATGAAGTTGAGGTACGATGCGCCCGCCGAATGGGGGTGTAACGCTTCCCAGTAGTTACGGGCCCATTCGGTGATCCGCTCGCGGTTGGCCGGGTCTCGGTCGACGCCAGCGATGACCATCGACCAGGTCGCGTCACGGTAGTTCCACGCGGTTTCGTCCTCGGCGACATCGTGGACGGCACCGTCGATCGGATAGAGGTGCATGGTCGACTGTGCTGTCGGCACCTCCGCGAAGCGTTGGTGTTCAGCTACGATGTCGTCGGTTATCTCGCGAACGAAGTCTCCTTTCCAGTACCATTGGTCGCCAGCTGGGTAGAGATCGTCGAACATGCTCTGGAGCGCTGGATAGGGGATCGGCCCGACGTGCTCGAACAACGGCTCAGCGACGTCACGCGCCGGTTGAACGACGGTATCGGCTTCGTCTTCCGGCCCCGTGTAACACCACAGTAACCCGCAAACGTTCTCCCCGTGGATCGCTTCCGGGAAGGGCTCGCCCGGTACTTCGGCCGTCAGGTAGAACGCGTAGACGTCTTCTGGAGCCTGTGGAAGCCACTCGCGGTACCAGCGCAATGTCTCGTCCAGCTTCTCGATCGGCCAGAGCATCGGTCCAGCGATCACCGTCTCGACGGGATGTAATTGGAACTCGAAGGAGGTGACGACGCCGAAGTTGCCACCACCGCCGCGCAGTGCCCAGAACAGGTCCGCGTTCTCGTCTTCGCTTGCATGGACGAGCCGGCCGTCGGCCAGCACGACGTCCGCACTTCGCAGATTGTCGATCGTCAATCCATATTTACGGGTCAGATAGCCGTGGCCACCACCGAGGGTCAAGCCGCCAACGCCGGTCGTGGAGACGACGCCGCTGACCGTCGCCAGCCCGAACGCATGGGTGGCGTGATCGACATCGCCCCAGGTGCATCCGGCTTCGACGCGCACGGACTTCGCGTCGGGATTCACACGGATACCCGTCATTGCCGACAGATCGATGACCAACCCGTCGTCGACGAGAGCCAATCCCGGCCCGCTGTGACCGCCGCTGCGAATCGCAATCTCGTAGTCGTGTTCCTGCGCGAACGTCACGGATGCGATCACATCCGCGATATCGGTACACTGAGCGATCAGTCCGGGCCGCTTGTCGATCATCCCGTTATAAATCGCTCGAGCGTCGTCAAAGGCCTCGTCGCTGGGTCGAATCAGTTTCCCTCGATGTGTCTCTTGTAATCGTTCGATTGCTGCCACACCGCTGTCTCTTGGTGACGTTGCCATTTTCTGACCTCCTACGCCCCATCAAGACCCCCTGAGTCCCGACTCCGTGTTAGTGAGCGCTAGTCCTCGTAGGACGAGTGTGACGTTATACGTTACCATGTAGCAATGTCTGTGAAGATCGGCCGTTGGAACGCGCTGTAATTCTTCGACAGTCCCGTCTGGGAACCGAATCTCGACCTTCCAATTGGTGGCGCTCGGCCGACTCATACGGTTTGCTGTACCGATTTACCGGTGCGACCGCAGGACGGGTCGCGGTCGCACCGGAAATGACTGACAGCAAACCGTATCACTCCCGTAGAGACACGGTAACTGTCACTCGGACAATGAGCCGGTCTTTTTCATCGACATCCTTCGCTAGGTCGTACCGGTACTCGACGTCTTCCACCTCGAATTTCTTCTCGGAATCGTACTCGAGACCGTCATCGTTGACGCCGTCGATCTCACCGAGCGAGACGGCACACCCGACGTCCGGAATCGCAACCGGGTCCTTCTCGAAGAACTGCGCTTCCAGTTCGCCGGTAGCGCTGTTCAGAAACTGGAGGATGTGATACGCCGGGCTGAATCCCTTCTCGAGGTCTCGTTCGATCATCAGCTATCGACCATCCCGACCGCTCTGGCTACAGTACGCACGCTCTCGATATCGTCGTCGGAATCGTCCTTCTCACTGGCCGACGTTTCGATCGTCGACAGTAACTTTTCGACGGCGTCGTCGCCGGTTGCGTTGTCGACGAGATCCGGCTCGAACCGGACCAGTTCCGTGTGAGCCAGCCAGCACCTCCACGATTTCGCTCTCCGTGTTGAGCGTGTAGACCGCGTGGCCGTCCCGGTACTCGGTTTCGACGATGTCGAACGACTCGAGGACGTCCTTGTTCCGGCTGAACGTCGACTCGTCGATCCCGGCGAGTTTCGAAATGTCGGCCGCCGTCAGTTCGACGCCCGGCCGTCGAAGCAGGACGTCCAGCACGCGAACCCGACCTTCGGTCTCGAGGAGGCGTACAAACGCCGAGTTGTCGGTGTACGACCGTGGACGTTGGTCACTCATCGGTGGTCTCGAGGAGACGGCTACCACTTTACTGCGGCCCGGTCAGCGAATTCATGACAGTCGCCTCGATGCGCTGGAGATGTTCAGCGACGGTTCCGAGGGCGATGTCCAGTTCCTCGGCCAGGTCCTCGTGGGTTGCCCCCCGTGGACTCTCGTAGTAACCCAGTCGGACTGCAGTGTCCAACACCAAGTGCTGTCGGTCCGTCAACATCGCCATGGGGTCCGAGTGATCCCCCCGGTAGTCACCGACTCGTTCGAGCGTCAGATCGACACCGTCCGGGAACGCTGCGAAGAACTCGCTGAGAACGGTCTCAGGACCGAATACAGTGAGTTGCACACCACGCGTGTCTCGGGTGGATCTGATCGGCCACGAGATGACAACCGCATGGTCGGACAGAAGCGACATCAGTTCGTCGAGGAGCGGCGCAGTATCGTACTGGAGATACGTGATGCCGTCAGTCGTGTTCGGAATCGCAAACTGTTCGACCTGTGGACTCGTCTCGAACAGCGTCGCGGCGCGGTTCATATCACCCCGGAACTGGCTCAGTTCGGCGTACGTTCCGCCGCCGATTGGGTTGATGTAGTACGTTGCCTCGAGGTGGACATTCGGCTCAGCCGCGATGGCACTGTTGACCGGCATCAACTCCGTGTCGTTCCACCGAATCAGTACAGTTGCATATCTCATAGTTCCGTTCTCGAGGTCGTCTTTGCCCCATCAGGGACAACGCAGTCTCCCGTGATTCTCGCGGCCATAGTAATAAAGCATGCGAGAATGCTAGGAAAAACGCCCATCGACGAACAGGGGGAATACCCTCGTGTGAAACGAGAATCGACAGTTCGCACTGTTCTGTATGGGTTTGCAGTCATTGGTATGGGGTTCACGCTCGTGCTCGTCCTCGGACTGGCTGCAGACTACGCAGCTTTCGACCCGACAAGCGGTGGGTACGAGCCACCGTACGACGATTATTCCGGTGAACCAATCGACTGGGAGTCGGAGGCGTACACGACTCAGAAGGGAATGGTCAAGCCAGGGTATGTCATGGATGTCCACCTCGACTGTACGACCGGAATGCTCAGTTTCGACGTAGTAAACGGTCTGAGGGTAGATTTCCGCCCTCTGTCGGATCGTGCTATCGCCATCCACGAGCCACGAGAAGCCTGTCAAGATCGTGGATTTCACCCGGATTTCTAGTACTCCGCCAGCCGTTGACCGATGAGTGAAACCGGACAGTCGCAATCGGTTTCACTCATCCCTTCAGGCTTTTCAAAGCTCTAGTATCCTCTCAAGCGTCGACGTGTGAGTCGAATCAGACACCCCTATCGATTCGACCCACACGTTCAGGCTTGGGAAGCCACTAGCCGTCTCCGAGCCAGAGGTGAATACTTGGATCTGGTGAATCACCAGACAGCGCCGATTTGATCCGTTAGAACTAGAGAGTTGAAGCGGGAAACGGCGGATGGTTCATGTCCAAAATCTCCCGCTTCACTGGGAAAGTGGTGACGTTGGCTAAAAGTGCTGTGAGCTAGGCAAATCCAACGCCGTAGGGCGATTCACCACGGCCCCACAATCTAATTCGAACACCGTGTTCAATACGCACCTGTAGTGAGCGGATAGTTTTGTCCAAATTGGACGAAAGGAACGTCATGCGAATCGGTCTATGACACCTTCTACAAGTAGAGGAAATACGATCTGTCTCTTGCCTCTGGAACAACACTTATCAAACAAACCAGTCAGCATCCTAACGTTCTTTACGGATGATTGCGTACCCAATGAATGCGCACGAAAGTGCGCCGAGCCGGAGTCCAGCCACCAAGCATGTACTCCGGCTCAAACACTCGCCCCCGCGTAGCGGGAGCAATCCACCATTGACGATGGCGAAATAAAGACCTGCCGACGTCCCGTCGGACCGGAAGCGACTGCGTTCGGTTCGTCGCTGGGTTGCATTCTGCCGCGTCGGGGCCTGTAGACGAAAGAATCATGGCCTCGAGAATAACCATTCACTGCGATTGTGGAACCGACCTCCGCGCGACGACGACCGACGGGCCGATCACGTGCCCCGATTGTGAGTCGACGTTCGCCGCGAGAATCATCCAGCTTCCCGACGATCACGATGCATCCAGCTATTTCCACGGTACTCACACGTGTCGCGGCCCGTGATGAGTGCGATCGGACGGCGTTGCCGCCACTGTACGAGGTCGTCGACCCCGGCGCGCTGACGGCGATCCTCGAGTCCGGCGCGAACGTCACCGTCCGCTTCGCGTACGCCGGCTACCTGATCGTGATCGACACCGACCCGCTCGAGGTGGAGATGATCGACGAGGAACGCTGACGACTCGGCCATCGGTATCGACGGGGAACGCTGACGACTCGGCCATCGGTATCGATGGGGAATCGTTCACTACTCCCTCGAGTCGGTAAACTGTCCAGGGGTGTGTTATTGAATCGGTCCCGTACCCCCTGTGTGACGATTTATCAGCGGTCGAGGCGGATACCCATGGCCCTTGAGGTCTGGATTATTGACCATCTGATACGTACAGGAAAGCATTACCGGAGCAGTTATCGATCTATCCGAACTCTGCCGAACGTCGTCTGCTGGATATAGAGCGTGTATTCAGCAGCTTCAGTATTCACATCTCGGTAACTCACTGTCGGTAACTCACTGGTATTTGAAGACAACAGTTAATACTTCTCGAATATTCTAATATATGATCATAATGAAAAACACTACGACAACCCGCCGGAGCGTTCTTGCCACAGCTGGATTAGCCACTGTGGGCGGGCTCGCAGGCTGTATTGATCAAGTCGCTGCGAGGACCACGAACACCGGCGCATCACCCGCTGCCATGTTTGGCGGGATTCGAGACGACCAGTTAATCCCCGTTACAGCTGGAGACACCATCCGATTCTCCCCGACTGTTCGTGTCGAAGAACAGTTTCTCTCCGGGGATATCGAACTCGAAGCGTGGATGACGAACGCGAAAGTCGCCCCTGCAAACGATTACAACTCCGTACGCTCGAATAAGTG
This sequence comes from Natrarchaeobius versutus, assembly GCF_041205745.1. NCBI lineage: Archaea > Methanobacteriati > Methanobacteriota > Halobacteria > Halobacteriales > Natrialbaceae > Natrarchaeobius > Natrarchaeobius versutus. Next base: position 55,364 of record NZ_JBGFCC010000010.1, on the reverse strand, counting down.
CTGTCCTCCTGCGGTCGGTCGCATTCCCGATGAAGACGACGAAGATGACGAATCCGATGAAGACGACCAGACCAGTAATTCGACCGAACGATTACAACGGCTAACAGGTGCGAGTGATGACGAGATACGTGGGATGTACGAGTATCTCGAAGGCGAGCCCGTGTTGGGTGAACGGTGTGTCATCACGCTTCCGGATGCACGGGCACCACGAGGCGGACCGAGTATCGAGTCGTTGGTTACTCCGAATAGCCTGATCGAGTTCGTCACCGGCCGAGCGGATGGTGAAGGAACTGTCTACTCGTGGGGGAGTAATGAATACGAGACGGCTGTCGCCGAACAGGAAGACGATGACGACGATGACGACGATGAGAACGAATCGTGCACACAGCATACCGGAGGCTTGTCAACTGAGCAGTCGGTATACTGCTGGGGTCACACTTCTACGACGGCGATTTCTGGACCAACCCACACGGACGGTACTCTCGACGCACTCGCGTCCGACTCAGGCGTTGTCGTGGTGAATGTGACAAACAGGCCCCCGACGGCTACTGACGAGAAGTCGATGATTGGCGTGACCGCTGATGGACGACCGACCGACGTCGATGGGCTGGATGATTGGGGGCGCGAAAGTGGCCCTTCGTCATCCACTTCAACCGTGGTCTGTCAAGTCCTCGTGCAACCGGCTGGGTGTCCGTGTCCGTTCCCCGCGCTGTTACACGTCCAGCGCCACAAGAACAACGACCAGTACCTCTACTCGTGTGGATGGGTAATCGATGAGTCCTGTCTCTACGAGGACTCGACGACCGTGCTGACGGGGATTGGAAGGGGTCGCGGGGGCGGTGCAGGAAAGGCAAGTATCCAGGACATCAATATATCTAGATCTGGTGGTGTCCACGGGGACGACATTCGGCGCGTGTTGCCAGACGACGTTTCACCGGCTGGGTCACAGATGTTCTCAGGGCGCCTCGACCGAGCGGTTCGTTCAGGAATCATCCCCGACGGCGAGCTTGCCGAGAAAGTTGCACAAACCGTGTCCTCGGACGGTGACGTGTACTGTTCGTGTTACCCGTTCGATGGACATTGTCTGCACCTCGTGGACGACGGGAATACGTCCAACACGGTGATGTTCAAGGCCGGAGCCGAACTCTCGAAGAGCGTCAATTAGCCTCCGCCCGCTCGTCCTGTTCTATCTCAGATCCTATGTGTACGTTCTGTGCTGTGTAATAACTACCTTCCATAGATGGGGCCACATCTCAGTGGCACGTTCTCGCCCAGTATTCAGCACGACTCTCACTCGATATGAGAGGCGAATCGACAGAAGTTCTCGATCATCCGTTTGCCGACCCGAAGCGAGATGCCGTCGCCACTCGAGGCGTCGTCGTGCCCTCGCGTGAGAATCGATTCGGGGTGGAACTGGACGCCGACGTGGGGGTTCTCGCGGTGACGAACCGCCATCAGGACGCCGCGCTCGTCGGTCGTCCGCGCCGTCTCGAGGAGCGAATCCGGCAGGTCGGTGCGGTCGACCGCCAACGAGTGGTAGCGGCCGACCTGGAACGTCTCGGGGAGCCCCGAAAAGATCCCGTCGCCGTCGTGGGAGACGACCGATGGTTTCCCGTGGACGACCTCCGGCGCGTGGACGACGGGTGCGCCGTTTGCCGCACACAGCGCCTGGTGGCCGAGACAGACGCCGAGGATGGGATACTCCGTCTCCCGAAAGAGCGGGATCGAGATCCCCGCCTCCTGTGGGGTACCGGGCCCCGGAGAGACGACGATTCCGGTCGGCTCGAGGTCGCGAACGCCCTCGAGATCGATCTCGTCGTTGCGCCGGACGATCACCTCGTCGGCAACTTCGCCGACGTACTGAACGAGGTTGTACGCGAACGAGTCGTAGTTGTCGACGACCAGCAACCGTTTGCCGCGGTCACTCGCTGTCGCTCGGTCCCTGGCACGATGAAAACCCTGCCTCCCTCCCTCCGATCGGTCGTTGGGCCGCTCGCTCGCCAATGCTCGCTCACGGGTGCCGTGCTCATCACTCACGTTCCTCACCTCCGCCGGCCTCGAGCCCCAGCCCCGCCCGCTCGCCCAGCGCGTCGTCGACGGCGGTGATGAGCGCCCGCGCCTTGTCCAGGGTCTCGTCGTACTCGCGGTAGGGCTCGGAGTCGTGGACGATACCGGCCCCGACCCGGAGGTGGTACTCCGCGCCGTGGCGGACGAGCGTCCGGATGACGATGTTGAGCGTCGCACGGCCGTCGAAGCCGAAGATCCCGACGCCGCCCGTGTAGGGGCCGCGACGCGTCGCCTCGAGTTCGTCGATGATCTCCATCGTCCGCGGCTTGGGCGCGCCGGTGATCGTCCCCCCGGGGAACGTCGCGGCGATGGCGTCGGCGAGTGTCGCGTCCGGGCGGAGCCGGCCAGTGACGTTCGAAACGAGGTGCATCACCTCCGAGTAGCGGTCGATTCGGCGGTACTCCTCGACCTCGACGGAGCCGTACGCACAGACTTTCCCGAGGTCGTTTCGCTCGAGGTCGACCAGCATCGCGTGTTCGGCGCGTTCTTTCTCGTCTGCCAGCAGGTCCGCCTCGAGGTCGGCGTCCGCTTCGGGCGTCTCGCCCCGCGGTCTGGTCCCCGCGATCGGTTCGGTCCGGACGAAGTCGTCGTCGCCCGCTCGGGGTTCCCGTTCGCTCGAGTTTGCGTCCGAGGTGTGCGAACGTGACGAGCGTGGCTCCCCGCGCTCGAGCAAGAGTTCGGGGCTCGCGCTCACCAGGTCGGCGGCGCGAAACTCGAGCAGACAGGAGTAAGGTGCGGGGTTGACCCGCCGGAGGGCGTCGTAAGCGGCGACCGGGTGGACCGCGGCGGGCGCAACCAGCCGCTGGGAGATGTTCGTCTGGAACGTATCGCCGTCGCGGACGTACTCTTTGACCCGCCGGACCCGGTCGGCGAACGCCTCGCGGCCGCAGTCGCTCTCGAAAGTCGCCTCCGCGGCCTCGACGAGCGGCTCGCCGACGGCTGGATCTCCCTCGAGCGCCCGGCGTGCGAGTGAAAGCGCCCGTTCCCGGCCGCGTTCGTAGGCCGCCTCGAGCGTCGCGTCGTCGAGTTTTCCCGCCGTTACGCTGTCGGCCTCGGTGCGGTCGATCCGTGGACAGGCCGTCACTCGGAGCGTTACCTCGCCGTCGGTCGGCTCCGTCCAGGCCGCGAGCGCGTCGTAGACGCGCACCTCGAGTCGTGGCAGTCCGCGATCGTCGACGGCCGACTCGGGGAGATCCTCGAGTTCACGAGCGACGTCGTAGGAGAGCCAGCCGACGGCGCCACAGGGGTAGGGAACCTCACAGTCGCCACGGACGAGTTCGGTCGAATCGAGCACTCCCTCGAGCGCGGCGAGCGTCGGCGGACTGTCGTCATCGTCCCGCGTCGCCGCCTCCGGTCCGACGGTGAGCCGGTCGACCGGATCGACGCCGAAGTACCCCCAACCGGGCTGGCCGCCGGTCGTCTCGAGGTAGGCGCCGTCGTCGTCCTCCTCGCGCGCTCGGCGATAGGCGAAGAACGGATCGTCGACGGTGAGACGGGCTTCGACGGGAATTCGAATCGGGGGGTCCATATCGTCGGTGTCGGTCCCGCGAGCGGCGGCTCGAAACGACTCGAGCGTCGTGACGACCCGCGGCTCGTTCATATCAGTCGAGACGAAGTGGAAGGGTAATCCTCTTGCGGTTTTCGCACTTTTCACCGCGGTCGTCTCCGTCGGAACTCGATCAGCACTCGAGAGCGCGAGCGGCCGGTCGGGTGTCCCCTCACTACGTCGCTCGAGTCAGCACGCTTTTGCGGCGGTAGCCGGTTTACACGAACGAAGGCGACAGCTCACGATGATCGATTCAGTCGTCGAAGCCGTCCAGATGCGGACTCGAGCCCTGTTGTCGGCGACGCGGCTGACGCAGTTTGCCGGCGTCGGCTTCGTCGGTGCGACCGTCGATTTCGTTGCCCTCTACACGCTCGTCGAGTGGACGGCGCTCGGTCCCGTCGCCGGAAAGGCGATCTCGTGGGAGCTATCGATCGTCGTCATCTTCGCGATCAACGAACGCTGGACGTTCAGCGAGTTCGGCTCCGTCGGCCCTCGAGCGCTCGGGAGGCGATTTCTCCGTTCGAACGCGGTCCGATTCGCCGGCTTTCTCGTGACGATTTCGGTACTTACGGGACTGGTATACGGCTTCGGGGTCTGGTACCTGGCGGCGAACGCGGCCGGCGTCGGGATCGGTTTCTTCGTCAACTACACCTGTGAAAGTCTCTACACGTGGAAGGTACACCGTGACTAGCGCCACAAACCCCCACACGGCACCCGAATCACAACCCTTAACTACGGTACTCGGTTAGATTGAGTCAGCGGGATGGGATAGCCAGGAGATTCCGGCGGGCTCATAACCCGCAGATCGGTAGTTCAAATCTACCTCCCGCTACTTTTCGACGCGAACAATAACTCCGAGCGTAGCGAGGAGTGTCGTGAGCGTCGAAAATAGCGTAGTGGTAGTTTGAACTAGACGGCACCCGAGCGAAGCGAGGGTGACGGCGTAGTTCAAATCTACCTCCAGCCACCGATTCTGTATCGACTCGTCATAACGCATAGCGACGCCGACTGTTCGCATCCGCTCGAGCGACCACTTGGGTTCACTCGAGCAACCGAAAAATCGTCGTCTCTCGCGATCTGATTCACAAATCCGTCGGGTCGATCAGTGTGCCGCGTGGACGTGATCGCGAAGCGAGTCGCGATCGTCGAAGGCTTCGTTGCAGACGGCGCAGGTGTCGTGGTGCAACGGGAGGTGTTGGGTGAGCGCCGCAACCGATTCGAACTCCGCGTCACAGGACGAGCAGGTGTGAGTCATTGCGATTGAACTAGCCGCGCCAGCGTACAAAAAAGGGCCTTACAACTCCCCCAGCCGGGTTGGCTCTCTCTAACAATCGATCCGAAGAGATTGTGAAACTGCTTCGAGTGGATCGTCATCGTCGTGACCTCCTCGCGAGCGAAACGTCGTCGGCCCGCTCGAGTGACTCGATGCGGACGCGTGGCTACCGGATCTTCTCGCCGATCGCGGCGTCGTCGTGGGTCGTCAGCAGGTCAGCCTGGTCTCCGGCGGCGAGGATCATCCCGTTGGACTCGACGCCGAACAGTTCGGCGGGCTCCATGTTCGCGAGCAGGATGCACTTCTCGCCGGGGAGTTCCTCGAGGTCGTGGAGCTGTTTGATGCCGGCGACGACCTGTCGGGTCTCGAAGCCGATGTCGACCTCGAGGCGCGCGAGGTCGTCAGCGCCGTCGATTCCCTCGGCGGTTTCGATGCGGCCGACGCGGATGTCTACGTCCTGGAACTCCTCGAAGCCGATGCGCTCTTCGAGTAAGGGCTCGAGGTCGTCGGTGTCAGCGTCCGTCATGTCCTCGGCTTCGTTCGATGGGGTGTCGTCGCTTTCGGTTTTCGCTTCGTCTCCGTCCGCGTCGTCCTCGTCGTCTGTCGCCGCTTCGACGCGCTCCTCGAGTTTCTCGGTGAGTTCGTCGACGCGGTCGTCTTCGATCTTCTCGAAGAGTTCACCGGGTTCCGCGAAGTTTCGCGGCGGCGCCGCCAACGCGTCCTCGAGGTGGGCGTCGGCGACGGTGCCGTCCTCGCCGATCTGCTCCCACAGCGCCTGGGATTTGTCGGGCGTGATCGGCTCGAGCAGGACGGCGACGGCTTTGGCGATCTGGACGCAGTCGCGGATGACCTGTGCGGCCGCCTCGGGATCCTCGTCGGTGAGCTTCCAGGGTTCGTTGCGCTGGATGTACTCGTTGCCGAACTGCGCTAAGCGGACGGCCGCCTGACCGATGCCACGAAGCGAGTAGTCGTTGACGCTTTCTCGAACCTCGCCGATGGCCCCCTCGATGCGCTCTTCGACCTCCTCGGAGACGTCCGCCTCCGGCGTCCCCTCGTAGTTGCGGTAAGCAAAGAGAAGCGAGCGGTACCAGAAGTTGCCGACCGTCCCGACGAGTTCGCCGTTGACCTTCTCCTGGAAGGCGTCCCAGGAGAAGTCGACGTCCTGCTGGAGGCCGCCGGTGGTCGTCAAATAGTACCGAAGCAGGTCGGGATGGAATCCCTCCTCGAGGTACTCTTTCGCCCAGATCGCCCGGTTGCGGCTGGTCGAGAGCCCCTTCCCGTTGATGGTGATGAAGCCGGTCGCGGCGACGCCGCGGGGCGCGTTGTACTCTGCGGCCTCGAGCATCGCGGGCCAGAAGATCGTGTGATGCTGGATGATGTCGCGGCCGATGACGTGGACGATTTCGCCCTCGCCCGTCCAGACCTCCTCCCAGTCGTACTCGTCTGTGCCGACGCGTTCGGAGTACTGCTTCGTCGAGGAGACGTACTCGATCGGCGCGTCGACCCAGACGTAGAGGACGATGTCTTCGTCTTCCTCGCCGGGATAGTCGATCCCCCACTCCATGTCGCGGGTGAGACACCAGTCCTGAAGCCCCTCTTCGATCCACTGGCGGGGCTGGTTGCGCGCGTTCGAGGTCCCCTCTAAGTCGTCCAAGAACTCGGTGAGGTAGTCGGCGAACTCGGAGACGCGGAAGAACTTGTGGGTGCGCTCGCGGTACTCCGCGGGGTTGCCCGTGCGGACGCTCGTCGGGTTCTCGATCTCACCCGGCTCTAAGTGGCGCTGACAGCCCTCGTCACACTCGTCGCCGCGGGCTTTCGCGCCACAGTAGGGACAGATTCCCTCGACGTAGCGGTCGGGGAGGTAGTCGTCGGCCTTTGGATCGTAGGCGACGACGACCTCGTCCTCGTAGACGTAGCCGTTCTCGTCCAGTTTGCGGACGATCTCTCGGGTGAGTTCGGTGTTGGTCTCGTCGTGGGTGTGGCCGTAGTTGTCGAACTCGACGTTGAACTTGGGGAACGTCTCCTCGTACTGTTCGTGCCACTCGAGTGCGAACTCGGCGGGGTCGACGCCCTGTTTCTCGGCGTTGACGGCGACCGGCGTGCCGTGCATGTCGGAGCCGGAGACGTACGCCGTCTGCTGGCCGAGCGTCTCGAGGGCGCGCGAAAAGGCGTCCGCGCCGATGTATCCGCGGAGGTGACCGATGTGGAGGTCGCCGTTGGCGTAGGGCAACCCGCAGGTCACGACCGCGGGGCGGTCCGTCGGAAACTCGTCGGTGCTCATATGCGTGTGGTGTCGGTGGCGGGCGTAAAACCCGCCGGTTTTCGATCGCGAGTCGGTTCTCGAGCGATGGTCGTCGCTCCGTCGGTTCGGAGACAGCGTGCAGGGTTTCGACGCCGCGTAGGCCCGTATGACCGGGTGAGTTTCGGCGCCTCCGCCGTGCAGAACAGTCGCTATGGGCGCATCGAGTGCGGGCGGCGGACGCCTCGAGGTGCCATACGTACCACAGGGTGGTCGACCGAGCGGAATAACTGTTGTGCATTCGAGGGAAGCCAGTGCGGGCGTCTGGGGGACCGGTGACTGTACTCCGAGAGTGTGGCCGAAATCGTTTCCGACGAGTACGGCGGCGGAAGTATCGTCGGACTAGACCAGGAAAACGGAAATTACCCCCGGCGACAGTCACGGGTGGTTTTGGCGTGGGGCGTGCGTTCGCACGTCATGAGTTCGGTCGAGATACCTCGGGAGACGTGGGCGACGCGGATCGGGTTCATATTCGCCGCGGTCGGTAGCGCGGTCGGCCTGGGAAACATCTGGCGGTTCCCGTTCCAGGTCGGACAGGAGGGCGGTGCCGCCTTTCTGGTGATGTATCTCCTTTTCATCCTCGCCGTCGGCTTCCCCGCGATGCTCGTCGAGTTCGTCGTGGGCCGCTACACCGAGCGCAACCCGGTCGGCGCGCTCCGCGAAATTGGTACCGGTGCGTGGCGCTACGTCGGCTGGATCTTCATCGCGACGGGCTTCGTCATCCTTTCGTACTACAGCGTCGTCGCGGGCTGGACGATCCGGTATACGATTCTCGGACTCCAGGACGGCTATCTTGCCGACGCCGGTGAGGCCGAAGCCCAGTTCGTCAGCCTGGCCAGCGGCCTCGACGCAATCTTCCTCCACGCCGTCTTCATGGGCGCCGTCGTCCTCATCGTCGCCGCGGGGATCAAACGCGGCATCGAACTCGCGGTGAAAGTGATGGTCCCCGCGATCATCGTCATCGCCGTCGGGCTGGCGGCCTACGCGGCGACGCTCGAGGGTGCGGGTGACGCCTACGCGTACTACCTCTCGCCGGATCTGGGCGTGATCGCCGCGAACTGGACGAGCATCCTCCCCGCGGCGGCCGGCCAGGCCTTCTTTACGCTCTCGCTCGGCATGGGTGTGATGATCACCTACGCCTCCTACCTGGGCGAGGAGCGCAACCTCGCCGAGGACGGCGCGATCGTCATCGGCTTCGACACCGCCATCGCGTTCATCACCGGGCTAATCGTCTTTCCCATCCTCTTTACGGCCGGCGTCGACCCCGGCGATCCGGGCGCCGGGGCGATCTTCGTCTCGCTTGCGGCCGCCTTCGGCGACCTCACGCTCGGGTGGCTGATCGGCACCGTCTTCTTCGGCACCGTCGCCATCGCCGCCCTCTCGAGTGCGATCAGTCTGATGGAGGTCGTCGTCTCCTACGCCGTCGACGAACTCGAGGTCGACCGGCGAGTGGCCGCACTCGCCATCGGCGGCGGAATGTTCGTACTCGGGGTCCCCTCGGCGTACGATCTCGTCTTGCTCGATCTGTTCGATCTGTTTGCCGACCAGATCCTGCTGGTGCTCGGCGGACTCCTGTTGGCGATTCTCGTCGGCTGGATTCTCTCTGATCTCGCGGTCGAAGAACTGTCGCTCGGTATCGGCGACCTCGGCGGCTACGGCACCGCCTGGATCTGGGCCGTGCGAATTCCGGTCGTTCTGGTCTTGCTCGTCGCGCTCGCTCTCGGGGTTCTCGACTACCTCGAGTTCCTCACCGGGCCGTTCGCGGAGTGGCTCGGGGAGTGATCGGCCTTCACGAGCGACAGTCGAGTCGCAGGTTAGTTCTCGGCCGAACCGTCGACGCTCCAGACGTCGATGAGAACGCCGAGTCGACTGCCCACGAGAAGCGCGCCGCCGACGAGTACGAACCCGCCGAACGCGACCAGGAACGTCACTCCGGCGAGATCCACCACGAGAGTGACCGCCGCGCCAACCCAGGCGAGCCAGCCGATGGCCTCCCACGGCCGACCGCCGTACAGCCGCCAGATCGAAACCGAGAGCAAGAGCCCGCCGGCCGCCGCGGCGACGACGGTTCCCTCGAGTGTCGTTGCCGCGACCGCCAACGCCGCGAACCCGACGAACGCCGCGACGTCGATCCGGTCGATCGCCATATACCACACTCGAGGGCGCGACGATAAACTGGTGTCGATCGGAAAACCGGTTCGATGGTCCGGAAAAACGCGGTCGGCGACGAGACGATGGGCAGTTGTCGGACGCGGTCGCAGTCGGCGTCTCACGCGGTCGTCAGTCGACCGTCGAATACGATTCTCAGTCGTCGCTCGGAATCGGCACGCTCGCGCGGACCTCGAGTCGGTCCAGGTCGGTGACGAACGAGGCGAGCATCTCCCGGGTGACGTGGGGCATACAGACGACCCGAGTCTCGCCTGTGGCGGTCCGGGAGATGCGCCACCCCTCCGCTCGTAACGCGTCGAACGTCGACTCCGGAACGTCGGCCGCGACGAGCGGGAGCGTCGGATCGACGACCTCATACCCCCGCTTCTCGAGGGCGTCTGCGAGCCATTCGGCGTTGTTCTGCGATCGCACGTACTGGCTCCGGTAGCCCGTGGGCCACAGTTCCTCCATCGCCGCGACGGCGCTCGCGACGCCCGCGCCCGATCGGGTGCCGGTGAGCGTCGCCTGCGACGTCGACTCGAGATAGGGCGTGTCGACGGCGAGTTCGTCGAGGAGATCGGAGTCTCGGACGAGCAATCCGCCCGCGGGGACCGCGGCCTGGCCCATCTTGTGGGGATCGATCGCCATCGTGTCGACCGGAGCGTGACCGAAGTGCCAGTCGTCGTCGGTAAACGGCAGGACGAACCCGCCCCAGGCGGCGTCGACGTGCAACAGCGCGTCGACCGACTTGGCGATCTCGCCCAGTTCGGGGATCGGATCGACGCGACCGTACTCCGTGGTGCCCGCGACGCCGACGACGAGTGCAGTATCGTCGTCGACACAGGAACGGACTGCCTCGAGATTTGCGCGGTGTCGGTCGTCAGTTGGAACCACGCGGAGTTCGACGCCGAGGAGGTCGGCGGCCTTCTGAAAGCTGAAGTGTCCCGACTCGGGCACGACGACGTTCGGTCGCCTCGAGCCGGCGCGCTCGCGGGCAATCCGCACCGCCTGGATGTTCGCTTCCGTCCCACCGCTGGCGACGTAGCCGGCGGGGTCCTCGAGGCCGGCGATCTCGCCGAGCAACGCGATCGCTTTCTCCTCGAGGGCGGCGACGGCCGGGTAGGTGCGGGGATCGCCGGGATTCGTCGCGAGAAACCGTTCGGCCGCCTCGCGCGCCACCGGGTGGGGTTTCGTACACATCGACGAGAGGACCCGGTCGAACGCTTGCGGCTCGATCTTCATGTCACGTCTCTTGACGGTCGGGCGTTTATGCGTTGCGTTTGCGATTACGATCGGTTCGGCCGCTGGTTGTCAGCACGAAAAAATTGATAGAAACTCGATTGAAACGTTCGGCGATGACTCGATCGATATCGCGACTTCTCGAGCGCGGTGGAACCGTTCTCGGGGTCGCCGTGCTCCTGGTCGTTGGATTGCTTCAGGGGACCAAGATACACGCGATGACGATCGATTTCCTCGTCGTCACCGTCCGGTTCGTCGTTCTCGAGGCGCTATCCGCCGTCGTCGTGTTTACGCTGTTCGTCGGCCTCACCGGTGCGCTGTTACTGGCGGAGGTGTGGCGATCACGAGGGGCGTTCGAACCGGTCGTCGACGGTCCGCCACTGACGGCGATCGTCCCCGTCTATCGGGATCACGAGGTGATGGAGACGAGCGTCGAGAGTCTCGCCTCGAGCGAGTACGAGAACCTGAGGACCGTCGTCGTCGCCGAGCCGGACGACGAGGCGACGCTGTTGCGAGCCCGCGAACTGGCGAGTTCGTTCGAGGGTGTCGAGTGCCTGGTCAACGACCGGCCCGGGTCGAAAGCGGGCGCGATCAACCACGCGGTCGAGACGGCCGACAGCGACTATTTCGCCGTCTTCGACGCCGACGAGTGGATCGCGCCGGAGTTCCTGCCGATCGCGATGGGGCAACTGCTCGACGGCGCGAACGTCTTCCAGGGACGGCGGGTGCCACGTCCCACGGGAACCGTCGAGACGATCGCCTACTGCGAGCGGGTCGTCTTTCACGCGAGCTACAAGCTCGTCGAGCTGTTCGGATTCACCAACTGTCGGAGTTCCTCGACGGCGTTCACGCGCGAGACGTTCGACCGCGTCGGCGGCTACGACGACGTGCTCACCGAGGACCTCGACTTCGCCCACGCCTGCTATCGCGAAGGGCTCGACGTGAGGCAGGCGCGCAACTGTACTAACACGATGGAAGCGCCACACACCGTAGCGGATCTCTGGGGCCAGCGAAAACGCTGGCGCGTGGGCCAGATCGAAGTGCTACACGCCACCCTCCGGGAACTCCCTCGGGGCACCGTCGGCGTCCGCGGACTGATCTCGATCGGTCGCATGTGCTCGAGCCTGCTGGGCAGTCTGGTGACGCTCTTGCTCGTCTCGAAACTGCTCCTGTTGCTCGTCCTCGGCCTCGAGTCGGCGCTTCTTCTCCCGTTTTCCCTGCTGATCGCGACGGTTGGCCTCGTCGCGTTGCGAGACCTTCTGGACGGGCGGATCGACGGTTTCGGGTGGAGTTTCGTCTGCATCCCCCTCCTCTACCCCGCATTCGGCGTCTTGACGCTCAGATCGATCCTCGAGTACGCCTTCAGCTGGGACGGGAGCTGGTACCGCGTCGAGAAAACGGGCAGTTGAGAAGTGTCGGTGGACGAACCCGAACGGCGTCCGTCAGCGGACCGACTCGAGCAACAGCTTCTGTTCGACCCGTTTGACTTCGTGTTGGACGTCGCGGACGGCGTCGATGTTCGCGGAGATCGAACTGACGCCTTCGTTGACGAGGAAGTTGACCATGTCGGGTTTCGAGCCGGCCTGGCCGCAGATACTCGTGTCGACGTCGTGTTCGCGACAGGTCTCGATGACGTTCCCGATCAGCCGCAAGACGCCGGGGTGGAGTTCGTCGAAGCGGTCGGCGACGTGTTCGTTGTTGCGATCGACTGCGAGCGTATATTGGGTGAGGTCGTTCGTCCCGAAGGAGGCGAAGTCGATACCCGTCGCAGCCAGTTCCTCGGCACAGAGCGCCGCCGCCGGCGTTTCGATCATGACGCCCCACTTTCGTTTGTCGGGGTCGATGCCCGCTTCGGTCAGCTGTCGTTTGGCGAGGTGGACGTCCTCCGCGTCGTTGACCAGCGGGAGCATGATTTCGACGTTGTCGTAGCCCATCTCGTACAGTCGCCGGAACGCCTCGAGTTCGTGGGCGAAGACGTCGGTCCGGTCGAGCGACCGCCGGATGCCGCGGTAGCCGAGCATCGGGTTGTGTTCGGCGGGTTCGTCGGCGCCGCCCTCGAGTTCGCGGAACTCGTCGGTCGGGGCGTCGAGCGTGCGGACGCGAACGGGGCGGGGATAGAACTCGTCGGCGACGCTTCGGATCCCCTGGACGAGTTCGTTCGTGTAGGCGTCGGCGCCGTTTTCTTCGATGAACTTCTCGGGGGTCTGGTTCAGCGAGAGGATCATGTGCTCGGTCCGCAGGAGTCCGACGCCGTCGGCGCCGGTTGCGGCCGCGCGTTCGGCGGCTTCGGGGATCGAGACGTTGACTTTCACCTCCGTCGCCGTCATCGGCTTGACCGGCGACTGCGGACGGACTTCTTCGACGGGTTCGGTCTCCTCTTCGGGTTCGACCTCGGCTCCCTCGAGGACGGCCCCGCGTTCCCCGTCGAGCGTGACGACCTGGCCATCATCCAGGACGGTCGTCGCGTTGGTCGTCCCGACGATGGCGGGGACGCCGAGTTCACGCGAGACGATCGCGGCGTGGCTGGTCATCCCGCCCTCGTCGGTGACGATCCCCGAAGCGCGTTTCATCGCGGGCACCATGTCGGGCATCGTCATCTCGGTGACGATGACGTCGCCTTCGCTGACCTTGGCCAGGTCGTCGAGCTTGGTGACGATCTTCGCCGGCCCGCTGACGATGCCGGGACTCGAGCCGAGCCCGTCGACGACGATTTCGCCGGCGTCGGCGTCGGAAGCCGAGGCGTCGCTCCCCTGTGTCGACTGGACGCCCCCGCTTCCGTCGGTGACGCCGGCGACCGGATCGTCCGCACCCTCGAGTGGATCGGAGACAGTGCTGGCGCCCTGGTCGGTCTCGTCGATCGTGGTGATCGGGCGCGACTGGAGCATGAACACGTCGCCATCGACCATCGCCCACTCGACGTCCTGGGGCTCGCCGTAGTGGTCCTCGACGCGTTCTCCGAGGTCGACGAGCGTGCCGATCTCGTCTTCGTCGATAACGCGTTCGTTTCGCCTGTCCTCGGGAACCGCTCGTTCGACGGTTTCTCCCGTCTCCGCGTCCTTTACGTGCATCACCTTCTTTTCGGCGACGGTGACGTCGACCGATCGGTCCTCGCGGTCGAGGACGTAGTTGTCCGGCGAGACGGCGCCGGAGACGACGGCCTCACCGAGGCCCCACGCCGCCTCGATGATCATCGTCGGATCGCCGGTCGAGGGGTGGCTGGTGAACATCACGCCGGATTTCTCGGCGTCGACCATCTGCTGGACGACGACGGCGATGTTGACCGTCGAGTGGTCGAACCCCTGCTCCTGGCGGTAGTAGATCGCCCGCTGGGTGAAAAGCGACGCCCAGCACTCGCGGACGCGCTCGAGCAACCGGTCCCCGGTCACGTTGAGAAACGTCTCCTGCTGGCCGGCGAAGGAGGCGTCCGGAAGGTCCTCCGCGGTGGCCGACGAACGGACGGCGACGAACGCCCCACCGTCGTCCGCGGAGTCGTCGCCGGCGTCCGTCCCTACCTCGTCGTACGCGGCGAGGATCTCCTCCCGGAGGTCGTCGGGAAACGGCGTCTCGAGGATTAGTTCCTGTGCCCGGTCGGCGGCCTCGGCGAGGGCGCTCGAGTCGTCGGCGTCGACGTCGACGGCGGCGAACAGTTCGTCGTCGATGCCGGCCTCCTCGATGAACGATCGATACGTGCCGGCGGTCACGACGAATCCCGGCGGGACGGGTAGACCCGCACCCGTAAGTTCTCCCAGGGAAGCACCTTTCCCGCCGACCGTCTCGAGGTCGCCGGCACCGATCTCGTCCAGCCAGAGTACAGCCATCTCTACTTGCGTGGACATGAGAGTGAATAAAGAAGGTTGCGAACGACCCCCGGAAATCGGTACTCGCGAACGAATGAGAATCCAGCGAGGGCGGCGATGTTTGCCGACCGGGTGGAGGCGAACGGCTGTCTGTCACGTTCCGTATATTTTCACGTTCGATGACGTCACGTTGGGCCGTCGCGGCTCCGAATCGGGTGGACGACTCACGGCGATTATAGATGTGCGTAAAAATAATATATTGTCGTTTGAAATAATCGTAGTCATGGAAGGGACGTTTCACCGACGGAGACGATCGAGGAGGACGTGTGACCTACAATCGACCCGGTCGACAACGGTGTGGTGAGATCGAGTGGTGGAGAAGACGCCGAATCACGAACTCCACAGGTACGAACGGGGCGACACCGACTGGACGCACGCGCCCGACATGGCGACGATCGAGGAGCGCCTCGTCGTTCGTGATTCTGAACACGCCCGCTTCGAGTACGAACCACACCCTGCGGCGACGTTCATCGCCACCGATACCGGCGCCGTCTACGACGGAGACGGGACCGAGTGGAACCTGGCGACGAGAGGCGTCGGCGCGTTCGAGGCCGACGAGGCGACCGTCGGCCGACTCGAGACGCTGGATGCACTGAGCGTTCCGACATACGAGGACACGGCGGAGATGCTCGAGGCCACCGGCGAGGAGGGTGGCTACGTCGGTATCGTCGGCGACGAACTGGCGGTCGTCGTCGACGGCGAACGGACCGATCACACGGGAGACGACGAAACCGGTGGGGACGACGACGGAAACGATATTCCGTACGTCACGCGGACCGACGACGGATACGTGTACGTGGCATTCGACGACGACGCCCACATTCGAGACGAGGGTGAAGACTGGGAGGGGTACCACGAGATCATCGACGATCCGGTCGACGACGGGAAGGTGCTTCGAATCGGCATTCCGGAGATCGGCGAGACGTACGGCGCTTCCTGGCGCTACTACGTCGAGGATTTCGTCGGCCAGGAGACGGTCGAAAACGCCCACGTCCGGTATCACGTCTACCACCCGCCGGAGTTCGAATTTTACGAGCAATCGAGCGTCGGCGGCTCGAAACTTCCGGGGCTCTCGGATCGCGAGCACGGCGCCGCGTGGGGTGGACGCAACCCACGCGACGAAGACAGAGACGGCTGGACGGCACGAATGAACACCGTCAAACCGACGCACAGCTGGGCGACGGCGGATGCGCCGGGACTCTATACGATCCTGTCTCACTACGACGGCGGCGACGGCTACGAGGCCGGCGGAGACGACGGATCGAACTCGGGGGACTACACGGACGCCGTCGGTGGCGGTCCACTCGAGCCGGGATTCGACGCGTGGCACCAGGTCGACCAGTACGTCGAGATGAACACGCCCGGCGAGAGGGACGGAACCCTTCGGGTCTGGATCGACGGCGAGTTCGCCTACGAGAGAGACGACGTCATGTACCGCGACGAGGACGCGAAGTTCCTCGGCGTTCGCTCGCTGTGGTGGAACATCTACTACGGCGGAAGCTGGGGCGCCCAGCGCAAGGATGAGTGGCTCGCGTTTCGCGACCTCGAGATCTGGTGGGAACAGGGACCACAGCTCTGAGCGGAATTGCCCACCGGACCGCGACCCACCTGCAATCGAGAACGTCGTCCGATCCGGCTTCGACTATCACGCCTCGAGTATCTCGTCTTCGTCATCCTCGGGGACGACGAGCGAGCCGTCGAGGACGGTGACGCCGCGGCCGCCGACGCGGACCGACGGCTCGAGGCGAACGCGGACGACGCCCGGCCGATCGACGTAGTGGCCCTGCTCGAGGCGCATCTCCTCGGGCGTCTCGTCGTCGAACGCGCCGAAGTGATCGAGGTACGCACAGACCGCACCGCTTGCCGTCCCCGTCACGGGATCCTCCGGAACGCCGGCACCGGGTGCGAACATCCGCCCGTGCAGGGTCGACTCGGCCTCGAGCGCGTCGAATGAGAAGAGGTAGACGCCGGTGGCATCGACGGCGTCGGCGAGTTCCGCGAGTGCGGCCATATCCGGTCGCGCGCTCCCGACGTCCGAGAGGTACGTAATCGGCGCGATCAGGAAGGGGAGTCCGGTCGACGCCACCGCTAGCGGCAGGTCGGCGCTGGCACCCTCGAGGGCGGCCCGATCGACGCCGAGCGCGTCTGCGACCCGGCCGTAGCCGACCTCGACCTCGCGGACGTCTGGCGCGTCCTGGGTCATCCAGACCGTGCCGTTTTCGGCGACGTCGATCTCGAGGACGCCGACGTTCGTCTCGAGGGTCGTCGTCCCCGGCTCGAGGCCCTCCTCGTGGAGGTGTGCAAACGAGCCGATCGTCGCGTGTCCACAGAGGTCGACCTCCTGGCTCGGCGTGAAGTAGCGGATTCGGTAGTCGGCCCCGTCGCTTTCCCGCAGGAAGGCCGTCTCGCTGACGGCCATCTCGTCGGCGATCGCCTGCATCTGGCTTTCGGAGAGTCCGTCAGCGTCGGGGACGACACCCGCAGGGTTGCCGGTACACGGCTCGTCGGTGAACGCGTCGACCTGGACGATCCGAGTCGTATGCATACGCGGTGATGAAACGGAACGCCCTTCGCTCTTTTCACTCCGCTCGAAAGCGGGCGGCGGACGGACGGCGACTCGAGCGGCCGAATCGGCGTTAGTCGTCGCTCGGCACGTCAGCGCTCGGCGACTCGAGACGCCCGTCCGACGCGAGATCGCCGCCACGCCACGTTCCCCGCTGGAACCAGGCCACGGCGACGACCGCGCCGACCAGGTGGGAGACGGCGAAGGAGAGCCAGATCCCCGTCGGTCCGATCGCACCTGCTGCGATCCAGGCGACGGGGAGCTGGACGACGCCGAACGCGAGGATGACGAGCGCCGCGGCGCTCGAGGTCATCCCGGCACCGCGGAAGCCGCCCATGTAGACGTACATGGCGCCGAAGAGACCGAACGTCGGCGCGACGTAGTAGAGAAACGTCGCGCCGGCGTCGATCACGGCGGGATCGGTCGTGAAGACGGCGACCAACGGCTCCGCGATCAGCGTCGAGAGCAGACCGATCGCCGTGAGCGTGACGAACAGAGCGATCGCGGCGACGCGGTTCGCCGCCGCGGCGCGGTCAGGGTTGCCCGCGCCGACGTTCTGTCCGGTCATCGTCTCGACGCCCTGTGAGAGTGCGATCGCGGGGAGGACGATCACCGAGAGGATTCGCGTGCCGATCCCGTAGGCCGCGATGACCGGCGTCGAGAACAACGCGACGATGACCAACAGGAGGTTGATCGACAGCGCTCGGCTGGCGCCCTCGAACGACGCCGGGAAGCCGAGCCTGACGAGTTTCCACCCGAACGAGAGATCGGGCGTCAGCTGGGAGAGTCGGATTCGCACGCCGCGGTAGCCGGCGAACATGATCCAGAGCCCGAGGACGAGCGTCACGCCCCGCGAGAAGATGGTCGCGTACGCCGCGCCGGCGATCCCGAGTTCGGGGAACGCACCGACGCCGAAGATCAACAACGGATCGAGGACGATGTTGATCGTCACCGAGACGAACATGATGAGCATCGGTGTCACCGTATCGCCGTAGCCACGCATGAGCGAGACGAACACGAAGAAGCCGAAGACGAACACCAGCCCGAGCGAGTAGATCCGCATGTACTCCGCCGCGGCCGCCACGACCGCGGGCTCGGCCCCGAACAGCGCGAGCAGATCTTCGACGACGAAGTAGCCGCCGACGCCGAGTACCAGCGAACCCAGAATCGAGAACGTGACCGTCTGGGAGGCCGCGTACTCCGCTTCGGCCTCCCGGCCGGCGCCGACGTACTGGGCGACGAGGATGCTTCCCGCCACCGACAGCCCCATCGCGACCGAGATCAACAGGAAGACGAGCGGAAAGGCGAAGCTGATCGCCGCGAGTTCGGTCGTCCCGTACCGACCGAGCCAGAACGTATCAGCGATGTTGTACGCCGTCTGGAGGACGTTCGTGACGATCAGCGGGATCGACAGGTACAGAAGTGGGCGAACGATCCCACCGGAGGTCAGATCCGGTTCCCACTCCGAGGAGAAGATTCTGCGCAGGTGCTCTCGAACCGTCATTCACTACCTCCGAGACGGAACGTCGCCCTCGAGAACGAGCGAGTCGATCGGCCGATCACACTGCTGACTAACTGGTCAGTCAGATAAGTATCTTCCGCTCGAGGGCTCGCAAACTGGGTCGTGAGAGGGGACCACAGCCCTCGAGGGGAGTGGCTACGCCGTCGCGCTCGAGCCCCCCGACCACTGCGTCCACAGCCGGTCGAGGCCGTACTCGAGCGCGCCGACGAACAGGGCGATTCCCAGGAAGACGAACCACGCGCCGACGTACAGGACGTGGGGATCGCCCGGACCGCTCACGTACTGCTGGGAGTGGACGCTGTTGACGAACAGGACGACCGCGACGGCCGTCGGCAGGGCCAGGTCGTGGCGAAGTAGCAAGTACGTGGGGACGGCGAACGCGACCACGCCGCCGAGTGCGCCCCAGACGTATATCCCAGATGGTCCGGTCATTCCCCAGCTACTGGCGATTCCCAGCGACGCGAGGGTGTGGACGAGACCGGCAATCACGGCGAGTATCCCTGCTCCACGTCGATCGCTCGGAATCGGGAGGTTGTGGGCCGGATCGGGAAGCCACCTGGTCCGCGCGCGAACGACGTGTTCCCAGAATCCGGCGAGGACCGCGCCCGCGAGCCACGCGTACCAGGCGGACACGTAGTGTGTGAGGTACAGCCCGTCGCTGACGACGGTGTGGCCGGTCGGTTCGTCGATCGCGGGTTCGATCTCTGCCACGTCCTGGAACGTCGGTGCCGGCGGCGTGAGTTCCCAGTAAAGCGCCAGTCCCACCAGCACGCCGACGACGACCAGCGGGACGACGAGTCGGTCCTCGAGGGCGAGCCAAACCGGGACCGCACCCAGCGCGATCAGGCCGCCGTAGCGGACGATCGACTCGAGGGGCGCGGCGAGCGTCGGGCCGGTGTCGTACCCCAGCCTGAGTGCAACGCCGACGAGGAGAGTGGCGTGAGCGATTCCGACGGCGACCGCGATGGCGGCGTGGAGGGCGCGCCGTTGCATATCGACTTCTCGAGGGAGGATCCTGTTAACCTTTTCTCACGTTCGGGTGCCGACGAGACGGACTCGCGAGCGCGATCAGTCGTCGCTCGGACTCTCGAGTGGCACGTCCTCGCCCGGGTCGTCGTCCAACCCGCCGTCGGACGTCGCACTCGTATCGTGCGTGCCGACCGGCGGTAGGTTCACCTCCGCCGCGGCCGAGGCCTCGAGGTCCGTTTTCGTCTCGAGGTGTTTCATTTCGCCGTCCGCGACGTCGCGGGCGTCCTGGTCGATCCGCATCGAACAGAACTCGACGCCACACATCGAGCAAAAGCGGGCCTCCTTGTAGTTGTCTCCGGGCAGGGTCTGGTCGTGATAGTTCCGGGCGCGGTCGGGGTCGAGCGCGAGGTTGAACTGCTCGCGCCAGTCGAAGGTGTATCGGGCCTCCGAGAGGGCGTCGTCCCAGTCTCGAGCGCCCGGTCGGCCGTTGGCCACGTCGCCGGAGTGGGCGGCGATCCGGTAGGCCGCGAGGCCGTCGCGGACGTCCTCCTCGTCGGGGAGGCCGAGGTGTTCTTTCGGCGTCACGTAACAGAGCATCGCCGCGCCGGCCTGGGCGGCCATCGCGGCGCCGATTGCGCTCGTGATGTGGTCGTAGCCGGGCGCGACGTCGGTCACGAGTGGACCAAGGACGTAGAACGGTGCGCCGTCGCAAACCTCCTGCTGGCGTTCGACGTTCTCCGCGACCTTGTGCATCGGGACGTGGCCGGGCCCCTCGACCATCACCTGGACGTCGTACTCCCAGGCGCGGCGCGTGAGTTCGCCCAGCGTGTCGAGTTCGGCGTACTGGGCCTCGTCGCAGGCGTCGGCCAGCGAGCCCGGCCGCAGGCTGTCGCCGAGGCTGAACGTGACGTCGTGTTCGGCGAAGATCTCACAGATTTCGTCGTAGACCTGAAATAGCGGGTTCTGATCGCCGTTTTCTTCCATCCACTTCGCCATGATCGAGCCGCCCCGCGAGACGATGCCGGTCTTGCGACCGTCGGTCAGCGGGAGGTGTTCCGCGAGGATACCGGCGTGGATCGTCATGTAGTCGACGCCCTGTTCGGCTTGTTTCTCGATGACCTCGAGCAACAGATCCGTCGTGATATCCTCCGGATTCTCTGCCTGCTTGACGGCCTCGTACAGCGGCACCGTCCCGATGGGTATCGGCGAGTGCTCGACGTGCGTCTCGCGAATCTCGTCTAAGTCGCCGCCGGTTCCGAGGTCCATCACCGTGTCCGCGCCGTAGTGGACGGCCGTGTGGAGCTTCTCGAGTTCGGTCTCGAGGTCGCTCGTGGTCTCGCTGTTGCCGATGTTGGCGTTGACCTTCGTCGAGAACTCGCGGCCGATGATCATCGCGTCCAGCGCGTCGTGGTTCCGGTTCGCCGGGATGACGGCCTGCCCCTGGGCGACCTGTTCACGGACGAACTCCGGATCGCGGTTCTCGCGTTCCGCGACGCGTTGTATCTCCTCGGTAACGGTGCCGTCTCGAGCCGCTGCGATCTGCGTCTTCGCCATCGATAACTAGGTTGTATGATCGAGTTATAAATAGTTATCTCGTTGTCTCGAGTCGAAACGAAGCCGCCCGTCCGACCGGTTCGGCTTGACACGGCAATCAACGAGCACGGGGACGATCCTGTCGCCGAAGGTCGAGGTATCCCGCGCGAAACAGACGAGCAAAACGTGGGCCCGATAACCGATCTCCGCGGGTGACCGATCGACAGAGGATCGGCGACCGGTGCCGAGTCGAGAAGAGTGACGATCGGAGCTACTCGAGGCGTCCGACCGGACCGCCGCGAACGTCGACCGCGAACGAGTCGCTCGTCTCCGCCGGAACCCGAACGGAGAGCGTCGCCGCGGCTCGCCCGCCGTCACCGGCCCCGTCGTCGATCGTCACCGTCGTCCGCTCGTCGCCGACGGTGAGCCAGTATTCGCCTGGTTCGCCCGTGATCGTCGCGGTCATCTCGACGGTCTCGCCCGCCGGATCTCGTCGGCGAACTCGAGAGACTCGAGCGTCGGCTCGGGCGCCTCGAGGTCGACGGAGACGGTGTGGTCCATCGCGGTCGCGTAGACCGGCACGTCCGCGGACTCGTCGCCTCTCCGTTCGCCGCTTCCCCGTTCGTCGCTTGTACCGTCGTCGGGTTCGGCCGCCAGCACCTCCACCCCGAGTTCGGCCTCGACGGTCGCGATCCGGTTGCAAATCGTCTGTTCGGCGGAGCCGGCGAACAGCAATCCGACGAGTTCGCCGTCCTCGAGGAAGACCGGCGAGCCGCTGTCTCCGGGTTCGGACATGTAGCCAGTGACGAGCTGGTCGCGGAATAAGATGGAGCCCCGCTCGCCGAAGTCGACGCGGACGCTCGCGCTCGTGGCCTCCACCTCGGCGCTCGTGACGGCCGTCGTTCGGCCGGTCTTCGTGACCGTCTCCCCGCGGAGGTCGTCGTACCCCTCGCGGCGAACGCCGGTCGGCCACGACTCCTCGAGTTCGTAGTAGGATTCCGACTCCTGCTCCCGGTCGACGGACCGCGCGGCGACGTCG
The DNA here is from genome assembly GCF_041205745.1 of Natrarchaeobius versutus. Taxonomy (NCBI): domain Archaea; kingdom Methanobacteriati; phylum Methanobacteriota; class Halobacteria; order Halobacteriales; family Natrialbaceae; genus Natrarchaeobius; species Natrarchaeobius versutus. The sequence goes on along the minus strand of NZ_JBGFCC010000010.1, from coordinate 33,309 downwards.
ACGAGCGCACCGTCCTCGATGGGGACGTATCCGACGAGTTCGCCGACTTCGTCGTCGGGTCCGCCGCTGTCCTCCGGCGACGGCTGGCGGATCGCCTCGCCGAAGTCGGCGGCGTCCGATCGTGCGTAGACGTGGTTGTTCGACAGCCGGACGAGGTCGCCCGGTTCGACGTCGTCGGCCCAGGCGCCGTTCGCGCCGGCCGCCTCCGCGACTCGAGCCGGGTACGGCCCGCCGGTCCCGGCCGTCGAGTTCGCGTTGATCTCGCTGACACCCGCAGGGATGGGTCGGTGGCGTTCCTGACGGCCGTGGGCGGCTTCCGGAACCGGCTCGAGGATCGACAGGGCGTCGAACCCCTCTTTGGTCTCGCCGTAGCCCACGTCGACGACGCGTACGGCGACGTCGTCGCCCGCGTCCGTAAGGCGTGTCTCGACGTCGTCCGCGTCGCCGAGAACGCTTCGAGGACGCTTCTGCGAGACGAACACCGTCACCCGGTGGTCGTCCTCGTCGTAGTCGACGCCGATCACGTTCTCGCACTCGAGGAGGTACTCGTAGTCCCGCGTGGAAGGCATCCCCTTACCGTTCTGCGTTCTGATGGTTATAGCTATGGGTCATTATCGGACGACAATCCGTTCCGGCGGTGACGGCTATTCAGCCCACTTATGATGGTGGCGCACCCTCACTCGAGTAGGTGGCCACCAGTGTCCGAGTTACCGGACGATTTCGATTGTACGATTACCAACTGGGAGTACATTTACAGCCTGTGTCGGGACGTCAGCGACGAGGTTCGTCACGACGAGTTCGAACCGGACGTCATCGTCGCGCTGGCCCGTGGCGGCTGGTTTGCGGGTCGATGCCTCTGTGATTTCCTCGGGATGGACGATCTGACGAGCCTGAAGATGGAACACTACGTCGGTACCGCCGAGAAGACCGGCGAGCCGACGGTTCGCTACCCGATGCCGGAGGGAAGCGTCGAGGGGAAAGACGTCCTCATCATCGACGATATCGCCGACACCGGCGGCTCGATCGAGCGCGCCGACGAGTACGTCGACGACCGCGGCGCAGACGAGGTCCGCACCGCGACGCTTCAACTCCTCCAGACCAGCGAGTTCGAACCGGACTACGTCGGCGAACGGTTAGAGGAGTGGACCTGGATCGTCTACCCCTGGAACTTCATCGAGGACATGATCGACCTGATCACTGGCGCGATGGAGCGAGCCGACCAGGAGACGTTCTCCCAGGACGAGATCCGTCACTTCCTCGCCGAGTACCACAGTATCGAGCGAATCGAGATGGAAATCGCCCAGCCCAACCGGATACCTGAGGTTCTCTCGGAGATGCAACGGCGCGAACTCGTCGAGGTGCGACGCCCCGACGAGTGGGCGTTGCTCGAGGAGTGAGCGCTCTGTCCATGCCACACACTCAACGGTCGACGAGCGCTCTCGATGCGTTTCCGGCGACGAACGTGGCGCTCACGACTGCGGCGGCCGTCACGAACAGCGGATTCAACAGACCAGCGACCGCGAGCGGGATCGTGACGGCGTTGTAGACGAGTGCCAGTCCCAGATTCTGTCTGAGCCGACCGCGCGCGGCGCTCGCGAGGTCGAACGCACGCTCGACGGTTCGGAGTTCCTCGTCGACGATCGCGAGGTCGGCCGCATCGGACGCGAGCGCAGTTCCGCCGCCCAGCGAGATGCCGAGATCTGCCTCCGCGAGTGCTGGTGCGTCGTTCGTCCCGTCGCCGACCATTGCGACCTGACCTTCACCTTTCAGCCGTTCGATCGCGGCAGTCTTTCCGTTCGGAGGGACTGCCGCGAAGACGTGATCGACGCCGGGGTGGTCCTCGAAGCGTTCGGTCGCCGGTTCGGCGTCACCGGTCAACACGACGACGTCGACGCCACGTTCGTAGAGGCTCGCCACCGTCCGTTCCCAGTCTCCCCGAGGCTCGTCACCGACGACGATCAGTCCCTCGACGCGGCCGTCGCGGCCGACGACCACCGGCAGTCCACCGTTTTCTCGCGCCCGTTCGATCCGCGCTTCCAGGACGGGCTCGAGCCCGCCCGTCCGTTCTCGAACGAGGTCGGGGTGACCGACGACGACTCGCTCGTCCGCGACGATCCCTTCGACGCCGGTCGCGTGGCTCCGGAACTCACCAACGTCGGTCGCCCGTGTGACGTCGCTTCCACCGGTAGCCGCCCCGTCGGATCTGTCGGCGTTCGAGCCGTCGTTCAACTGGGTCGATCCGTTCGTCCCCCGCCTGGTTCGCTCGTCCCCACCGGGGGTCTCGCCGCCGAAGGCATCGGCGATCGCTTCGGCCACCGGATGGGACGAGTGGCCCTCGAGTGCCGCCGCCGCGGCTAACAGCTCCTCCGGCGCGTCGGCCTCGCGGACGGTCATCTCGCCGGTCGTGAGCGTCCCGGTCTTGTCGAAGACGACGACGTCGACGTCGCGGAGCCGCTCGAAGACGGTCTCGTCGAAGACGACGATCCCCCGATCGATCGACTCGCGGACGCTCGCGGCGACCGTGACCGGCGTGGCGAGTGCGAGCGCCCACGGGCTCGCGACGACGACCGCCAGGAGTACCGTGGTCGTGACGCCGGTCACACCCGCGCCGGCCGCATACCGGACGACGCCCGCAAGGACCGCCGCGCCGAGGACGACCGGCACGAGCCTCGCCGCGAGCGCATTCCCGTGGCGCGTCATCCCGTGGGTTGCACTCTGGACGTCCCAGACGGTCTCCGTGAGCTGATCGAGGCGGCTCGTCGGCGCTCCGCCTACGTCGACCACCGCACTTCCGTCGACGACGAGCGAGCCGCCGACCACGGCCTCGCCCGGGGCCACCGACACCGGTAACGACTCCCCCGTCACGACCGCCTCGTCGACGGTACACTCGCTCTCGAGTAGGGTACCGTCGATCGGCATCCGCTCCCCCTCGCGGACGAGAACTCGATCGCCGGCCTCGAGTTTCCCGACCGGAACCGACCGCGTCGATCCGTCCGTTGCCAGTCGCCGCGCCTCGTCGACCTGCGAAACCGTCAGATCGACGAGTTGGTCCATCGAGCGTCGTTTGACGATCGCGTCGGCGAAGACTGCGGCCATCACCAGCGCGGCGACGACGATCGTCAGATCGTAATAGACGTCGATCCGCCCGATCGCGAGCGAGAACGTACCGTAGACGTACGCGGCGAGGATCGTGAGCGCGGCGAGCAGGTGGGCGTTCGGCTGGCGCAGTTTCAAGCCGACGTACGCTCCCCGGAGGAGGGGCCAACCGGTCAACAGGAGTACCGCGCCGGTCAGCACGAACAATACCGGGAGAAACAGGGCTCCCTCGAGGGACGCGAACGCGCGCTGGTAGTGAGCTAACACGCCGCGACTCGAGTACGCCGAGAGGTAGACCGGGTAAAACACCGTCGCGTACGGGACCAGGAGGAACGTACCGAAGACGACGCCGGCGACGTAGCGCATCTCGAGGACGTCGTCGCTCCGGCGCTTTCGAACTCCGCTCATCTCCCGGGATCGACGGGTTCTGCCGGTCGACTGATCGTCGGTATCGCCAGCCGCCGGCCGATCCTCGAGGTCGGCTTCCTCGCGTCGGTAGGCGGTGTACCCGAGCCGACTCACCGCCCCCTCGAGTTCGGTCTCGGGGATTCGGTCGGGATCGTGATCGACGGCCAGCGCTTGCGCGACGTAGCTCGCCTCGGCGCGTTCGACGCCCTCGGTCGACTCTGCGATCGACTCGAGGTACGCCTCACAGGTCGCCGAGTGCATTCCGTCGACCCGAAGGTGGGTTCGCTCGAGGTGACCGTCTCCCGTCTCCTCGCCGCACTCGTCGTTTGTCGAATTCGTTCGCTCGCTCGAACGAGCCGGAAGCGCCTCGTCGACGTCCCGACAGCCGGTCGAACAGAACCGCGTGCCCGTCGCTGTCTCGATCGTGCTCGTCGAGTCTGAAAGCGGCGCTCGACAGAGCGAACACCGCCGTTCGGGCTGTCGGTCGTCCACGTCGGACGTCCGCGCTCGAGTGCAATAACCGTGGTCGTCGCTCGGCGAAACCGAGGGAGACTACTCCGCGATCGACTCGCCGTCGGGTGGGGCGGGCTCGTCGCGGCCGCCGTCGTCGAGTATCGACGATTTCCACGTGCCACGGGTGAACCAGGCGGTCGCTGTGAGTGCGGCGACGAGGTCGCCGACGACGACGCCGAGCCAGATGCCGGTCTCGCCCCAGCCGGCGACGAAGACGAGGTAGGCGGTGATCGGCAGTCGGGCGATCCACAGGCCGAGGACGGCGAAGACCAGCGCCGTCTTCGTGTTGCCGGCGCCACGGAACGCACCCAGGATCACCTGGAGGACGCCCATGAAGACGAACGCGAACGCCGCGATCCGGAGGTAGTCGACGCCGTGAGCGATCGTCTCCGCGCGGCCGACCTCCTCGGCCGTCATGAACACCGAGACGAACGGCTCCGGAAAGAGGAAGGCGACGAGCCCCGCGACCGCCATGATCGAGCCGACGACGCCGACACCGAGCCACGTCGCCCGCTCCGCTCGCTCGGGTTTGTCCGCACCGAGGTTCTGGCCGACGATCGAGTCCATCGCCTGGCCCATCCCCAGCGCCGGGAGGAACGCGAGCGAGATCAGCCGGTTGCCCAGTCCGTAGGCCGCCACGACCGCCGGGGGGAACGTCACGACGATCGCCGTCATCGCGACCAACGCGAGTGCCGTCATCGACTGCTCGATCGACGTCGGGACGCCCAGCCGCGTAATCTCGGCGACGTACTCGAGACGCGGCTCGAGGTGTTCGGGCTGGATGTCGGGGCCGACGTCGGTGTAGTAGAGGAGATAGAAGCCCAGCCCGGTCGCGACACCCCGAGAGATGACGGTCGCGACCGCCGCGCCGGCGACCTCGAGGCGGGGAACCGGACCGACGCCGAAGATCAGAATCGGGTCGATGACGAGGTTGATGACGACGCTGACGGCCATCACGCGCATCGGTGCGCGGGTGTTGCCAAAGCCTCGCATGAGTGCGACGAAGACGAAAAAGCCGAAGACGAACGGGAGCCCGAGGAAGAAGATCCGCAGGTAGTCGGCGGCCAGCGGAATAATCTCGGCTTCGGTATCGCCCTGGGCAGGGAGAAGTGCGAGCATCGGATCTGTCGCGAAAAAGCCGACGATGCCGAGACAGATCGCGACCAGCGAGACGAACGAGAGCGTCTGTCCGGCGATGAGGCCGTCTTCGTTGCTCTCGGCGCCCGTGTGCTGGGCGATGAGGATCGCACCCGCGGTCGTAAAGCCGCCACCGAGTGCGATCATCAAGAACAGAAGCGGGAACGCGAGGCTCACCGCAGCTACCGCGTCGGGTGAGAGCGCGCCAAGCCAGAAGGTGTCGCCGACGTTGTAGGCCACTTGCAGCAACTGAATCACGACGAGCGGCCAGGCCAGCATGAACATCGGTCGGACGAGCGATCCCTCGGTGAGATTACTCGCGGCCGACTCCGCGGAGGACATACACGTACAGTGAGTGGGTGGCCTACTTTATGTCTCGTGAGATGTGATATCTCCACTCAATGTGGTGTGATTCGTGTCTCACAAACGGTGGGATCGCTACGCCGGGTCACTCGAGGGCGTCGTACGCAGTGGCTCATACGGACTGCTGTAACTGTTTATCGCCCCACCCGGCCCCGTCTCCGGGTGCGACGGTACTGACGTACAGTAGACCGTATCACTCCGCCGCTTGCTCGAGGAAAACCCCCAGATCCACGTTCTGGACGTCGTCCAGCGACTCGAATTTCAGGTGGCGGCGTGATTCCCCACTTCCCTCCAGTAACTCGTCGGGATCGTCGAAACGGTGCCCCTCGGTGAACTACCCCACCCTACTCGCTCACGGCTGACGCCGTTCGCTCCTTGAGGGTGGGGCTTCCTGCCTCCACGACGCGCTTTGCAGGAACCGAGGTGGTTCCCGTAGGGAGCGCAGTCTCCACAGGCGTTGATTCGGAGCGTCCCGCTCCTACCTGCTTGATCCCGCGAGAAAGAATGTTCCAGGCCGCGTTCCAGTCCCGATCGGCGGTGAACCCGCACGACGGACAGGCGTGTTCGCGGACCCACAGCGGTTTCTCGCTCGACACACCGCAGGCCGCACACTCTTTGGTCGTTCCAGCCGGATCGACGGCCACGAAGCGCGTTCCTTCGCGTTCGCACTTGTACTCGAGCATCTGAAGGAACGTCCCCCACGCTGCTCCAGCACGGTTCCGAGAGTTGCCGTCAAGTTCGACCAAGCCTTTTGCGTCAAGGTCTTCGACCGCGACGAGATCGTACTCTCGAGCGTAGTAGTTCGAGAGCTTGTGAAGGAAGTCTCGGCGCTTGTTCTTCAGATCGGCGTGACACTCGGCCACGCGACGGCGTTGCTTCTCGTAGTTGTTCGAGCCGTGATCTTTGCGCGAGAGTTTTCGTTGCTCTCGCTCGAGCCGTTCGCGTTCGTCCGAGAGGTCAACCGATTCGACCGCGTGACCATCGGTGTCGTGGGCGTACTTCAGGATGCCTACGTCGATCCCGACAACGTTTTTCAGCCGGTCGGGTTTCTCCGGCAGCTCTCGGTCAACTTCGACACCAAAGGTGGCGAACCACTCTCCCGTCGGTTCCTTCTTGAGCGTGACCTGTTTGAGTGCGGCGTCGTCGGGGATTTCTCGGTGGAGTCGGATCGGAATATCTGCGAGTTTCGAGAGTGACAGGACAGTCTGACCGCCCTTCTTGTCGAGCTTGAAGCCAGACTGGTTGTACGTGAAACTGCGGAACTCGCGTGGTGGCTTCCACTTGATTTGGCCGACTCCGTAGCCGTTTTGCTTGAGCGCAGAAAGGCTACTGAGGTTGTCGAACAGTCGTTCGACGACGGTTTGAAGAACTTTCGAGTACACGTCATTGAGGTCGTCCCACCACTTTTTGAGGTCAGGTAGCTCCGACCGAAGCGTGGTCATGGACGGTAGTTCGCCGTGGTTCTCTCGGTACTCGTTGAGGCGATAGCGAGTGTGATTGTATAGTTGCCTACAGATATCGCGGTGGCGGTCCAACTCCTTGCGTTGGGCGTCAGACGGCTCGAGGCGATACTTGTAGGCGTAGTACATCAGCTCTCGCGTTCCTCGATTAGTTCGTCGAGTTTCTCTTGAACGAACGACGAGAGATTCAGGTGGTTGTCCTGAACCCACTCGTGTTGGTCCTCTCGGAGAGTAATTGTGGTCCGTTTCATCGTATGCAAAATATATACTCTATGCAAAAACATTTGCGACTCCGTGGGCCTGTGGGCCTGCCATCGAATCGTGTATGAAAACCGTGCGGCGCTGTATCCCCTCCCTGCTCGCGCCTTCGGCGCTCGCTGAGGAAGGGGGCTTAGCGCCTCGATTCAGCTAAATTCGACCGTCACGTGATGGGTGTGGACGAAAACCGCGCCGAAATCCTCCTCGAGCGAGAACATGATCCCGCCGTACATCATTCGCTCGTCGGCGTCGGGATAGTGCTCGAAGACGGTCCGTCGAACCGCCTCGAGGATCTCCGGTGTGTCGTCGTCTCGCACCACGACGTCCTCGATGAACGTTTGGACCTCGGAATCTTCCGATTCGATCATGACTCCGATAGCTATTCGGCAAAGCCCAGAACGTACCCGTTGTTGTCCCGAATGTAGTACTCGCGCATGCCGTACCAGGCGGTCGTGGGCGCTGTCACGACCTCGACGTCGGCTTTCGTCTCGTCGTAAAACTCGTCGACGTTCTCCGTCTCGATGTACAGGCAAACTGATCCACCGACGGACGCATCCGCAAACGCCGGTACGTCGTCTTTTAGACTCTCCGATTTCTGAACCATGATTTCGACCCCGCCGTTTTTCATCTGCGCATAGACGACCCCATCGTCTCCGCGACAGTCCGTGCGGATCTCGTCTTCGGTTTCGGAGACGGCCATCACGACCTCGAACCCGAGGACGTCCTCGTAAAATTCGACCGTTTCGGCTACGTCTGTTACCATCAGGTTCGGCGTTAATTTTTCCATCTTCGACTCCTGTTCTGACATGAAACGCAATTCGTTCGTCCGATATTTGTGTTCTCCGGTGGCCGGCACCGCTCTCGAGGAGTCGCTCGAACGACGCCGCGCTCTCGCCTCGGCCTTGTAGTGTCCGCTCGCTCGAGGCCTTCGCGGCCTGCCAGCAGACGGCCAACCCGACGAGAAACAGGAGCACACCGATCCACGGAGAGCCGAGAAATCCCGGCGCGAAAAGGAGGGAGACGAGAATCCACCACCACAACAGCGCGAATCCGGCGTGATTTGCGAGACTGTGAAGCCCCTCTTCCGCGCTCTGGTGGCGACCCGCCGGGTCATTCGTCTGCCAGTACTTGTGCGAGCGGAATAACGTATTTCGGACGGGATGCCCGATGGCCGGACGACCGCGAGCTACTCTTCTTTCCACTCTCCCGGCTCCTCGCCGTATATCTCGCCTTTCGCCCGCCGACTGTGTGGCCACTTCGCGGCGGCGAACACGCACACGTAGAACGCGCCGAGCAGGATCGCGACGACGACGCCGTGAACGCCGGGCAACTCCGCGGCTTCGGTCCACTGCGCTTCCGGGGTAAATAGCGTCACTTTCGCGGTCCATGCGAACCCGAGTACGACGAACAACAGTGCGTAGATCCGCCGCAGACGTCGCGACAATGCCTCGAGCATCGTCACCTTGAACGTTGGATACCGGAGATCCTCGCCCAACTCCTCGCGCCATCGCGGGTGTTCGACGCCCGTCGGTTCCAGCGCGTTCGCGAAGACGTTCTCCTGAAAGAAGCGCACGCGCGATCGGTATAGATCGTAGAACCGGTACCGGCGAACCTCGTACCAAAGGAAGATGCACAGTACCAAAACGCCGACGAGCAGGAGGTACGCCGGCATGTCCGGACTCGAGAACACGACCGACAGCAGTGCGGCCAGTGCGGTTATCGCCCAGTTCGTCGTCTGGTCGATTCGATCCTGAGAGTTGGTCGCCTGTGCAACCTCGCCCCGATAGTAGTGGGGTAATGCGGAGAGAAGCGATTCGGCGTCTTCGGCGATTTCGGCGCCGATCTCTTGATCTTCGCGCTCGAGCGGACTATCCGCGTGCTCGTCGGTGTCGTCCATACGACGACGCGCAACGACGATTACCATAGTATCACCACACGGCCCCTCGCTCGACCGTTCGACCTGAAGCGACGCTCCGGCGACGACACGGGGCGTCGTCACTCGAGTGGCCGTTTCGTGCCGGAAAGCGTCCGACGAAATGACTTTAGGTCACTGGTTCGAGATCCAACTGATGTCCTCCACGCGCACACTCGCCTGTAGTGGCCTCCTCGCGATTCCGGGGCTCACCGGCGTCGCGAGCGCTCAGGGAACACCCGAACTCGCCCTCGAGTTCGGGTTCCAATTTCTCGTTTCGCTGGTTATCTACGCGATTCTCGGCGTCGTGCTGGTCGGAATCGGGCCGCGCTACGCCCGCGAGACCGTCACCGAACTCCACGAGGAGCCGATCCGTGCCCTCCTGTGGGGACTGCTGGCCGGGATCGTCGTCCCGCTCGTGCTCTTTTTGTTCGCGATCACCATCATCGGGTTGGTCGTCGCGATTCCTGGGGCAATCGTCCTGTTCTGTGTCGGCGTCGTCGGCCTCTCGGTGACGATCGTCTGGATCGGCGACCTCCTGACCGGCGGCGGCGGAACGGTCGGTGCCGGAACGGCGCTGGTCGGCGCCATCGTCCTCGCCATCCTGTCCGCGATACCCGTCTTCGGTGAGTTGATCACGACGATTGTCGGCTACTTCGGGATCGGCGTCGTCGCGAGACGGCTGTACCTCTCCTGGAGCGGGTGATTCGACAGCTAACAATCCCGCTCATGCGGACCGGGCCGTCTCATACGGATGCTATACCGATTTACCGGCCCAACGCCGCCCAAGTCACGGTTGCGCCGGAACTGACTGACAGTAAACCGTCTCAGTCCGCGACCGCCTCTTCCGCTTCAGCCTCGAGCGTCGGGCGCTTGATCCAGAGGTCGCCGAACAGTTCGTCTTGCTCGAGTTCGATCCGGCCGCGGTGTGCGAGAAAGAGCAACGCGAGGTAGGTCATCACGCGCGAACCGCCGACCTCGTCGACCTCGGCGTACAGCACCTCGGCCCGTCCCTTTTCGTACTGTTCTTCGAGGGTCGCCTCGACGTCGTCGATGACGGCCTCGATGTCCTCCTCGTGGGTCGTGTGCGTGACGTCGTCGCTCGTCGGCTCGTCGTCGACGCGGAACTCGTCTTCGGCGTGATAGGAGAGCTCCTGGACGCCGCGGTCGTATCCCCGCGGCGAGTTACTCGTGTCGTAACTTCGGGACTCCTTCCACCAGGTGCCCCGTTCGGCGGTCCTGAGTTCGCGCACGAGTTCGTCGAGCGTCTCCGGCTTCCCGCGGGCGTGTTTGCGCTCGAGGCGGCGTTCCATCTCCGCCTCGAGGTTCTCGACGGGATCGAATCCCGGCGGGTGGTCGGCCCCGTCGTCCTCCATCGCCCCGTCGTCGGCGAACGGCGCCTCCCACGGCGGGAGTTCCTCCTCCTCGGGTTCGTCGGGCGCGAACAGTTCGTCGCTTTTCATCCGCAAGAGGACGCTCGCGTAAAACAGCGCCCGCCCCGAGGTCCGCAGATCCGCGTCGTCTAAGGCCTCGAGGAACTTGTCGGTGACCCGGACGACGTCGATGTCCCACGGATCGATCTCCCCGTCCTTGGCGAGTTGTACGAGGAGTTCGACGGGTTCGACCTCTTCGTCCTCGTCGGCGTCTTCGGAATCACCACCCGCGTCGCCCGCGCCGCCATCGTCCGAATCGCCGCCGACGTCTCCCTCCGAGAACTCGAGGACGGTGCCGTCGTCGCCGTCGCTCGGCCGTTCGGAACCGCCGTCGGGCGGTTCTCGCTCTTCGTGGCCCGCGATGTTCAGCGGGATGTCGTCGCCACCGTCGGTGCGGACCTCGCGGTAGAACGTCTCGCGAACTGTCTCGCTGCTCCCGGAGTCGTCTCGCAGTTCGTGTTCGTCGTCCCTAATCATCGGCAGGCACCTCCTCACTACTCAGGTCGATGCCGGTCACCGCACTCACGTTGTCCTGTTGCATCGTCACCCCGATCGCCCGCTGGGAGCGATCGAGCATCGCCGAGCGGTGGGAGACGACGACGAACTGCGCCCGATCCGCGAGTTCCTCGACCATCTCGCCGATTCGTTCGGCGTTGACCGCATCGAGGAAGGCGTCGACCTCGTCTAACGCATAAAAGGGCGCCGGGTTGTGGCGCTGGATCGCGAAGATAAAGGCGAGCGCAGTCAGGGACTTCTCCCCCCCGGACATCGCGTCCAGTCGCTGGATGGGCTTGTCCCCCGGCTGGGCTTTCATCGTCAGCCCACCCTCGAAGGGGTCCTCCTCGTCCTCGAGATGGAGCGTGCCGGTCCCCTCCGAGAGCTTCTCGAAGATCTCGGTGAAGTGTGCGGAGATCGCCTCGTAGGCGTCCATGAACGTTTGTTTCTTCTGGGACTCGTAGCGCTCGATTCGGTCGCGGATCCCTTCCGCTTCCTCGACTAAGGTGTCGCGACCCTCCTCGAGATCGTCGAGATCCGAGCGAACTTCGTCGTACTCGTCGATTGCGAGCATGTTCACCGGCTCCATCGCCTCCATATCCGCCTCGAGCAACTCGATCATCTCGAGGACGGTGTCGTGATCCGGCACGTCTTCGGGGTCGTACTCGCCGACCTCGCCCTCGAGGCTCTCGATCTCCCACTCGAGGCTCTCGACGCGCTCTCGTTTGTCCTCGAGTTTGCTCTCGACGGCGTTCACCCGATCCTGTTGCTGGTCTCGGGCCGTCCGCGCCTCCGCGAGTTCCTCCTTGAGATCGGTTCGGTCGGCTTTCAACTCGGTGAGCTCCTCCTCGAGATCCGCGACGGCCTCGCGTTTGTCCTCGAGGCGGTCTCGGTTGTCGGCGATGGCCGCCTCACACTCTTCGATCCGCTCTTCGTGTTCGGCTGTCCGATTTTGTGCGGCCTCGATATCGTCGTGGAGGTCCTCGATCGCGTCTTCGGCGTACTCCTTCTCGAGACCCAGTTCGTTCAGCTTCGCGTCGATATCGTCGATCCGGTCCTCGCGCTCGTCGATTTCGCCCTCGAGTTCCTCGATTTCGGCGGTGAGTTCGGGAATCTTCGAATCCGCGAGTTCGGCCTCGAGATCGTCGATATCGGCCTCAATTCCCTCGATCTCGGCTGTCTTCTCCTCGATCGAAGTAGAGATCTCGTTCATCCGCTCGTCGACCGACTCGCGTTCCTCGCGTTTGTCCTCGAGGTCCGCCTCGAGCCGGTCGATCTCGTCTTCGATCGATTCGCGGCGCTCGTCGAGCTTTTCGATCTCGCTTTCGATCGAACGAACTTCGTCGGCGGCGTCGGTCTTGCGGTCGCGGGCGTCGTCGAGGCGCTTCTCGACGTCTCGGAGATCTTCGCGCAGGGAGTCGCGTTCGTCCTGGAGGTCGGTGATCTGTTTGGCGACGCGCTCGAGTTGGCCCTCGCCGCCGCCGGTAAAGGAGTATCGGGAGCCGCTTCCGGAGCCGCCGGTCATCGCGCCGGTTTTCTCGACCAGATCGCCGTCTACGGTGACCATCCGGTAGTCACCCATGTACGCGCGGGCCGTCTCGAGGTCTTCGACGACTAACGTGTCGCCGAGGACGTACGAGAAGACCCCCGAGTACTGGGGGTCGAACTCGACTAAGTCGTACGCGAAGCCGACGACGCCGGGATCGGTCGGCGCGTTCGGTAGCCCGCGTTCGCGCATATCGGTAAGCGGGAGAAAGGTTGCCCGCCCGGCGTTGCGCGATTTGAGGTGTTCGATACACTGCTGGCCGATGACGTCGTCGTCGACGACGACGTTCGCGAGCCGCCCGCCCGCGGCGGTCTCACAGGCAACCGCGTACTCGCCGGAGACGGTGCCCAGTTGTGCGACCGCGCCGTGGACGCCGTCGATCCCCGAGTTGAGGATCGTCGTCACCGCACGGCCAAAGGAGGAGTCGCCGCTCTCGCCGGCGTTGGCCTCGAGTTCGGCGTACTCCTGTTGTTTCGCCTGGAGGTCGTCGTCGATCTCGTCGACGTCGGATTGGATGCGGCGCTTCTCGGTTTTCAAATCCTCGACGACGCTCGCGATGCTCTCGCGGTTCTTCTCGGCCTTCTCGAGTTCACGTTCTAGGTCGCCCCGCCGACTCTCGAGTTCGGGAAGCTCCTCGCGGCGCTTCTCGATCGTCTGTTCGTTCTCGCTGATTGCGTTCGAGCGACGGCGGGCTTCGTCGAGCAGGCGATCCTGTTCGCGCTGGAGGTCGTTTCTCTCGGTTTTCGCCTCCTCGAGATCGCCCTTGCGATCCGCCAGGTCGGCTTTGAGTTCGTCGAACTCGGTGTCGACGGAGTCGATCTCGGCTTCGAGTTCTTCGCGTTTCGTTTCGCGTTCGGCGACCTCCGTCTTGATCGAAGCCTTCTCGAGTTTGTGCTCGCGGATCTCGTCGTCGAGGTCGGCGATCGTCTCCTGTTTGCGGTCGATCTGGACGAACGCCTCGCGGCGGTTGGATTCGGCCTCCTCGATCTGTTCCTCGCTGGCCTCGATTCGATCTTCGAGTCGGGAGATGTCGCCTTTGATCTCCTCGATCTCGCTTTTGATCCGGAGCTGTTCGTCCTCGCCTTTTCGCTCGATCTCGGCGTTGAGATCCTCCAGATCCTCCTGGAGGCGGACGAGTTTACCCTGACGTTCGTCGAGTTCGCGTCGTAAGTCGTCGAGGTCGTCCTCGAGGCCGGCGACCCTCTCCTCGGCGGCGTCGAGTTCCGCGCGTTTCTCCTCGAGTTCGCTCGCTTTGCGGTAGCCTTCGTACTCCTCTTTCTCGTGACGCAGTCGGCGATACCGCAGGGCGCTTTGACGCTCGTCTTCGAGTTGGCCGAGTCGCTCGCGTTTCTCCTCGATCCGGAGTTGAGCCTCGTCGATGCGCTCTTCGACGACCTCAAGTTCCTCGAAGGCGTCTTCTTTTTTCGCGTCGAACTCGGCGACGCCGGCGATCTCGTCGATGATTCCCCGCCGGGCGTAGGCGGTCATGTTGATGATCTCGGTGACGTCGCCCTGCATGACGACGTTGTACCCCTCGGGGGTGACCCCAGCTTGTGCGAGTAGATCCTGGATGTCCGAGAGGTTGACCGCGCGGTCGTTCAGATAGTAGTAGGAGTAGTAGTTGTCCTCGGTCTCTTTGACCCGGCGGCGGATGCGGATCTCGTCGACGTCGCCGACGTCGTCGCTACCCGCGGCGTTGACGACTTGCGAGCGGGTGAGCGTCCCGTCGGCGTTGTCGAGGACGACCTCGACGATCGCCTCGCGCGGGCCGGCGCTTCGATCGCCGTCCTCGTGGCCCGGGTTGTAGATGAGGTCGGTCAGCTTTTCGGCACGGATGCCCCGCGTTCGGGCGAGTCCGAGCGCGAAGAGGACGGCGTCGATGATGTTCGACTTGCCGGAGCCGTTCGGACCGGTGACGACCGTAAAGTCCTGATAGAACGGGATCTTCGTCTTCCGACCGAAGCTCTTGAAGTTGTCCAGAACGACTGCTTTGATGTACATCTCTTCTCGATCCGTCCTGACCGAAGCGTTGCGACGGTCACGGGGCGGCGATGTCAGCGGAGGGAACGACCGAGCGCAGACACCGTCGAACCGAATCGTGACCGGTGTGTGGTTATGCGACGATTATATCGTCGCTACCTGAGTCTTCCGCTTCGTCGGCGACGTTCGCGTCGTCGGCGTCGGCCGTCGCCGCCGCGACGTCGTCGGGTTCGGCTTCCGCCGTCACCCCGTCCTCGGTCGATTCCTCGGAGCCGCCGCTTCGCCGATCCGGCACGCGTGTCGGCGTCTCCGTATCCAGTTCTGCCTCGAGAACGCGGATGCGTTCTTTCGCTTCGATGAGCTCGTTCGTCAGCCCATCCACCGTCGACTCGAGTTCCGTGACCGTCGATTCGAGCTGCTCGACGCGGTTGTTCGACATATGCTCTAGGGACGTAGCCTGACACATAAACGTACGTCAGACACAGCTAGTCACGCTGGCAATAATTTGCGAGCGATCGTTCCCGGCGATATCGTGTGATTCGGTGCGTTCCAGACGCTTCGACGACTCTCGCTCGGGGAATCTGGGTCTGCGGTAGTGAATCCTCGTTCGCCTGTTCTCCGCCACACGATTCATTCTCGAGTGTTATCACGCGCTGGTCGGGCGGGAATGAACGGTTTCGGTCGCCTACAGGAGGCGTGAAACCTCGTCTAACACCTCGGTATCGAGAAAGACGACGACGTGATCGCCACCCTCGAGAACCGTCTCGCCGCGGGGGGTGATCAACTCGCCGTCGCGGGTGACCGCTCCGACGACGACGCCGTCGGGAAGTTTCGCCGTCACGTCCCGGATGCGATTTCCGAACAGCAGACTGTCGCGGTCGACCTCGATCTCGAGGACCTCGGCGCGGTCGTGTTCGAGCATGGCGAGGTTCTCGGTACGCTGTTCGCGGGTGAAGCGGGTGATCTCTTCGGCGGTGACGAGGCGGGGATTGACCGCGACGTCGATGCCGACGGTCTCGAAGAGGTCGACGTACTCGCCGTACTCGACGATCCCGATCGTTCGCTCGACGCCGACGCGTTTCGCGAGCAACGAGACGAGCAGATTTCGTTCGTCGCTATCGAGGGTGGCGATGACGATGTCCGACTCCCCGACGTGCTCGCGGACGAGAAAGTCGATGTCCGTCGCGTCGCTCTCTAAGACGAGCGTTCCGGGCAGGCGCTCGGCGAGTTCACGTGCCCGGTCGGGATCTTGCTCGACCAGTCGCGGCTCGAGTCCTTCCGCCTCGAGCAGGCGTGCGGTCTGATACCCGATCTCGCTTCCGCCGACGATGACGATTTCGGCGGCCTGCTCGAGCGTCGGCGCCGGTGACAGCGTCCCGGCAAACTCGCGAACGCTTTCGACCGAGCCGATGACGACGACGTCGTCTCCCGCCTCGATCATCGTCTCGCCTCCCGGGATGACGACGTCGTCCTCGCGGATGATCGCCGCGAACGTCAGTGACTCGAACTGGTCCGCGTCGGCGACCGTCTCCCCGGCGACCGGACTGTCGGGATCGACCTCGAACTCGGCCATCCGAACGAGTCCGTTCGCGAAGCTATCGACGTCTCGAGCGCCGGGGAGTCCGGCGATGTCGACGACCGTCTGGGCAGTTTGTAGGTCCGTACAGACCATGAAGTCGACACCGAAGGCCTCCTCCGCGCGCTCCCAGGTTCGAAGCAGGTTGGTCTTTTTCACCCGGGCGATCGTGAACGGGTCGCCGACCGTCTTCGCCCCGCCGCTGATGACGATGTTCGTCTCGTCGCTGTCCGTGCTCGCGATCACCAGATCGGCGTCCGCGAGCCCCGCCTCCTCGAGGTCGTCGATCGACGTGCCATCGCCCCGGATCGCGAGCACGTCGTGGGAGTAGGTGATCGACTCGACCCGATCCTCGTCGCGATCGATCACGACGACGTCGTGGTCTGATGCGATCCCCTCGGCGATGTTGGTCCCCACCTCGCCGGCGCCGACGACGATCACGCGCACCGGAAAACCACCCGCGAGCACGCGGCCGATCGGGAACGAGTTCCGATCATCGGCGATCGTACCACGCCGAAGAACAAGTAGGGACGGTGGTCGATAGAGACGGTGTTCAGGAGGGACGACGGCCCGCGGTCCGGCCCGAACGCCGGGGGGTTCGACCGGAGCCCGAACGGCGATGCCGTCGTTCAGTCGCTCGACTGTCCCGGGATCGGTGCCCGGTTTCACCATCACACTCGAATGGCTTGATCCGACCGGGGGTATCCCACGACGATCTATGGCATCTCGTGAATCGTCAACTCGACGTCCCGTCGGTTTCCTTCGATGTCCTCGACGAGTCGCTCGACGACTGTCTCGGCCTCGTCCAACAGCCGCGGTCGGACCCGCTCGACGATCCGGTCGATCGAGACGAACCGGGGCAACGAGATCGCGCTTTCGTCGGCCGAGTAGGGATCGTACAGCGCCTCGAAGAAGATCCGGCTGGCCGTCTCCGCGTCGGCCGGCGCGGCGTCGGGTTCGGGTGCGACGCGCCACTCGCCGCGGGCATCGACGTCCTCGACCAGCCGCCACTCGAGCGATTTCGGCGGGGTGATCGCTGTCACCTTCGAACTGGCGGTGTAGCTGAGTTTCCACCACGAGAGGCGGAGATCGTACACCGAACCGGCGTCGCCGTCGCCGTGAACGCGGACGTCTTTCAGGTGATCCGTATACCGTGGGTAGTCGGTAAACGAGCGAACGTACGGAAAGACCTCCTCGGGCGAGCGATGGGCGACCGTACTGAGGAGAATTCTGTCCACGCCCGCGATAGGCATGGCGTAACAGTAAGGATTGCTATCCGGCGGGCGCCGACCGAACGGTTGTTACCGGCCACAACCGCAGGTTCGGTCGACAATCGACAACCGAAAGCAGTCTATACGGGCGGATCCTAACGCTCGATAGATCGCTGGTATCATCGGGCATGACCGTGTCTGTCACCATTCTTCACGTCGATTCCGACGCCGAGTTCACGGCCGAGACTGCCGCGTACGTCGAACGCGAGTACGATCGAATCGGCGTCGAAATCGCGACGAGCACGGCGGAGGGAGTGGCAAAACTCGAGCGAGGCGGCATCGACTGTGTCGTTGCCGACTGTGTGATCGGAACGAGCGACGGACTCGACTTCCTCGAGACCGTCCGGGATCGGGAGCCGGAGCTCCCGTTTATCCTCTTTACTGGACGGGGAAGCGAGACGATCGCGGCCGAGTCGATCTCTCGCGGGGCGACCGATTACCTCCAGAAGGGGACGGACGTAGAGCAGTTCGATCTCCTCGCGAATCGGGCGTTGAACGCCGTCGATCAGCACCGCGCGAAACGCGCCCAGCGGCGACTGGGTGAACTGGCCGAACACACCAACCGGATCCTCTACATTTTCGACGCCGACTGGACCGAACTCGAGTTCGTCAATTCGGCGTACACCGACGTCTGGGGGCGCTCGGTCGAACGGTTGCGTCGGAATCCGACCGACTTTTTAAACGGCGTCCACCCGGACGATCGCGAACGCGTCGAGGTGGCGATGGCGACGCTCTCCGGCGGCGATTCCGTCGATTTCGAGTGTCGGGTCAATGCCGACGAGGGGTTCGGCAGGTGGGTCAGAGTTCGGGGCGATCCGATCGTCGAGGGAAAAGAGGTCGTCCGCATCGCTGGCTTCGCCACCGACATCACGGACCGGAAACGCCAAGAGAACGAGCTCCGCGACGCGAAACTCCAGTTGGAGGCCGCGATCGAAGCCGGCGCGATCGGTACCTGGGAGTGGGACATTCTCGAGGACAGGTTTGTCGCCGGACCGGCGCTCGCCGAGGCGTTCGGCGTCGATCCCGTGGCCGCCCAGGAGGGTGTTTCACTCGAGCGTTTCGTCTCCTCGATTCACGTGAACGACCGCGAACGAGTCGAAGCAGCTATCGAGGAATCGCTCGATACTTGCGAAGATGACGAACAAACCTGCGGAAACTACGAACAGGAGTACCGCGTTCGCAACGCCGCGGGCGAACTCCGGTGGGTGCTTGCGAGGGGGCACGTCGAGTGCGACGAGGACGGGACGCCGGTCAGGTTCCCCGGCGCGCTGACGGACATCACCGAGAAGAAACGAACCGAACGCGAACTCCAGCGCCATCAGGCGTTTCTCGAGGAGTCGACCGACGTCGTCACCGTCGTCGACGCGGCCGGGACGATCGAGTATCACAGCCCCTCGGTCGACGAGATACTGGGGTACAATCCGGACAAGGTCAGTGGAACGAACGCGTTCGAACTGGTTCATTCGGACGACCGCGAGGAACTGATCCGGGCGTTCGGCGATCTCCTCGGTGAATCGGGTGCGTCCGAACGCGCCGAGGCGCGGTTTCGCGCCGCCGACGGCGAGTGGCGCTGGCTCGAGGTCCACGGCACCAACCAGCTCGCCAATCCTGCCGTCGGCGGAATCGTCGTCAACAGCCGGGACATCACCGAACGCAAGCGACAAGAACACGAGCGAAAGGCGCTGATCGAGTTCCTCCAACGCCTCTACGACGTGACGACCGACGTCGACCGATCGCTCGAGGGGAAAATCTCTCAACTACTCGAGTTGGGCTGTGGGCAACTCGACGTCCCGTACGGCTTTCTCTCGCGCATCGAACTCGTCGAGGGGGACGACGAGCCAAGCGGTACGCAGACGATCGTCCAGGCTCACGGCTCACACGACCGGCTCCAACCGGGCGAATCCAGCCAGCTCTCGCGGGCGTACTGCCAGGAGACGATCGAATCCGAGGATCTGCTGGCGATCGCCGATGCGACCACGGAACCCCGCCGCGCCGAGGCGGCGTACGAAACGTTCGACCTCGACTGCTACGTCGGCGGCCAGGTCCGGGTCGATGACGAACTGTACGGGACGCTCTGTTTCGCCGACGACGAGCCCTGCGAGGATGGATTCTCGACCGCCGACCGGATGATCGTTCGGCTGATGAACAGGTGGGTGAGCTACGAACTCGAGCGCCACCGGACGACGACGGAACTCGAGCGGACGAACGACCGGCTCGAATCGTTCGCAAGCGTCGTCTCTCACGACCTTCGCAACCCGTTGAACGTCGCCGAGGGACACCTCGAGTTGGCCCGGACGAAAGAGGATAACGATCACCTCGCGGAGGTCGACGCGGCTCTCGATCGGATCGAGACGCTGGTCGACGACCTCCTCACGCTGGCTCGAGAGGGAGACAGTGCGGTCGAGCTGGAACCGGTGTCGCTTCCGGACCTCGTCGAGGATTGCTGGCGGAGCGTCGAGACGGAGCACGCGGCGCTCGTTTTGGAGACCCACCGTGTCGTCAGGGCCGACAGAACGCGTCTCCGACAGTTGCTCGAGAACCTCCTGCGGAACGCCGTCGAACACGGTTCGACGAGTCCTCGGTCGCAAACTCCCGAGGACGCCGTGGAGCACGGCTCCACGAGCCATGCAGAACCGTCAGGTTCTGCAGACGCGGTCGATCACGGCCGGGACGACGTGACCGTCACCATTGGCGACGTCGACGGCGGGTTCTCCGTCGAGGACGACGGTTCGGGTATTCCGCCCGAAAATCGCGATCGTGTGTTCGAACCGGGGTATACGACCGAACCGGGCGGAACCGGTCTCGGATTACGGATCGTCGAAGACGTCGCCGACGACCACGGATGGTCGATCCACATCGCCGACGGGAGTGCCGGCGGCGCCCGATTCGACGTCACCGGCGTCGAGATCCTCGAGTCGCCAGCCGATCCGGCTCTCGGGCACTCCTCGGGGGGTGAGAGCGTCGACGAATCGGCGGACGATGAACCGGCTGAGTCGACGCCAAACACCGATTCGGTTGACGCTGATACCAGCGGTGGTGTGACAGACAGTGGCGCTCCGCCGATGTCCGAGGAGTGAGACTGAACGCTGTACCGGCTCGTCGCGGGACCCGGGACCGGTCGCGACTCCACCGAAACGGACGGACAGCAAATCGTCTGAGACCGCCGATGGCGTCGGCGAGCACCTCGGCGTCTTCGAGAGCCGACGTACAGAGACCGTCCGAGACGGACTACTACCGTCGTCTCCGCCACGACTGCGACCGACGGGCAGCCACGGCGATCGCCGCCTCGCTGACGCGCCGCTGGGACGCCGTTCACAAAGTATTTACTTTGCTGATAGAAAGTCACCGCTCGTGCCCTCCGAAATCACACTGGGATCCGCAGGTATCGTGTTACAGTCCGGTGGTGCGGGTCTCATCGGATTGTTCGCTCTCCTGACGTTGATCGTCACGATCGCCCTGATCATCTGGACGTACATCGACGCCCAGGAGAACAGCAGTCACCCGGCGTTTCTCTGGGCCATCGTCGTCTTCTTCGCTCCCATCCTCGGGGTCGTCTTGTACCTCCTGTTGGGGCGAGACCGGCTCTGATCAGACTCGAGACGTGAACATTTATACGATCGATACGAAACGACGACCGATGAGAGACGTCTGCATCGTCGGCGGGGGCGTTTCCGGCCTCGCCGCGTCGATTTTCACCGCTCGAGCGGGACTGGATACGATCGTCCTCGACGGCGGGGAGCCGATCCTCGCTCGGAACGCCAGCCTCGAGAACTACCCGGGCTTCCCGGATGGCCTCGACGCCCGCCGGTATCTCGAACTGGCGCGCGAACAGGCCCGCAATGCCGGTGTCGCCTTCGAACTCGGGCGGGTGACGAGCGTCGAACTGCGAGACGAAGACGACCTCGAGGCGGGATTCGTCCTCGAAACCGAGGGTGGGGATCCGCTCGAGGCTCGCCGCGTGATCGCGGCGTCGTGGTCGGACAGCGAGTACCTGGTGCCCCTCGACGTCGGGCGCATCCAGCGGGGAAGCAAACACTTCGTGAGCGTCGACGACGGCGGACGGACGGCCGTCGACGGCGTCTACGCGGCGGGGAGGCTCGCGGGAGAGCCCCATCAGGCGATCGTCGCCGCCGGCCACGGCGCGAAAGTCGGCCTCGCGGCCATCCACGACTCCGACGCTAACTTCTATCACGACTGGGTCGTCCCCGAGGGATACTTCACCGGCCGGGACCGCGACGTGCCGCCGGGCTGTGCGGAGATCGACGACGACGAGCGCCGCGAGCGCGACGAGCGGGCCCGGGAGACGATCCTCGAAGCGTTCGCCGATCCACTCGACGAGCGGCCGACGATGCACCCGAGCGTCGATCGGGACTGAGACGGTTTACTGTCAGTCAGTTCCGGCACAACCGCCGCCCGGGTCGCGGTCGCAACGGTGGACTCGCTGCACTCCTCCACCGAGACTCGTCTCACACGGTTCGACTCACCGCCGGGACATCGGGACAGGAATCCGTATGAGACGGCCCGGATCAGTTGGTCGTTCTCTCGCCGGGACAGCACTCCCTCGAAGTCTCGTGAGCAGACGGGCGCACTCACCCGTTAGCGTGGGAGCACGGACGAGCGCCAGCCGACGAGTAACCCGACCGATGCCACGAGGAGTGCGACTCCGTGAGAGAGGGGCCCGCCCGTCAGGATGAAAAAGAGGGCGAACCCGGACGCGAGGCCGAACGCTGTCGTGACCCGATCGACCGGCGTTCGATCGAACAGGGCCGTCGCTACGAGCAACAGTGCGGCCCCGAGTGCGGCGCCCGCGACGACGTCGACGAGGTAGTGGACGCCGAGGGCGACGCGGGTGAACGAGACCGTGGCGACGATGGCCCCGGCGACGGCGAGCCGTCCGCGGCGAGTTCCGACCGCGAGGACGGTGGCGAGTCCGACGTAGACGACCGTCGTATTGACGGCGTGGCCGCTCGGAAAGCCGTAGCCCGCCGCGAACGCCGTCGCCTCGTAGACGGGTTCGACCGGCCAGGGAAACAACGCGGCCTCGAGTAACGGTTGATCGGGGCGGGGCCAGCCGAACAGTTCCTTGAGTCCCTTGTACAATCCCATGCCGGCCAGCCACAGCCCCGTGACGGCGGCGATCCCCTCCCGTCGGGGGCGATCGTGCCAGTAGAGCGTCCCGAGCAAGAGCGCCAGAAACCAGGCGTCGCCGAGCTGGGTGAGCAGGGCGAACGCGACCGCGAGCCACTCGGGGACGTGTCCTTGCAGGAGGTCGAACTCGCCGATTCCGCGGGACATCGGGGAACCTACGGCGGAGGCGAGTGAAAAGACTTCGCCGAGCGAACGCAGACGGCACCGACCGGCGCCCGCCTCGCTACGCTTAACACGCCGCCGTGAGAAGGGCGAACGAATGCTCGAGGGAGTCAACGTCGTACTCGGGGTGACGGGCTCGATCGCCGCCGTCAAGACGGTCGAACTGGCCCACGAACTGCGACGACGCGGCGCCGAGGTTCGCGCGGTGACGACCGATAGCGCGCGCGGAATCGTCCATCCGTGGGCGCTCGAGTTCGCGACGGACGCAGACGTCGTCACGGAGATTACGGGCGCCGTCGAACACGTCTCACTCTGTGGGTACGACGGCTGGGCGGACGTCCTCCTGATCGCGCCGGCGACGGCGAACACGGTCGGCAAGATCGCCGCCGCGGTCGACGATACACCGGTGACGACCTGTGCGACGACCGCCCTCGGCGCGGGGACGCCGGTCGTGATCGCCCCCGCGATGCACGAGCCGATGTACGATCACCCCGGCGTACTCCGCGCCATCGAGACCGTCGAGGAGTGGGGCGTCGACTTCGTGGAGCCACGCATCGAGGAGGGGAAAGCCAAGATCGCGAGCGAGGAGGCCATCGTCTGCGAGACGGCTCGAGCGACCGGTGAGCGACCGCTCGAGGGGAGACGGGTCGTCGTCACCAGCGGCGCGACGAGCGAGTCGATCGATCCGGTCCGCGTCCTGACCAACCGCTCGTCGGGGAAGATGGGCCGGGCCGTCGCTCGTTCGTGTTACGTCCGCGGCGCGGACGTCACCCTCGTCCACGACGGCGAGGACGTCCCCTACGCCGACGTTCGCCCGGTCGAGAGCGCCGCGGAGATGCTCGAGGCGACGCGGGGGGCGTCTGCGGACGCCGACGTCCTCGTCTCCGCGGCGGCGATCGGCGATTACACCGTCCAGACGAGCGACGAGAAGATCCGCTCGGGCCAGGAACGCACGCTCGACCTCGAGCCGACGCCGAAGCTGATCGACGAGGTTCGCAACGAGCGGCCAGCGTTGCCGATCGTCGGCTTCAAGACGGAAACGTCGGGTGACGAGGCGGCGATGATCGAGAAGGCCCGCGAGGCGATCGACCGGACGGATCTCGCGTTCGTCGTGGCCAACGACGCGAGCGTGATGGGCGACGAGCAGACGCGGGCGCTTCTGGTTCACGGAAACGACGCGGCCCGCTACGAGGGTCCGAAAGCCGGCCTGGCCGAGGAGATCGCCGACTCGATCGCCGTGATGTTTTCGTAGCCCCAGATTCGCCACGCGCCGAGTTGGGGCGGTTGTGCGGTCGACGCGTACTCGGCCCGATGAACCCATCGACGCGTACCTCGTCCGGGTTGGGACCGCCGCCGACTCGTCGTTTCGCCGGCTCCGAGGGGTCAGGAGAATTATATAGGTGGCGTTCCTGCCACGAAATAATGGGTGTACGAACGGATACGGAACCGAGTGTGGGACGTCAGAGGGGGGTGAGACGTGGTGGCCCAACAACACCACAATAAGGCCCGAAACGCGGCGGAGGCCACCGACGAGGACGACCGCGAGACCGGACTCGAGGCGGAATCCGAGGATCTCTCGAAAGGCGAGATCTTCGAAGTTCTTCGCAACCAGCGTCGGCGCTACGTTCTCCACTACCTGAAACAGGACGAACGTCCCGTCGAACTCGGCGATCTCGCCCAGCAGGTGGCCGCCTGGGAGTACGAGACGACTCTCGAGGGCGTTACGCCCGAACAGCGAAAGCGGGTGTATACGACGCTCCAGCAGACGCACCTGCCGAAGATGGACGAGGCCGGTATTCTGACGTTCGACTCCGACGAGGGCGTCATCGCCGGAACCGACCGGACCCGTGACATCAGCGTTTACCTCGAGATCGTCCCCGGTCACGAGTTCGCCTGGCGGGAGTTGTACCTCTCGCTCGGCGCTGTCGGCTGTGCGCTCGTCGCCGCGCTCTGGCTCGAGATCTATCCGCTGACGGCGCTGTCGGATCTGACGTGGACGGGAATCGTCTCGATTACGATTACCGCGACGGCGGCCGCACACATCTACCACGAACGCCACATGCGCCTGGGTCACGGCGAGCAACCGCCGGAACTCAGCTTCGGTCGCGACGAGTGAGACGGGCTGTCAGTCAGCTCTGGCCCCGTCCTGCGGTCGCATCGGGAGAGCGCCACGGCGTTCCGTACGATCGGTCACACTGACGGCTGGGTGAAACCGCTCGCTCGGATCGTCACATTTTACTCCAATACCGACCGACCCACGACATGGATCAGTTGAAGCGGTCGCTTCTCGAGGCGCCGATCATCGAGAAAAACGGCTATCACTACTTCGTTCACCCCATCAGCGACGGCGTCCCGAAGCTGGATCCGACGCTGTTGCGCGAGATCGTCATCCGAATCATCCGCAAGGCGAGACTCGAGGAGGTCGACCGGATCGTTACGCCGGCGGCGATGGGAATTCACATCTCGACGGCCGTCTCCCTGATGACCGATATCCCGCTTACGGTCATCCGCAAGCGCGAGTACGGCCTCGAGGGGGAGGTGGCAATCGCCCAGCAAACGGGCTACTCGGAGAACGAGATGTACATCAACGACGTCCGCGAGGGTGAGCGCGTGCTCGTCCTCGACGACGTGCTCTCGACCGGCGGCACGCTCGCGTCGGTGCTCGACGCGCTCGACAGGATCGGAGCGGAGGTCGTGGACACGGTGGCGGTCATCAAGAAAGTCGGCGGCGAGAACAAAGTCGACGACGCCGGCTACCACGTCAAGACGCTGATCAACGTCGACGTCGTCGACGGCGAGGTCGTGATCGTCGACGAGGACGGCGACAGCTGATTCGGCCCCCTGGAAATCAGCATCGACGAAACCACAGGCGGGTAGTGGATTTGTCGGAACACGGTCACAGCAATTCGTCCGATACGCTCCGGCGTCCCGGTCTCCCGTCACGACCACGACCCGTCCCCGCCGTAGTGGAATCGACGGACACCGGTTCGTCGGACTGCGGCCGGCGGTCGGGCCCCGTTTCGACGCGATTTCGTCGTCGAACTGAGCGAACGGTCGGAGCCACTGGACGACCGGTGGACGGACACAATTGATATGTCCGCCGGGTATCAATCGATGAGACATGGGCTGTCGGAAGGGGATCGGCGAGCGGGTTGGACGACGAACGATTCTGAGCGGATTCGGGACAGCGGGGGCGATCGGCCTTGCGGGGTGTATCACCGCCGAGAACGGTCACGGGGCTACAGAGACCGATCCACCGGAACTGATCCAACGTGGGTTCGAGGCGGCGGACGTCGAGGCGCCGTTCGAGACGACGATTTACGCGAACGCGGAAAACGACGAGCGAAGCCGGTGGGCCCAACTCGTCCAACACGAACTGAACGAGACGGGGCTGTTCGAGGTGGATTTCGAACGGCTCGAGTGGGGGAGCTACGAGCAGTTGTGCCTGAATATGGCGGACAACGAGGAGAACTGTCTCATCACCCTCGACATCAGCGGGGGGTGGGATCCACACACCTACGTCAACTTACTCTTTCACTCCGACCACCGGTCGCCAAACGGCTTCAACTTCAACCACTACACCGACGGCCGGACCGACGACCTAATCGATTCCGGCCTCGCCGAGAGCGATCCGGAGCGACGCGTCGAGATCTACCGCGAACTGCAGGACCGGCTCGCGACACAGGTACCGATATCGATCGTTCGATCCGGCGAGGAGACGACGATCTACCGGTGTGACGCCGTCGACGACTGGCGCCAGTACCCGTTACCCGGAAGCGAGTACGAGGCGGTGTACGCACCGTACGGCGGAGAGTACCTCGAGTCAGAGGACGGCGCGGAGTTCGTCGTCGACCTTCCGGCGACGGTCTCGAACCCCGATCCGATCCGGATGAACGACACCACTTCGAGCATGGCGACGACCCCGATCTACGAGGGGTTGCTCGCGGTCGACTTCGAGGGGACCGTCCGACCCTGGCTCGCGACCGACTGGGAACAACTCGATCCGACGAGCTACCGATTCGAACTCAGAGCGGGCGTCGAGTTCCACAACGGCGAAACGCTCGGCGCCGAACACGTCCGTGCGACGTTCGAGCGCTACGCCGGGACGCCACGCGAACCGGACGTCTACGACTGGTACGACGAGACCGTCGTGATCGACGAGACGGAACTCGAGATTCACCTCTCCCGGGAGTACGGGCCGTTCGAGGCGAGCGTCGGCATTCCGATCGTCCCGCTGGCCGCGAGCGAGGGAGAACTCTCCCTGAGCGAAAATCCCGTCGGAACCGGCCCCTATCGGTTCGACGAGTACGCCGACGGCGAGTACTGGCGACTGCAACGGTTCGACGACCACTGGTTCGACGGCGACGAAACCGTCCCCGCCCGTCCACCGGTCGAGACGATCACCATGCGAATCATCACCGATTCGGCGGCCAGACGCGCCGCCCTAGAGGCCGGTGAACTCGATCTCGCAACGCAGGTTCCGGCCGAGGACGTCGTCGACCTCGCGGCGGAGTCGGAGTACTGCGTCGAGCGATCCGCCGCCGGCTCGGTCGACTTTCTCGTCTATCCGACGTATCTCGAACCGTTCGCGAACGCCGACGTTCGCCGTGGTATCGACGGCTTGCTTCCTCGCGAGACGATCGTCGACGTGGTCTACGCCGGTCTGGGAACCGTCGCGTCCACGCCGATCCCGCCGCTTCTCGAGGAGTACGCCGTCGACGGGATCGATACTGATCGATAACCACCACCGCTCCCGTGGCGTTTCCTGGGACCTCGACGAGGTATTCTCGAGGCTTCGGCGACGGTCTCTGGAATTCTCGGCGACGTTCTCTCGGGGCCTTAACCAGGGACTCTCAGGTATCGTTAAGTGATCGACTTTCGTACTGATTGCTGGTCGAACTGATTTCCCCTACCGGAACGCGACGGCGAGTGTGGCGTTCCGTCGCGGGAACCTCGAATTTCGCGACCGAGGCGATCGTCTTCAGGCGGTCGCACGCGAGACGCCGCCGTCCCTTCGAGACCGCAGACTATGTCGATCACCCGATACACACTCAGACGCGCGCTGACGGCCGTGCCGGTACTGGTCGGTGCGACGGCGATTACGTTTTCGCTCGTCCACCTCGCGCCGGGCGATCCGATCGATTTCCTCGTCGGATTCGATCACGTCGATCCGGAAACACGGGCCGCGCTTCGGGCCGAGTACAACCTCGATCGACCGCTCTGGCAACAGTATCTGCTGTGGCTCGGCGACGTCCTCACCCTCGAACTCGGCGAGTCGCCGATCACCGGCCGCGACGTAAGCGAGACCGTCGCGGCTCGGCTCCCGTATACGGTCGCACTCGGCGTCGCTTCCTGGACTGTGTCGCTCGCGATCGGCGTGCCACTCGGGATTGTCGCCGCGATCAAACAGGGGGAACCGGCGGACGAGGCCAGCCGAATCGCCGCACTCGTCGGCATCGCCACGCCGAACTTCTGGCTGGGTCTCGTCCTCCTGTCCATCTTCGCCGTCCACCTGGGCTGGGTTCGGGTCACCCCGCCCGACGCACCGCTCGCGAGCCTCGAGATGGTGTGGTTCATGGTCCTGCCGACGATCACGCTCGCCACCGCACTGGCCGCAATCATCACTCGCCTGATGCGTTCTTCGATGCGCCGGGAACTCGACCGGGAGTACGTCCGGGCCGCTCGAGCGAAGGGACTGCGCGAACGGACGGTGATCCTGAAACACGTCCTCCGTAACTCCTCGACGGCGGTGGTGACGGTCGCTGGCTTGCAGATCGCGTTTCTCGTCGACGGGGCAGTCGTCGTCGAGTACGTCTTCTCCTGGCCGGGGATGGGGCAACTTCTCGTCGAAGCGATCGGCCGGCGGGACGTCCCGGTCCTCCAGGCGAGCGTGTTGCTCATCGCGGTCGCGACGATCGTCGCCAATCTGTTCGTCGACGTCGCGTACGCGATCATCGATCCACGAATCCGACACGACCGATGAACGAGGGTACCCAACGACGAGGACGCATCAGAATCGACGGCCTCGAGGAGCACCTGTCCGCCGACCGATCCGACAGTGACCGGACCGACGCCGATCGATCCGCGGGCCACCGCGACGCGCCCGATCGCCAGATAGTCGCGCCACGCACCGGACGGTCGACCTCCTCGGCGTACACCGGTCGATCGGCGCCGGCGCCTCGAGACGGTGTCAACACGCGAACCGTCCACAGCCGGACTCGATTCGAGGAGGCCTGGCGTCGGTTTCGATCGAATCGGACGGCGATGCTCGGACTCGCGATCGTCGCGGCGCTGTCGGCGCTCGCCATCTTCGCGCGTCCGATCGAGTTCTCTACGCTTGGTTACACGATCACGCTCCAGCCGTTCTCGCTCGCGCCGTACGACCCGAACGAACTGTACGTCGGACCGTCGAACGCCGGCCCTTCGATCGCCCATCCCTTCGGGACCGACTGGGCGGGCCGGGATCTGTTCTCACGCGTCCTCGTCGGCGGGCGATACAGCCTGAGCATCGGCGCGTTGGCCGTCGCGCTCGCGCTGTGTGTCGGCATCCCGCTTGGCGCGATCGCGGGATACTTCGGCGGCTGGGTCGACGAGACGATCATGCGGCTCGTGGACATGCTGTACGCTTTTCCGTTTCTCGTCCTCGCGATCGCCGTCGTCGCGATTCTGGGACAGGGGTACTGGAACGTCGTCCTCGCGCTCGTCGTCACCGGCTGGCTCACCTACGCCCGCCTGCTTCGCGGCGAGGTGCTCTCGATCGTCGAAACCGACTACGTCGGCGCGTCGCGGGCGCTTGGCACCCCACACCGGACGATCATCGCGCGCCACGTCGTCCCCAACGCCGTCGCGCCCGTGATCGTCCAGGCGACGCTCAACGTGGGTTCGGTCGTCATCGCGGCCGCGGCACTTGGCTTTCTCGGCCTCGGCCTCGAGCCGGGAACCGCCGAGTGGGGGGCGATGCTCGCCCAGGGGCGGTCGTCGCTTCTCCGGGGGAACTGGCACGTCACCGTCTTCCCCGGCGTGGCGATCTTCCTGTTCGTGCTGGCGATCAACCTCGTCGGCGACGGGCTCAACGACGCCCTCGAGTCGCGAAACGGACGCGAACGGAGGTTGCGCTGATGGCGCTACTCGAGGTGGAGAACCTGACCGTTCAGTTCTACACCGAAGACGGCGTCGTCCGCGCGGTCGACGGTCTCAGCTACGAGATCGAGGCCGGCGAAACGTTCGCGATGGTCGGCGAGAGCGGCGCCGGCAAGAGCGTCGCCAGCCTCTCGCTTTTGGGCCTGATCGACGACCCCGGCGAGATCGTCGCCGGCGAGGTTCGGTTTCGGGGACGGAACGTCCTCGAGTTTCCCCCCGAGGAGCTCCGTCAGCTCCGTGGAAACGACGTCGCGATCGTCTTCCAGGACCCCGAAGCGTCGCTCGATCCGGTCTACACGGTCGGCGAACAGATCGTCGAGACGATGCGCGCCCACGGGGTCGCCTCCGGCCGGGAGGCCCGCGAACGGGCGATCGACCTCCTGGAACGCGTCGGGATCGCCGACGCCTCCTCGCGCTACAGCGACTATCCCCACGAACTCTCCGGCGGAATGGCTCAACGAGCCCTCATCGCCGTTGCACTCTCCTGTGACCCCGACTTATTGATCCTCGACGAGCCGACGACCGGACTCGACGTCACGATCCAGGCCCAACTGCTCGAGTTACTCGAGGAACTCGCGTCGTCGTTCGAGACGGCGATTCAGCTCGTGACTCACGATCTCGGGGTCGTCGCAGAGTGCTGTGACCGCGTTTTGGTGTTGTACGGCGGCCGTGCGGTCGAACGCGCCCCGGTCGAAGAGCTGTTTTACGACCCCGCACACCCCTACACCGCCGGACTCCTGGCGTCGATTCCCCGGATCGGCGACGGACGGGATCGGCTCCCGTCGCTCCCCGGCGGACCGCCCGACCCGATCGAGGTGCCGACCGGCTGTCGGTTCCACCCGCGCTGTCCGTACGCCGAGGACGTGTGTCGGGTCCGCGAGCCGACGCTCGTCGACACGGAGATCGCGACCGCGACGGACGCGACGCGGGACGCACACGTCGCGGCCTGTCACGAGCACACCGACGACCTCGAGGGCGGACTCGGCTACGAGGTCCGGGTCGTCGACGACTCGTCGGCCGTGGATGGAACCGATTCGGACCGTCTCGTTGGCGACGGCGCCGACGAGAGCGGCGAACCCACCGCCAGCGAAGAGCGTGACGCCGGGGGCGGCGAACCAACCGCCACCGAAGGGAGTGACGCCGGGAGCGCCGAACCTATCGCCAGCGAGGGAGACGACGCCGACGACTGCACGGACGTCACCCGCGAGACGAAATCCGACGAGCGACCCGGTGAGGGGATGCGATGACGGAGGGCGAACCGCTGATCCGGGCCGAGGGCCTCGAGAAGCGGTTTTCCACCAGCGACGGCCTCCTCGAGCGACTGTTCGGCCGCGGCGAGACGATCCGCGCGGTCGACGGCGTCGACCTCGAGATAGTCGAGGGTGAGACGCTGGGACTCGTCGGCGAGAGCGGCTGTGGAAAGACGACGCTCGCACGGCTTCTGGTCGGTCTCGACGACCCCTCGGCGGGATCCGTCGACTACCGGGGTAGTGCCCTCGCGGATCTCGGGAGACGCAAGCGACGGGAGCTGCGGACGAACGTCCAGTACGTCTTCCAGAACCCGTTTTCGAGCCTCAACCCCCAGCTTCCCGTCGGCGAGATCGTCGGCGAACCGCTCGAGGTACACGGGATCGTCCCGCCGGATCGACGCGACGACCGGATCGCCGAACTGCTCGAGACGGTCGGGCTCGAGCCCGCTTACGCGAACCGCTACCTGACCGAGTTCTCCGGTGGTCAGCGCCAGCGGATCGCCATCGCCCGCGCGCTCGCCGTCGAACCGGAGTTTCTCGTCTGTGACGAACCGGTCACGGCGCTCGACGCCTCCGTCCAGGCGCGAATCCTCAATCTGCTGTCGGACCTCCAGGCGGAGTTCGGCCTCTCGTATCTGTTCGTCAGCCACGACCTCTCGGTCGTCGAGCACGTCGCCGACCGAATCGCGGTGATGTACCTCGGTCGGATCGTCGAACGTGGCTCGCCGATACAGCTCTTCGAGGGCGACACCCACCCCTACACCGAGGCGTTGCTGTCGGCGATCCCCGAACCCGACCCGCTCTGGCAGGGCGACCGCGTCGTCCTCGAGGGCGACGTGCCGTCGCCGGCGGACCCGCCGTCGGGCTGTCGGTTCCACACGCGCTGTCCCAAGGTGATTCCGCCCGCGGCGTACGACATCGAATCCGACGCGTTCCGTGGCGTGTTGTCCCTGCGTCTCGATCTCGAGGATGCCGTCACCGACGGCGAAGACGCGACCGATCCGCGCGAGGCGCTTCGGTCTCCGGTGACCGAGGCGGCGGAAATCGACCGCGTCAACGGGAACTCGGCCGATTTCGACTCGAGTGACGACCCCCTTCTCGAGACGGCCGCGGCGATCAGGGAGGCCTACGACGTTCCGCAGACGCTGGCCGACGAGGAGGCAGACGCGGAACTTTCGAGTGTACTCGAGGCGATCGTGTCTGGGAACCTCCAGACGGCGCGTTCACGCCTCGCCCAGGCGTTCGAGACGCCGTGTGAAACCGATCGACCGGAGTCACGGACAGTCGACGACTCCGGGAGCGTTCGCCATCGGATCGCCTGCCACCGGTTTTGCGATCGGGTCGACGACGAAGCGAACGAGGCACTCGAGGGACGCGAGAGGCAGTGATCGTGGCGGCTGGACGAGACGCTCGAGGGACAGGCAGTGACCGCGGCGGCTCGACGAATGCGAGTGACGGTCAACGACCGGAGACGATTTTAGCCCGGCCTGTGAACCGCCGACTCGATGCGCCGGATCTACGAGTCCCGAGCGCTCGAGCGCTCGGCGGACGATCCGTTCGTCCCGAACGCCGGCGACGAGCGCGACCCGCGGACGATCGACTGGGAGGCGTTCAGCCACGCGTTCGTCCCGACGGCGATCCGAACGCGGGCGATTTCGGTGGCCGTCTCGACCGACCGCGAGGTGTACGCTCCCGGCGAACCGATCCGGATCGCCGTCGAGTTTCACAATCCCCTCCCGTTTCCGATCCGTCTGCGGACCGACTCGCCGAACGTCTGGCGCTGGGCCGTCGACGGCCACGACGCCGCGTCGAGAATTTCTCGTGACGTCCCCGAACGCCCCTCGACGTTCTCGTTTGCCCGCGGCGAGTACAAGCGCTTTCACCGGACGTGGCCCCAGCGCCTTCGAATCAGCGACGCCGAGTGGGAGACGGTCGATCCCGGAACCTACACCATCGAGGCGGGCGTCACCCGCGACGACGCCGCCGATCGCGGACTGACGGATCGGACGACGATCGACGTTCGATGACCTCCCTTCTCGAGACGATCCCCGCAGTCGGCGGCCGTCGTTCGCGTGCCCGGGCCGCTCGAGTATCCGGGCTGTTCGAGTCCTGCTCTCGAGTATCCGGGCTGTTCGAGTCCTGCTCTCGAGTATCCGGGCTG
>NZ_JBGFCC010000009.1:0-254217 GCF_041205745.1 Natrarchaeobius versutus | reverse complement strand
GAGGCCGGCATGGATCGGGCCCGTGAACTCCTCGCGGACCTCTACCTCGAGCCCGACCGGGTGCTCGAGGCCTACCCGCACGAACTCTCCGGCGGGATGAAACAGCGCGCGCTCATCGCGCTTTCAGTCGTCCTCGAGCCGGACGTGCTCGTCATGGACGAGCCGACCGCCGCACTCGACCTCCTGATGCAACGGTCGATCCTCTCGTTGCTCGAGAACTTGAAGGAGAAGTACGACCTCACACTCGTGTTCATCACGCACGACCTGCCGCTGGTCGCCGAACTCGCCGACCGGATGGCCGTGATGTACGCCTTCCAACTGGTCGAGATCGGCCCGACCGAGGAGATCCTCGGAAACGCCGCACACCCCTACACGCGAGCGTTGCTGAACGCCACGCCGAACCTCGACGCGCCACTATCCGAGATGCGTCCGATCGACGGCTCGGCGCCGGATCCCGTCGACGTGCCGGCTGGCTGTTCGTACCACCCGCGGTGTCCGCTCGCCGACGACACCTGCGTTGCCTCCGATCCCGACTACCACGGCGTCTCCGAGAGCCACGGCGTCGCCTGCTACCACTGGGAACACGCCGCCGAGGAGATTCCGTTCAACGTCGACGCCGTCGAGGCGACAACCGGAGGTGACCGCCAATGAGCGACCACCTCGTCTCCCTCGAGAACGTCGAAGTTCACTTCGAGGAGAGCCAGGGACTGCTGGATTTCGGCGATCCGGACGTCGTCAGGGCCGTCGACGGCGTCTCGCTCGACATCGAGGAAAACGACGTCGTCGCGCTGGTCGGCGAGTCGGGTTGTGGGAAGACCACCCTCGGCAAGACGGCGATCGGCCTCCAGCGGCCGACCGGCGGGAGCGTCTCCTACCGCGGCCAGGACATCTGGGACGCCAACGACGGCCGCGGCGACGTCGACATCTCCCACGAGGAGATCCGGCGATCGCTCCAGATCATCCACCAGGACCCCGGCAGTTCGCTCAATCCGAACCGTCGTGTGATGAAGATCCTCGAGGCGCCGTTGAAACGGTGGCAGGACCAGATGAGCGCGGGCGACCGCCGCCGGGAGGTGCTCTCGATGCTCGAACGCGTCGGGATGACGCCGCCGGGCGACTACGCGGGGCGCTATCCCCACCAATTGTCGGGCGGGGAGAAACAGCGCGTCGCGCTCGTGCGAGCGCTGTTGATGGATCCCGACCTCATCCTCGCCGACGAGGCGATCAGCGCACTCGACGTCTCGCTTCGCGTCGAGATGATGGACCTGATGCTCGAGCTCCAAGACCAGTTCGACACTTCCTTCATCGCCGTCTCGCACGACCTCTCGAACGCGCGCTATTTCGCCTCTCACGGCGACGGCCGGATCGGCGTGATGTACCTCGGCCGACTCGTCGAAATCGGGCCAGCCGAAGAGATCATCACCAACCCGAAACACCCCTACACGAAGGTTCTCCGGTGGGCGACGCCCGACCTTCGCGCCGGGGTCGACTCCGGCGAGCCGCCGGTGCGAAAGATCGACATTCCGGACCCGAAGAACCCGCCATCCGGCTGTCGGTTCCACACCCGGTGTCCGGAGGCCCGAGACGCCTGCCGGCGTGAGGATCCCGAAGCGTACGATGTCGGATCCGATCACGAAGTCGCCTGCTTCCGCGAACTCGAGGAGCACGAGTACTGGTCGAGTTCGCCCCTCACGGACGACGAACTCGACGAGACGTCGTCGTCAGCCCCCTCAACGGACTGACGGCGACTACCGGGGGACGGTTTGCCAACGTGACAGACACCGCTTTCGGCTCCGTTCCCTTGTAGTAGCCGCTGAACGTCATTGCACACCTACTCACGATAGTCCCCCGAAGACTGGACGAACAGAGCGGTTTCCAGTCGCTGTCTGTGGGCGGTGTGTAACTCGTTTCAGTTGTGACGATCACTCGTCGATCGGACGTCGTCGACGCTCGATTGCCACTCCGAGACGAAGCGATCGAGCGACTCGCTCCGAGAGATCGAAACCGCCGAATTTGTCAACGTGATTAGACGGTACAATACAAAACAAACCAAATAAGTAAACATACAATAATTCGAACTGATTCTCTCGAAGCCACTAATACGAAACAGTATTTTCTGTTGAGTACCCCTCGAGATTTCCGGCTACGCTCCGATTGTTTTCCGACCAGAAAGACGCACTATACACGCAGAGCGGCGGTTTCAATCAGTATCCCTCCGCTCATGGAGTTGAACGCGTACACACGTTTCGACGCAATCGATGAAGGTAGACATCCAAAGATATCTAATAATACACGAATCGAGATACAACTATCTAATAAACATATATTTTTATAGACATGTTTGTGGAAGAGGTAATAATCCATTATTTCTTCGAGTAACATTGGATTGTCCGCGTTCGCCGCTGTTATAATACGTCGACAGATGAAGTCGAGAACGTATCCGGCGTGTGTGATAACCCGATGATGTCGAACCAATGAATCGAGACGACGTCGACGACGTCCGCTGGGGGTGGACCTGTCCGCGATGTAACGCCGACGCCGACGTCGAGCGAGATCCGTCGTCGAAGACGTTCAGGTGGGTGTGTTCCGAAAATCCGTGTCCAGCCGTGGGATTCGGCTTCACTTCCCGTCGGCGTGCACGGATCGCTCTCAGGGACTACCGAAACCGAGACGAGAACGTCTACCGGTGATCGGGTAATCGGCCGAACGGATCATCGAACGCCTACCGGTCGAGCGGCGGCCGGAACCGTTTCGAGCGCCGGAGTGGTTGTCACGTCCGACTCGGCCGACGACTCGAGTCCGTCGTGCGATTCGGATGGTTCGTTCCCGTCGGTTTCCTCGATGACGTATCGCTGACCGAGCATCGGATCGAGTAGCTCGTCGACGCCGCCGCGGTCGTCTCGGAGCACCGGCGCGTCGGACGTATCCGGTTCGGCCATCCGGTTGTCGACCGCGTCTTCGAGGTCGACACTGAGTTCCCGATCCTCGTTTCGCTGTGCGAACTCGGCCTGCGTGAGATCGCTCTCGGCATTGGTCGCGATCACCTGGATGTTCTGGATCGCACTCGAGGGCGACGTCCGGAAGCTGTAGACGTCGGGAAAGACGGCCTCCATCGTTCGGTGCTGGGCGCGATAGAACTCCGATCCGGAGCCGCTGGGTGCGGAGATGACGTTGGCGTAAAGGACGCCGTCGTCGCTCAGCCGGTCCGATGCCAGTTCCATGAACTCGACGGTGGTGAGATGAAACGGCACCTGATCTTGTTTGTAGGCGTCGAGGACGATCACGTCGTACGTCTCGTCGGTGTTCTCGAGGAACTGTCGTCCGTCCTGGGCGTAGACGTTCAGATCGTCACTTTCCTCGAGTCCGAAGTACGCTTCTGCGGCGTCGGTCACGGCGGGATCGATCTCGACGACGTCGACCGTCGCGTCGTACCGTTGCTCGAAGTCCTGTGGTCCGGTGTAGCCGCCGCCGCCGACGAACAACACCCGATCGACCTCCTGGTGGTCGTCGACCGCGAGCATCGAGAGGTGGAAGTACCGCGTGTACGTGAAGACGTGACGATCCGGATCGGAGAGATCCATGGCGCTGTGACGCGAGCCATCCAAGTACATCGTCCGCTTGTCGCCGGCGTCGACGATCTCGAGGTGCTGGTGTGCGGTGTGTTCCTCGTAGACGACGTCGCCGCGGTGGTCGAGCGCGACGGGGCTCACGCCGGCCGCGACGACGAGTAACACCGCGATCACGACGCTTGCGGTCGTCGGCCCGCGGGGGAGTTCGGGAGCCGTGAGCCCGATCGCCGTCGCGACGAGGACGACCCCGAACAGCAGACCGATTGCCTCGATCGTCATCGCCGGGATGAGCACGAACGTCGTCGCCGCGGAGCCGACGATGCTCCCGATCGTTCCGAGCGCGTAAACGTGACCCGACGCCTCGCCGACCCCCTGTTTCTGTGAGAGTTCGGCGGCGTACGGGCTGATGAATCCGAGCAAGTACGTCGGCGGGCCGAACAGGGCGACGACTGCTGGCAACGAGGCGTACCGTGGTGAAAGTGGGAGCGTCGACGTGTACGTAAGCAACAGGTCGCCAGCGTAGATTACGATTCCGACGTAGACTGCGGTCCCGAGCATGATCCACGACATCTGTCGATTCGTCGCCAGCGACGCCCGCTTCCCGCCCTGCCAGTAGCCGAGGCTCAACGCGATCAGAAAGACGGTCAGTATTCCACCGACCGTGTAGATGTGGCTCCCGAACTGGGGCGCGACGATCCGAACGGCGAGAATCTCGAGGCCCATGCTGGTGACCCCCGAGACGAACACCGCGACCTCGGGTTTGGTGGGCCGATACGACGCGAGCGCCCCGCGGTCCATACGACGACAAAACCGCGGTTCGTTGTGTACCTGTTGTTTCGACGCACCGACCGTTTCGCCGGGGGGTGCCTCGAGCGTCCACGGTACGAAGACGGTCTACTGTCCGTCAGTTTCGATGAGACCGCCAAGGTCGCGGTCCTCCCGATAAATCGGGACAGCAGTCCCAATCAGGGTTTGATCACGAACTGCGTGATCGCGAAGATGACCAACGCGACGAACGCGACGTTGACGAGCGTCAACTCGGTCACCCCCATAAACGAGAGTCCCCAGACGACCGTCCATCCGAACAGTACTGAGAGGACGACGTTGAAAAGCGCCGCTACCCGTGGATCGCCTTCCGAGGACTCGAGCCCGTCGCGAAACCCCTCCCGTTCGTCGTCGCTCATGTCAGTAGAGCCGTCCGTCGCGTACTTAGTCGTTTTCGTCGTTTCGTGACGCCGGCGGCCGATCACCGAACGTTATCCGGCTGGGCTGTGAACGAGTGCGGTATGCGAGAGGTATCGGTTTCCGGGTTCGTTCGCGAAACGCCGGGCGAGCTTCGTCGACACCTCGATCCCGCGACCGTCGTCGAGGCCGAAGGATCGTTCGCACCCTCGAGCGTCGACGAGCGCGAGGAGGGAACGGTCGTCGTCGCGTCGGGTCCCGGTCTCGAGTTCCCGCTCCTGTTCGAAGATCGCGGCGACGAGATCGTGTATACGCAGGCGAACGAGAAGGGACCGTTCGCCGGGATGGAGACGCAAATCGAGTTCGAGAGGGAAAACGAAGGGACGCGAGTAACGATCCACTCCGCAGTCGAACTCGCCGCGCCCATTCCCTTCGGTGACCGGATCGCCGCCTGGAAACGGCGCCGTGAACTCTCCCGAATGCTCGAGACCGTGGCTCGGGATCTCGAGTAATACGAGTTACCGCAGGACGACGGTCTGGCCGACCTCGCTCGGAAACGGGTTCTCGAGTTCCCCGCCGTCGACGGCGTCGGGAGCGCAGACGCAATCCCGGAGGGAGTCTCGAAGCGCGGATTCGTCGAACTGACCGATGAAGACCAGTTCGGTCCGCCGGTCGCCGTACTCGTCGTCCCAGGGCTCGTCGGGGTGATTCCGCCGGTAGAGGCGCTGTTGTGCATCTGGTCGCGTCCCAACCCAGTTCCCTCGCGCCTCGAGTACGACCGACCGTCCGGCCTGACTGAGCTGGATCAGCAGATCGTCGCGACCCGCGATCCAGCACTGGCCTTTCGCTCTGACGACCGACTCAGGCAGGTCCTCGAGAAACGAGGCGAATCGGACCGGATGAAACGGCTCGGACCGCCGGAACGTAATCGACGTGACGTCGTAAATCTGGTCGGGGGTCCGGTGGTCGTGATCGTCGTGCTCGCAATCGCTGTGTCCGTGCTCGTGGTTGTGTTCGTCGTCGTGGTCGTGGTCGTCGTGGCCGTGATCGTGGTCATGATCGCCGTGATCGTGGTCGTCGTGGCCGTGGTCGTGGTCGTCGTGACTGTGATCGTGGTCATGATCGCCGTGATCGTGGTCGTCGTGGCCGTGGTCGTCGAGGTGGCCGTGTTCTCGAGCGTGTTGTAGTGCTCGTTGCCAGCCGGGGAGGCCGCCGAGTTCGTCCGGGTCGAACAGCCCCCGGCCGAGCAGTCGCGCGGGATCGATCTCGCTGAACGTCGTCCGGTGGATCGACGCGTCGGGCTGGAGCGCTTCGACGATCGTCTCGAGGCGCTCGAGGTCGTCTTCGGGGACGAGATCCGTCTTGTTCAACAGGACGACGTTGCTGAACTCGAGTTGTTCGACGAGCAGGTCAGAGAGCGGACGATCCTCGGCGTCCGGTGACGTCTCCCGCTCGAGTGACCGCCCGTCGACGGCGTCGAGTAGGAGGCTGGCGTCGACGACCGTGACGAGCGAGTCGACCTCGTATCGTTCGGCGGCGGCTGACCCGGTCGTAAACAGCCGCGCGACCGGGGCAGGTTCGCTGATCCCCGAGGATTCGACGACCAACTGATCGAAGTCGTAACCGCGAGCGAGCCGTCTGACCTCGGTCTCGAGGTCGTCTTGCAGCTCACAGCAGATACAGCCGTTGCTCAACTCGGCGATACCGTCCCGTGTGAGGTCGGTTTCGTCTTCGAGCAACGCCGCGTCGACGTTGACGTCGCCCATGTCGTTGACGAGGACGGCGAGGCGACGATCGGTTCGCTCGAGCAGGTGGTTGAGTAACGTCGTCTTTCCGGCGCCCAGATTTCCGCTCACGACGGTCACCGGTATTCGACCCGAATTCATGACTGTCGAATTAACGCTCAGCTCGTATAATAGAACTGGTGGTCGGTTCGGGCGATATGCTTTTGGCCCGACGTTCGAAACGTCCTCCTATGAGTCTGGTTCGTCGGATCGTGGCATACAAAAACGCACTCGAGAGTCGGTTGCGCGAGCGCTTCGAGGACACGCTTCCTGGACTCTGGGCGCGTGGGTTGTACCACGGGCTGTTTTCGCATCCGGCGTACGAAATCATCGAACTCGAGGCAGAAGACATCGAGGACGCGTTCATGGTCGCGTGCTTTCCCGACGCGTTCGGCATTCCGAGTCCGGTTTCTTACTATACGGCCGAGTTACTGCCGTATCTCGAGGACGAGTACGAACAGTGGCAACGGCGGATGTGGGACCGTGGGAGCCTCCTCGAACGGAAAGGGAAACAGCTTCACTTCTGATGGTTGAAACGCGATTCGTCTTCTTCGGCGGGAAAGGGGGGGTCGGAAAGACGACGGTCTCGAGTGCGTTCGGACTCGGTCGTGCACGCGAAGGCGATCGAACCCTGCTCGTCTCGACGGATCCGGCCCACAGCACGGGCGACGTGTTCGAGCAGTCGTTCGGCGACGATCCACAGCGAGTCGAGGGTTATGAGAACCTCTGGGCGATGGAGATCGATCCCCAACGCGAGATCGCCAACCACCTCCAGGGAATCAAACGGAAGCTCAACAGTCAGTTGAGCGCGTCGATGATCAACGAGGTCGACGTCCAACTCGAGATGGCCCACCAGACGCCGGGTGCCTACGAAGCCGCCCTGTTCGATCGGTTCATCGACGTCATGGCCGACGCCGAGGAGTACGATCGGGTCGTGTTCGATACCTCACCGACCGGCGGGACGCTTCGATTGCTCTCGCTTCCGGAACTCCTTCGAGACTGGGTCGAACAACTGCGCGCAAAGCGGATGCAAAGCGTCGAACTCTACGAGCGAGCGGCGATCGGAAAGCGCGAGCCCAGACGAATGCGCGAGGGCGATCCCATCCTCGCCAGACTCGAGGAGCGACGGGACCGGTTCGAGTTCGCCCACGAGACGCTTCGGTCGGACGCCTCGTTCTATCTCGTGATGAACCCCGACGCGCTCTCGCTTCGCGAGACCGAACGCGCGGTCGACGCACTCGAGGAGTACGACCTGGACGTCGGCGGAATCGTCATCAACAGGGTGACGCCGGAGCCAGAGTCCCACGAGGATGGACGTGGGGCGTCGTACCTCCGAGAGCGGTGTTCGAAAGAGCAAACACGGATCCGTACCGCACGCGAGCAACTCGAGCCGCCGATAGTCGCGGAGATCGAGGCCCGTGTGGAGGAGATCAAGGGGCCGTTGCTCGCCGACGTCGCGGAGGAACTCGAGGCGATCCGAACGGAGCGGGGCGATCAGTCCTCGACGCGGTAGACGTAACCGTCGGCGTCTTTGTACGCGGTCAACTCGGTGTGATACCAGTTGTAACCACCCCAGAGCGTAAAGCGTTCGTCCTCGAGCGTTTCGTTGTCGTGATAGCCGTCGGCGACGTTCGGACCGGTGACGACCAGTTCCCCGCTGGCCTCGGCAGGGATACGCTCGTCGTCCTCGACGATCCGACACTCCTCGAATGCGACGTCGACGATTCGGGCTTCCCCCTCCGGGATCGAACGGCCGAGCGATCGATCGTCACCGTCGACGTTCACCAGGGCGACGGGTCCCGTCTCAGTCCGCCCGTAGAAGTAGTACGACTCGTCACAGCCGGCCTCGGACAGCATCTCTCGGACACCGGGTGGGAACGGACCGCCCACCGACCCGGCGACCCGTAGCGACGAGAGGTCGACTCCCTCGAGCAGGTTGTCGGAGGCCAATCTGGCGTACATCGACGGCGAGAGGTGGAAGACGGTGACGTCGTGGGAGTCGAGTCGTTCGACCGTTGCCTCGGCCGACGGATTCGCGATCAAGTTGTACCGACCGCCGGTGACGAGCGTCGCGTTGAGAACCGGGGTGATGTTGAAGAGGTGAGTCGCCGGGAGCACACTGAGCTGTTCGTCTTCGGAACTGAGACCGCCGGGGACGATTTCTGCGACGGCTTCGGCGTTCGTTCGAAGGGCCGCATGCGAGAGCACTGCACCCGTCGTTCTCGGCGTTTCGGTGCCGGTATAGGAGATCAACGCTGGATCGTCGTCCGAGCGCTCGATAACTTCCCAGAAATCGTAGAGGCCGTCGGTGTCGGTAAACGTCTCGAAATCGACGCCGAGGTTGGCGTCGTCGCCGACTCGAACTAGCGCGTCGAGCGTATCGACGTTCGAGAGAATACCCGTCACCTGATCGTCCGTCGTGACGACGACGCGCGCTGAGACCTGCGTGGTGATCGTGGCTTTCTCTGAGGTTTCAAAGCGTGGATTGATCGGTACAGCGACGCTCCCGTTTCGGAGAGTCCCGAGTAACGCGACGACGAACTCGGTGCTGTTCGGAAGACAGATTGGGACCGCATCGCCGGCTTTGACGTCGTACTCCCGGAGGCCGCCCGCGAACTCGCCGGCTCGAATCCAGAGTTCACGATACGTCAACTCGTCGATGCCGTCTACGAGCGCTGTCGAGAGCGGCTGCTGTTCGACGGTCTTCCGTACCGAATCCACGACGTTTGTCATATTCTCTAATATTCATAGAGAAGACTCGTATATAATGAATTCCATGATAATTATGTCACTTCCCTTCGAGGGAAAATCGGACCTCATCGAGAGGTAAGAGACGTATCCGGTGCAATTGCTATTAGTGGTCTGAAAATATACCCTCAAGACGGATACTCTTTCTTTCAATTTAGAAAATAACGCTATTATCGTGGGTCCGGGTGCGAACTATTGTTCGGTGAAAACTCTCGTCTTTCTAATTTTTCGTCGAGAATGGCCTTTGACGGCTTCGCTACCGGTCGATTCATG
Source organism: Natrarchaeobius versutus (assembly GCF_041205745.1). Taxonomy (NCBI): domain Archaea; kingdom Methanobacteriati; phylum Methanobacteriota; class Halobacteria; order Halobacteriales; family Natrialbaceae; genus Natrarchaeobius; species Natrarchaeobius versutus. The sequence continues at coordinate 244,661 of NZ_JBGFCC010000009.1, read as the reverse complement.
CCGTTCATCTGTGATAACTATAATTTATTATACCAATACATGGTGATTGTTTGGGGGAGATTTAAGTCGCATTTATGCATGGTGTATCGTGGGGTATGAAACCATGGTACAGGTAGTTTGGATGGTAGTTTTCGTACTGATCACGTTCACCGTGGGATATCTCGGCTACTCGAGATATCTCGCACAGTTCGTCGAACTGGACGACGACCGAACGACACCAGCACACAAGTATCAGGACGGCCAGGAGTACGTACCGTCTAAAAAGCCGGTCTTGCTCGGGCACCACTACTCGAGTATCGCGGGCGGGGCACCGATTGCGGGACCGATCACGGCCGCGGCCGCGTTCGGCTGGCTCCCCGCGTTGCTCTGGGTCGGGATCGGCAACCCGATCTTCGGCGCGGTTCACGACTTTATGTCGCTTTCCTCGAGCGTGCGCCACGAGGGGAAATCGATCGGATACATCATCGGCCAGTACGTCGGAAAACGCGGCAAGAACATGCTGTTGTGGTTCGCGTTCCTGACGATCATCCTGGTGATCGCGGCGTTCGCGTTCCTCATCGCCGCAGTGTTCAACGCGTTCCCGGCGGCGGCGACCGCGAGTATCGTCTACCTCGCCCTCGCCGTCCTCTTCGGGGTCTATCTCTACCAGTTCGGACTTCCGTTCATCCCGGGAGCGGCCGCATTCACCCTCGCCGTCTTCGGCGGCGTCTGGGTCGGCCTCGAGTTCCCGTTCGCGATCGTCGCGACGGAGACGATGCCCGCGGGAACGATCACGATCTTCGGCGAGGGCGCACTCGGCTTCCTCCCACTCGCCGAGGCGATGGGTGCGAACTTCGCGGCGTGGACGATCGTCGTCGTCCTCTATGCGTTCGCCGCGAGCGTCCTGCCGGTCTGGGTGTTGCTCCAGCCGCGGGACTTCCTGACCTCCGCGATCCTGTACGTCGGTGTCGGGGGGATGTTACTCGCCGTCATCATCGGCACCATCATCGGCTTCAGTCCGGTCGAGATCGACGCCGTCTGGGCGGGTGACATCGACACGGTGACCGTCGACGCACTGACGGCGAACCTACCAGCATTCACTGGGCTCGTCCACCACCAGCTCGGACCGCTGTTCCCGTTCCTGTTCATCACGATCGCTTGCGGGACGATCAGCGGCTTCCACTCGCTGGTCTCCTCGGGAACGACGGCGAAACAGCTGGACAAGGAAACCGACGCACGGCTGATCGGCTACGGCGGCATGCTCGGTGAAGGGCTGCTCGCGGTCACCGCGATCCTCGCTGTCTCGCTCGTCGCCGGTGCCGGTGGAACGCTCGCGGAAGCGCTCGTGACGTTCCCGGCCGGTGGCGGCGCGTTGCTCACCGTCTACGGGCTCGGAATTACGGCCGCGACGACGTTCATCGGACTCCTTTTCGTGAGCTTCCTGCTCACCAGTACTGACACGGCGATGCGGCTGGGTCGGTACATGCTAGAGGAGATCATCGGCACGCCCGAGACCCAGATCGAGGAGACGTTCATGAACCGCTACGTGAACGCAAGCGTCGCCGCGATCGGTGGCTACCTTCTGGTCGCCTCCGGTACCTGGGAGAACATCTGGCCGCTGTTCGGCGGCGCGAACCAGACGCTCGCCGCGCTCGCGTTGCTCGTCGCGACGATCTGGCTCGCAAACTGGAGCGACACGAAACAGCTGATCAGCACCGGCGTCCCGCTCCTGTTCATGATCGGCGTCACGCTCGTCGGTCTCCTGTGGATCGGACTCCTCAGGAACCCAATGGACATCATGTCCGGCGAACCCGGAACGATCGAATCGATATCGCTCGCGTTCCAAAGCATCATCGCGCTCGTCCTCGTCGGGTTGACACTCGGGTTACTCAAGATGGGATACACGAGCGTCAAAGAGGCCAGAGACGGGCTCGATAGCGACTCGATCGTCGGTGCCGAAACGGGGCCGAGCGACGACTAGCATCGGTCCCGTTCCATCCGAGCTTCGGAACCGATTTTCGTCGTCCGGTTCCCGCCATCCACGCCCTCTTTCCGTCGACCGTATCCGACTGGTAGGTAGAGTTAGGTACCTCGCGTTCGTCCGTTCACGTATGACCGATTCGTCCGAGAGAGAAGCCTGTGGTCGCTGTAGTATGAGTACCGTGATCGACATGGCGACCGAGGACGGGCAACGAAGCCGGGACCCCCTCGAGGGCGAGCGCATCGAACTCGAGGAGGATGAACTTCGCCGCGTGAGCCCGCACGTCGTCCTCCTGGGCCGGGTCAAATCGCGACTCGACGCGTTCGCTCGGCGGCTTGCCTACGGGAAGTAAACGCGGTCGAACCACGGAGAAGATCAGCGTTCGAACGGACGGTTACAGCCCGAGCCGGCCGGCGAGCCGCCGGAGTGGTCCGCCGGCGTTCTCTTCGGGCGTTTCCCAGTGAACGAACGCCGGTTCGATCTCGGCACCGGGACTCGAGACGAACGCCTCGCGTTCCGGCGCGGCGACGGCGAGTCGAATCTTGTACTCCCCGTTGTAGCCGAACTTCAACAGCGTCCGCTCGGAGAATCCCTCGACGAACGTCTCGATCTCGTCGGGTATCTCCGGAGCGACGACGACGAACGTAAACGTCGTACTGAAGTGGTCCTCGTTCGCGTCGATCCACTCGTCGGCGAGGTCGTGGCCGAGGTCGACCAGCGACTCGAGTCGATCCTCGCTCACCCGCGATTCGCGGGTCACGAAGAGGTGTTCGTACGCCTCGTGGTTCGCGTACGTCACCGATGGATGGAGGAAGTGTTTCGAACTCTCGATGCGCAACTCGCCGTAGAGGTCGAACCGTTCGGACTCGACTCCGTAGTCCTTCTCGAGGTCGTAGTTGACGAATAGTCGGTCCGCGACCCGGTCGACGTACTCGTCTTCCCAGTCGGGGACGCCCTCGGCGGCCCGGAGACTGGGTTCGTCGGCCGGTTCCACAGCTTCCCCGTCGTTCGCGGGAGCGTCGGATCTGTCTTCGTCGTCCGCCGGGCCATCGACGTCACCCCCATCTCGAGCGTCGGGTCCGGGTCGATCTCCCGCCGATTCGCCGCCCGCCCCGTTCGCTGATCGGCCAGTCATAGTTCGATTTCGTTGGGGCGTACGTTTCGGGCAGGCCTACTTAAACCGTGTGCCGGACTCACACGGGATTCGATATCTCCGGGTCAGCCAGGGCGGTACGAGAACGAAGACGACCGGTCCGCTTTGTCGGTTAGTTCGTCGTGATGACCTCGAGGACATCGCGTGCCTCGACTTCGTAGTCCTTGCCGAGCTGGCGGTTCGTCCGGCAGTCGATGGCGTGGAGAAAGCCGTCGCCGATGTCCGAGTGAAGACTGTACGCGAAGTCCTCGGCCGTCGACCCTGGCGGGATCAGATAACAGTCCGGCAACACTTCGCCGCGTTCGTTCCCGAGCCCGTTCGCGCCGCCGGGAAACACCGGAGTCACGCCCAGCACGTCGAACAATGCCGTCTCGAGGGCCGCCTGGACGCCCGTCGCGCCGTACTCGGAGAGGAAATCACGAATCTGCTCGAGACCCTGCTCCTGCTCGCTCGAAATATCACCGGTGATCTCGAAGTCGGCGTCACCGGGCCGGTAGTCGACGACTCCGGCGTTGTCGGCGGATTTCAGCGCCTTCTCGGCGTGAGCGCTACACGGAACGATCGTCAGGTGTTCGTAGTCGGGGTCGTTCGTGATCTCCTCGTAGTTCGCCTGGGCCTCCGGCGTGTCCATCTTGTTCGCCGCGATCACCATCGGCTTGGTTTCCATGCGGATCTCGCGGGCCAACTCGAGTTTGTCCGTCTCGTCCCACTCCCCAGGGTCGAAGCCGACCTCGGTCCGGCGGATCAGGCGCTTGATCTCGTCTTCGTTCGTCTTGAACGCGCTCATCTGTTCGGCCAGTTCCTCCTCGATGGCGTCGTCTTCGGTCGTATACCCCGACTCGTAACGGCCGATCCCTTTCTCGAGTACGCCGAGGTACCACTGGTCGAGTTCCTCCTCGAGGAACGCGATGTCCTTTCGCGGGTCGTGGCCCTCGGTCGGTTCGCCCTCGAGGTCCGTTTCCCCGGAGAAGTCAACGACGTGGACGAGGACGTCCGTCTCGTTCAGGTCGGTCAGAAACTGGTTTCCGAGGCCGTTGCCCTCGTGTGCGCCGGGGATCAGTCCAGCGACGTCGACGAGTTTCGTGGGAACGAATCGGGTGCCGTGGTCACAGTAGCCGACCGACGGCGTACACTCCTCGTCGAACTCGGGTGCCGCACACTCGACGCGGGCGTAGGCTTCGCCGACGCTTGGATCGATCGTCGTGAACGGATAGGCCCCTTCGGGGACGTCGTTCATCGTCGCCGCGTTGAAAAAGGAGGACTTGCCGACGGAGGGTTTGCCGACGAGTCCGATCCGGTAATCCGTACTCATTATCCGTCCCTCGAGGGGCCCGACTAAACGGGTTTCCTTCCGACCTCGGATTGCTACGGGTGTGCGTGGCATACGGTGGTCAACTCGGCCACGTCCTCGACGGGGGGCCGAGATGCAGGGACCGCCCAACCCCGCCGTTCGTTTCGGCGTCAGAGACCGTCTGCTATAGTAGCCCATCGCCGCCAGCCGATAGATCGAACACTGACGTCGGGCGATAGGCCAGAAGTGATAGATATTAGTGTATATATTCGAGTATACTATTCTTCGAGATGACGTTCATCAGATACTGACAGTCATCCCGACCTATTTATAACGACTCGTTGACGCTTGGCTATGGGAGATTCGAACGCCGATCCGATGTGCGCGTCGCGAGGACAGCCGATCGATGGCGACCTCGCTACCGACGAGTCGCGTTCCGAACTCGATATTCCGATCGAGCGGTCACACGTCGCTCGGCTCGAGGGAAGGGGATCGAAGTCGGACGAGAAGCAGTGTTCGACGTGTGCCACTACGATCGGCCCACGCGAGTACCGGCTCAGTTGGGTGGTTACCGGCGAAGAGACGACGGTCGAGCGCCACTACTGTAGCGAGCCCTGCCTTCCCGACGAGGCGACGATTCGTCCGGTCGATCGGTCCGACGAGTCGGAGGCGTCTCGAGACTGGTCGTACTGTCGGTGACTGGCGTCAGGTCGTACTGTCGCTGACCGGCCTCATCCCGTAAACGCGTTCCAGCTCCAGCCGGCGACTCCGAGCCAGATCAGGACGAGAACGCCGAAGACCGCCCACTGCTGGGTTTCGGTTTCCGCGACCGGGGCAAAGACGTCCATCAAGCCGGTCGCCTGCATCAATGCGATCACGATCAGCAACAGCCCGAATATCGAGACGATCGCGATCCCGAGCCAGCCACGGCCCATCTGTCGCCCCTCCCGTTGGGCCTCTTGCCTGTCGGTCGTGGGCTCGTCAGTCGGCTCCCGATTTGGCTCGGACATAGAGGCGAGTAATCGTGCGACGGGGGAAATCGTTCTACCTGCAGTGTCCGGCCACGCTGGGCGACGCCCCCGCTCGAGTGACTGGTTTCCACACACTCACGCGAGAACGTCGGCGAGCGCGTCCATCGTCCGCTCGACCCGATCGAGACGTGCGTTGTGGCCCATGTGTCCGATTCGAAGGATCTCGTCCTCGTGGTCGCCGAGGCCCGTCGCCAGCACGATTCCGTAGTCCTCGAGGACGACACGCTGGAGTTCGCTGGCGCGGCCGTCGACGTCGAGCGCCGTCACCGTCGGCGAACAGTCGCCCTCGTTGGCGGGGTAGGTCTCGAGGCCGAGTTCGGCGGCCCGCTCGCGACAGTGCGTGGCGACCGACTCGTGGCGGTCGAAGACGTCTGCCATCCCCTCCTCGAGCAACAGATCGGCGGCGGCGTCGAGCCCGGAAAGATTGGCGGTGAGATGGGTGTACGGAAACCACTCGTCGTCGACGGCGGTTCGCCAGGGCTCGAGATTCGCGTAGAGCGTCGGGTTCTCGACGGACTCGATCCGGTCCCAGGCACGGTCACTGATCGAACAGATCGTGAGTCCTGGCGGCGCGCTGAAACACTTCTGACTGGCGCCGATGCAGACGTCGATTCGGTCGGTCGGGACCGGCGTTCCGCCGAGCGAGGAGACGGCGTCGACGACCGAGACGATTCCGTGGTCGTCGAGGACGTCGAGGATCGGCTCGAGGTCGTTCAGCGTCCCGGTCGGCGTCTCGCAGTGGACCATCGTCGCGACGTCAAAGCCATCGTCGTCGTCCTCGAGCGCGTCGGTGACGACGTCGGCCTCGAACGTCTCCCGGTTGGAAACGGCGCAGGTGACTGCCTCGCCGCCGTAGCTCTCGACGAAATCGGCGAAGCCGTCGCCGTACAGCCCATTCGAGAGACAGAGCACGCGGTCGCCGTCTTCGACCAGCGAGGCGATGGCGGCCTCGAGTCCCAAAATTCCCTCACCGCCGAGAACGACCATGTCCAGATTCGATTCGTCACGTTCGTCGTCGACCGCGGCGGCGGCGCCATCGGCACGGTAAATCGACTCGAGTTTCTCCGTCAGCTCCCGATACCACTCGAAGAACGCGGGCTCGACGTCGGGATTCAGCGTCGGTTCGGCCATCCGCGTTCGGATCTCGTCAGGAACCGCCGTTGGACCCGGCGTCATCAGCAATCGATCGTCCGTCATACTGGGACTCGAGAGCGCTGGACAGATAAACCCCGAATACCGCGCCAACGACCGCAGACGCACGTCCGGAGTTGGTCACGAGATCTGCCGTTGGTCCACGTATTCTCATCTTTCGGCACCGTCGCGAGCGGTACTATATGAAACGATGTACACACCGATCGCCGAGTTCACGGGCCACTGGGTTCCCCGCTCGCTATTCCGCGGTTCTCGCTCATGGTTCGAAAATCGAAGATGTTCGTCATCACGAACGACCGCTGGTCGTTCGAACGACTTCGTTCGCTCACGGGTCACATTCGTTCCCCGTTCGCCGTTCCGCGGTTCTCGCTCATGGTTCGAAAATCGAAGATTTTCGTCATCACGAACGACCGCTGGTCGTTCGAACGACTTCGTTCGCTCCGAACCGCGCTCACTCCGAACCGCGCACGCTCCGAACCGCGCTTTTGGTCTGGCGATCGGGTGTGCAGTGACTGTCAGTGGCGACTATAGCCGAGAGCAAACGACGTAAGCGAACCGTGAACAGCGCGACCAGTGCGTAACTCGTTTCAGTTGTTCCGATACTCCGGTAGCGATCGAACCTGACCGATTCTCGAGCGCCCAACGTCGGTAGTTCCGTACGCGCGTTCATCGACGGTCTCATGAAAGCGTGGAATAGACATCTCACCGGAACGTCTTCTCCCGTTGTGAGTATTTTTCGTCAGAAATCACTAAGTAATGTATTGTGGTAGAGAGAATGGTGCTCGAGAACACAGATCGTGTTATTCGACCATCTACGGCGGAACGGAGGAAAACACTCATGGCAGACGCCCACAAGCTCGATTGCGAATCGGTATCGGACACGTGCCGGTTCATTATCCAGTCCGAGAACGAAGAAGAGGCGGTCGAATTGGCTCGAAAACACATGGAAGAGGTTCACGGTCAGTCGTTCACGGACGACGAACTCCGGGAGAAACATTTACAGGTCGTCTAAGGAGGAACGACGGTTCGGTTATCCGATTTTTCTCTCTCCAGGCCGGTTTCTACCCGGCTCGAGTGTGGGGGACGATGGCAGTGAGAGACGGCGTGGGTCGTTCACAGAGCCGTTCGAACGGTGTCGGGCCGCGTCAGCGGCGACGAACGTTGCTCCCGGATTCGAAGAGAGTACCACTGTTTCGTCCCAACGTGCCACGGACGACCGGCGCCGCAGGAAAAGCCCCTGCGTCGGTTCGTTCGATCTCCTCGATCCCGAACGCGTCGTGGGAGATGAATCGGTCGACCGTATCCCGGTTCAGGTGACAGCCGCCCGCGGCCCGCCGCCACAGCGGCGTCAGGAGATCCTGCCCGCTCGCCCGCCAGTCGTCGGCGCGGACGTGCTCGAGGAATCGAAACTCGCCGCCGGGTTCTAACACCCGAGCGACCTCCTCGAGGGCGGCGTCGGGATCCTGAATCGTACAGAAGACGACGCTGGCGACGACGACGTCGAACGCCCCGTCGGGATAGGGAAGCGATTCGGCGCGAGCGTCACGAAGGTCGACCGGAAGGCCGCTCTCGCGTGCGTTGTTCTCGGCCCGCGTTCGCATATGGGGGTCGGGCTCGATGGCGTGGTACTCGAGGTCGTCCGTTCGCCCATCGACGACGAACGGGAACAGTTCACCGTTACCGCAGCCGAGATCGAGTACGCGCCCCGAAAGGTCTCGCGTGAGGTACTCCCGGTGGCGGCGAACCTGTGCGGGCTCGGGCAACCGATCGTAGAGCGCCGCGAAGATGGGATGAGAGATGTCGTGGTCGCACCCGCCCGCGTGCTCAGTGGTCGACTCGGACATACGCGGCGGTACGACGAGCAGCGGCGTAATCGTTTCCCACACTCGACCCCCTCGTGCTCGAACGTAGCCGAACCAACAGCTCACCCTCGTCCAGCGGCGGTTTCGACGAGTTGTCGACGCTGCAATTGTGACCGTCAATTCATACTGTCGGTCGGACAACAGCACTCGCGATGAACGTCACGACGATTCGAACGAGTCTCGAGGACGTCGTCTCGAGTGTGGCGTCAGTTCGGTTCGAGCCCGGCCGGGACACCCTGCTTGCGGTTGCGTCCGTGTTCGCACTCTGGCCGATCTACTACGCCAACTCCACGACGGACTCGACCGTTGCCCTGGTGGCGTTCTTGCTCGTCGGGAACCTGCTTCTCACCGTGTTGGTTCCGATCTACTACGTCGGCGTCGTCCGTGACGAATCGCTCTCCGCGGTCGGAATCACCGCTCGAGGGTGGAAACGCGCGCTCGTCGCGTCGACGCTGGTCGCGATCGCGTTCCTGCCCGGGTTGCTCGCCGCGGGCGGAGAGCTTCCCACCAGCCTGTTGCTCGCCCACGTGATTACGATCGGGCTGATGTTCTGGGAGCCGTTTTTCGTCCACGGCTGGCTCCAGCTCCGATTCGAACGGGCGTTCGGACCGATCCCCGGGATCGTCCTCGCGAGCGGTGGGTTCGTCGCGTTTCACCTCGGTGTGCGTTCCCCGGAGAGTCTGTTCGTCCTCCTTCTCGTCGGGCTCTTTCACGGTGTGCTCTTTCGTGTGGCCGGCGGGAATCTGCTCGTCCTCTGGCCGGTCATGTGGGCGATCGCATCGGGACAGGGGACCCTCGAGAGCGGACTCGTCTTCGGCTGGGAAGAAGCCAGCGCGTACGCCGTCATCCTGGTCGTGATTGCGGTCGGAATCTGGCTCGTCGAACGGCGAAATCGAGAGCGGATCCGCGACGTTACCTGATCGTGTCCGGAATTCGCTCGATCACGTCGGTCGCAACGACTCCAGGACCGAACTCCGCGGTCGCAAGCTCGCCGGTCTTGCCGAGAATCCAGGCGCCGAGTTCCGCGGCGTCGCCGCGGTCCATCCCCTGGCCGAGCAACGACGCGACGATACCCACGAGCGTATCGCCCGTCCCGGCAACCGAGAGCGCGGACGTCCCGGTCTCGTTCTGGATCCGATCGCCGTCGGAGACGATTTCGTCGACGTCGCCGGTCAGCGTGACGACCGCATCCGTCTCCTTCGAGAACGCCTCGAGCGAGCCGTAGTCGTCGTAGATCGGGCCATCTTCGGATCCGCTCGGGGTGAGGACCGCATTCGAGAGGTCGGCTTCGAGACAGGGTTCGATCGCGAGCGCGTCGACGACCGTCGGGATGTCGACGTCGTCGACCACCTCACAGATTGCGTCGGGTTCGGCGTCGACGAGACCCGGCCCGACCACGAGCGCGTCAGCCCACTCGCTCATCTCGTGAGTGCGGGCGACGGCGCGCTCGTCGAACGTCTCGCCGGCGTATCGGTCCACGAGCAGGTTCGGTGACTGTCCGGCAACGATCTCGTAAATCGGATCGGCCACGAGCGCTCTGACGTGGTCCGACCCGGTTCGAAACGCCGCGCGTCCGACGAGCGCGGGCTGATTTGGGTAGGCGGTGCTCCCGCCGACGATTCCGACCCGTCCGTTGTCCCGACCGGATTCCTCGGCGACGTTCGAGAGCGTTCGCTGGAGTCGAGCCATACCGTTCGTCGGAACCGCCTCCGGGTAGGCGTTCGCCACGCGTGCTCCGGCGTGCTTTTCCCCCGTGTGCGTTCGCGTCGATTCCGCGGGTTCGACGACGGGCCGGCCGTCGTATGCCACGACAGATCATAGTACGTGGACCTCGTAGTTTCACAGAACCATGTTCGCGGATAGAACCGACGCCGGGAAACGACTCGCGACGGAGCTCGAGCGCCAGGGAATCGACGCCGACCTCGTCCTCGCTATTCCCCGGGGAGCGTTACCCGTCGCCCGACCGGTCGCCGACGCGCTCGAGGCGGAGCTCGACGTCGTCGTCGCCCGGAAGATGGGGGCGCCGAACAACCCCGAACTGGCACTCGGCGCAGTCGCGAGCGACGGCACGGTCTGGCGAAACGACGACCTGATCGCCCAGCTCGGCGTCGGCGAACAGTATCTCGAGGATGTCCGCACGACGGAGGCGGAAAACGCGCGGCAGAAGGCGGATCGGTACCGAAACGCAGAGGACATGCCGAATCTCGAGGGGAAACGAGTGATCGTCGTCGACGACGGCGTGGCGACCGGCGCGACCGCGACCGCCTGTCTTCGCCAGGTGCGAGCGGGTGATGCCGCGGCCGTCGTGCTGGCGGTGCCGGTCGGCTCGCCGAGTGCCGTCGAAGCGTTGCGGTCGGACGCCGACGACGTGATCGCGCTCCGGACGCCGGGGAACTTCCGTGCGGTGGGCCAGTACTATCGCGACTTCGGCCAGGTGAGCGACCGGGAGGCGATCGAGTACCTCGAGACCGGCGAGTGAACGTCGGAAACGAGCTATACGGATTACTGTCGCGACGTACCGGTGGGACCGCCGCGCGGGTTACATCCTCAACAGAAATGGCCGACAGTAAACCGTATCTGGTCTCACCGGAACTGACAGACAGTAAACCGTTTCAGTCGATCGGGATTCGTCTCGAGGAACCGGACGGTGACCGGATCGGTACGGTGACGCTTCGAAGATCTTCGCGCCCCTCGAGTGACTGGAGCGTTCGCCGGACGCCGTTGTGATGACCGACGCCGACGACCGCGACGACGTCGTATCCCTCGAGTCGGAGCGCGTGGAGGCGTTCGGCCATCGCACGGTCCCGACGATCGATCAACACCTCGGCGAGTTCGGGGACGACCCGGCGCAAGATGTCGATCGCCGGCTGGACGTCGTCGCCGTGTTCGATCTCCTCGAGCGGGGTCGAGAGCGGGGCGAACGCGTCGACTCGTCGACCCGGATCGGGACGAGCGGCCCGGATCACAACCCTCGGGATCGTCGCCGGTCCGATCCGGGAGGCGACTGCCGAGAGCGTCTTCCCGAGCGGATCGTCGACGAGCGCAACGTCGATCTCGAGTTCGGCGGCGGTTTCGATCGCGACGGCCATGTCGGTCGTTTCGAGGTCGAGCCCGTAGAGTCGGCCCACCGTCCGTTGGATGGTTCGAAACGCGGTGTAGATCACCGCGGGGATCGGGGTCACGGCTCGAGCGAGGTCGGCGAACGACGGATCGATGTCTCGATCGAAGTACTCGAACCGGCGGACGTCGAGTTCGACCGCGACGAGATCCGGTTCGACCTCGCGAATCGCACGCCGGACACGACGGCAGTGGCTCGCGGAGTAGTGGACGCCCGGGACGAGGGTGATGGATCCGTTCGCGGACACGTACGGACGTACCATCACGACGCTCTTGAAAGACGGGGGGTGTCTCACGCGGTGCGATCTCGCGGTTGACGAGGGTCGCGGATATCAGGGCCAGAGACCGCGGATCTCGTGGGCCTCGGCGATTCGCGAGAGCGCGACGACGTACGCCCCGTCGCGCCAGGTGACGTCCCGTTGTTCGACCTCCTCGCGGACTGCGTTCCAGGCCGTCACCATCTCGGACTCGAGTTCCTCGTGGACCTGCTCGAGCGACCATCGTCGTCGGTTGATATCCTGGAGCCACTCGAAGTAGCTGACGGTCACGCCGCCGGCGTTCGCGAGGATGTCGGGGATGACCTCGATCCCACGTTCCTCGAGGATCGCGTCGGCGGCGAACGTGGTCGGACCGTTCGCGCCCTCGACGACGATGTCGGCGTCGACCGCGTCAGCGTTGTCCTCCGTGAGGACGTTGCCGACGGCGGCCGGGACGAGGACGTCGACGTCCAGCTCGAGCAAGTCGGCGTTCGAGAGCCGGGCAACGTCGGTTTCTTCCGCGTAGCGGGTGACGGCCTCGGGCTCCTCGTCGTGGGAGGGGATCGCTCCGACGTCGAGTCCCTCGGGATCGTAGACAGCGCCGTTGACGTCGCTGACCGCGACGACCGTCGCGCCCCACTCCTCCAGCAGGCGGGCCGCGTTGGCGCCGACGCTCCCGAACCCCTGAATGGCAACGGTCGTCTCCGAGAGCGGATACTCGTAGTACGCACACGTCTCACGCGTGACGATTGCGACGCTTCGTCCGGGCGCCCGTTCTCTCCCCTCGGAGCCGCCGATCGCGGGGGGTTTGCCGGTGACGACGCCCGGGATCGTTTCGTCCTCCTGCATGCTGTAGGCGTCCATCAGCCACGCCATCGTCTGTGGGTCCGTTCCCATGTCCGGCGCCGGGATGTCCCGCGTCGGGCCGATTACTCGTCGCATCTCCTGAGTGAATCGACGCGTGAGGCGTTCTTTCTCGTCGTCGCTCAGCGATTTCGGATCGACGACGATCCCTCCCTTGGCACCGCCGAAGGGAAGATCCATCACCGCACACTTCCAGGTCATCCACATCGCCAACCCGACACACTCGTCGCGGGTGACCGCTGGATGGTACCGGAGACCGCCCTTGTACGGCCCGCGAACGCTGTCGTGTTGGGCGCGATACCCGGTGAAGACCTCGACCGATCCGTCGTCGCGCTCGAGTGGAACGGTCACCTCGTGGACCGCCGTCGGGTGGCGAAGGCGCTCGTGGATCGCGTCGTCGATCTCGAGATTCGATCCCGCCCGAGAGAGTTGTCGGCGGGCGGTCTCGAGTGCGGTCTCCGGCTCGGCGTTCGACGGGTCCCGCTGGTCACCGACTGTCGAAGGACGTTGGTCGGAAGCCATCGCTACTCGATCGGTGTTCGTCGATTGCGCATGTCGGCACCACACTTGGGACACGCTTCTGGTGCCGATGCGATGACGACCGTACCGCAGTCGAAACACTCGTAAGTCGATTCTTCGTTGGGATCGAGTTGGACGTCTTTCATGGATATCGTCGACGAGCGAATCGCAGTCGCGATCGTCGCATTTAGGAATATTAGGGATATTAAGATGAGGGTGTTCGTTGAGTATCTAGCCTCTATTCGGAAGTGGAGTTCACTATTCAACTACGCCTCGCCGTCTGCGGGACGACCCGTTCCGTCGAACAGCGCCTCGAAGAGCTTTCGCTGGACAGTTCGTACGTGCTGATAGAACGCCGCCGGTGAAATCTCGAGTGTCTCCGCAACGTCTTCGCCCGACCGGGTACGTGGTGATTCGAAGTAACCGCCGTAGTACGCGAGTTGAACGACCTCGAGTTGTCGGTCGGTGAGGCCGTCGAGTAGCTCCATTCGTCCGTTAGACCGCATCGTACGGTCGACGGTCTGTTTCGAGCGGAGGTCGACGTCCTCGAACTCGCTCGAGACGACGTCCGCGCTCTCGCGGGCGTCGACGGAGCTCGGAACGTCTACGACGACGCGTGCCATCGACGGCGTCGCCTCGACGCGCCGTAAGACGATCCCGTGGTCGGCGAGACGGAGGGCGAAAAACGGCCGGCTGAGTACGAGGCGAACGGTTCCGCCGGCAGGTTCACCCTCATCGGTCGAGGAAGCGGCCGCGTCGACGACCTGGGCGTCGTCCACGGCGACGAGCGCCGCCGCCGCCTCCACGACGTCTGCCGGCGCCGCCCCCTCGACCGTCGCAAACACCGTCGCCCCGTCGTCGTGTTGTTGGATACCGCCGTCGAACGAGAGCGTACAGTCCGCCCGTTCGGCGAGTCGGGTGAAGACGAAGCTGTCGTCCCGAACGGCGAACTCGAGGCGGTTACCCGAGCCAGAGAGGAGCGCACTCTTTCGCTCGACTGCGGCGATGGCGGAGGCGATCGTCTCACCGAGTTCCTCGAAGACCGTTCGCGTCACGTCGTCGAACGCCTCCGGGCGATCGGCGTACACCGTCAGCACGCCGTACGTGAATTCGTCGTAGGACAGCGGAACGCCGAGGACCGACTGGTACTCCGCGGCGAGGGCCTCGCCCCGCCAGCGTTCGTCGCGTAACCCTTCGACGACGTTCGAGACGACGGTGACCTCGCGGTCGGTCGCCGCCCGGACGGCCGGCTCCGCCGCGTCGCCGGTAAGCGATAGCGAGACGTTATCGAGGTACTCCCGACCCCGCCGTGAACCGCCGTAGGCGCGCACTTCGAGATGGTCTCCGCCGCCGTCGGACGCACCGATCCAGGCGACGGAGAATCGATCAGCCGCGGTGAGTCGGTCACAGACCGCTCGTTCGATCTCCTCGCGCGTCTCCGCCTGGACCAGCGCGGTGTCGATTTCACGGATGAGTTCGTTGATTCGATTGAGTCGGGTGAGCTGGTGGTTGCGCCGCTTGAGTTCCCGGTCGCGTTCCCGGAGCGCCCGCTCGCGTTCGACCCGGTCGAGGGCCGCTTCGGCCGTCGCCGCCAGCAAGTCAGTCAGTTCCCGGGAGACGTCGTCGAACTCGCCCGCAGACGACGAACCCGCGACGAACACGCCGTGATCGCCGAGCGGAACGAACGCGGCGCTTCTGACGTCCGTCGTCGGGCTCGAGAGCGCCGCGGCGCCGGTTACGTCCTCGAAGAATTGACTCTTTCCCTCGAGGAAGACGGTTCCGGGGACGTTCTCGTCACCGACGCGTTCGGCCGACAGCGGGCCGTGGAGTTCCGCCATCCCGGAGGAGTGTGCGGCCGGCCTGAGGACGTTGTCGTCCGTCTCGAAGAGATAGACCCCGCTCGCCTCGAGATCGAGGATGTCCGTGGCGTCTCCCACGACGAGATCGGCGATCTCGCGGTCGGTTTCGGCGTAGAGTAGCCGTCTGGTCGTTCGGTGAAGTGCGGTGAGCGCCTCCTCGCGACGTTTGCGTTTCGTGACGTCTCGGCAACTGTACAGCGTCGTTCCGCCCTGAATCGACACCTCACGGACGTTTACGAGTAGGGTGTGCTCCCGTCCGGTTTTGTCCGTCGCCGTACACTCGATGTTCGTCAGCACGCCCTCTTCGGCGAGCTCGTCGCGATCGAACAGTCCCGGTCCGAGCAGTTCGTCGATCGAGCCCATCTCGTGGATCTCCGCGTCGTCGTAGCCGAAGATGAAGTGGACGTTCGGACAGACGTACGTGAACTCGCCGTCGTCGTCCGTGACGAGGACGGTATCGGTCATGTTGTTGAGCGTCACGCGGTGGAGTTCCTCGGACTCGCGAAGCTCGCGCTCGAGTCCGGCGCGCTCGGTTACGTCCTCCGCCCGGACGAGCACCGAGGTGACGGTTCCGTCCCCGTCTCGAACGGGTCGGACCGTGACCGACAGGGTTCGGGATCGCCCACCATCCGTCCGATCCGCCCCGGCAGAAGCGCTCCCGGAGCGGTCGGCCTCGTCGGAGACGGTCCACGGAAGCTCCCGCCGAACGGCGTCTCCGTCCGCCGCCGCCTCGAATGCCTCACGGATCGCCGCCCGCTCGTCGTCGCGCTCGCGCCACGGCGACACGTCGGGAAAGGGGCGACCGACGACGTCGGTCTCGGTCGCACCGACCGCCTCGAGGGCTCGCTCGTTCGCCCGGCGCACGCGGCCGTCGGGCTCGAGGAGCCAGGACTGAACCTCGCTATCCTCGAACACCGCCGCGAACCCCCGAGCCCGCGACCGACGCCGATGTCGCCGGCGACCGGTCTCGATCGCGCGTTCGATCGTCCGACTGCGTTCCTCAGCGCTCCGATCGGCGGGAGCGTACTCCGTCACTCCGGCAGTGATCGCCTCACTGGCCAGCGATTCGTCGCCGTCGAGGGGAGCCAGGACGATCGGGAGCGTCGAATCGCGTTCTCTGATCGCCTCGACCAACTCGAGTCCGCTCCGGTCGGCCAGCCGTCGTCCCACAACTACGCAGTCGATCGAGCCGTTCGAGACCTGCTCGAGTGCGCCGTCTACGGTTTCGACCGTGGTCACGGTGTCGGCGACGTCGTCCACCCCAGAACGAACCGGATCGTCAGATTCATCGCTCGAGGTGAGATCCCCGACCGGGGCGTCAGATTTCGCCACGAGAAGGTGGGCGTCGTCGATCGATGCAGTGACCATTTACCGTCCGTACGAACTCGGGGCGATAGAAAGCATCGGTCCGGCCGAGGCCGAGCAGACGAACCGATCCGATTTGTGGGGTCAGCGAACGCACGGCCCTCGAGAGAAAGCGCGTCTCCCCTCCGAATCCAGCCGCGGGTCACGCGTACTTCGACCACATCTCGTCCATTGGTACCCAGCCCTCCTCGGGATCGACACGGTCCGCGAGGACGGCGTTCAAGACCGCCCCGAGCAAGAGACAGAGCCCGCCGAAGTAGACCCACGTCAACACGAGCAAGAGAGCTCCCGCGATGCCAAAGAGTGCGACGCTCTCGGATGTCGCGACGTAGATCCGGAATCCAACGGCGAGGACGGTCCAGGAGAGGGCGGCGAAGACGGTCCCCGGAAGCACCTCGGCGACGGAGACGTCCGACTGGGGAAACAGGTAGTACATCGGAACGAAGACGACGGTCAAGAGCACGGCGAGGACGACCGCGCTCGCGACCGTCGCCAGGGGACCGCCGACGAGTACCGACAGGCTCACGCCGACGACGCTGACCAGTGCGATGGCCACCGCGACCGTCGCCGTCACGAGGGCGACGCCGAACGCGGTCACGAGCGCGACCGTCACGGCCGTGTTCGCGTACGACTCCCCTCGCCTCGAGCCGTAAACGCCGGTGAACGCACTGTTGACTGCCTGAAACAGGCGGGTCGCACTCCACAACAGAACTACCAGCGCGAGCAACGCCGCCCGCGTTCGATCGACGCCAGCGCCGGCCACCTCGTCCATCCCGCCATCGGTCACCATCCCCTCGAGCCCGCTTGCGGCTTCCAGGGACTCGAGCAACGGCTCGAGCGAATCGAGCAGGCTCGCACCGACGAGCAACAGGATGACCAGCGGGACCAGCGTGTTGAACGCGTGGTATGCCAGCCCCGCTGATTTGACGCTGATCTGGCGTTCGCGCGCCACGGCGGTCACGTCACGTACCAGTGCAAACGGGCCCGAGTCGGCCATGGCTCGAGGTCCACGCCGGAACGGAAATCGCTTGGGCTGGCAGACGACCCAGTCGTTTACGACCGGTCGGCTCTCGCCGGAGAACAGTTCCGCTTACTCGTCGTGAACGACCGACTGAACGTGACCGACGACGCCGTTTTTGAGTTCGACTTCCGGCCCCTCGGGGGTATCCTCGTAGATCGTCGCCACCTCTCCGACGACCGGTTCCCGATCCTCAGACCGAACGTCCTGGTCGCCCTGGACGATCTCGACCGTGATCCCCTGTCGTAACTCCTCGGCGGTGGGTCGTTCGTTGGACACAATCCCAGGTGCGTCGGTGACGGCGAAAAGGGTGGTGCCTGTATCCGCGCTGACCCACGATGGCTCGAGATGTTCCTGAACTCGAACCGATTCGATACAGCGTAGTGGATATATCGGTAGGATGAAGACATCGAAACCACCATAATTGTGGAAGACTGCACATCGAGTATGAACCGCGCCGAGAAGGCCGCCCTCCAGTTGCGCGCCGTCGACGTGTTGCGGATGCTAAAGGAGACGCGAACGTACGACGAGCTGGCCGCCACCACCGGCCTTCCCGCCGGCGACCTCAACCGGTACGTAAACGGTCACGTTCTCCCCGGCGTCGACCGCGCGGGCGAAGTCGTCGAGGACCTCGGACGGGAGGCGCTGGCCGAAGAGCTCGACGCCCGCATCCGCGTCGACGACGAGGGCTACGTCGACAACACAGCCACCGTCTTCGATCAACCGTTTCTCGACCTCGTTGCGCCGGTCGTCGCAAACGGCTTCGACTTCGGTCGACCTGACGTCGTCCTCACCGCCGCAACCGACGGCATCACGCTCGCCGCCTCGCTCGCGAGCTACTACGGCACCCGGTGTGCCTACGCCAAAAAGCGAAAGGAGACCGCCGTCGAGGAGTTCATCGAGGCCCGCGAACGCCTCGAGTCCGGCATCCAGCTGACCTACTACCTCCCGGAGTCGGCGATCGACTCCGGCGAGTCGGTGCTGGTCGTCGACGACCTCATCCGTTCGGGCGAGACCCAGGAACTCCTGTTGGACATCGTCGAGACCGCCGACGCCGACGTCGCCGGCGTCTTCGCGCTCATTGCGGCCGGCGAGGACGGCATCGAACGCGCACGCGAGCGAACGGACGCGCCAGTCGGCTCGCTCACGACCGTCTGACCGACGACGCGAGACGCGAAACGTAACCGGATTCCCAACTCGAGTCATGTCGTGACCGGCGACACCACATGTGGCGCAACATGTATTGATCGGGAGGCTGTATCGGCGACTATGGCAACCGAAGATGTCCCCGAAGAAACGACGGTCAGCGATCGGGGGATGGTAACCATTCCGGCGTCGTTGCGTCGACGTCTCGATATCGAGGCCGGCGACAAGATTCAGTGGGACGTCGACGACGACGGGAATCTCTCCGTCGAGGTCGTCAAGCAGCGACACGGCGCGTTCGACGACTTCGAGCCCGTTTCGATGGGAGGCGATGGCCTCGAGAGCCACGATCTCGCGGGCCACGATGCAGATGCCGCGTTCTCCGAGGATCGCTGATGGTCGTTGTGCTCGTTGATACGGCCGTACTCGTCGGAATGGCCGATACGGACGATCGCCACCACGACGTTGCGATGGAGATCGTTCGGGGAATGGACCATGGTGATCTGCCGGTGGGGCGCGTGACCGATTACGTCGTTCTCGAAACGCTGAACTGGATTCACAACCGCAGTCGCCACAAGAAGGCACGCGAAACGTACGCTCGGCTGAACGAATCTGCCGGGTTCGAGATACACCACACTGCACAGAAAGACTTCACGCGAGCGCTCGAACTGTTCGAGACGTACGACGGGCTCTCATTCGGCGACGCATCGATCGCCGCGTACATGGAACGCGAAGGGGTCGAGTACGTGTACTCGTTCGACGACGATTTCGATGCCGTCGAAGGGATCAGTCGGTTGGAAACGCCCGATAACCCGTTCAATTGAACGCCATCTGGCGGCAGTTAAATACGAATACTGAGCATCGGAGCGACTGTTTCTTCTATAGTAACAACTGCAACGAGGTACACACCGATCGCCGAGCTCACGGGTCACTGGGTTCCCCGTTCGCTTTTCCGCGGTTCTCGCTCGTTTCACTCGCTCCGAACCGCGCTCGCTCCGAACCGCGCACGCTCCGAACCGCGCTTTTCGTCTGGCGAGCAGGTGTGCAAGACCTGCAATGGCTACTATAGATCACAACGCCAATCGATCACTCGAGTGCGTCGTAGACGAGCACGCTCGCGGCGACGCCGGCCGAGCCGACGACGACGAACGCCGCGGCGGGGCCGACAGCTGGGACCTGTGAGAGAACGACCGCCGCCGCGCCCAGTCCCGCAACGATCAGGCCGATACCGACCTCGTGGCCGGCGGTCGCCCGCCAACTCTCGCGTATCGCGGCGCGAACCGACCGATCCTCGAGAACGAGAACGGGTAGTCCGACGAACAGCCTGATCGTGAGGACGACGCCCGGAACGACGAGCGCCAGCAGGCCGGCGCCGACCGCCCCCGCCGCGGCCAGGAGAAACGCGAACGCACGGAGGCTCGTCGCGCCCCCTCGAGAGAGGTCGGTGAGAAGCGACGCCGACCGGCCGTCGACGCCGGAAAGCCGATAGACGCTCGTCGCACAGGAGAACGCGACCGCCCATCCGAGGGCGAGGATGCCCGTGGACGCGGCCGCGGCGACGAGCGGCGTACGCGGCCGGAAGACGTACCGCCCGTCGAACAGCGAGGGTGTGAGTTGGGAGAAGACGGCGACGAACTGCGGGCGATACGCCTCGAACAGTTCGGCGAACCCGACGAACACGACGGCGAGACCGACGAAGAGTGCGATCACCGACGGGCGCGTTCGAAGGGCCGTGACAATCGAGCGCGGCGCGTCGAAGACGTAATCGGGTCGAAGATCCGTTTTGGAGGGCATGAGGGCGAGCTACTACGTCCCCGTTACTGCTCAAAGAATTGTTGTAAATCTGTTGTTCGGAACTGTCGCGGCCGTCGAAATGTCTCGAGAGCGACTCGAGGCGCTGATCGACGAGCTCTGGCAAGTACTCAGCCGGCTCGAGTCCATCCTCCGTTGCTCGAAATCGTCGTTTCGAGGGTTACTCGTCGCAACCACCAACCGCATCGCCGTCACTCGAGTTCGCGTTCCTCGAGTACATCCACCTCGAGGTCGTCGAACAACGCCTCGACGTGACTCTCGACTTCGTCGCGAATCTCCTCGACCCGCTCTTCGTCCTCGCCGTGGGGGTCGGTTAGGTCCCAGTCGCGGACGTCCGTCTCGGCGTCGAGTTCGAGCGTCGAACAGCCCATCGTGGCGACGACGTCACAGGTCTCGAGAGTCTCTTCGGAGACGGCCTGGGGGACGCGACTCGAGAGGTCGATTCCCGCGTCGGCCATAACCTCGACGACGACGTCGTGGACGGCGTCGGCGGGTCTCGTTCCGCCGGAAACGATCTCGACCTCGAGGTCTCGGTTCGTCCGCTCGCGCTCGGCGAACGCGGTCGCCATCTGACTTCGTCCGGCGTTCTGGACGCAAACGAAGGCGACCCGGGCGTCGGCATCGGATTCGGGGCTGGCATCGGATTCACTGTCTGAGTCCATACTCGAGTCGAGTCGTGATCGGGACCTAACTGCTCGTATGTTCGACCGTGTGTCAAACGTTCACATTGGTAGTCCGGAGTTTCCTCGAGACGTCACACCCGCCACTGCGGTCGACGCCGAGGGATGAACCACCGCCTACTTCAACCGTTCTCCGCAGTGAGGACAGTACTCGTACTCCGCCTCGTCGTCGGTCTGCTCCATAAACCCCGCCGCGAGGATCGACGCCGGCAGTGCGAACAGCCCGATGCCCAACAGGGCGATGAGTCCGGTCAGGAACTGTCCCAGGGGGGTGATTGGCGTGACGTCGCCGTAGCCGACGGTCGTCAACGTGATGAACCCCCAGTAAAACGAGGCGGGGATCGACGAGAAAACCTCCGGCTGGTGTGGGTGCTCGACGTAGTACATCACACTCGAGGCCAGCGTCAACAGCATCAGGTTCGCAAACAGCGCGAGAACGAGCTTCTCCTTTTTCTCGTAGAACACCAATCCGAACGATCGCATGGCCGTCGAGTACCGCGCGAGTTTTAACAGTCGGAACAGACGCACCAGTCGGAGCGCACGGAGGAATCGAAGATCGGCCTGGATACCCGCCGCTGACAGGTAAAACGGAAGAATCGCGATCAGATCCACGACGAGCAGGGGCTTACTCGCGAATCGGACCCGCCCGGAGATCGGTCCTTCGAACGACGGGTCGTCGACGGCGGCCCACACGCGCCCGAGGTACTCGACGGTGAAGACGGCGACCGAGAACAGTTCGAAGTAGTGGAAAACCGGGGCGTACGCGGCTGCGACGGCATCGACCGTCTCGAGGATGACGGCCGCGACGTTGGCGGTGATGAGCACCATGATGAACCAGTCGGTGTAGTAACCGACCGTCCCCCCTAACTCCGGTTCGAACAGCTTCCGTGTTCGGCGACGGGCATCTGTATACCGACCGGCACTCATAGGAACGGTATTTCAGCACAGAATTATTATTGTTCTGGTAAGTGTGCGCCGTTTTATCCATCGTCATTTGCCCCGATAACTGTGTCGGCGCTTCGAACGCATACTTCGGATTCGAGGGAAGCACCCACGGTTTCGCGACGTCTCGGGGTCTGTTCACTCGATAAGACGTGTGGGTGGCAAACACTGTCCGAATTTCTCACGAGAACGAACGAGATCGCCCACTCATTCGGCGGCTGAAACCGTTATCTGACGATCGTCACCGGAACCGGCGAGCGCCGGGCGACGTTCTCGGCGACGCTCCCGAGGAGGATTCGGCTCGCACCGGTTCGTCCGTGGCTCCCGATGACGACGTGGTCGACGTCGTGTTCCTCGACGTAGTCGACGATCGAACGCGAGACGCTACCGATCACCTGTTCGGTCCCGATATCGTGATCGAACGCCGCGGCCTGCTCGGTCGCCCGCTCCAAGATCCCCTCGGCACGGTTCTCGTGGTGTTTCTGGATCTCCTCGTAGTTCGCCATCGCGCCGCCCTCGATGCCGGTGGCCGCGTAGAAGTCGCTCGGGTCGATGACGTGGATCGCGGTGATCTCAGCGTCGGGGTACTCCCGACAGGCGAACTCGAGTGCGTCGGTCGATCGGTCGGAGTCGTCGACGGGAACGAGGACGTGATGTGTCATGATCTGCGCTACGACGACTCGAGTCATAAGTCCCCGCCACGATAGCGGCCGCTGGCAATTCTCGAAAGAGTGAAAATCGATCGGTGTGGCCCGCGGACGATTACTTCGCGCGGCCCTGGCCGCCGGTGTTCGACGGTCGGACCTTCTCTGCGCCCTTACCGCGGGTGTTCAGGCCACGGTTGGCCGTACCCGCGTTCGTCAGACCGCGGAACGCGCGGTTCTGGTGGGCGTCGTCGCAGATCCAGTTCAGGTCGTCGTCGTTTTCGATCGCCGGGTGATTCGGATCGACGAGGATCACTTCGAACCACTTCTGGGAGCCGTCTTCACCGACCCAGTAGCTGTTCAGCACGCGGAGGTTGGGGTACTTCCGGGAGACCCGTTCCTCACCGATGCGCTGGATGTTCTTGCGTCGACCGATGCGGTTGACACCCTGGCGCTTCGAGCGTCGACCTGCCTTGTGTCGCTGCTTGCGTGCCGTCCCCTTGCGGACGGAGACGCGAGCGACGACGATTCCTTGTTTGGCCTTGTAGCCGAGTTCGCGCGCCTTGTCGAGTCGCGTCGGGCGATCGATCCGTTCGATCGCGCCCTGTTTGCGCCACTCCTGTTTGCGTTGCCACTGTAGTTCCCCGAGTTTACCGTCGCCGGGGTCCTTCCATGCCTCCTTGATGTGGGAGTAGAAGCTCTTTGCCATGCGTATCACCGCGGGCGTTTCCTGGTTCAATCCCGACCGGGGCCGAGCCCCGCGGATCACATCCCGACCTGCGGCAAAGCCGTGCAGGCGCCCGCTGATGCCCGCGAACCAGCGAGTCGGTCGTTTCTACCCAGCGTTCGGGTATAAGGGCTTCGAACCTCGCGTTCCGCTCGAGCCGGGACCAACGTATTTGTCGTCGGGGGGTGTACACCGTGGCATGAAATTCGTTATCGTGGGGTACGGACGAGTCGGTTCGCGAACGGCGCGCATCCTCGTCGAAGAGGGCCACGACGCGGTCGTCCTCGACGACGACCCCGACCGGGTCGAACGCGCCGAGAGGGCCGGGTTCGACGCCCGCCACGGCGACGGATCGGACGAGGAGGTGCTCGTCGACGCGGGCATCGAGGATGCCGACGCGATCGGCGCGTTCACGCCCGATCTCAACGTCAACTTCGCGGCCTGCATGGTCGGAAAACACTACGGTTGTCGGACGGTGCTTCGGATCGACGAGGACTATCGCGAAGACATCTACGAGAAGTACGCCGAGGACGTCGACGAGATCATCTACCCCGAACGCCTGGGCGCCGCGGGCGCAAAAACCGCGATGCTCGGCGGCGACTTCGACGTCGTCACCGATCTCGCAGCGAACCTCCAGCTGACGGTTCTCGACGTTCGCGACGGCTCGCCCGCAGTTGGCAAGCGAGTGAGCGAACTCGATCTCCCCGATTCGGTCCGAATCTACGCCCACGGACGCGAACGCGAATCGCTGACGATCCCGCTTCCCGGCACCCAACTCGAGGCCGGCGACGAGGTCGCGATCATCGCCGAAACGGACTCACTCGAGGACGTTCGTTCGGCGCTGTTGCCGGCCAACGGCTGAGACGGATGCCGTCAAAAAGCGTCGACACGCCGAGAGACGAGTAGACGGACAACAGCCGATCAGAACAGCGGTCCGTCCGAACGCAGTTCTCCCGAGTCGCCGATCTTCCGAGTGACGAATCGACGGCCGACGGTTTCACCGAGCGGTCGAAGAATGGATACGGCGACGAGTTCGAGTTCGAAAGGGTCGGTCACGGGACGTCTCGAGTCGAGACCGCCAGTCGCGTGACCGGCCGTCAGACCGTTCCGTTCGACGGGACCCGTTCGCCAGCAATCCGGGCGGCAACCACGAACCGATCGCCGACGAACGCCGACGTCGGCGTCCGAGCGGCGTCGTCACTCGATCACCAGCGGGGGTGAACGGGAGTGATCGCAAACGGCGCGCGACGGGGGGATGGGGGTGATAACACGGTGCGCGCCGGCTGAACCGAGACACCGAGAGGTCATAAAACCGCGTCAGACTCTCGTCATTCGATCGTCTGACGGCGTCACTGCGGGTCGTCCGACGGCGTTACTCGTCCCCGTCCGGTCGGAAGACGAGGACGTTCTGGTGGACCATCGAGGGGACGAACGAGAACGGGTAGCCGTAGACGTGGAGATCCTTCGTGGGGTCATACCAGACGAGATTCGCCGCGAGCGTCACCGGCGCGGCGGACTCGATCGCCCGCGCCAGATCGGCCGAGAGGAACTCGTAGGACTGCTCGCGGTACATGTCGCCGATGAAGACGACCAGGTGGCCGTCCGGGGCGACCGCGTCGGTAAAGCGATCGAACTTCTCGGCCATCTCCGCGAGCCACTCGGCTTTCGTCTGCGTTTCCGCGGACGCACTCTCGAGGCCCCCACCCTCGCCCGTCAGGTCGGTATCCTCCCCGCTCGAGCCGTCGTCGAACGATCCCAACTTGCTCTCGCGGGTCGCCCGCTCGTTGCGGGTTTGCTCGAGTTCGTCCATGTGCCAGTAGGGGACGTCGGTCAACAGGAGCTCGACCGAGTCGTCGGGGACGTCCGCGATCAGGTCGGCGCAGTCGCCGTGGCGCAGCTCCTGGGGGGCGAGCACCGGCTCTCCGCGCTCGCGGCGCTCGTCGTTCTCGCGCTCGAGGACTTCCTCGTAGATCTCGATCCATCGTTCGGTGCGCTCGAAGCCAATCGCCTCGCGGAGGCCGGTCCCCTCGTGCTCGCAGAAACTCGCCCCAAGGAGAGTGCCGCCGACGCCCGCGAACGGGTCGAGGACGGTGTCGCCCGCTTTGCTGAATCGGCCGATCAACTCGGCGCAGAGGCGCGGGGGTTTCTGCCCGCCGTGTTCGCTCCGAAGGTCGTGCTGGACGGCCGGGGGGTAGCCCTGGGCGATCACTGACTTCGTCGCGTACTTCCACTCCCTGCCAGTAAGGTCGTTGACCCGGTTCCGCTCGTCGTAGATCCCCCGACCCTCGACGTAGCGCTGGTGGTCCGCGAGGTCGTCCGTGTCGATCACCTCGCCGTCCTCGACGGGAAGGGATTCTTCGCGTGCGCGGTCCGGATCGAACTCGCCGTCGTCGTCCGTGAACAGGCGACTCTGTCGATGACGCTCCCCGTCGTCTGCCATGTGCCTCGAGTGGTTACCGGGACCGCTTAACAGTTGTTGAAGATCGCCCCGGAGTCGAGTGAGTCGAGAGAGCCGATCTCTCGTCGTCACGGACTCGAGGATCTTCTGAACGACTCGAGTCTGTCATCGAACGCCTCTCGTAAATTCGATACAGTAACAACTGCAACGATTTACACACCGATCGCACAGCCATCGTGCGATCGGGTGTGCATTGACTTGCAGTGGCTACTATAGAAACTGCGTGCAACATCCAGAGCGTGTATGCAGCACACGCCAATTTGAACCTCTCCGATCGACTGTTAACATTCCCAAGGGCAAAATTATTAAAGGAGACATCATAAGATCATATGAAAATAAATGGCCTTTTCATTTGATACCACTTACAAAAATTTAGACTCGAACCTCTACTCGAGAGTAACGCGCAAAAGTATCGCTAATCCCGAAATTCTGGTTTGCAATGACGGGCTATGTGCTGATCTTGGATTGGATACAGCGAAGCTCGATGCTGAAATTCTCGCAGGCCAGGAGCTCCTGGAAGAACCAATCGCCCAAGCATATGCAGGCCACCAGTTTGGCAGTTTTACCGTCCTGGGCGATGGGAGAGCGATGATACTCGGCGAACATGTACACGATGGTAATAGATACGATATTCAACTGAAAGGGTCCGGTCGAACGCCGTACTCCGGAAGAGGCGACGGCAACGCAACTGTCAGCTCGATGCTCAGAGAGTATCTGTATTCGTATGCGATGCAGAATCTACAGATCAAAACATCGAGGAGTCTGGCAGTCGTCGAAACTGACGAAGCGATCCGACGACGACGGACGGAACCTGGAGCCATTCTCGTCCGGGTGATGAACAGCCACATTCGATACGGGACCTTCCAGTACGTTGCAGGCCGAGCAGCCGATGAGCTACAGCGATTCACTGACTACGTTATTGACAGACACTACCCACAGCTAACTGCAACGGATCGTCCATACATCGATTTCTTCGATGCTGTCATGCAGTCGTCGATCGAGATGGTTGTCGACTGGCTGCGTGTCGGATTCATCCACGGCGTGATGAATACGGACAACATGAGTGTCGATGGAGAAACATTTGATTACGGACCCTGTGCCTTCATGAATTACTATGATGAGGAGACTGTCTTCAGCTCAATCGACAAGCACGGGCGATATGCATTCGGAAACCAACGACCAATCTTGCGGTGGAATCTCGAACGGTTCGCAGAGGCACTCCAACCGCTGTGTACACAATCAGCGCTCACGTATGATGAACTCAAAGTCAAACTAGACGAATTTGAGGATCGATTTGATGCGCAATACGACACGATGATGCGGAAGAAACTGGGGATCAACTCAGATGGCGAAGAAGAACTCGTCGATGAATTCCTGGGGTGGCTTCGTAAATCGAACGCAGACTATACCAATACGTTCCTCGAATTAGAGACGCCTGGTACGTTTGATGACCCGGTGTTTACAACTGCAGAATTCGAACAGCTTCGGGATAAATTGGCTGCTGTCGGCCTAGATGAGGAGTTGATGCAAGAATCCAATCCGCGGTATATCCCCCGAAACTACCTGGTCGAAGAGGCATTGGATGAGTATCTCGAAACTGGAGATCTGTCCAAATTCGAGGAGTTATTGACCGTATTGGAAAACCCCTACACATCGACGGATATGGGTTCACAATTCCAGCAACCACCGCCACGAGAATTCGATGCAGAGTATACAACGTACTGTAATACGTGAGCTGTCGTAAGCGGTTCCATCACCTCGAGACCATCGCAAACTGTCAGTAAGGCTGGCCGATCCGTAGCTCCGCAAGGAGTATGAGTTTCCGCTTGGGTTGGAGTATTCACTATCGGTCAGGCTGGGACGCTATCATCGGGCGAACGGTGGTCGCTGTCGGCGAACTGCTGGGCATTGCCGATT
Organism: Natrarchaeobius versutus; assembly: GCF_041205745.1. Taxonomy (NCBI): domain Archaea; kingdom Methanobacteriati; phylum Methanobacteriota; class Halobacteria; order Halobacteriales; family Natrialbaceae; genus Natrarchaeobius; species Natrarchaeobius versutus. Next base: position 216,890 of record NZ_JBGFCC010000009.1, on the reverse strand, counting down.
GAGAGAACAGCGTTCGCAAATGCATGACACGCGCTCTGTATTCATCACGATCATTTGGAGGGATGCGCTGGTTGGTAGGACACCTATCGGCCGATAACTACGATTACTGAATGATCTGTACCTGAGAGAGTGAACTGAATCCTCGAGAGTCCGTCTATGACACGCTACGACTACGTTACGACGATCGACCGTCCGTCCCTGCCTCTAGAACAGTCGAACCAACCGGTCAGTATCCTAACGTTCTTTACGGATGATTGCGTACCCAACGAATGCGCACGAAAGTGCGCCGAGCCGGAGTTCAAGCGTCCAACAAGCACTCCGGCTCGTACACGAGCCCCCGCATAGCGGGAGCAATCCATCATTGACGTTGGCGAAATAAAGACCTGCCGACGTCCCGCCGGACCAGAAGCGATTGCGTTCGGTTTTCTCGCTGGGTTGTATTCCGCCGCGTCGGGGCCTACAGACGGAGAAAGTCATGGCCTCGAGAATAACCATCCACTGCGATTGCGGAACCGACCTCCGCGCGACGACGACCGACGGACCGATCACGTGTCCGGACTGCGAGTCGACGTTCGCCGCGAGAATTATCCAGCTTCCCGACGATCACGATGCATCCAGCACTCGCTACGGCACTCGATCGAATCGCGGCCCGTGAAGACCTCGACCGAGCGGCGTTGCCGCCGCTGTACGAGGTCGTCGATCCCGGCGCTCTTACAGCGGTCCTCGAGTCCAACGCGGACGTCACCGTCCGCTTTGCGTACGCCGGCTACCTGATCGTGATCGACACCGGGCCGCTCGAGGTGGCGGTGATCGACGGGGATCGGTGACGGCTCCTCGAATTCCACCGCCTCGCTCCTTCGAACACCACTCTGAACGGCGCCTGGATTGGGGGGATATACTAAAAGAACGCACCTTTGTGGGAAGCTGTTGATACAGTCTGGTTGTCGCTGTGGAATCGAAGAGACCACGCACGCCGCGTATAGTCGTGTTTTTTATCAGTGTATCTTTATATTTTCACCCCGTTGTGTTGGATATGCCTCCTGCTCAGGAGTGGGTAATTTTCGCGACACTCGGCGCCGTGACCCTTGGGTTGGTCGTCCTGCTGTTCGTTGCCGGCGGTCCGTTTGGATGGTTCACGGCGGTCTTTATGATCATCGGCTTTTTATTGCTCGCAAGTTGGAGTGGGTTCTTCCAGAGCGACGAGTTGGTCGAGAAAGTGAACTGTCCTGACTGTGGGGCCCGAAATCGGACAGATCGGATGCGATGTTCTCACTGTGGCGTCCTGTTGGATCATTCTGCGCGCGAGGATGACGAGTAGCTGACGAAGAAGCCTCGAGCGGACACCTTCGCGGATCGATGACGCCTCGAAGTCCATCCATGGGCGTTTTGATTTTTTGATCTCCAGCAGTCGCGGAACGCGGTAACACCGACGTTAGCGGGGTCATTTGTACCCTCGAGCACGTACGGGCGGTATGAACATGCTCGTCGACGGCGAGTGGCGAACCGACGCGGGCGAGTACACCGATGACGACGGCTCCTTCCAGCGCCAGGAGACGACGTTCCGGGGTCGGATTCGGGACGATCCCGACGCCGAGTTCCAGCCCGAGGCCGGCCGCTACCACCTCTACGTCTCGTATGCGTGTCCGTGGGCACATCGGACGCTCGTCGTTCGGGCGCTGAAGGGACTCGAGGACGCGATTTCGGTGTCGGTCGTCGACCCCTACCGCGCCGAGGACGGCTGGCAGTTCACCCCCGAAAAAGAGGGCTGTACGCGCGATCACGTTCACGACGCTGACTACCTGTATGAACTGTACGTGGAGGCCGACCCGAATACGACGGGGCGCGTGACGGTGCCGGTGCTGTGGGACACCCACGAGAACACCATCGTCAACAACGAGTCCAGAGAGATCATGCGGATGCTCGACACCGAGTTCGACGAGTACGCGACGCGGGACGTGGACCTCTACCCCGAGGGATATCGGGAGGAAGTCGACCGGATCATCGACAAAATCTACGAACCCGTAAACAACGGCGTCTACCGCGCCGGTTTCGCGACCGACCAGAAACCGTACGACGAGGCCGTCGACGATCTCTTTGCGGCGCTCGATCACTGGGATTCGGTGCTCGCAGACCAGCGCTACCTCGCCGGGGATCGACTCACCGAAGCCGACGTCGCGATGTTCACGACGCTCGTCCGGTTCGATAACGTCTATCACACCCACTTCATGTGTAACGTCCAGTACGTCCGCGAGTACGACAACCTCTGGCCGTACCTGCGGGATCTGTACCAGACCGGTGTTCCCGACCGAGGTGAGAAGACGTCCGGCGTCGCCGAGACGGTGAACATGAGCCACATCAAAGAACACTACTACACGACCCACCCGGACGTCACCCCCAACCGAATCGTCGCTCGAGGCCCCGACCTTGCGTTCGACGCCCCACACGGTCGGGACGAACTCCCGGGTGACCCGCCGTCGGAACTCGTCGCGGCCGGAACGGATCGTTGAGCCGGTCTACGTCGCCCGTAGGCCGGAACGACCACCGAACGACTCGCAGTAATACGACGGGTTCCCACCGGAGCGTACGTGATTCACGCCCGTTGAGCAAACCGAAGGTTTGCGATGCCCATCAGAACGCAAGCGTTCTGCGGACGTCCCCAGAAATCGAAGATTTCTGGTGTGCGAACGAGACGCGTGCGTCTCGTCAACGTCCCCGGAGCTCGACGAGTTCCGGTGTGCGCGCAAGACCTGTGGTCTTGCGAACGCCGTGAACGGCAGAGGACTCTCTCGCTGTTGAAAGGTTGTTGTCAAAATAGCGGACGGCGATCCGTTTCATACCGATTACTGTAACGGTTTACCGGTACACCCGCAGGATGGGGCGTGATTGCGCCGGAAACGACTGACAGTAAACCGTCTCAGTCCTCGTCCTCGTCGTCCGTTTCCGGTTCCGGCGGCGAGGGGCGCAGTCGGTTCGGATCGTTTCGCCACGTCTCGTATCTCGACTCGACCTCGTCGTCCGCGACAAACGCCCGCCAGAGAAGCCACGCGAGGACGATGATGGGGAGCACCGGCAACATGACGATCGCGATGATCGCCGCCATGATGTACCCGAACGTCGACATCTGGAGGTTCGAGACGTAGCCGGTCGACTCGGACACCTTGGTAGACATACCAGACGGTTCGAACGACCCGATATTCGGTCTTTCGATACAGGGAGCGCACGTACCGGGACGGACGACCGTACCGATAGACCGGTGGGACTGCTCTCCGGGCCACGGCCCCGCTGGAACTGAGACGGTCGATCGTACGACCGACGACAGACCGCATCAGCCGGTCTCGAGGCCAGATCGTCCGCTCGCCTCGTCCTCGAGCACTGCCCGTGAGTCGTCTCTCGGTCGGTAGCCGAGGGCGAGCATCGTCTCGGTGAGCGAGAGGAATCGGTCGGCGTTGTCCGAGATACCGTGTGCGGTAAGTGGCGTCTTCGGGAGCGAGTGCGTCGCGGCCGCCTCGATGACGCGCCGACAGTCCTCGGGGCTGAGCCACATCGCGCGAGCGTACCGCTCGCCGGCACCGTCGCGATCCGCACACTCCTCGCGGAGTTCGTCGCGGGTGAGCAACCAGCCGATCCGGAGGGAAACGACGTCGAGTCCGTGTCGCTTCGCGTAGTACGACCCCATCGCCTCGCCGACGACCTTCGTAACCCCGTAGTAGGTGTCCGGATCCGGCGGATCGTCCGGCCGAACGACGTCCGGATTGCCGACCGTCGACTCCGGGCGGATCGACGAGACGGCGTTGTCCATGTTGACCGCGTGATTCGAACTCGAGAAGACCACTCGCTCGAGGTCGTTCTCGACCGCGGCCGCGTACACGTTGTACAACCCTTCGACGTTCGGTCCCGAAACTGCGTCCCACTCGGCTCGCGGGTCGGGGTTTGCCGCCAGGTGGATCACCACGTCCTGGCCCTCGAGAGCGTCGAAGACGGCCCCACGATCGGTGATCTCGATCGGCGTCGTCTCGAGGTCCTCGGTCTCGCTGTGGGAGAACAGTGTAAGTTTCTCCTCGCGTCCGGAGAACGCCTCGATCGCTTCCCTGCCCACGGTTCCGGACGCGCCGGTGATCGCGACGTTCGTCATAGACGCTCGACACCGCTCGAGGGGAAATACGTCGGGCCGGCACGTTCTTGCCTCGCGCTCCACTGCGAGCTACGGCTGGACGACTAGCTTGCCGACGCTCTCTCGCTCCCGCATCGCGGCGAACGCGTCGGCCGTCTCCTCGAGCGCGTACGTTTCATCGATTTCGGGCTCGAGGTCGCCGGCGGCTACAAGGTCGACGAGTCGTCGCAACTCCTCTTGAGTCCCCATCGTCGAGCCGACGATTCGCTTGTGCTCGAGGAACAGATCGGGAACGTCGATCGCCGACGTGTCACCGGCGGTGCGTCCGCAGACGACCATCGTCCCGCCGCGGCGCATGACCCGCTGGCCGAGTTCGGTGTACTCGCCGCCGAGGTGGTTGATCACCGCGTCCGGGGTGCCAATTTCCGACACGCGCTCGCGGACGTCGTCGACGGCGGTCGACTGGATCCCGTGATCGAGTCCGAGCTCACGCACGCGTTCGAGTTTCGACTCCGAAGAGGAGGTGCCGACCGTCCGCGCGCCGAGGACGGCCGCGAGTTGGACGGTCGCGACGCCGACACCACCGGTCGCACCCGGAACGAAGACGAGGTCGCCGGGGCCGACGTCGGCCAGTCGGAGCATGTGGAACGCGGTCGTGTAGGCGGTGGGAATCGCGGCGGCGTCGGTCGTCGACACCCCGTCCGGAAGTGCAACGAGTCGGTCGGCCTCGACGCGGGCGGCCTCCGCGAGACCGCCGTGGTACAGCGAGAAGTTCGCACACAGGTTCTCGGGTCCCTCGCGGCAGAACCGACACTGCCCGCAGGTTTCGTTCGGACAGAGGACCACCCGGTCGCCCGGTTCGACGCTCGAGACTTCTTCACCGACGTCGCGGACGGTGCCGGCGACGTCGAGTCCAGTAATGAACGGCAGGTCGTTCGCGTCGACCATGGCCGAATCACCCTCGAGGATCCACAGATCGTGGCGGTTGATCGCACAGGCGTCGACGTCGACGACGGCCTCGCCGGTGTCCGGATTCGGAGCTTCGCGCTCGATCACGTCCACCCCGTCCGGGCCGATCAGGTCGGTGAATACTGCGCCACGCATCGGGGACACCACGACCGCCGGAGGGAAGTATCTGCCCACCGGACTGATCCGAGCTCTGGACCGCGGCCAACGCCCCGACGATCGCCAGGAAATCCGAACGATCGGGCGATACAGGCATACGATCTCGGCGCGTGAGCGACTAGCATGAACCAGGTCGAGGTGTTCGAGGAGATCGACGCGCCGCCGGAGGCCGTCTGGGAGGTCCTTCTCGAGTTCGACAGCTATCCCGAGTGGAACCCGTTCATCCGGTCGGTCGAAGGGGTACCCGCGGAGGGAGAACAGCTCCGAATTCGGATCGAACTTCCCGATTCACGGGGAATGACGTTCCGACCGGAGGTCGTCGCCGTCGAGGAAAACCGACGGCTCGCCTGGATGGGACGGCTGGTCGTTCCCTTCGCCTTCGACGGCTACCACGAGTTTCGCCTCGAGCCGATCGACGACGGCGAGCGAACGAGGCTCCTCCAGCGGGAGACGTTCAGAGGAGCACTCGTCCCGCTTCTGTTCGACGGCGCGCGGATCGAACGCGGATTCGCCGCGATGAACCAAGGGGTCAAAGAGCGGGCCGAACGTCGCGTCGGCGTGCCGAACTGACCGCCTCGGTTCAGACGGATTGCTGTCGCGATCTACCGGTGAGACCGTCGCCCGGATCGCGGTCTCACCGGAACTGATCGACAGCAAACCGGCACAGTCGGTCAGTCGTCCATCTCAGTCGATCAGTCACACCAGTTCTAGGAGCGTCTCGAGCGACTCGATCTCGTATCGCGGCTCGTGGCCGGCGAGGTCGTAGCCGATCCGGTGGTCCCGCCTGATGAACGCGGCGTCGATCCCGGCCGCGTCGGCCGCGACGACGTCGACCCGACTATCTCCGACGTACAGCGGGTTGTTCACGCCGAGCTCGTCGATCGCCAACTCGAGGTAGTACGGCGTCGGTTTCTTCCGGTCGATCCCCTCGATCGTCGGTTCGCGCCCGTACCAGACCTCGACTGGTTCGAGCGCGCAGTTGTCGAGAATGTTCCCGATCGTCTCGTGTTGGTTGTTGCTGACGATTCCGGTCGGAACGGAAAACGACTCGAGGGCGGTCACGTCCTCGTAGACGCGCTTTCGTCCGGCTTCGATCTCGGCGAGCTGGGCGTCGATCGCGGCCTGCTCCCGTGCGCTCCACAGTGTGGCGGGGTCGACTCCGTGGTGGTCCGCGATCCGTCGGAGCGAGGGACGGTCGGGGCTGAGAAGCGTTCGAACCTGTTCGTCCGACGGGCTCGAGACGTCGACGCGTTCGAAGGCGTCACGAATCGCCTCGATCAGGACGTCCCGGTCGGTCGGCGTCGTCAGTACCCCATCGTTGTCGAATACGACCGCGTCGTAGCTGGGATCCATTCGGCGTACCGCCCACGTTGGAAACGAACGGATATCGTCGTTGTGACCGCGGAATCCACTGCCACATCTCGCTCCACCGGGGTCGGACTCCGTTACCCGACGTGTCGGAGTCGCGTCCGGGGGTTCAAGTACGGGCAGGCGACCAGAGTCGGTGATGTCCGAGCAGGCAGGTGTTCGAGCGCGTTCGATCGTCGAGGACCGCAAATCACGAGCGTGAGTGCGATGGGACACAGAGCACTCGTCGCCTACCGGCGACCCGACCGTCTGTACGACGTTCGCTACAGCCACTGGGGCGGCGAGGACCTCTCGCTTGCCGATCGAATCACCGAAGAGACGCCGCTCGCGGAGGGGGTCGTCGACGCCACCGTTCTCGCGGGATCCGTCGCGCGCGATCGGATCCTCGCGGACCTCCTCGACCCCTGCGTACACGAGGCGCTCTACCTCGTCACGCCCGACGACGGCTACGCGGTCGACGTCTATCGCGTCTGCTGGCTCGAGTGGGGGGACGGCCGAGACGACGGCCGCGGGGCGATCGTCCGGGTGAACCCGGCTCGCGACGGCGAGATCAGGGTCTGGTTTCGCGCCGTCAAGACGACGCTCGGCGACGCGATCGAGATGGGAGCGCTCTCCCGGCGGGCGGCACAGGCCTACCTCGAGTCCCGAATCTGCGAGGACGAAAACGGGATCGTCTACACGTTCAGAAACGACGATCAGTACCGGAGAGAGTCCACGTACACACCCCGGCCGGACGTCTGGCTCGAGGACGACACCGCTCTCGAGGACGACGATCGGAGCGAGGACGGGGGCCGTAGCGAGGGCGGTGGACGTAGCGAGGACGCCGGCGATCGAAACGGCGAGAATCGAGACCGGGACCGCGGTCGAGAGCGGGGTGAGGATCGAAAGTGAGCGACGACAGGGGGACGAACCGGTTTCACTCGTTCCAGCGGGCGTCCGCGAGCGTCCGCTGGACGACCTCGTTTCCGACGGCCTCCGCGAGCGTCTCGAAGCCGACGCGTTCGCTCCGGTCGGTCGCGTTCGCGACCAGTCTCGAGACGATGAACTCGGGCGTCGACCGGCCGACGGTGTCGAACCGCGGCTGGTAGTCGACGAGCAACTCGAGATCGGGGTTCAGCCCCTCCGCGAAGATGCCGTCGACGCGGGCCGCGGGCGGGAGTGGCTCCAGATCGTCGGCGAGGTGGGTGACGAACACCCCGAGCGCGTCGCGGTCGACGGTCAGCGTCACGAGCCCGTGGAGCAGGTCGGCCGCGCTCCCGGGTTCGGTGATCGCCTCGAACTCGTCGACCAGCATCAGCGTCCGACCGTTCGAGGAAAGTGGCGGCACGACCGAACGAAGCGTCGACTCGAGGACGCCCGCGTTGAAACTCGCGTGACGGCGATGGAAGACCAGCGAATCGGGGGGCGTCACTTCGGCGCGTTCGGCCGGCACCGGCAGTCCCATCGTCGCCAGCAGGACGACCTGACACAGCGTCTCGAGTAACGTCGTCTTCCCGCCGCTGTTTGCCCCCGTCAGGACGGCGACGCGCTCGCGACCGGGGACGCCGGGATCGTCCTCCTCCCCGGAGCCGGATCCGAGACCGCCCGGAACGTCGACGACGTCGTGGTCGCCCAGTGCGTACGTGATCGGCTGGACGTCCGCCCCGTCGCGCGTCGCAAGCGAGAGGTTTCGTGCCCCGACTACCGAGACGGCGGCATCGTCTCCGTCGACGAACGTCGGGCGCGTACAGTCGTAGGCGAGAGCGAACCTGGCGAGCGAGAGGTGGAGTGCGATCTCGTCGACCGCTTCGACGGCCCGATCGACGGCCTCGCGTGACTCCTCGAGGGCCGTCTCGAGTTCGGCCGCGACGGCTTCCTCGCGTTCGTCGATCGCGGCGGTGAGATCGCTCCGAAGCGTTCGCAAGGTGGAGCCGACGAAGTCGGTCGCGTCGGCGGCGTCGGTCGCCATCGCATCACGAACCCGATCGATCGTCACGTTCGTCTCGCCGAGCAAGTGGTCCTCGAACGCCTCGCGGAACTGATCGACGTCCCGGACGCCTTCGGAGCGAAGGTCGTCGATCAGCTCCAACGCGTTGGCGTCCATATCCTCGACGGCACCGAGTGCGTCCCGGAGCCGGTCGAGTTCCTCGTCCGCCCCCTCGGCGATGCGCCCGCGGTTTCCGTCGAGCGCCGCCAGCGCCTCGGCCGCGGCCTCGAGACGGTCGCGCTCGAGGTCGGCGATCGCCGCGAACGGGCCGGAATCGACCCCCGCCTCGAGCAGTGTGATCGCCGCCTCGACGGCGGCCAGTTCGCTCCCGTCGCGTTCGTCGTAGCGGTCGTACGCCGACAGGACCGATTCCCGATCCTCCTCGGGGAGCTCGCGCCAGGCGTCCCGCGCGGCAAGGACGTCCTCGAGCCGTCGCTCCATCTCTACGTGGTCGACTAACGGCGTGAGAACGCGGATCCGATCGGCCGCACGGTGAGTCACCGCGTGGTCGACCGCCAGATCGAGCAGTTCCTTGTACGCCGAGCGCGCGTCGCTCGTCGCCAGCGTCTCCATGCCGTCGCCGCCGGTCGCCCGCCGCAGGATGCGGGTCGCCCGACCGCGTGCGAGACCGGCGTCCGCGAGTGCACGAACGTCGCCGCTCTCGATCGCCCGGATCGCCCGCTCCCGGCCGAGTTCTTCGACCAACGTCTCACGCGTCTTCGGGCCGACACCCCAGTACTCCTCGAGTCGCATACCCGAGGTGTTCGAGCCGATACTCTTGAACGCTGTGTCACGTCACGCGAGGACGAGGTGTGCGAATCGCAATCCAAAGTAAAAGTGTGCACAAACGTGGATATCATTTACGCTCGAGGACAGGATTCGAGGCACAAACACGGGGATTTTTATCGGTTCGGCGCCCTACGAACTTCCATGACTGATGGGCGGGGCGAAACTCCCCGGCGAACAGGGATGACCGAAAAGTGTGGCGTCGTCGGCGTCTCACTGGGCGGTCGCGACGCGGCACGACCGTTGTACTACGCACTCTACGCGCTCCAGCACCGCGGCCAGGAGTCCGCCGGGATCGTCACCCACGACGGTTTCCAGCAACACAGCCACGTGGAGATGGGGCTGGTCGGCGAAGCGTTCGACGAGGATGATCTGGACATCCTCAACGGATCGACGGGGATCGGTCACGTCCGCTACCCGACCGCGGGCTCGGTCGACACCTCCTGTGCACAGCCCTTCTCCGTCTCGTTCAAAAGCGGCTCGCTCGGCCTAAGCCACAACGGCAACCTCGTCAACGCCGACGAGATTCGCGACGAGCTCGCCGCCGTCGGCCACGCCTTTACCAGCGACGGCGACACCGAGGTCATCGCACACGACCTCGCGCGCAACCTCCTCGAAGAAGACCTCGTACGCGCGGTCAAGCGAACGATGAACCGCATCCACGGCTCCTATTCGCTGACGATCAGCCACGACGACACCGTTCTCGGCGTGCGCGATCCACAGGGGAACCGGCCGCTCTGTATCGGGAAACTCGAGGACGGCTACATCCTCGCCTCCGAGTCGGCGGCGATCGATACCCTGGACGGCGAACTCGTCCGGGACGTTCGGCCCGGTGAGCTCGTCGTTCTCCAGGAAGATGGCCAAGGGTTCGACTCCTACCAGCTCGTCGAGAGCGAACACACGGCTCACTGTTTCTTCGAGCACGTCTACTTCGCCCGCCCGGACAGCATCATCGACGACACGCTCGTCTACGAAGCGCGGCGAAATCTGGGTCGGAAGCTGTGGGAGGAAAACGGCGTCGAGACCGACGTCGTGATGCCGGTTCCGGACTCGGGACGGGCGTTCGCCTCGGGCTATGCGGACGCCGCGGGTGAGACGACCGCCGACGGAGCACCCCGCGACGAGAACGACGAGGGCGTCGAGTTCGCCGAGGGGCTGATGAAAAACCGCTACGTCGGCCGGACGTTCATTATGCCGACCCAGGACGAACGCGAGCGCGCGGTTCGACTGAAACTCAACCCTATCAAATCGACGGTCGAAGGCAAGACCGTCACGCTGATCGACGACTCGATCGTCCGCGGAACGACCTCGACCCAACTCGTCGGACTGCTCAAAGACTGTGGGGCCGAGGAGGTCCACATGCGCATCGGCGCACCGGAGATCGTCGCTCCCTGTTATATGGGTATCGACATGGCCACGCGAGAGGAGCTGATCGCCTCCGATAAGACCGTCGCCGAAATCAGAGAGACGATCGACGCCGACAGCCTCGCGTACCTCTCGACGGACGCCGTCGCCGAGGTCCTCGGGAAAGAGCGGATCGACCTCTGTCTGGGCTGTGTCACCGGGAGCTATCCCTACGACATCGACGGCGAGGAGACCGACCGCGACGTCAGTCGACCCGAACTCGGCGGACAGACGATGATCGCCGACGACTGATCGACGTTCCCCAGCACTGTTAGGGCCCCTGCGGTCTCGAGTCGCCAGTCGAACGAGCCAGAAACCCGTCAGTACTGATGACCTCGATGTTTTAACCCTGTGGCCGAAACGAGTTGCAATGACCGGATCGGGCGAGCATACGGACAAGCCGATCGACATACTGCTGGTCGAGCCGAATCCAGGGGACACTCGGCTCTTTACCGAATCGTTCGACGAAGCGAAACTCACGAACACCATCCACACCGTCTGTGACGGCGAGACGGCACTCGAGTTCCTCCACCGTCGCGGCGAGTACGCAGGCGAGCCACGCCCCGACCTCGTCTTGCTCGAGCCTCAGCTTCCCGGGAAAGACGGTTCCGATATCCTCTCCGAGATGGACGACGAGCCGGTACTCAGCGACGTCCCGGTCGTCGTCCTCACGAGTTCGGACACCGGTGAAGAGATCGTCAAATCTCGGGGACTCGAGGCGGACCACTACGTCCAGAAGCCGGTCGAGCCGGAAAACTTCCTCGAGTTCGTCCAGGAGATCGAGGACTTCTGGCTATCGATCGTTCAACAATCGTCTCCGGACGGCCGAGACGAACCGGGACAGTAGTCGGTGACACGATTTCCCCGCCGTCAGAATTCGATAATAAAACGGATCGGAATCGATCCCGTTTCGAATGCAGGAAGTTAAGTAACAGGCACACCCACGCATAATCATGAGTCTGGGACAGCGTGTCTCGAGCGACCATCAGCTCGCGCGGCTCCTCCAGATCGGAGTCGTCTTAGAGGAGGTCGTCGAGTCGCGCGCCGCCCACCACCTCGACTCTCTTCCGCCCGAAAAGCGCGAGGAAGTCGACGAAGAGGTGCGGGAGTTGCTCGTCGAGGCCGCCGACGAGTCGGCCGACCACCGAGAGCGACTCGAGGCGCTGATCGACGAGCTCGACGCCGAAACCGTCGCCTACGAAGAGATCAACGCGTTAGTCGACGCACAGTACGGCCCGCCAGAGGACACCGACGGCGTGCTCTACGACCAGCTGTGCAACGAGGAGACGGCGTACAAGTTCTACGACGACCTGATCGACGCGATCGAGGCGTCCGACACCGAATTCGCGCTCGAGCGCGACCGACTGCTCGAGACGCTGTACGACATTCGCGAGGAAGAAAAAGACGGCGTCGAGGAGGTAACCGAGATCATGGAGCACCGGGCATGATCGGGGCACAGGCCGGAACGAACACCGACACCGACGGAGGGATGCGATGAACACTGCAGACCAGTACCTCAAGGCAATCTACCTCGCACAACGCATGGAAGAGGGGCCCGCCTCGACCGGAACGCTCGCGGACATACTCGACGTCAGTCCGGCGAGCGTCAACGAGATGATCGGCAAACTCGAGGATCGCGGCCTCGTCGAGCACGAAAAGTACAAGGGGGCGAGCCTAACCGACGACGGACTCGAACGCGCACACCACGCCTTACAGACGTACTGTATCATCGAACGGTTTCTCGTGAACGTCCTCGAGGTCGAGGATTTTCGCGCGGAAGCTCGGACGCTCGAGAGCGTCATCGACGACACCGTCGCCGACCGTCTCGACACGATCATCGACCGACCCGAGGAGTGTCCGGACTGTTTCGACCCCGAACACGACTGCTGTGCCCACCTCGAAGCCTGCGGACCCGTAAACTAACGCGGACTGCGATACTGATTTTCGCTGCGACCACAGGACAAGGCAGGGATAGGTCGGTAGTGACGAACGGCGGTCCGTACGATACTGTCGACTATCGTCACTCCGCTCCGGATAGCCGTCGATCGCCGAACCGGACGTACCGCCAGCCGACGAGCGCCGCAGCGACGAGAACGGCGGCCGCGGAGAGGCTCAATCCGATCGGGAGCGTCCACACGTCTCCGTCCCAATCGCCCTCGAAGACCGCCGCGTAGTACTCCGCCGCCGACTCGCCGTGGAGGACGACCAACACCTCGCGATTGTTCTCGAAGGCGTTCTCGTTCCAGTTCGCACTTCCCACGACGGCCGCCTCGCGGTCGACGATCACCCCTTTCGCGTGGATCTTCTCGAATCGGTCGGTTCGGCCGACGACCTTCGCCTCGAGTGCGAGTCCCTCGTCGGCCGCGATCGATTCGAGGTCGTCCGCAAGCGCCGCGTTCTCGTCCTCGTGGTACCAGGTCGAATCGAGGAGGATTCGGACGTCGACGCCGCGCCGCGCGGCCTCGAGTGTCGCCTCGAGGACGGAGACGTCCGCGGCGATACTCGCCTGTTTGATCAGGATCTCCTCGTCCGCGTCGGCGATCAGGTCCTCGAGTCGATCCGCCGCGTTGTCGGGGGCGACCAGCAGTTCGACCGAGTCGACGGGAACGGTTTCGGCGTCGTGGTTCGTCTCGAACGCGGGTTCCGGATCGTCCCCGCGAACGCCGTCGTCCTCGACGAACGTGGCGGTCGACCGGAACTGCTCGCTCGAGCGGGTGTCCCACCCCTCGTGGTCGGCCCGGAACGTCGCCGCGAGCGCGTCCGCGAGGTCGACATCCTCGAGGCGAACGCCCCAGCCGCGACTCGACTCGCCTCCCGTTCCCGAGGGTTTCCAGTTCTCGCTGGTCACCAACACGTGATCGTCGGCGACCGCGTACTTCGGGTGGTGAAACCGGTAGCGAGCACCCTCGCCACCGATCGCGCGGACGTCGATACCGGCGTCCTCGAGTTGGACCAACACGGGTTTGCTCGCGGCGGGCGTCCCGCCGACTGGCCCCGACTCTACCAGTACTGCAACGTCGACGCCGCGGTCTGAGGCATCGACCAGCGCGTCCGTGACGTCAGTCGACGTGATGGTGTAGCCCGCGAGCAAGAGCCGATCGTCCGCCTCGCGGATCGTCTCGAGGGGAACCTCGGGTGAGTCGGGGAGGACGAAGGCCGTCGCGTCTGTGGGATCGGCGCGAACGACGGGGAAACAGGTGCCGTCTCGTGGGTGCCATCGGCCGTCGGCTGGACGAACGACGTTGCCGTCGCTCGCGTGATCGGCGTGGCCGCTCGCTCGAACGTCTCCCTCGTCATCGCTCGCGTGGCTGTTTCCGGTGTCTGCGTCGTCGCGATACCAGCGTTCGGCGATCGGCGCGTCCTCGTAGGCCACCGCGTCGACCGCCTCCGTGCCGTTTCGCAGTTCGAGTTCGTCGCCGTCGACCGCGAGCCTGACAGTGCCTTCGAGTTCGCGCACCGGATAGTCGGTCAACTCCGCGGTCGTTTCCGCGTCGGTACTGAAGGCGACGCGACCGTCGATCGTCTCGTTCGGAATCCTCGCCGTCGTGTGACCGTCCGTAACCGTCCAGTTCTCGAGGCGGGTTTCCGCGGACACCTCGAGGACGAGAAACTCACCGGCGTTGCCGTGGGTCGTCGGGTTCGGGTAGAGTTCGACGATACGCACCTCGTGGTCGCCACGTTCGACATCGACCGACGCCGCCGGTTCGTCCTCGGTATCGAACTGAGAGGGCGGAGCGCACTCGAGTCCGCTGGCGGTCTCGACCACGGGACTTGGCGCGTGAGCGGCCGCCGGCTGGGAAGCCGACGGCTGGGCGGTCGCCGCGAGTCCGGTTCCAGCGAGCGCACTCGTTGAACCGGCTAACAGGAGAAGCGACGCGGCGAGAGCAACCCAAAGGGCGATGCGTCGGACGGCCATTGCCCCGTCTGGCCGCCCGATCGTACGTAAAGGTCAGGTCGAAGGCGATTCGAGCCGCCGGTCAGGCCGCCGGCTCGAGGTCGGCGCGCTCGGCTTCGGACTGGACGAGGTACGCGCGGTCGTCGGCGTACTCCGCGACGACCTCGAGGGCGTCGCGAGTGCCGATCCGGTTGAGCGCCCACGCGGCGCTGGCCCGGACGCGGTCCTCCTCGTCCTCGGCCAGCACGTCGCCGAGCGGCTCGATCGCGCGGGTGTCACCGATCAGGCCGAGCGCACGGGCGGCCCAGCTTCGGACGTCCGGGTTGTCCTCCGCGAGCTGGTTCGCGATCGGCTGGACGGCCTCCTCGGCTCCGATCTCACCGAGTGCGCGAAACGCCGGCTTCTGGAGGTCCGGGTTGCTGTCGACGTAATCGAGTAGAGTATCGACGACGTCGTCGTCCGCGATGCCGATCTTGCCGAGAATGCGCATCGCCGCCTGGTTGCGCCGGTTGGCCTGGGCGAGCATCGGCTCCGTGGCTTCCGCCGGTCCCAGCCGTTCGAGGGCCTCGAGACAGTGTTCCTCCATGAAATCCGAGTCGAGGCTGTCGTAGGCCAGCAGGATGTAGTCGACGTTGCCGCGTTTCTCGTGGACTTTGAGCGCGTGCCACTCCGGCGGGAAGTCCTTGACGTGATCGAGCACCTGGTAAAATCCTTCGCGGCGAAGCTGTTCGCGAACCTCGAGGTCGGTCCACTCGGTCGCATCGTCGACGTCCGACTCGAGGTCGTCCGTCGCCTCGAGCAATCCGGCGATCGTCTCCGCGTCGTCGTCGGCGTCGAGGTCGGCGTCCCCGACGGCCGTCGTCGCGTCCTCGAGTGCGTCCGCGAGTCCCTCCGGAACGTTACTTTCCTCCTCGCCACCCTCGCCGAGTTCGGCGCCGCTCGCGGGCACGAGGTCGTCGGGCGTCGAGAGGTCGCTTTCGAGCAGATCGTCGACGTCCGCGAGGAAGGAATCGACGGCCGCGATCAGCTCTTCGTCGCCCTCGAGACTCCATCGGGTGCCCGTGATCGTCCCGCTGACGCCGTCGATCTCGCCGACGACGTCCTCGGCGTAGGGACCGCGCTGGTCTTCGAGGTCGGACTCGAGATCCGAGAGATCGGACTCGATCTCGTCGTACCGATCCTGTAGCTCCTCCTCCCTGGCCGGTTCGTCGTCCTCGTCTTCGTCGTCCTCGCCGTTTTCCGTCTCGGGCGGATCGGGAATCTCGACCGTTTCGAGGTTCTCGCCGAATGCATCCAGGTCGGCCTCGACGACGTCGAGGTCGTCTTCGGTCTCGGCCGCCTCGAGGTCCTCACCGAGGTCCGCGAGGTCGGACTCGAACGCCTCGAGATCGTCCTCGATGGCGTCGAGATCGGGGGCCGACGCGTCCGTCTCGACTTCCTCGTCTGCGTCGCCTTCGGTTTCGGGGTCGTCACTCATGCGTACACCCTCCTCGAGAGACGACGCTCACGCGTGACAGCGTTCATACGCTACGGTCGTGCCAGGATCGCCCTAAGCGTTTCCATGCACGTCCGTCCCCGCGGGCTGGAGTTCCTCGCGCCAGTAGAACCACGGACTGAGCGTCATGTACGCGATACCGAGGATCAAAAGCGCGAAGGGAAACGACCGGTTGGCAAAGCCCGGGATCAGAATGGCGAGTACGTGGACGACGCCCATGATCCCCGCGTCTCGAACGAGCAGATCCGGGTACTGGATCCGCGAGACCATCAGGTAACAGAACGCGCCCGTGATCGCGAGGACGAGCCACGGGCCGGCGACGTTCGCGAGGATCGCCGCGCCCAGAATCGTCGCCGCGAGCGTCGTCTGGATCCCCTCGGTGTAATCGCCGGCGACGTCGTAGGCGGTGTACATCCCCAACCGGGTAACCGCCGTGGCGACGAACAGCGTACAGACGGAGAGGACGAGCGCCAACTCAACCGTCATCGAGTCGAATCCGATGCCGAGGCCGTCGGTGACGACGACGAACGCGAGCGCCGCTGGCGCAACGGCGAAGGAGGCGACGTCGGCCAGCGAGTCGAGGTAGGGGCCGGCCTCGGTGCCGCCGTACCGTCGGGCGAGGATGCCGTCTAACCCGTCGGCGACCGCCGCCAGCAGGATGAGACGAGCGGCGAGATCGATGTCGACGAAGGCGACGACGACCGCGACGAATCCGAGGGCGGCGTTGGCGATCGTCACTGCGTCGGCGACTCCCAGTCTGCCGACGAACCGCGGAAGCATGTTCGCCGATTCAGCGGGCGGGTACCTTACGTGTTTTCGTTTCACGACGGACTGGCGAACGGAACGCACTCGGACGATCGCGACGAGCGAACGGAGTCGCCGCCGGCCGACAGCAACGCGTTCGTCGGCAGGACGGTTCCAGCGCTCCGAGAACGAACCGGGGTGGTTATATGCGGACTCTCCCAACCGGCGAGTATGAACCGGCGCGCCTACCTCGCGTCCGTGGGAACCGTCGCCTCCGTGGGGCTTGCGGGTTGTACCTCCGTTCTCGGTATCTTCGAGGACGACCCCTGTAGCGGCGACGGCTGTGACGTCGGAATGACGCGCAACGAGTTCGTTCCCGAGGAGTACGAGGTCCGCGCCGGCGAGACCGTCGTCTGGAAGAACACCAGCGGCGCAGACCACACGGTGACGGCCCTCGAGAACACCCTCCCCGAGGGCGCGGCGTACTTTGCGACCGGCGACTACGACGACGAGCGGACCGCTCGAGACGCCTGGCACGAGTACCGCGGCGGTCGACTCGGCACCCGCGAGACCTACGAGCACACGTTCGAGGTGCCGGGAACGTACGACTACATCTGCGAGCCGCACCTCCGGGGTGGCATGGTCGGGACGATTATCGTGACCGAGTGATCCGCCGACTACGCTCACTCGAGCGTGTCATTTCATCAGTCGATACGACAGGCAAAGACAGTACTGTCCCATTGTGCATCACCGACCTGCGGTGGCGCGCGCTGTCGAGCGGTCGAGTGACGACGAGACCGCTCGACGATACTGTGCGAGGTCTTCGTGAGCGCAGCGAACGAAGGCGTGAAACGTCTTCCTATGGATGAGCGACCGGAGGGCGCGAATCGGTTGGGGAGGACGCGGCTACTCCCCGTTGCCACGAAAGCAGAACGCTTCCTGGAGAACGCTCTCGAGCACACCGGTCGATACACCTGTCGACTGATCGGTAGATCCAATCAGCGTGTGTTGAAACAACCATTCGCGGAATTTTCGATAACACGCTTCTCGAGCACTACTGTCGAAGCCGAATGCGTTGTGAATCGCGCTTCACAGAACGACTATTCAACGGCCGCGAGTAGCTGATTTCGTGAACGCAACGATAATCGGCTCCCAGATGGGAGACGAGGGAAAGGGCGGTATCGTCGACGTCTTCGGCGACGGCGCTGACGTCGTCGTCCGGTATCAGGGTGGGGACAACGCGGGTCACACCGTCGCCGAGGACGGAACCGAGTACGCGCTCCGATTGCTCCCCAGCGGCGTCGTCCGCGGGAAAACCGGCGTGCTCGGAAACGGCTGTGTCGTGAGCCTCGAGACGCTGTTCGACGAGATCGACACGCTTCGGGAACGCGGCCTCGAGCCCGACGTTCGCGTCTCGAGTCGGGCTCACGTCGTCCTCCCGTATCACCGAGTTCTGGACCAGCTATCGGAGACCGCGAGAAGCGAGACGACCGACGCGGTCGGCACGACCGGCAACGGCATCGGACCCGCCTACGAGGACAAGGCGAGTCGCCGGGGGATTCGGATCGCGGACCTGCTCGCACCCGAGGTCCTCCGGGAACGCCTCGAGTACGCGGTGGCTCTGAAGCGCCGACTCGTGGACGAACCGTCGGCGACCGGGTCGGGGAACGCCTTCGACGTGGATCACCTGTTCGAGACGCTCCGAGAGTACGGCAAGCGACTCGAGGCGAATGGGATGATCGTCGACACCGGCGAGTTCCTCACCGAGCGTTCGCGCGAGGGAGAGACGATCCTCTTCGAGAGCGCTCAGGGAACCCACATCGACGTCGACCACGGCACGTACCCGTTCGTCACGTCGTCGAACCCGACCGCTGGGGGTGCGATCGTCGGCACCGGCGTTTCGCCGTCGGTCGTCGCCGACGGCCACGTGATCGGCGTCGTGAAATCCTACCTCACTCGAGTCGGGAACGGGCCGCTCCCGACGGAGTTCGAGGAGGACGTCGCCGACGACTTTCGAGAAACGGTCGGCGGCTTCGGAACCGTCACCGGCCGACCGCGCCGGATCGGCTGGCTCGACCTCCCGATGGTTCGCGCGTCGGCGCGAGTAAACGGATTCACCGGCATCGCGCTGAACCACGTCGACGCCCTCGCCGGACTCGAGGAGCTTCGCGTCTGCACGGCCTACGAACTCGAGGGCGAAACCCTGCGAACACCGCCGTCGACCGTCGAGGCGTGGAACCGGTGCAGTCCGCAGTACGAACGCTTCGAAACGTGGTCCGACCGCGACTGGCGCGCAATCGCCGACCAGGGGTACGACGCCCTGCCGGAAGCCGCTCGAACCTTCGTCGAGTTCGTAAGCGCCGACCTCGAGTGCCCGGTGTTCGCGGTGGGCGTCGGCCCGGACCGCGAAGAGACGATCGTGCTCCGGAATCCGTTCGACCCGACGGATCGAGAACAGGACGATCGGAACACCGGCCGCGACCACCCGGTTTCATCGTAACCGAGACGATATGTTCGGTCGGAACGAACGACGCACTCGAACGAGCATCGCAGAGTCACGACCCATCCCCCGGCCAACGACGGCCGAAATCGACCGATGACGGACGACCCACTCGATACGGACGCCGCGTTCTCGCTTCTGGCCGACGAGACGCGCGTCCGCATTCTCGAGGAACTCGGCGCCGCGACCGCCTCGCCGGAGACCGGCATTCCGCGCCTTTCTTACGCCGATCTCAAATCCCGCGTCGGCGTTCGCGACTCCGGACGATTCAACTACCACCTGACGAAGCTGGTGGGTAACTACGTCGCGAAAGAGGACGAGGGGTACCGGCTCCGGTGGCCCGGTCTGGTGCTCTACCGGACGATCGTCGCCGGTCACCTCACCGACGAGGTGGAGCCGGCCGTCGACCGCTTTGCGGTCGGCACCGACTGTCATCGCTGTGGCGACTCGCTCGAGGCTCACTCCTACGAGACGCTCTTTCGAGTCCGGTGTCGCGCCTGCGATGCAACGTACACCGATGTCTACGTCCCGACCCACGGGCTCGTCGACCGCGACCAAGCTGGGATTCTCGCGGCCGTCCACCGGCGAAGCCGGACGATACTCGACTCGATGGTCTCCGGCCAGTGTCCGTGGTGTGCACGTGACGTCACCCCCGAGATCCACGAGCGCGACGGCTCGCTCCCGTCGCTTCACGACGCTCGAGACCTCGATCCGTACGCCGTCTACCACTGCACTGACTGCACCGGCTTCCAGTACGTTCCGGTCTCACGATGCCTGCTCTATCACCCCGCGACCGTCGCCTTCTACCACGACCACGGGCTGGACCTCACCGAGATTCCGGCCTGGGAACTCCCCTGGGCCGTCACCGACGACGCGACGACCGTCCTCGCATCCGACCCCTGGCGGTTTCGCGTCCGGATCGAACTCGAGGACGAGGCGTTCGTCGCCGAGCTAAACGACGATCTCGAGGTCGTGGATACGACTCGAGAGCCGATCCGTACGCCCTCGGACGGCGGCGAGTGAGTGTGCCGAGAACCTGATCGGGCCGGGACCTGAACCGGATTCTCAGGAGTGGGAGACGAATCAGATGACTCGGCCGTCGGCCTCTCCGTTCGGAGTAGTTCCGACGGCTCGGCGTTCGTGCGGCTATTTCGAGTCACTGGACCAGCCGTCAAATCAGCTGTAGTGACGGTTATCGATAAGAATCTATCAGGACGACCGTCACGATAGACTTTTCACCACTCGATTCTACCACCTAGTTGTATGAGCGACTTCGAGCAGTTCAGTGACGTCGGCGAAGCGGATGTAACGCGTGCAATCGGACAGGAGTGGACCGAGGAGTTCATGGACTTCTCGGATTCGGACGTCATCATCGTCGGCGGAGGTCCCTCGGGCCTGACCGCCGCGAAAGAACTCGCCGAGCGCGGCGTGAAGGTGATGGTCGTCGAGAAAAACAACTACCTCGGCGGCGGCTTCTGGCTCGGCGGCTTCCTGATGAACAAAGTGACGGTCCGAGATCCCGCTCAGAAGGTCCTCGACGAACTCGACGTCTCCTACAAGCAGTCCCAGGACAGTGAGGGGCTGTACGTCGCGAACGGTCCCGAGGCCTGTTCCGGACTCATCAAAGCCGCCTGTGACGCCGGCGCAAAGATGCAGAACATGACCGAGTTCACGGACATCGTCATCCGCGAGGACCACCGCGTCTCGGGAATCGTCATGAACTGGACGCCGGTCCACGCCCTGCCGCGTGAGATCACCTGCGTCGACCCGATCGCCGTCGAGGCCGACCTCGTCATCGACGCGACGGGCCACGACGCGATGGCGATCACCAAACTCGACGAGCGCGGCGTCCTCGACGCGCCCGGCATTCAGGACGCCAAAGAGCGCGGACAGGTCATGGACCAGACCGATTCGGACACCTACGGCGCGCCCGGCCACGACTCGCCCGGCCACGACTCGATGTGGGTCGGCAAGAGCGAGGACGCCGTCGTCGAACACACTGGCCTCGTCCACGACGGCCTGATCGCGACCGGGATGGCCACCGCGACGACCTACGGCCTGCCGCGGATGGGTCCAACCTTCGGTGCCATGCTCGTCTCGGGCAAGCGCGCCGCCCAGGTCGCTCTCGACGAACTCGAGGTCGACGCCCCCGAGGTCGAACTGACCTCGCGCGCCCAGCCCGCAGACGACTGATCGTCCGGGAGCCACCGAATTCCATGTTTTCGTTTCGTCTCGAGTCTCCACCTCGAGTCTCGACTGACGTCGGCCGACATCACCGGACCGCGGTGTGAATCAGTGACTCGCAGAACGACCGCCGTACCAGCGGGTACGTCCACCGGTTTCGTCGATCGGCGTCCGTCCCGCGTCGTACACCGCGAGAGGAACTCGGACGGCGGCTCAGACGGGATCACTCGGACGGCGAGTCAGACGGGACCGGTGCCGACGAACCTCGACCGACAGTGACATTTCGGTCGATTGAGAACCGGTGTGCAATGGCGTATCGACTGCCGAATCGAACCTGTCTTTCGTCGATTCGAGGGGTGGACAAACACGAATGATTCCCGCAGAGATCGAGATCGACCGAACGCTCCCGTCAGGGGGAACGGTCAAACACGCACTCGGGACCTACGCCGAGCAAGCCGTCGGAGCGGACGCCGAGATCACGCGCTTTCACCGCGTGTTCTATCCCGTCTTCCGCGTCGAGTACGAGTACGAACGGTCGGGACGAATTCCGTGGGGAACGGACACCGTCAGCGAGGTCACGCTGGTCGACGGGTTGTGGGCCGACAACCACGCCCCCCTCCAGACGTACCGAGCCGAAACGGACTCCCTCGAGACGGCCTCGCTCGCCGCGTACGACTTCGGGACGGACCGGCCGGGCCTCGGCCGATCGGTGTTGCTCGACTTTCAGGTTCCGACCCAACGAGCGACCGCACTGCTCCCGAATCGACTCGAGGAGATCGCCGAATCTGAGGCGTTTGCCGATCCGGCGTCGATCACGTCGTCGTTCGAGGATCAGTTGACCGAAACGTTCGGCCTTCCCGACGATCTCGAGCCCGAGACCTTCCGTGGGGTCGCCGACGTGACGCGCCTGTATCTCCCCTTCTGGATCTGTGAGGTGTACCGACCGGACGGTCGCGACCTCATCGGTGCCGTACGAAGCGTTGAGGACGCTCGCAACGACGGAACGTCACGCCACGACTGGCTCTCCGCGTTCTTCCGAGAGGACAACAGTCGCCTCGCACGCTACGCACACACCTCGATCCGCCGAGCGATCGATCCGCCGGAACCGACGGAAAGCCAGGATTCGAACGCCGCCGGAAACGAGTCGGGCGAACCCGACGCTTCGGGGTCCGCCGAACGCGTCTCCGAGACCGATGCGGGCGAGAGATCCGACCCCTCGAGTGCGCCGAACGAGCGCGGGGCGGACGAACCGTCCGACTCCGCCGGAACCGCGGAGCCGACGGGTTCCCAACCGGAGTCGAACGAACCGATCCAGCCCGAAGACGCCGAACTCGACGCCGCGACGCTCGTCGATCCGAGCCCGGACCGGTGTTTCGGCGACGTCGGCGGGATGGTCGAACTCGAGCGGACGCTCCGTCGGACGGTAATCGACCCCGTGAAGCAACCGGAGACGTACCGTCAGTACGGACTCGATCCCGTCTCGGGCGTCCTCTTACACGGCCCGCCGGGCTGTGGAAAGACCTACGTCGCAGGCGCGCTCGCCGGCGAACTCGAGTACGCCTTCCTCGAGGTGTCGCCGGCCGACCTCTCGAGTAAGTACATGGGGAAGCCGGCCGAGAACGTCCAGGACGCGTTCGCGATCGCCGAGGCCAACGCACCCTGTGTCCTCTTTCTCGACGAGATCGACGCGATCGCGAGCGCCCGCGAAGACCAATCGAGTACGAGCGAACGCGGCATGGTCAACCAGCTTCTCACCGAACTCGAGGACGTCTCCGAGGACGTACTGGTACTCGCCGCGACGAACCTCCTCTCGGACGTCGACGACGCGATCGTCCGAACGGGACGGTTCGACGAACACGTCGAGGTTCCGCCGCCGGACGTCCCCGCACGTCGGGAGATTCTGCGGATTCACCTCGAGGGGCGCCCGCTTGCGGACGGTCTCGATCTCGACTCCGTCGTCGACCGAACCGCAGGGTACGCGGCGAGCGACCTCGAGTACATCGCGACCGACGCGGCCCGACGTGCGCTTCGAAGCGGCGAGGCGATCGAAACCGATCACGTCATCGCCGCCGCCGAAGACGTCGACTCGAGCGTTCCGGACTGGGCTGGTTCCGCGCTTGGTGATGGGAAGACGCTCACCCAGCCGGACGACGTCGATCTGAGCGCACGATCGCTCGTGACGCCGAGTGTCGACCGGGAGTTTGGCGACGTCGGCGGGATGGGCGGGCTCAAGGACCGCCTCGAGGAGACGGTGATCGATCCACTCGAGAACGCAGGCCAGTACGCCGAGTACGGCCTGGGGGTGACCACCGGCGTCATGCTGTACGGTCCGCCGGGCTGTGGGAAAACCCACATCGCGGGTGCGCTTGCGGGCGAACTCGACTTCGCGTTCCTCGACGTGACGCCCGCTGATTTGACGAGCAAGTGGATGGGTAAACCCGCGCGGAACGTCGCCGATCTCTTCGAGATCGCCCGGCAGAACGCCCCGTGTCTGGTCTTTCTCGACGAGATCGACGGGGTCGCCGGCGATCGCGGCGGGAGCGAGGGAACCAGCCAGCGCCAGATGGTCAATCAACTGCTGACCGAACTCGACGGACTCGAGGACGAGGACGTCGTCGTCGTCGCCGCGACGAACCTCCTCTCAGACGTCGACGACGCCATCCTGCGCTCGGGCCGGTTCGACGAACGGATCGAGGTACCGCCGCCAGACGCTACTGCCCGTCGGGAGATCCTCGAAGTTCACCTCCGGGACCGACCCGTCGCGGACGACTGTCGCTGGGGCGACGTCGTCGAGTACACAGACGGCTACGCGGCGAGCGATCTCGCCTTGCTCGCGGACAACGCCGCCAGAGCGGCGATGCAAGCCGGCGACCGGGTTCGCGAGCGACACCTCCTCGAGGCGGTTTCGGAGACGGACTCGAGTATCGACGACTGGACCGGACCCGGCGGACGACACGCGTAGTGCGGACGGTCCGCCCGTGGCCAAATAACTCCTTAACGTACACACTGGTCGATTCGCACTCGATCGAGGTGTCCGACCGCAAGGGTTTCACCCAGTGGTACGACTAGGTAGTACATGGTCGATCGAGTGTTCATCTATCGCGCCCCGTCGACGGTCGCCGACGTCGAACGGATCAGAGACTGGCTCGAGAAACGCGTCGACGCCGAGGTCATCGTTCGAGACCGCTTCCTCGAGAGACACCAAAGCGAGGAGCTTCCGGAACGATTCGCCGAGGCGAGGGTAACGTCGCCGTACGACCGTACGACCGGGAACACGATGCTGGGAACGATCCGGTACGAAGAACGAGCGCTCGAGGATCCCGAGCGCGAAGGCGGCGTCCTCTACGACGGCATCCAGATTCAGCGGGCGTTCAACGCCGCGCTTCCGGTCGAGGAACGCGACCTCGAGACGCTCCACGTTCCGATCCTCGATCGTGCGATCGGAACGTGGGGCGACCACGACGGGCGCTGGCACAAGCGAGTGAACGTCCTCGGCCAGCCCGCGTTGATCTCCGTCCCTGGACTGTACGAGGCGCCCGCAAAGCCCGAGGAGTACTACAAGGAAAAGCAACGTCATGCGTTGCTGTCCGGCGATACGCCGCCGCGGGAGGTCCTCGAGAACCAGGTCGACGGCGAGTTCCTGATCGAGAACGATCCGCGAACGACCGACGCCCTGAAGGGGTACGTCCTTCAGGCGTATCACTACCTCGAGACTGGGGAGGCGTTCTGTGACCGAGAGGAATGTCGGCTCTTCAACGCCCACTACCACGAGGATCTGATCGACGCACAGTTACGCGAACCGTCGTTCTGTTCCGAACACGCGCGTCACTACGGGGCGCACTGACCGATCGGAAACCTCGTTTTCAGCGGTCAAATCCAGTGTTGAGTGGAGACGAATGGGACTCGAGTCGCAGCTGTTGAGTTGGGACGACACGAAACGTTCTCGGTTCAATTGCTGTCCAGAATCTACGTGGAAAAGAACATATAGTAAACTACAGCGATTCATGCGCTGATCGCCGAAAGATCCGACGATCAGGTATCAATGGCGTGCAGCGACTACGATAGTCCGTATAAGATACCTAATTACCAGAGAGTTACGATTATTTATTTGGCTTTGGTGAATGCTAGACGGCGGCGACCGTTGGTGAGAAACTCCGTCGCTCGAGGTGTCAGACTGGTACAAATCTAACTGTACGTCGAGGGGTTTGGCAGTGACGAAGCAGATGGATGCCCTCACAGTGCCCTCAGAACACTAGATCCCGGAGCTATATGGCGATTCACCAGGACCATTTATTTCAAATATCTATTCGAGTACGACTGGCGGTAAGCTACCTATTTCGTCTCACCGCTCAGACGAGTTCACGTCGGTCAAACCACCAGGCGGCGACGGCCAGGATGCTGATCGTCCAACACGCTAACACGATGAATCCGAACCATGGTTCTGCTACAAAGCTGAATCCACCCCTTGCTAGCTCGTCCGCGTTAGGTCGATGGTCTAATACGACACCGAGTGTGATCCCGTATGCTACGCTTGGCTCAAACACTTCGTAGAGAGAATACCAATCGGGAATCTCTTCGGGAATAATGCTTCTAGTAGTCCCGTAGAGAAGTAGCCTTCCGAGAGAATCCCAGAAGACACCGAGCAGTACGAGAATTCCTAATGCGCCAACAGCCGCTCGTGTTGTCGAGCGAACCAACGCAGATAGTCCAACGCCGATACTGACATAGACGCACCCGAAGAGGATTGTGACGAGTGTGAATCCGAGGTATCCAGCAACTGGTGCTGTTCCAGTAAGTGCGTAAAATGTCCCGATACCGATAGTAAATCCGATGACAATTGCGACCGACAACACGACGGTTCGCCCAAGGACCTTCCCAAGAAGGACTTCACGTCTGGTAAACGGAAGACCGAGGAGAAATCGCAGACTCCCGTGTTCGCGTTCTCGCGAGATCGCACTATAGCTAAGGAGAAGTGCGATAACCGGCACAAGGAGATGTGCCGAAGGTTGGAGTACGACAACTAATTCGGGAACGCCGTCTCCACTCTCGGCCTCGAGCTGTTCGAATACTGCAGCCAGTGCACCCATCCCGCTCGTAAAGATCGCGAAGACGATTGTTGCACCGATTAGTCCACGTGACCGGATCGCATCGTGGAAGTCCTTTTTCGCGACAGTGAGGACGTTCATCGTGATTCCTCCGTCGTATAGGCCATGAAAACGTCCTCGAGGGAGGGTTCGTCTGTTTCGAAGGACTCAACTGTTACACCGTTCGCTTCGATCGTTCGGAGAACGGCTGGTTTCGATCCGTCAGTACAGCCGACAACGGCAGTATTGCTGTCGACTAAAACTGTCGATACCCCTTCGATCGCCTTTAGGTTGGCTTGGAAGGCCGAGGGGTCCGAGATAGGGTCGACGAGTGTGATTTCAAGCTGCGTTTGAGAAGACGTAGACTTACGAAGATTATCGACGGTATCCTCCGTTACCACCGTTCCGTCTCGAAGAATGGCAACGCGGTCACAAACCGCCTCCACCTGTCCGAGAATATGTGATGAGAAAAACACAGTGGCTCCTCGGTCACGTTCCTCACGAATGATCTCGCGCATATCGTGGGCTCCAGTCGGGTCAAGACCAGTTGTGGGTTCATCCAAGAGTAACAAATCAGGTTGCCCAGCCAATGCTGTAGCGAATGCGAGTCGTTGGAGCATCCCCTTCGAGTAGCCACCAACTTTCTTCGTAGCTGCATCAGCAAGGCCAACCCGATCAAGCAACTCGTCGGGATCGTCGTCTGCGCTTTTCGCTTCAACAGCAAACTGCACGTGCTGACGGCCAGATAAGCGATCATAGAGAGAGATGCCTTCTGGGAGAACTCCGGTTCGATTTCGGATGGTAACACTGTCGTCCTGAGCGTCGAGGTCGAATACTCGAACCTCACCCGAGGTAGGACGAATGAAATTTAGAAGAATATTGATCGATGTCGATTTTCCAGCACCATTGGGGCCAAGGAATCCATACACTTCACCCTCGTTAACGGTAAGAGAGAGGTCCTCTAAGGCAATCTCAGACCCGTAGTGTTTCGTCACTGAATCGAATGTAATTGCGGCCATGTGAATCACTCGTACTGCAAACGTGCGTCTTTTCGGCGGATGGGCGCTGCTACGCGATTACTGCTGATCTGTCCGTTTTCGTCGCCAAATTTCGGTTGAGCGTTTTGGCATCTCATAGCCAATTTCCCGAAATCTGGAGAGATACATAACCCCCATTGTAGGTTTCGCGGATGCTAACTGCATAACGACCCTGCCGATCCCAATTTAGTGTCCACGAAGTGGGCACAGTTCCGAATATCCCAATCGACACGATGTGAAATTGGTGTGTGAGTAAACCCGTTCGACACGTCACTGCTATCGTCGCCATTGTCCGTCATTGCAGTCCTGATCGCCAGACGTTTCAGCGATCAGGTGTCCAGTGGTGACTGTAACTGACGGGACTAGTCTCGAACAAAATCTCGAGCGAACGGGTATTCCCACGCGTTTCCGAATATTGCCATAATTGTTGCTACGACTGAGAAACCCACTGTGAGTAGTTTCACAGCTATTAGCAACGAGATTCCAATAAGGAACGTTATTGATTTAAGCGGTTCTGGGAGAAGTAAGATATCTATCACTTCATCGCCTATCGTCATTGCGTCGCCTCCGAGAAAGAACATCCCAACAGCAAGGATAGCGAGGAGCAGTGCTGAAATGTACCAGTTGAGTGCATTTCGAGCGTTTGTACGCGTATACTTGTTATTGGCGACGAAATACACAATCGCAGCGGCAATGCCACCAGTAAAGAATGCTAATGGATGAACGAGAATTCCCATCAGTGGTCGTTCTTCGAGCAATTTTGGGCCGTGATTTGGCGTGGAGGGTTCTTCGATCATTGTTGATTGTTTGAATTGTGAGCCGTTGTATGGTGATTTACGAGGTCGGAAACACGTCAAAGGGGCCGTATTTAAACCGAAGCCATCGAACAGTCCGTTCAACAACGAGTACTAAAAGACAGACGAGGAATAGATCGATTGCAGTATCCCACAGGGCGAAACTACTATCGATGTCACCAAAACCGATACCAGCGATTGTCAGAATACCGCCGAAGGCGAACAAGACGAGTGTCCACTGGAATCCAGCGAGTACGAGTGTTCGAATCCCGGCGGTATCCTGCATCGTGAGAAAGCTACGCGTGGAGAGGCGGTCTAACGAGGTATCGCTCGAGAGGGCTTCCTTTCCGTCTGGAGACAACGGCCAATCCGATTCGGGATGGTTGATGTAGTAGAGCGTGATTGACTCGGGGTACGTCTCGGTCGCAACGACGTCGATCTCTTGCAACTCGTTCAATCGATTGCGGACAGTAGCTTTTCCGACATCCGGTTTGATACGTGCTTGGATCTGGCGGACCGAAAAGAAAGGACGATCTGCCTCGACCATTGTTTCAACAACGTGCTCTTGTGTCAGTTTGTTGTTGATGTTTCGATCGATCCGTTCGTCGATCCATGGGGGTATATCAGGCACGGCACTTCGGGGATGAGAAACTGGGTGAGAATAAATCCTCCCACCAATTTTGCGGCCGCGTAACGGCGATTAGCGCCCGTGAAATCGAGGGGAGAAACACCAAAACCGCTATTTTGCGGTTCGTATCTACGAAAATTGGACGGGTGTTTACGGCAGTAGTAATCCAACCGAATTCCTGCGATGCAACGCAGAACATACCTGACCGCCGCTGGCACAGGTGTATCGGCCCTCCTTGCAGGATGCGTGAGCAACTTCTCCGCTACGTTGAACGACAATTTCGACAATCCCCAAACAGAAGGGGAACCGGACGAGGAGAGTTACGATAACGAATCAGAGAACGATCCAGTCGATGTGATTGACGCACATCTTACTGCCCATGTTGATCAGGATGAAAAACGGTTGGTCGAAACAGTCCACGACGAGAGTCCGTTACAGGAGTTGTTCACCGATGACGAAGCGGAACTCGAGGAAATCGACTCCGCTGAACGGAGACGTACCGAAACGGTCACTAGAGATGTATCCACAGCGGATGTCTGGACGTTAGAACACGCGGAGGCACTCTTCGAAGAAGACGAGATCAGTGACCTTCTTGACGATGAAAACGCACGCCTCATCGAGGTAGAGATAGGACAATCTGAGACCAC
The DNA here is from genome assembly GCF_041205745.1 of Natrarchaeobius versutus. Classification (NCBI taxonomy): domain Archaea; kingdom Methanobacteriati; phylum Methanobacteriota; class Halobacteria; order Halobacteriales; family Natrialbaceae; genus Natrarchaeobius; species Natrarchaeobius versutus. The sequence continues at coordinate 187,122 of NZ_JBGFCC010000009.1, read as the reverse complement.
GGAGGAAGATACGTGGTTTCTCGTAACCGAAGGTGCCGAGTGGAAAGTCTTCTGGATAGGTAATCAGCGAGAAATCCCTGACGATCCTGAAGAGGCATTCGAGGACGAGATTACTGACGACGAGAATGCGGTCGTCGAAACGATCGAATATGACCTGGATCTCGACGAGAAAGACGAGGTAGGGTCACGGCAGGATTATGCTCGCGTCTACTTTACCGACACTCCAGAAATCGATGCTGACCGTGTCGAAGTAGAAACAACAATCGGTGGATATGACGGTCAAATCGAGGGATCCTGGACAGACTCATGGTTACTGATCAACCTCCATTCGGATGGCGACCAGATCGTCGTAACGATAATTGAAGACGGGGCTGAAGAAGTCGTGCATCGGGAACACTACGAACCATGAATCTCCCCTGATCACTATCTAATTGGCAGGCCTGCCGACCTCCGCAGTTCAGCCAGCCGACGTGTTGTGCAGATAGGGACAATATGCAGATTCGACAGCACCCACTCACCGGCTTGAGACGGATTGTCGTCGTTCTGTACCGGTGGTCGCTCGGACGGGGTCGGCCATCGCCGGTAAAATGCTAAAACAATCCGTATGAGCGGTCTCGCGTCCCCCTGCTCACGAGTGAATTCCTCGCTTCTTTCAGAACGGGATACGAATTATCGTAGCCACTGCACGTCTTTACACACCTGATCGCCAGGCGAAAAGCGCGGTTCGAGGAGCGTGATTCGGAGTGAGCGCGATTCGGAGTGAACGGAGTGAGCGCGATTCGGAGTGAACGGAGTGAACGAGAATCGCGGAACGGCGAACGGGGAGGAACGACCCGCGAGCTGTGCGGTCAGTGTGTCAATCGGTGCAGTCGTTACTATAGTTGCCACAAACTCGAGTTCCGCGAAGAACGCGAGTGCTCGATAGCGCGGTGACCGGCGTCGATGAGCCAAGCCGTCGTGATAGATAGCGTCGCCACAGCGACAGCACCGACCCCGGCCGCATAGCCGGCGACGGCGTTCGGGTGATCACTTTGAGAACCGTATGGTTCCGTATGCAGTCGAGAGGTATCCGCTGTTGGGACCTGAATACCGGCTGATTGAACGCAAGACTGCTGAAACAGCAATATCACTCAACAGCCGAGGTAGTGGATTCCATATATCGGAATATGGTTCATCGGTCGAATTCCGCTACCGTCTCGAACGAATCGTCGACGATCGACTCGAGAATCTGGTCCGCGCGGACGTCGTCCGGAAGCTGATGGGGATACTTTCGTCGGAAGTACCCGAGAATATTCTCCAGATCACGTCGGAGGAACTCCTCGGCGTTCTCGTGGTCGGTCGGGACGGCCTGGGGCCAGTCGAAGATCGTCACACCCCCCTCGCTCACGAAGACGTTGTACTCGCTCATATCCGCGTGGACGTACCCCAGTTCGTGTGCGCGCGCGACCTCCGTCAACAACAGGTCGAGGACGCCCACGATCTGTTCGTCCTCGAGTCGGGTTCGCGAGAGCTCGACGCCGTCCATCTTCTCCATGACGATGGCGTGTCGGTTCTGGTCGATCGGTTGGGGAACCGCTACGTCGGGATAGAGTTCCTCGAGGGTCTCGTACTCTCGTTCGGCGGCTTTCCGGGCGGTGTACATCCAGGAGACGTGCTCGTTGTCCGACGCGTAGTCGCGTTCTTTGTGGACCTCCCGAAAGTTCGTATACCCCTCGCGGTGGTATTTCAGCGCGTGGGGTTTGTACGAGCGCACTTCGTAGACGTCGCTTTCCTTGCCGACGCCGAGTGGCGACCCGAACTCGGAGATCGTCTCGCGTTCGGCAAAGGCCCGCAACGCGAGTGCGTCGTACCCCTCGAACTGGAGCGTATACCCCTCGTACTGGATGGTCTTCTTCTCGATCAGGCCTCGTTTGAGACAGCGCTCGAGTCGGTAATCGACCTCCTCGCCGGTCAAACTGGAGAACTTCGGTAGTTTCTCCCGTTGGACCCACTCGGAGAATCGCATTCCCTGCTCGACGCCCGACAGGAGATAGAAGTCCTCCGCCTCGAGTTCCGGAAGAAGTCCGGCAACATTCCGCACCATGCCCGCAGTAGCCGGCGTGAACGTAAAAACGTCGTGACGCGGGCCGGCGGTACATCGATCGGCAGAAATCCCGGAGAACCCAACGGAACGGCCTCTCGGACCCGAAGCAGACACATAAACCGTATACTGGGATATCAAATTATATTGTGGCATCAAATCGGCGTCTGGGTCGTCACTATCGAGAATCGGTGTTAGAACGGCGTTGCATCCGCTCGACACCGGTCGTAAACGGCCTCGAGCCACGTCCGTGCCTCGGATCGACCGGATTCGACGTAAACGGTCGGCAGGCCCGTCGCAGGGTCGTGGCCGACGATGGTAACCATCTCGTCGTCGTCGATGGAAAACGAGAACGGAATCGACGCGTCGTCAGCGACGAGAATGGAGACTGCGTCGCTCGCAGTGACCTCACGGAACTCGTCGCCACCGATCGTCTCGTGTGCTTCCAGAGCGCTGGCGGCGAAGATGCGCTCGATGTGATCTACGGACTCGAGTGAGGAGTTCGCACGTTGCATCGCCTCGAGGGCGGTCACGCTGGTGATCGTGCCGCGGGACGTCGTCGTCTCCTCGAGCCGTTCGATCACACGGTCGACCACACGATAGGGATTGGACGCGTCCGAGACGACGAGCGTCGCGTCCTCCAACAGATGGGCATGGTCTACGAGTTCCGGATCGTCGACGAGGGCAATCAGGGGCTCGAGGTGATCGATAGCCTCGACGGCGGCGACGTACGTCTCACCTGCTGCCGACAATGTCGCACCCTTGCTCGTCGTTCGATATCCCGCGGCGGTCTGTTCGAGTAATCCCTGCTCTTCCAGAGCCACGGTCGCCCGGTAAACGGTCGTCCTCGACAGGGAGGTGTGCTCGGCGAGTTGCTTTCGCGAAAGCGACGTTTCACGGCAGGCGTCGAGAACTGGCATTCGCCGGAGTGCAGAGATAGCCCGTTCGAGATCCGACGTATCCATGCCCCACGTCACCGCTCGATCCGTATAACGTTTCACCTCGGGTTCAGCTGTTCGTCGGTGAACAGCTTGTTCGACACAAACATATCAGTTCATAGATAGATATAAGTACGGATTCTCGGAAGTAGACGGCGTGATCACGGTACCAGTACGGAACGGTCCATTTGGACGGAACGAACGGGGGACGACGGAGCGGGCGGCGGGTAGTTGTGCGGCCCACCGAGGGCCCGTGATCGAGGCGAACAGGGTCGATCGATGAATTTCCGTCGATTGCTCAAGATAGGCGTAATGATCGCCCTCCTGGTGGTGCTGTTCGCCGGAGCGGCGACCGCGGACGGCCCGGCCGGAATGGAAGGTGAAGGAACCGCGAGCGATCCGTACGAAGTTACGAACGTGACGCAACTGCAGGCGATGAACGAGGAGAAAGACGCCCACTACGTGCTGACCGAAGACATCAACGCGAGCGAAACGAGCGACTGGAACGGCGGTGACGGATTCGAACCGATCGGCGTGAGTCTCGATTGGTTCGAAGGAACGTTCGACGGCAACGGGCACACGATCAGTAACCTCGAGATCGATCGCGAGGGTGAGGACAACGTCGGTCTGTTCGGCCTGGCTGCGGATGCAACCATCGAGAACGTCGGAGTCGTCGATGCGGACGTCACCGGCGGCGAAAACGTCGGCGGCCTCATCGGCGCCAACGTCGGCGAAGTCTCCGACTCGTACGCAACCGGCGACGTCAGCGGCGATCAGAACGTGGGCGGACTCGTCGGACACAGCGAAGAGAGTGTCATGGGTAACAACGTCGAAATTACCGGGTCGTACGCGACTGCTTCCGTCACCGGCGATTATTACGCGGGTGGGCTCGTCGGACGGAATGCAGTCGAAATTGTCGATTCACACGCGACTGGAATCGTTTCCGGAAAACAAAGCGCTGGCCAGATCGGTGGACTCGTCGGACGAAACGACGGTACTGTCTCCGGCTCGTACGCGACCGGTCCCGTGACCGGAAATCAGTACGTGGGCGGGCTCACCGGACGGAACGACGGCACGGTTTCCAGTTCGTATTCGACCGGCGACGTTACCGGAGACATGAGGTACGTGGGTGGGTTCGTCGGCCGTAACGACGGTACGATCTCCGAGTCGTACACGACCGGCGGCGTTACCGGTAGCACGGTATATCAGTGGGGCGGGTTCGGCGGCGACAACGACGGCACGATCACCGGATCGTACTGGAATACCGAGACGAGTGGAACCAATACCGGCATCGGAGAGGACGACGACACCGGCGTCACCGGCCTCGAGACCGATCAAATGCAGGGGTTCGCGCCGCTCGAGACGATGGACGCGATCTTCGACGGCTCGGGGACGTGGACGATCGCCGAGGGATACCCCGTGTTGGCACGCCAGGACGTCGACGAACCGGTCGTCGACGCGATCGACGCCGCCAACGCACAAACACAGGCCGGCGAGGGCGCCACGCTCGAGGTCACGGCTGAAAGCGACGGGACCAGTGCGGGGATGGGGGTGGCCGTGACTGTCGTGGACGGCGGCGGTCTCGACGGTCTCGACGCCGACGAGACCGCGGTAACCGACGGGAACGGAACCGCGACGTTCGCGTTCAACGATACCGGCGCCGGCGAGTACGACCTTGAGTTCGCATGGGACGAAAACGACGACGTCACCGACAGCGCAGGCGTTACGATCGAACCGGCATCCGTCGATACCGTCGATCTCAGTCCCGACCACGGAGGGACGATCGAGGCCGGCGAGACGCTCGAGTTCAGCGCGACCGCGACCGACGAGTACGGGAACGTCGTCGCGGACGAAACGGACGTCACGTGGGAAAACGCCAGCCAGGATGGTGCGTTCGAAGAGACGAGCGCAGGATCCTACGACGTGAGGGCCGAACGAGACGGCGTCACGTCGGAGACGGTGACGATGACGGTGGAGCCGAGTGACGCCGACTCGATCGCACTCTCGCCGTCGGATGCTCGATCGGTCGAAGCAAACGAGACGCTCGAGTTCGAGGCGGCCGCAGTGGACGCGTACGGTAACGTGGTCGAGGACGACGACGACGCGTTCACCTGGGAGTACGCCGCAAGCGACGGTACCTTCACGGAGACCGACGCGGGATCCTACGACGTGACGGCCGCGTTGGGTGGCGTCACCTCGACGATTACGACGGTGACGGTGGAGCCAGCTTCGGTCGACTCGGTCGTCCTCTCGCCGTCGGAGACTCGATCGCTCGAGGCGGGTGAACGCCTCGAGTTCGACGCGATCGCTTCCGACGAGTACGACAACCCCATCACGGTCGATAGCGCCGATTTTACCTGGGAGAACGCCAGCCAGGATGGTACGTTCGAGGAGACGAGCCCAGGAACCTACGACGTGACGGCCACCTACGGGGGGAGTACCTCGGATTCGGTGACGCTCGAGGTGTCGACCGCGACGGTCGATTCGATCGATATTTCGACTGCCGATGGGACCGAGGTAACCGCCGGCGAAACTGTCGAGTTCGACGCCGCCGCATTCGACGAGTACGAAAACCTCGTCACCGAGGGGACCGACGAGTTCGAGTGGAAGAACGCGGATGGTGGGCGATTCGAGAACGCGACTGCCGGTAGCTACGAGGTGAGCGCCGTCTACGAGAACGTCACCTCGAGTGTCACGACCGTCACCGTCGAACCGGCCGAAACCGATTCGGTGGTCGTTTCGACCGCCGACGAGACAGCGATCACCGCCGGCGAAACCGTCGAGTTCGACGCGGTCGCCTCCGACGAGTACGGCAACGCAATTACGGACGAGGCCAGCGAGTTTGCGTGGATCGCCACAGAAGGGGGGACGTTCGACCGAACGACTCCCGGAAGCTACGAGGTGAGTGCCGCCTACGAGGGTATCGACTCGAACGCAATCACGGTCGACGTCTCGCCTGCCGTAGTCGATTCGGTGGAGGTCTCGACCGCCGACGAGACAATAATTGACGCCGGACAGACCCCCGAATTCACCGCGACCGCGACCGATCAGTACGGGAACCTCGTCACGGACGGCGTTGCTGAGTTTACCTGGGAGAACGCCGGAGACGATGGCACGTTCGAGGGGACGAGCGCAGGGTCGTACGACGTCACGGCCGAATTCGGCGGTGTGACGTCGGAGGCAGTGACCGTAACGGTCGAAGCAGGGAATGTCGACTCGATCGAAATCACACCCCGAGAGAATCGGGCGATCGAGGCCGGCGAGACGCTCGACTTCGACGCCACTGCAGTGGATGCGTACGGAAACGTGGTCGAAGACGACGACGACGCGTTCGCCTGGGAGTACGCCGCGAGCGATGGATCCTTCACGGAGACGGAGGCGGGATCGTACGACGTAAGGGCCGGACTGGCCGGCGTCACGTCGGAGACGGTGACGGTGTCGGTCGGATCGAACGATATCGACTCCGTCAGTCTCACACCGACAGAAAATCAAACGATCGAGGCCGGCGAGACGTTCGAGTTCGATGCGATCGCGGTGGATGGGTACGGCAACGTGGTCGAGGACGACGACGAGGCGTTCACTTGGAACGGTACCCCAAGCGATGGGACGTTCGCGGAGACGGGCACGGGATCGTACGACGTGACGGCCGAGCTGGGCGGTATCTCATCGGAGACGGTGACAGTAACGGTCGAAGCGGGCGCCGTGACAGCTATCGAAATCAGATCCGAAGAAAACCGCACGGCCGAGGCCGGTGAAATCGTCGAACTACGGGCGGTCGCGACGGATGCGTACGGTAACGTGGTCGAGGACGGCGACGAGGCGTTCACCTGGCAGAACGCCACGAACGGCACCGTCGGAAAGACGAGCGCAGGATCGTACGACGTAACGGCCGAACGAGACGACATCAGATCGGAGACCGTGACGGTGACGGTCGAGCCGAGTGCCGTCGATTCGATCGAGCTCGTTCCTCGAGAAAACCAAACGGTCGAGACCGACGAGTCGATCGACTTCGACGCGACTGCAGTGGATCGGTACGGCAACGTGGTCGAGGACGACGACGCCGAGTTCACCTGGGAGAACGCCACCGATGATGGATCGTTCGCGAACTCGACCGAAGGAACCTATGCGGTGTTTGCTACGCTCGACGAAACGTCGTCCGCGACGAGGATCGTAACGGTCCGAAGGTCTTCGACTTCGTCCTCGTCCGCTTCCCCTCTACCGACGCCACCTCGATCAGTAAACGATCCAGCCGAAATCGAAATTATCGACGCCGAGAGTCACTGGACCGGCCCGATAGACGACGAACGCATCGACCGAGTACGAATCGTCGTCGAAAACGTCGGTGGGTCCGACGGCGACGACGACGTCGAACTCGTGATCGACGGAGCGACCGTCGCGGCCACGTCCATCGTCGACCTCGGAAGCGGCGAAAACGAGACCGTCGAATTCACCGATATCGACGTGGGCGGGTTCCCGCCCGGCGAGCATCCCTACACCGTCGAAACCGGCGACGACGTCTTCGAAGGAACGCTCGAGATTCCCGAACCCGAGACGCGGACGCTCGAGGTGAGAATCGTCGACGCCGGCAACTCGTCGCCGATCCCCGAGGCAGACGTCACCGTCGACGGCGAGTCGCTTCCGACGGACGCCGACGGATCTGCCGTCGAAGGCCTGGAGAGGGGAACGTACGTCGTAAACGCGGCCGCACCGGGGTACGAGGACGCCGAGGAACGGGTTACGATCGACGGCGATGACCGAGAACTGCGGATCGCACTCGAACCGAGTTCCTCCGCGGGCGACGACGATGTTCCCGGATTCGGCGTCTTCGCAGTCCTGGCGGTGCTGACAGCACTACTCGTGTTCGGCGCTCGTCGTGGGGATCGGTAAGGGTCGATTCATCGGCTGGACACGCTTTCGCCGCGCCACGTCGCGTTGAAGTGTTTCCCGAGGATCTCCCACCGGGCGTACTATAGTAACAACTGCACCGATGTACACACTGATCGCCGAGCTCACGGGTCACTGGGTTCCCCGCTCGCTATTCCGCGGTTCTCACTCATGGTTCGAAAATCGAAGATTTTCGTCATCACGAACGACCGCTGGTCGTTCGAACGACTTCGCTCGCTCACGGGTCGTTCCTCCCCGTTCGCATTGACGCGGTTCTCGCTCATGGTTCGAAAATCGAAGATTTTCGTCATCACGAACGACCGCTGGTCGTTCGAACGACTCCGTTCGCTCACGGGTCGTTCCTCCCCGTTCGCATTGACGCGGTTCTCGCTCACTCCGTTCGCTCCGAACCGCGCTCGCTCCGAACCGCGCACGCTCCGAACCGCGCTTTTCGTCTGGCGATCAGGTGTGCAATGACTTGCAGTGGCTACTATAGGGGGCGTCGCAACCACTAACACGATCGCCGACGACCAACCGCGTATGACGGATCTCGCCGACCGACGATGGCGCCTCGTCGTGGACGAAGCTCGCGACGGCGCCACGCAGATGGCACTCGAGGAAGTCGCCGCCCGGACGGCGCTGGCCGAGGACCTTCGGACGGTCAGGGTTTACTCGTGGGAACCGAGTACGCTCTCGCTCGGCTACCGCCAGGAGGCCGACACCGTCGACTGGGAGTACTGCGAACGGGAGGGGATCGACGTCACCCGACGACAGACCGGCGGCGGCGGGATCTACCACGATCGGTACGCTGACATCTCCTATACGATCGTCGCACCGGCCGACGAGGTGCCCGGTGACCTGATGGAGTGTTACGCGCTGTTTTGCGAGCCGATCCTCGAGGCGTTCGAGCGACTGGGGGTCGACGCCGACTTCGCGGCGAACGCGCAGGCGGCGATCTACGAGCCCTCCTGTTACCTCCGAGACATACATCCGGCCCACGACGTCGTCGCACCGGCGAGCGCGGACGGTGATCCGGAGCCCAAGAAGATCAGCGGCAACGCCCAGTACCGCCAGCGGGACGTCGTCATCCAGCACGGATCGCTCTCCTACGACCTCGAGCCGGAGCGACACGTGGGCGTCTTCGACGCCGACCTGAAACCCGAGACGTTCATCGATCGGGTGACGAGCATTCGCGAACAGGCCGGCGTCGGCCGGGGCGAAGCCGTCTCGACGATCGGCGGCGCACTCGGCGACTGGTGTGAGGCGGACGAAGATACCTGGCGCGAAGGCGAACTCGAGGCCGCCGCGGACCTCGCGGCGACGAAGTACGGGTCGGACGACTGGATCCACGACCGGGACGTCCGCGAGCAAGAGCAGAGCCGGCCGTGACCGCTCGACGCACGACTGCGAAATGCCGACGTGGCGAGAGACGTGGGGCGCTTGCGGCGTGACTCGAGACCGTGCAATCGGTACCCATCGAGCGACGCGGCGGCGCTCCGTTATATCTATCACGAACCGGTACTGACGGGAATCCATGACCATGAAGGTCGGCGCACACGTCTCGATCTCCGGCTCGCGCGTCTCGTCCGACGACGAAACCCCGCCGTACGACGACATTCGGAACGCGGTTCACCGTCAGCTCGCGTTCGGCGGCAACTGCGGGCAAGTGTTCACCACCTCGCCGCAGGTCTGGGCCCAGCCAGAGATCAGCGACGAGGCCGCCGAAGGCTTCCAGGAGGAGAGCACCGAGGAACTCGAGGGGCCGTGGGTGATCCACTCGTCGTACCTCGTCAACCTCTGTACACCAAAGGAAGACCTCCGGCGAAAGTCCACGGAGAGCATGCAGGCGGAACTCGACGCCGCCGAGGCGCTCGACGTCCCGTACGTCAACGTCCATCTGGGGGCACACACCGGCGCGGGCGTCGAGGGCGGACTCGACAACGCCGCCAACGTCATCGACAGCCTCGACGTTCCCGACGGGGTCGAGATCCTGATCGAGTCCGACGCGGGGAGCGGCACCAAACTCGGCGGCGAGTTCGAACACCTCGCGGGAATCATCGATCGCACCGAGACGGAGATCGGCATCTGTATCGACACCGCCCACACGCTCGTCGCGGGCAACGACCTGACGACGCCCGAAGCGGTCGACGAGACCGTCGAGCGATTCGACGACGTCGTCGGCCTCGAGTACCTCGAGTACATCCACCTCAACGACTCGAAACACGACGTCGGAACCCACAAGGACGAACACGCCCACGTCGGCGAGGGCTACATCGGTGAGGACGGCATGAAGGCGATCGTCAACCATCCTGACTTGCGGGACCTGCCGTTCGCACTCGAGACGCCAACCGAGGACGGTCGCGGCTTCGCCTGGAACATCGAGAAGGTCAAAGAGCTACGCGAATCATAAACGACTCGAGCGCCACCTCAATCCGCACGCCGGTCGACGCCGCCTCCCGAAAATCGACCCGTTTTTACTCGAGACGTGCGTATCGTCGTCCGTGCGCGAATTCTCCGAGGACTACCTCAGTCGAACCCGTGAGGGCATGTGGGACGACTCACGGGAGGCGCTCGAGGCGCTGGCGCTCGACTCGCGCGACCGTATCCTCGACGTCGGCTGTGGCACCGGCGAGTTGAGCCGCGTGCTCGCCGACGAGACGCCGGACGCAACCGAGGTGGTCGGCTGTGACGCCGATCCGTCCTTGCTCGCGGTCGCGAGCGCCGAGGTCGATCCCGTTCCCGTCGCCGCCGGTGACGCCCTCCGCCTCCCGTTTCCCGACGATAGCTTCGATCTGGTCGTCTGTCAGGCGCTACTGATCAACCTGCCCGATCCCACGGCGGCGATAGCGGAGTTTGCTCGCGTCTCGTCGGATCTCGTCGCCGCCGTCGAACCGGACAACGGTGCCGTCGAGATCGACTCGAGCGTCGGCGCCGAGGACGCACTCGAGCGGCGGGCTCGGTGGGCCTACCTCGACGGCGTCGGAACCGACGTCTCACTCGGCGCCGACGCGCGAAACGCCTTCGAGGAGGCCGATCTCGAGGTGCTCGCAACCCGCCAGTACGACCACGTCCGGACGATCGAACCGCCGTACTCCGAGGGAGCCCTGACCGCGGCCCGCAGGAAGGCAACGGGCGCCGGGCTGGCCGACGACCGGGAGACGATGCTCGAGGGCGAGTTGACCGAGACGGAGTACGACGACCTCCGGAGCGCGTGGCGGGCGATGGGCCGGGACGTGATCGATCAGATGGGGACACGGGAGTACCACCGCGAGGAGACGGTCCCGTTTTTCGTCACCGTCGGCCGCGTTCGGAGTACCGATACCCAGTTCGACTGATACCGACTGAACCAGTTCGCCGATACCAATAGAACCAGTTCGATCCACGATCCAACTTCGACGGCCAACGAGGTTCGACCGGTCCAACAACAGTTGCGGGAATAGCCGCGAGGCGACTCGATTTCGTTCGGATCGCGCAAAAAACGGGGGTCCCTACTGCACGTCGTAGCCGTGGTCTTGGAGCAATTCGGGGAGGCGGTCGCGATGGTCGCCCTGTAGTTCGATCGTATCCTCGGAGACCGTGCCACCGACTGCCAGTGATGACTTGAGAGATGATGCGAGCGATTCTATCTTCGATTCCGGGATATCAAGCCCTGAAACCAGTGTGACGGCTTTTCCGTACCGCCGTTCATCAACAGTAATCGATACCTGTTGCTGGGCTTTGTCGAGCGCATCGTGGCCGTCAAGTTCATCCAGCAACTCGTCCAGGGAGTCATCCTCTCTCACGATATTAACATTAGATTCCGAATTAATATACTTTTGTGCTGGCAGTATCGGGCGCTATCGAACAACATCTCCGGGCCCTCTTTGTCCACGAATCCGGAGCGTTCTTGGATTACGCGCCACCCCCAGTGTTGAAACGGCTGATCGAAGATGCGAAAAAGGGCCACCAACAACGACCGTATCCACGAGAGTCACTCGCTACCGCCACTCAATCGAGGTGTGAGTCGTAGCTAACTGTGAGGCCTATTACGAGTCGAATGCACGCGTCGGAACCGTCTTACACAGCACCACGACCCGGTCGTGAGACGCGTACCCCGCCGCCAGCTCAGACCACGTCGCCGCGAACCGTCGTCCCCTCCTGTTCGGCGCGCCAGGCGTGGAGTTCCCGTGCGGCCTCAGTCGCCTCCTCGTCGTCCATGCCGAGCATCTCGAGGGCGGCAGAGAGCGTCGGCAAGGCGAGTTCGCTCTCACGAAGCTTCCGGAACGCCTCCTCGCTTCGGGTGCCCTCGACCCAGAGACAGACCCCGCGCGGATCGAGCAATCGGGTGTAATCCTCGCGCAGTTTCGCCCCCCGCAGGCGCTGGGTGACGTTGTGCTCGAAGGGGGCGTTACAGACCTCGAGATGGACCGGCTCGTCGGCCTCGAGCAAGTGAGCCGCGAGACACTTCTCGGGTGCCGCGTGGCCGTTCGCGTTCGCCCGGAGATACTCGGGGTACGCCGTGGCCCAGTCGGCCCGGACCGACTTCCCGACGCCCTCGATGCCGTGAGAGTCCCGGAACGCGGCGTCGGGATTTTCGTCCGTCCCGCTCGAGTCGTCCCCGCCGCCGACGCCCCCGCCACCGGCGGCCGCGCTGTCGTCTCGGACGAGAATGTCCTTCGTGAGGTAGACGTCGAGCCGTTCGATGGGATCGAGGCCGAGCGCGACGTCGCCGAACGCCCACACCTCGCGGACGGGCACGGGCATCCGGTCGTTCTCGACGACGTCGACGATCTCTTCGAGCCGGTCGACCGCGTCGGTGCGGCCAAGTTCGCTCATTAGCCGAACTGGGGGCTCGAGGCGCAAAACCGTTTCTCAGCGCGGCGGCGAACGGAGACGGCCGTCACGTGCCGTGCTCACGCCGCCTTCGAACCGTCGGACGTCACGTACACCGTCTTCCGGACGGTCGCGTGAACGGTGCCGTCGGCGTCGACGAGGTCGACCGTGTAGTGGCGGTCGAGCGCTTCTGTACCATTGGCCTCGAGTTCGGCACGAATTGCGGCGATCTCCTCGTCGGTGATCGTAAACCGTGCGTACAGCGTGTCTCGACCCGGTTTCTTGAACCGAATCTCCGCTTCCTTGTCCCAGACGACGTACTCGTCTCCGAGCGATTTCATCAGCATCATCATGTGAAACGGATCCACGGCCGCGTAGATACTGCCGCCGAAGGTCGTCCCCACGTAGTTCCGAGTGCGCCAGTTCAACGGCAGCTTCACCCGGATCTCCTGCCAGTCGGGCGCGACGTACGTGACGCGACCACCGGTTCGGCGGTACGCCGGAAACAGGTTGAAGCCGATCCGATAGAGCCGAGAACGCAGGGACGAGAGCATACGCACGTTACGGCTACTCACCCCGAAAGTGTTGGTAAACGGAACGTCGGTGGACGGGCGTTTCCGACGAACGGGTTCACCGACGTCGCTCGCCAGGGGGCCCCGGCGCCACGTTGTCTTCTGTCAAGAGACCAGGTTTTTATCGGTTCCCAACGAACGGAACACTATGAGACACCGCGTGTTCAACGAGGACGGCGAGGAAGAACTCGTCTTCGTCATGGGCTGGGGCAACCGCTGGACCCACGAGAACGTCAGCTGGCTGATCGGGAAGCTGACCGACGCCGGCTATCGGGTCCACGCGTTCGAGCTCCCGACGAACATCGAGGACTTCAAAGCCGACTGGCTCGAGCCGGTCGCCGAGTACGTCCTCGATCTCGAGGAGTACCAGTTGCTCGCACACAGTGCGGGCGCGCTGGTCGCACAGGCCCTAGACGGCGCGGACAACCACGTTTACCTGAGTCCGTGGTGGGGGTACGGCGACGACTATCCCGACCGACTGCTCGAGGCCGTCTCGAACGTGCCGACGACGCTTCCCTGCCTCCCGGTCGGCGAGATGGACGAGTACACGCTCGGCGAGTTGGCGACCGATCACCAGATCGCGACGACGCCCCGATGGGTCTCGCCCGCGTTCGTCCGGGAGACCCGCCACGCCCAGCGGGAACTGCTCGCCATCGACCACGACGCCGTCGTCTTCTGTTCGCTTCGCGATCCCGTGATCGACCATCGACCGATCGGCGAACGCGTCCCCGCCGAACACGTCGTTCTCTACGACGGCGGCCACGAACTGTTCTCCTCGCCGAGCAGGGATCGGTACGTCGACCTCCTCCTCGACTCGCTCGAGGGCGGCGCGACGATCGTCGAGGAGCAAGCCCGGGTTCCCGTCTGAGGAGCATACACCCCCGGGATCGAAAAACGGCCGGCTCGGCGTTCGGAGAACCGACGGGAAACGACCGCCAACCCACGGGAAGACGAAACGGTGATCCGTTCCGGTCGACAAGGACCCGTCGATGGAGTGTAACCGGTGTGACGGGGAGGCGATCATGCACGCCGCCTACTCCGGCGCCCACCTCTGTGCCGATCACTTTCGCGAGTCCGTCGAGAAACGGGTCCGCCGCCGGGTTCGACGCGACGATCTGGTCCCCCACGACGCAACGCCCGACGATCCGCAAACGTGGGTGATCGGCCTCTCGGGCGGGAAAGACAGCGTCGTGCTCACGCAAATCCTCCACGATACGTTCGTCGACGACCCACGCATCGAACTCGTCGGCCTGACGATCCACGAGGGAATCGAAGGCTACCGCGATAAGAGCCTCGAGGCCTGCGTCGAACTCGCCGACGACCTCGAAATCCGCCACGAGGTCGTCAGCTACGAGGAGGAGTTCGGCATTCAGATGGACGAGGTCGTCGAGGACGATCCCGAGAACATGGCCGCCTGCGCCTACTGTGGCGTCTTCCGTCGGGACCTCCTCTCGCGGTACGCCGAGAAACTCGAGGCCGACCTGCTGTTGACCGGTCACAACTTAGACGACGAAGCCCAGACCGCACTGATGAACTTCCTCGAGGGCGACGTCGCCCAGATCGCGAAACACTTCGACGCCAGCCTCGGACCACTGTCGGAACGCGAAGAAACCAACGAGTTCGTCCCGCGAGCGAAGCCGCTTCGTGACGTTCCCGAAAAGGAAGTCGCCCTCTACGCACACGTCGAGGACCTCCCCGCCCACATCACCGAGTGTCCACACGCGAGCGAGGCTTACCGCGGCGAGATCCAGCAACTACTCTACGACCTCGAGGAGAACCACCCCGGGACGCGACACTCGATCCTCTCGGGATACGAGGAACTCGGGTCGATCGTCGCAGACGAGTTCAGCGGCGAGGACGGCGCCGACCTCCGGGAGTGCACCGAGTGCGGTTCGACGACCACCCGCGAAGTCTGTCGGAAGTGCTCGTTGCTCGAGGCACTCGTCTGATACGGACGGTCATTCCGTGTCGGACACCCGATCCGTTCGTCGAGGACAACCGTGAATCACCGTCGGTTCGATCGTGTACGACGTGTCTTACACGACAGTCACGGAATTAGCGTCCGACCAGTCGTCGGACTCGCTATCCGAATCCGAGCAAGCGAGCGGCGCCGAGCAGACCCCACGCCGCCGCGAGCAACAGCGCAATGTACAGTCCGTTGCCGAAGCCGGAGACGATCAGAAACCGTCGGACAGGGTACGCGCTTACTCCCGCGACCACGGTCATCAGGCCGCGAATTCCGGGGATCGCGTTCGTCGCACAGATCGCCCATCCGCCGTACGCGTCGAACTGGCGTTCGACAAAACCGAGCCGACGGTCACTGATACGTCCCTGTACGACAGCCGGAAGCCGCTCGAGGTAGGGCACCGTCCGACGGAGGCCGAACAGTTCCGGTGACTCCTCGTTGAATCCGCGATAGAGCGTCCACTGGCCGACGGTCGCGGCGACGACGCAACCGAGGACTGTCGCCGTCGTCGCCGTCCGTCCCGGGTCGGCCACCGTCACGTAGCCGACGAAGACCACCGGCGGCTGGAGGAGTTTTCCGACGACGAGCCCCTCGAGGTAGAAGAGGACGACGAGCACCGGGACGCCGATCGATACCGCGAGCGTCACGAGTTCCATCCATCACCACCGCGCGGGGTCCCGGGAAGTCGTCCGAACCGATTCCCGGCGAGACGGCCGTAGCCACGTCGCATAGTTCAACCATACGACTAATCGCGTATGGCTCCTGCGATACGTGGTTCCAAACCGGAGAGATCCCACGAATCGCGATCGTCGCGACTCGAGTAGGTCTCTCGAACGTTTACACCGTTTCGAGAGCATCGTCACTCCCGGTTGAACCGGCACGAAAAATCGATCGTCACGACGTGAACGCCGTCGGACGAAGCCGCACGTCGACGATTACCGGATAACGTCGACGCCGTTCTGTTTCTCGAGTTCCTCGCGGCCACCGTCGCTCTGGGCGCCGAATCCGGAACCGGAGTCGACGTTGTTGCTCGCGTCGAAGTCGGTCTCGTTCAGCCCTTCGATGCTCGCGCGGGACTTGTCGGCCTGTTTCTGGGTCGTCGGGCCGAGAACCTGGGCACTCTGGACGCCAGTCATGATCGCCATGACGCGGACTTTGCCTTTGTAGTTCTCCTGGATACGCGCGCCCCAGATGACGTTCGCCGACGCCTCGAGGCGTTCGGTGATGTTGTCCGCGATCCCTTCGGCCTCCTTCAGGGTGAGGTCGGGTCCGCCGGTAATGTGGACGAGTCCACCGGACGCACCGCGATAGTCGACGTCCAACAGCGGGTGGTTCATCGCGTCTTTGACGACCTCGTCGGTCTTGTTCTTGTCCTGTGTCTCCCCGACGAGCATCACCGCGACGCCGCCCTGGTTCATGATCGTAGACATGTCCGCGTAGTCTAAGTTGATCAGGCTCGGCTGGGTGATCGTCTCCGAGATTCCTTTAACGGTCTCGGCGATGATCTGATCCATCACCGAGAACGCCTTGCCGATCGGGAGGTTCGGGACGTAATCGAGCAGTCGATTGTTGTCCAGTACGATGATCGAGTCGGCCTGTTCGCGCAGTTTCTCGAGGCCTTCCTCGGCTTTTACGGTTCGTGCGCGCTCGACGTTGAACGGCGTCGAGACCATACCGACGACGATCGCGCCCTGCTCTTTGGCGATCTTCGAGACGACGGGCGCGGCGCCGGTACCGGTCCCGCCGCCCATGCCCGCAGTCACGAAGACGAGGTCCGCATCCCCAAGGACCTCTTTGACCGTACTCTGGGCCATCTCGGTCGCGCGTTCGCCCATCGACGGGTCGCCGCCAGCGCCGAGGCCGTTCGTCAGCGACTTGCCGACGAGAATCTTCGTGTCGGCCTCGATCATCTTGAGGTGCTGTTTGTCCGTGTTGACCGCCACGGTGTCGGCGCCGTCGACGCCGATGTTGTACAGCCGGTTGATGGTGTTGTTTCCGGCACCGCCACAGCCGACGATGACGATCCGCGGGTCGCCGAACTCGTCGCCGTCCATGTCGGCGTCCATCTCGCGGGCTTCCTGTTCTGCGTTCTCGAGTGCGTCCTGAACGATATCCTGCATGTTTACACCTTCGCCCACGTTCGTTTACCGGCCTGTTCGGTCTGTCCTTCGTACTGTTCGTTGATCATCTCTCGGACGGCCGACCGAATCGCCTCGCTTCGGTTCGGAAACTCACCCGAGTCGACGAGCTGTTCTACCTCCTCGATCTGCTGTTTCGGAATTCGCAGTGTCACACGCTCCATGGTTGTATTCCCCAGTGGGTAAGACGGCGCGCGCCCCTGTCAGACGCGCCGTGTCTTACGTCGGAGGCGCCCTATCGCGGGCGTTTTCGGCATATGCCGACCCTTGTAAGACAACCGTCTTACGCGAGTAAACGGAATACCAGCATAGATAATAAAACTATCGTCAGACACGACCATCCGTGTCTTACGAAAGTCACACGTTCCGACCGTCGGACTCGAGAACGTTCGCCGCGGGCGTCCGTCGACCACAGCTCGGACAGAACGCCCAGTCGGATCGGAGTTCGTCACCGCACTCACAGAACGAGCGGTGTGTGGCCTTCTCACCGCAGTTCGGACAGTATACGTGGTCTGCATCCACGTGCTCGCCACACTGATTGCACTGCGTCCCTTCCGGCTCCGGGGTCGATCTCCCGGCCGGTCGATCCGCGTCCGACACCGTCGCCTGTGTTCGGTCGTCGGACGCATCGACCGTCCGACTCTCGGTTCCCTCGAGGGAGATCGTGACGTTGACGTCCTGTGGTTCGCTCGTACGCGCGGGCGATTGCAAATGGTCGATCGGGCCCAGTCGATCCGCGAGGAGGTCGTCGATCCGATCCTGGACGAGATCGTCGATCGCTGTCTCTCCACGCTCACGTTCCGGCGACTCCTGCCCGTCGGACGATCCATCGAGGTACGATCGAAGCGCCTCACGCATCGCTTCGCTTTTGGAGATCTCGAGCGCCTCGAGCTCCTCGACGAGGTCGTCATCGGCGCGGAACGTGATCTTACTCATGGCGCTTGAATACTCCCATGTTAACAGTCATCCTATATCAATCATTCTTCCGTTCAACGATCCGTACACGTTCGCCACCGTCGGGAATGATAACCCTTATGTTTGCCAGCGGGTCTACGTTGAGGTGTAACCGCCCTTAGCTCAGACTGGTAGAGCAGTCGACTGTAGATCGACTTGTCCCCCGTTCAAATCGGGGAGGGCGGACTTCTCTCCAAGCCGATTCGTAGTCGACTGTAGATCGACTTGTCCCCCGTCTTCGTGAGCGAAGCGAACGAGGGCTCGGAAGTCGCAGCGCCGAGCGAAGCAAGGCGACCGTCTTCCGGCGTTCAAATCGGGGAGGGCGGACTGTTTTTCCGCGAACAACTTCGTGAGCGGGAAGCACGTCTTTCCGAGCCGATTTGAGCACGTCAGTCACAGCCCGTGTGCGAAGCGAAACGAGCACACCGGACTGTCCGACATCTGTTCAAATCGGGGAGGGCGAACTTGTTTTCTAGCCGATTTGTGGTCGACTGTAGATCCACTTGTCCCCCACTGTCGTGACTACAGCGAGCGTATTCGCTATCAGTCACGAGAGGACCCAGACCCGCTGATCAGCTGGCGCTCGAGAAAGGGCCGTACAAACCGTGGACACGCTCCGGAATCGACGGCTCGACGAAACGAACCGGTTCGTACACTCCGCGTTCGGGAGAGGCTAGTTGTTGTTGATACGAGACATGATTTCACCGAGGAAGGTGTCGTAATCACGCGTCTGTAAGTAGACGGTTCCGGGTCCGGAGAACGTCATGACGTATCCCTCACCACTCAACATCGACTTCTTCAGTCCGCCGACGCGGTGTGTGTTGAACTCGACCGTTTCGTCCCACGCGACCGAGTGGCCGGCGTCGACAGTCAGTTGTTCACCGGCTTCTAGCTCCTGTTCGAGGATACCGCCGTAGCTGCCGATGAACAGTTCGCCCGTTCCGCTTGCCTCGAGGAAGAAGAGTCCTTTTCCGCCGAGGATCGAGTCCAGTCCGCCCGAGGCCGAATCGGTCGTAATACCCGCTTCGTTCGCGACGTACGAACCGGACTGGACGTAGATTGATTCCGAGTCGAGACTGACTCTGGTGACGTCTCCCGGTTGCGTGTGTGCGAACCGGACCGTCTGGCCGTTTGCGGTCGCGGTGAACGTGTTCCGGAACAGCGTTTCGCCGGTGAGTACGGAGTTTTTTACCGACGAGAGCAGTCCGCCGGAACTGCTGTGGGTGTCCATTTCGACGTGTTCGCTGTAGGTCATCATGGCGCCGGCTTCGACAGTTATTCGTTCGTCGGTATCGAGGTTCGCCGAGACGACCGTGTACGACGGATCGTGTGTGAATTCATAGTCCATTTGACTGATCTCTATTTAGAATACTGTCCCAAATATGTTTCTGTCGGTAGTATTTAACAATCACTTTAGATTTTATTATCAACGTTGAAATTTATCGTGGCCACTGAACGTCGTTGTGTACCTGCTCGCGATTGCCCACCGAGAGACCGGCCAGAATCGGTCGGTCTCCGGTACGTGGTTGCGGGCGGTGTTGAAATCGTTTCAGCTATCGTAACAACTGAAACGATGTACACACTGATCGCCGACCAGTCTGGCGATTAGGTATGAAATGACGTTCAGTGGCGACTATATTACGATAGATCTAATCACGCAAGCGTTGTTCGATCCGTGTGTAAACGACTCAGTCACCACTTAAAAATCGGGAATGAGTTCCCGTCGCATATGCTGGCCAGTTCCTTTTGCCCACCGTGTTGGTAGACATCGTATGAGCGAGGAGAACCCGAACGTCGACCGCGCACAGGACAGAGCCGAACGGCGAAAGCGTCGACGCGCCGATCACGCCGAATCGATCCTCGAGGACGTCGAGCGCCATCTCGGGGAACTCGAGTACCCGGTCAGAAGCGAGGAGATCGCAGCGGAGTACGGCAACGAGCCGATCGATATGCCAAACGAGACGGAGTCACTGGGGAGCGTCTTCGATCGCCTCGCCGGAGAGGAGTACGACAGTCCGGCGCAGGCTCGAGAAGCGATCTACGGCGAGATTACGGGTGAGGCCGGCGACCGTCACGAGGCGAATCCCGAACGCGACCTCGAGCGTCTCGACGAGGGGAAACAGGGATCGCTCGGTGAAAGCGGAAGCGACACGCTGTGAGGTGGACGAGAAGGCCCGATCGATCTCGAGGCCAGACCCCCGTGGTGCGATCTCGCTCTCCGTTCGTGGGACGAGGCTGGCAGGTCGGTCTCGAGGTCTGACCTCCGTGGCGTCGACTGGATTGTGAGAGCAGAACCGATTTACGTCAGCGACGTCTGTCCTCGCGTATGGATTACGAGTCGAGTCTCGACCGAGCGATGGACGACGTCCCCGACATCGGGGGCGACGAACAGCGGTTACAGATCCCCGACCCGCGTGCCCAGAAAGACGGTGCGTTTACGCGGTTTACGAACCTCGGCGAGATCGCAGACGTTCTCTCGCGGGAGGACGAACACCTCCACCGGTTCGTCCAGCGGGAGATGGGGACGAGCGGGAAACTCGAGAGCGGACGCGGTCGGTACAACGGGACGTTCTCGAAGTCGGATTTCGGCGTGGCGATCGACGCCTACGTCGACGAGTACGTCCTCTGTTCGGAGTGTGGTCTGCCGGATACGCGTCTCGTTCGTGAAGACCGAACACCGATGCTTCGGTGTGACGCCTGCGGTGCGTTCCGACCGGTGACCAAGCGCTCGACGAGCAGCCAACAACAGCAACAGGCCGACGCCGTCGAGGAAGGCAAGACCTACACCGTCGAGATCACCGGAACCGGTCGGAAAGGCGACGGTGTCGCCGAAAAGGGGAGCTACACGATTTTCGTCCCCGGCGCCAACGAGGGCGACGTCGTCGAAATCTATATCAAGAATATCTCGGGCAACCTCGCGTTCGCTCGACTCGCCTGATACGGATTGCTGTCGTGATGTATCGGTGAGACCGCCGCTCGAGTCGCGGTCTCACCGGAACTGATCGACAGTAAGCCGTATGAGTCCGGTTCACACGTCCGACTCGGACAACGTTCACGATCAGTATCCGATCGGCGACAGGACCGCGAAGGTAAAGTCAGATTGGGCTAGTTGCACGAACGTGGGAGTCTCGTTCGACCTCTTTGGAACGCTCGTCAGCGCGGACAGACCCGACGACCCGGCGAGAGCCGTCGCGTCAGAACTCGAGGCCCGTGACGTCCCGGTCCCCGAGGACTGGGCGACGGCCTACGGCGAGCGACACGTCGACGCGCCAGACGGCGCTGAGGTTCCCTTACCGGCACATGTCTCGCACGCGCTCGCGAGCCGCGGAATCGACGCTCCCGGAAGCGTCGTCAGACGAGCGACCGTCGCGGCGTTCGACCCGGCCGTCGAGACGAATCCTGGCGCGCTCGAGGCGGTCACTGCCGCCCGGGAGCGGGGACCGGTCGCCATCTGTTCGAACTGTAGCGTGCCGGAACTCGTCGGCCGAACGCTCGTCAGGTCGGCGTTCGACCGCGACGAGTTCGACGCGATCGTGACGAGCGTCGGCTGTGGGTGGCGCAAACCCAGCCCCCAGATATTCGAACTGACGGCGGAGAAACTCGACGTCGCATCGGCCGATCTCGTCCACGTCGGCGACGATCCGCGGACCGACGGCGGCGTCGAGCGGGTCGGCGGAACCGCATTGATCCTCGAGAACGCACCGCTTCGATCGATTCCACGGCGACTGTGTGAGCGAGCGACGGGAACGAAGCGATCGGAGGACGCGAACCGATGATCGAACGCGTTCGAACCGGGCAGGGAAACACGATGCAACAGGGTAAGGAGCCATGGCGCTGACGACGCTCGCGTTGCTCGCGTTCGCGTTCAGCCTCGACTTGCTCGTCGGCGAGCCGCGAAACGCGGCCCATCCGGTCGCCTGGTTCGGCAGGCTCGTCGGCGCGGTCGATCGAGCGTGGAGTGCCGACGGGCGCCGGCAGCGCCTCGTTGGCGTCGGAATCGCGCTCGTTCTCCCGCTCGTTCCCGCCGGAATCGCCGGCACTGTCGTCGCCCTCGCGCTTGCGGTGGAGCCACTCGCCGGCGCCGTCGTCGCCGGCGTCGTCCTCTTTCTTACGATTAGCCTCCGGTCGTTGCTGGAGTTGACGGAGGACGTCCTCGTGGCGACCGACGGCGACCTCGAGACGGCCCGCGAGCGGGTTCGGGGGCTCGTCGGACGGGACGCGTCGACGCTTTCGCCCGGCGAACTCCGAAGCGCGGCCGTAGAGAGCGCGGCCGAGAACCTGTCGGACGGGCTGGTCGCGACGATGATCCCGTTCGCCCTGCTCGCACCGGTATCGTTGCCCCTCGCCGCGGCGACCGCCGCGTGGGTGAAGGGTGTCAACACGCTCGATTCGATGCTTGGCTACCGCTCGAAGCCGATCGGGACCGCGAGCGCTCGCCTCGACGACGTCGTCATGTGGATTCCCGCCCGGATCACTGCGGGCGCAATCGCGTTCGCCGCAGGAGATCCGCTGGCGCTTCGGCGAGCGCGAAGCTGTGCGAAGACGACGAGTTCGCCCAACGCCGGCTGGCCGATGGCGACGATCGCACACGTCCTCTCGGTTCGGCTGGTGAAACCCGACGTCTACGAGTTGAACCCCGCTCGCGAGTTACCGACCCTCGAGGACGGCGAGCGGGCGATCACCGTCGTCGGCCTGGGGGCGGCCGTCGCGGTCCTGATCGCGGCCGCCGGAGCGATCGCGCTCGAGGCGGTTACGGGCGGTCTCGAGGTGGCGACGCTCGAGTCACCGATCGGCGTCGGATTCGAGGCTCTCGCGTTCCACGCACTCGAGCAGGCCGGAGAGACCGTCGACGGATCGATCGCCCGGTCCGCGTTCGGCCAGTTCGACCGGCTCACTCGAGCCATCACGGGGGTGAGTCCGCACTGATGATCTCGCGCTGGATCCGTGCGATCCGAGGTGCGTTCGCGTTTCTGACGCGACTCCCGGTTCGAAGTCGGGAGGGGGATTGGGCGGCGTTTCGCTCGACGCCCGCCGCGTTCCCGGTGGTCGGCCTGGTCGGCGGAGTGATCGCGGCGATCCCACTGCTTGGGGCCGACGTGTTGGCTCCGGCGACGGTCGGCTTCGCCTACCTGCTCGCGGTCTACCTCGTGATGGGGATCCACCACCTAGACGGAGTCGCGGATATGGGCGATGCGTTCGTCGTTCACGGCGACGTCGACCGGCGTCGCGAGGTGTTGAAGGACACGACGACCGGCGTCGGCGCGTTGCTCGCGCTCGCACTCGTCGTCGTGGGCGTCGCCCTCGGTGGTCTCGGACTCGCCGGAATGACTCCGCTCGAGGCGGTAGCCGTCGCCGTCGCGGTTGAGGTCGGAGCGAAACTGGGGATGGCGGCGATGGCCGCGTTCGGAACGGCCAGCTACGACGGGATGGGCCGACAGTTCACCGACTCGTCGACGGTCGGCGGCTCCCTCCCGGCCGCGGTCGTCGTACTCTCCGGCGCGGCGCTCGTCTGGCCCCACCCCGCCGTGATCGGACTCTGCGGTGCGATCGCCGGCGTCGGCCTCCCGTGGTACTGGGCGAACCGCAACTTGGGCGGGATCAGCGGCGACGTCTTCGGTGCGGCCAACGAGATCGGCCGCGTCGTCGGTCTCCACGCGGGGGTGATCGCGTGGACGCTATCGTAATGTGTGGCGGCGAAGGAACCCGCCTCGAGAGTCCCCACGAGAAACCGCTCCACCCGATCGCCGGCACTCCGATGGTCGATCGCGTGATCGCGGCGCTTGGAGAGGCCGATCGCGTCGATACGATACTCGCCGCCGTCTCGCCGAATGTACCTGAGACCCGGGCTCACCTCGAGGGCGGCGACTTTGGAGCGGGCGGAACCGGACGGAGAATCGACAGCGGGCTCGAGGTGGTCGACACGTCCGGCGATGGGTACGTCGTCGACCTGCAGACCGTCATCGATCGACCGGGGCTCGAGACGCCGATCCTCACCGTCGCGGCCGACCTGCCGTTGCTCGAGGGGGACGTCGTCGACCGAGTGCTCTCGGCCTGTGGCGACCGCGACGCCTCGTGGACGGTCTGCGTTCCGCGGACGCTCAAACGGCGACTCGGTGCGAGCGTCGAGTCGCGGTACGACTCGGAAGACAGCCCCGTGCCGACCGGGGTCAACGTCATCGGCGCCGATACGACATCAATGAGATACGTCAGTCACGACACCCGACTCGCGGTCAACGTGAATCGACTCGAAGACGCCGAACTCGCGACCCGTCTGCTCGACCGGCGGGGGGTGCGCTGAGATGCGCCTGCTTCTTCCTGCGGGGACGACGGAGACGGCGCTGATCGACGGCATTAGCGCCGCCGGTGCGATGCCGGAGTTGATGGTCCACACCCCGTCAGCGGACGTCGAAATCCTCGAGTACGGGGAGCCGACGGTCGCACCCGTGACGCCGGTGAGTCCGTCGGGCTGTCCGACGCCCGCGGCGGTGACCCGCGCCGTCAGGGAAGTGGTCGACTTCGACGTTGCCGTGATCGACGCCGGCCTCGCGCGGTCGACCGGCGCACCGACGGTCGATCTCGGCGTCGATCCCGGCGCGGACGTCCGCCAACCCGAAGCCGTCCCGGACACGGCGGCGGTCTTCGACCGCGCGCACGGCTTCGGATCGAGCCTGCCCGAGGACGAGATCGTGATCGGTGAAACCGTTCCGGGCGGGACGACGACGGCGCTCGGTGTCCTCACCGCGCTTGGCGAGCCGGCGAGCGTCTCCTCGTCACTCCCCGAAAATCCCATCGAACGCAAACGTCGCGTCGTCGACGAGGGCCTCGAGGCGAGCGCTCTCGAGCCGGGCGACTGCGCGGCAGACCCGCTGGCGGCGATCCGAGCCGTCGGCGATCCGGTCCAGGCGACCGTCGCGGGGATCGCCGCGGGCGCCCTCGAGTCGGGCGTCGAGGTGGCACTCGCCGGCGGGACGCAGATGGTCGCCGTCGCGGCCGTGCTTCGACACGCGGACGTCGACGCGCCGCTATCGATCGCGACGACGTCGTTCGTGGCCGACGAGCAGGGTGATCGCCTCGAGCGAGCCTGCGAGCGACTCGAGTGCGAACTGACCGTGACCGATCCCCGCTTCGAGGAGGGCGAGCACGTCGCGATGGAACGGTACTGTGCAGGCGAGGCGAAAGAGGGGGTCGCGATGGGCGGTGCGCTCTCGCTCGTTCCCGACGGTGAGATGGGGGCGGTTCGGGATCGCCTCGAGGTCGTCTGCGACCGGCTCGGAATCGACGCGAGCGACGCCGACCCCGCCGACGAACGCAACTCCGAATCGGGAGAGGGCTGTGGACCCTGAATCGATCCGCGCCGCGGATCGAGTCCCCCACGGCGGCGAGACCGATCCCAACGTGCTCGACTTCTCGGCGAACACCAATCCGTCCACACCGGACGGGGTGACAGACGTCTACACGGACGCCCTCCAGGAATCTCGTCGGTACCCCGACGACGACTACCCCGCGTTCCGGACAGCCGCGGCAGAGTTCGTGGCTTGCAGTGACGACCGAGTCGTTCCGACGCCCGGAGGACTGGCGGCGATCAGGCTCGCGATGGAGATCGCACTCGAGCCGGGCGACGAGGCGCTGGTTCCCTACCCCAGTTTCGGCGAGTACGCCCGCGAAGTTCGACTCCAGGGGGCGAGACCGCGGTTCGTCAGGTACGACGATCTGACCGGATTGTGCGAACCCGCCCTCGAGTCGACCGCACTCGCCGTCGTCTGTACGCCGAACAACCCGACCGGCGACGCGATCGATCCGGACGATCTCGCCGCCTTCGCCGACCGCTGTGGCGACGCCGGGACGACGCTTCTCGTCGACGAGGCGTTCCTCGGTTTTACGGACCTGCCGTCGGCGGCCGAACTCGGTCACGAGCACGTCATCGTCGCGCGCTCGCTCACGAAACTGTTCGGCCTCCCGGGACTGCGAGCCGGCTTCGCCGTCGGGACGGGACAGCGACTCGAGGCACTCGAGACCGCCCGTCGGACGTGGTCGCTGGGCACGCCCGCCGCGCGAGTCGGCGCACACTGTCTCCGTGACGAGGCGTTCGTCACCGAGACCCGAACTCGGGTCGAGCGCGAGCGCGAGCGGATGCGCGAAGCACTCGAGGCGCAGTTTGACGTCCATCCGTCGGACGCGCCGTACATCCTCTGTGGCGTCGGGAGCCGCGACGTCGGGAGCGTACTCGAGTCGGCGCGTCGGGAGGGCGTCGCGATCCGCGACGCGACGACGTTCCGCGGACTCGAGTCGCACGTCCGCGTCGCGGTCAAAGACCGCGATCGAAACGATCGACTGCTCGAGGCACTCGGCGTCCGCGACTCCGAAGGCGAAGGGGGGAGCGAACGCGAATGACGATCGACGAGGGGTGGCAAGAGTCGTGACCGACCGCGAGCCACCCTACCCCGCGGTCCGGAGAGACGGCGTCCTCCGCGTGGGCCGACCCGGAACAGAGTGGCTCTCGAGCGGCTGGAACGGCGGCCGTCGGCACACCGACTGTGTGTACAACGTGTCGGTCCCCGACGGATGGAGCCGGACGGATCTCGAGGTGTACGCCGGCGAGCGTCTCGAGCGGGCCGGATTCGAACGGGAAAACGGCGAATCCCCGGTCCTGTTTACGGGCGTCGACCTCGAACACGCCCGCGGCGCGCAGTGTGGGTCGGTCACGGCCTACGCGACGGCGGGACTCTCGAATCCGGCGCAGTTGCCGATGGAGGCGGCCGGACGGTCGCTCCCCGATGAGTCCGACCGGTCGGACGAGAGAACACGACCCGGAACGGGAACCGTCAACCTCGTCGTCGGGACGACGCGAGCCCTCGCGCCGGGGGCGCTTGCGAACCTGCTCGCAGTCGCCGTCGAGGCGAAGGCCACGACGCTTCTCACCGAAACCGGGTTTCCCGGGACGACGACCGACGCTGTCGTCGTCGGACACGACCCCTCGGGAGAACCCACACCGTTCTCCGGAAGCGGGACCCGAGTCGGCGCCGCGACGCGAGCGTGCGTCCGCGAGGCCGTCCGCGCGTCGCTTCGATCGCGGTACGGAGGCGACGCCGAGATACCCGGGTCGGTCGACGACGCGACCTACGGCACCTCGACCGACGCGAGTGCGACGGTGTTTCGGCCGCCACTCGCGTCGGTCGACCCCCGAGAGACGTGACGGGTGACGGCGGCGATTCGTCGACTCGACCCGATGAACGAATCGTTCGAGAGTGAAATCGCGTCTTTCGCGCCTCGAGCGCCGGAGCTAAACGATCCCGGATCCAACTGCGGATCGATGACGGGGGAAGACGATCCGACGGCGATCCGTTCGATCGCGATTTCGGCGGGTGACGCCGCCGACGGCTACGCCTACACGCAGGAGAACCCGGGACGGGCAGTTCTTCGGGTGACGCCGCCGTTTCACGGCCGAATGCGTGCACGCATACACGTCTACCGGATCGACGACGCGGCGCTCACCGAGGCGGTTCACGTTCCGCCGGCGGACGTCATCGAAGACGACGTCGTCGCCGCGTATCCGACCCTCGAGGACGAACTCGCAAACGAATCGGCGACCGAGGAGGTCAGAGCCCGCCACGCCGAGGCGGTCGAATCGTGGCGCGAGCGGGCGAGCGAGGCGATCGTCGACGCGGTCGACCTCGAGACCGACGGCAGATCCCACCGCGTCGACGTCAAACGTCTCGGGTAGTCGACCGCCCGAAATCGACCACTTTCACTTTCACTTCGGACGGATCGGATTCACGTACTGTCAGTCTAACTCGAGTGTATGACACTGATCGTCGACCGAAGCGCCGATCACGGCCGAACCGACGCCGATGGAGCCACCACCGAGCAGACAGAGCGAACGCGTATCGACGTTACGGACCTCCACGCGGCGGGAATCGAGGAGTTCGTCGAGGAGAGCGTCGACACCGAGTACGTCTCGCTCGAACACCGCGGCACGCGAACGTATCTCGTCCTCGAGGAGTGACGTCGATCCGTTGTCGCAGAACGGACGTTCCGTCGATGGAATCGAACCCGCTCGCACAATCGCTCGAGCATAGTGACGACCGAACGCCATTTTACACCTGATTGCCAGCGGGATCGGCGGTTAGCGTGTCAATCGGTGCAATTGTTACGATAATTTCGTTCGGTCCCCCGAATTTTTCACCGCGCTCGGTGGAGGGCGTGGCATGACTCGATCGACGGGGGAAAGCCGAGACGACGGGCGACGACCGTCGACGCACCCGGCATCGACGCGGCGGCGAATCCTCCAGGGTGGCGCTGGGGTCGCCTTCGGAATTGTGGGGACGACGGGCGGAGTCGGCGCGACTACGGACGCTCGAGCGGCCGAAGCCGACGGGGATACAGTCGGACGGAGTCGACAGGACGGGTCCGTCGACGATCTCCCGCTCTTCGATGCCCACACGCACGTGATTCCCGACGAAACGCTGGATCGGTCACCGCTGGACGCCGACGGGCTCGTCGAGTGGATGGACGAAGTCGGCGTCGACCGCGCGGTCGTGCTCGCGCTCGACTCGCCCGAGAGCTATCCGGTCCAGGCCTCAAGTTGGTGGGTACTCGAGGAGGCAAAAGCGCATCCGGACCGGCTCGTTCCGTTCTGTACCGTCGATCCGCGGACGCTGGTGTACGGCAACGAGCCCGTCGAGAACCTGATCGAACGATACGTCCAGCAGGGTGCCCGTGGGTTTGGCGAGTTGAAAGCCGGGATCCCAATCGACGACTCGCGGCTCGAGACGATCTACGAATACTGCGCCGAGTACGACCTGCCGATCCTGTTTCACACCGACGAGAAGGCGATGATGGACGAGGTTGGTCTCCCCCGTCTCGAGGACGTGCTAGCGTCATATCCGGAGGTCGACTTCCTCGCACATGCCCACGCGTGGTGGGCACACATCTCCGCGGACGTCGGCTGGGAGGACCGTGGCGAGTATCCGGACGGGCCGGTCGAACCGGGCGGTCGAGTCCCCGAACTACTGAATACATACGATAACGTGTACGGCGACCTCGGCGGCCACTCCGGCTGGAATGCGCTCACGCGGGACGAAGCGTACGCGCAGGATTTCCTCGAGGAGCACTCGGATCAGCTGATCTTTGGGACGGATTACATCTATCCCGGTCAGACGATCGACCACTTCGAGCTATTCGACCGGTTCGACCTCGAGCGCGAGGCCTGGGCGGAGATCAGATATCGGAACCTCGAGTCCGTACTTCGGTGAGTGGGGGGTCGACTGGAACGTTCACCGCAGTCGGCGATATACCCGAAGCACGAGCGAGATGGCAGTTCCGAAACCCGGGATCCGTGAGGAGACCGCGGCGGCACCGATCAGAAGCGCACCGCTCTTGTGACGTCCGTTCGAGAACTCCATCGCGGCGTCGAGAAGCGTCGTGACGACGCCGGCGTTTTTCAACAGCTCCGTTCGATCGCGTGTACCTGTCGTGGACATATCACTCGGGAAGGGAGGCGGCCGGAAACGCGTCCCGCTTGCGTACGCGGCCAAGACGTTCGAATGGCTGTCGGACGTCCCCGGCAGGGTTCGAACGACTGGCGAAACCGCGTCCGACCGACCCCGATTCGTTCGCCGCCCGCGCCGAACCGGTATCCTGACGGCGCTGGACGCGAGTGAGCCGGCAATGCGAATCGCGAGAGTCCAGACGGCTGATGGCTCGAGAACCGGGCGATACGAGGATGGCATCGTTCACGCCGACGACGGCGAGTACGAGGTCGGCATCGACGGAGAGTTGCTCCCACCGTGTGCCCCCTCGGCGATGTACTGCGTCGGACGCAACTACGCCGACACGCTCGAGCAAATGGAGTACGAACGTCCCGAGGAACCGGACTTTTTCATCAAACCGCCCGCGTCGGTACGGGCACACGAGGACTCGATCCCCTATCCCCCGTTTACCGAGGAGTTGACGTACGCGGGGGAACTGGCGGCCGTCATCGACGAACGGTGTCACGACGTCTCGAAGGCGGACGTTCCGGATGTCGTCCGAGGGTATACGATCATGAACGACGTGGACGCACTCGACCAGCAGGGACGAACGGCACGCAAAGCGTTCGACGGCTCGGGCCCGCTCGGCCCCTGGCTCGAGACCGACCTCGACCCGACCGGGATCGAGATGCACACGGACGTCGCGGGCGAGCGCCGCCAGGAGGCGAACACGGAACTCATGCTGTTCGACCCCGACGAGATCGTTTCGTACCTCTCGAGGCGGTTCACGTTCGAACCGGGTGACGTCGTCGCGTTCGGGAGCCCCGCGAATCCGGGCCTGCTGAAACCGGGTGATGCCGTCGAGATTACGTACGAAGGTGTCGGAACCCTCCGGAACGTAGTCGAGGACGTGGACGGCTGACGATCTCGGGGACTGCCAGAACGGTTCGAAATACGAGAGTCGGTTTCGGGCTCGAGCAGACGATTGTAATCGTCGGTGAAACAGTCCCTCAGGACACACACTCGAGTGGCCAGTACGTCCAGTGTTGGTCGCTGATTCACAGGCCAAAGTGCAATGACTATCAACGAGTACTATCGTTCTGGAAGGCGTTGTGATGGACGATGAGCGAGACGATTCGCGTGGGCCGAAACGATCTCACGTCGACGGAAGTCCTTCGGGAACTCAAGGACGGAAACCGCGTGATCGTCGAGGTGAGTGTCCTCGGAAAGACGATGAACATGGCGCTCAGACGTCACGCGGGAACGTATTACTGCGATACGCCGATGAAATTACTCACGTACGAAACCGACGAGGAGATGCAAACCTGTCTCGAGCGGTATCGCCTCGCCAAGCCGGAATCGTCGGCGGAAATCGAGGAAACAGACGCGTCGCCGTCACCAGAGAAGTAATCGATCGAACCTTCTGCGCCTTCGAAAACCGGTACGGGCCGTCTCACACGCCATCCCACGGCGGTCCTGTGAGTCGGGGGACAGTGGCTACTATAGGTAATGGCACACGTATCACGAACCATGCCCGAACGCGAACAACGGATGGAAGACCTCATGCTCGTCGACAGTCCGGAGTTCGAGCGAATCATGGAGTGCGTCTTCGGCGTGCAAGCCCACGAAACCCGAGCGTACTTTCTGTTGCACGAGCTTCCCGGCAGTACCGTCACCGAACTCGCCGACGAACTCGAGCGCGACAGAAGCAACGTCAACCGGTCGCTGTCGACGCTTCGGGAGAAGGGATTGATAGAGCGCGAACGACGACTCCTCGAGGGGGGTGGATACGTCTACCAGTACTTCGCGGTTCCGGTTCCGGACGCACAAGAACTGATGCACGGGGCGGTCGACGAGTGGGCAGAAACCGTCCACGATCGAATCGAAGAGTTCGGTCCGTAGCACCGCGGGCACCGCCAGACCGGGACGAGAATTGTCACTCGAGCCGGAGACGACCGTCCATCGGGATTCAGAAGGGGACGACACCGTTCCTCGAGGTCGTGTAGGTTCGGTTCCGACTCAGGGATCGGGCCGACGATCGGCGTCTTACCGGGCCTCGTCGAGAAGAAAGTCACTTCCGCGCGCGGTCCGTCGTTACTGCCGTGAGCGCAGACGCCACGCGACGGGTCGAAGTCTATCCAGGCCACGAGGTCGTCGTCGAGTTCGATCCCGACCTCACGTTCGAGTGCGTCGACGACTGCACCTGGTGTTGTCACCACGGCGTCTTGCTCTACGATCGGGACCTCCTCGAGCTCGCCCAGCGAGCGAACTTAGCGGAGACGACGACCGACTTCCGCGGCGAGAAGTTCGTCACTCGCGAACCAAAAGCGCGTGAGGGTCACGTCGCGGAGGACGGCCACGCTTGCGCCTTTCTCCGCGAGGACGGCCTCTGCTCGCTTCACCTCGAGGAGGACTGGAAGCCGACGCGGTGTTCGGTGTTTCCGCTCGGCGTCTGGCTCGAGGACGGCGACCTCCACGTCGACGTGCGGGAGTCGGCTCACGATCACTGCGAGGGGTTGAACGTGAGCGAGCGCACGGTGATCGACAACCTCGAGGCTTTTCTTCCGGAGCTACTGTGGGAACTCGAAGATCCGGACTCAGACCGGGAACTGTGATACGAATTACTGTCGCGGTTTACCGGTGAGACCGCCACCCGGGTCGTAGCCTCACCGAAAACGACCGACAGTAAACCGTATGAGAGGATGCGGCGACCGGTATGCTTCGTCGATCCGTCCGGCTGACCTGGGGTGTTACGACCGCCGAGTTCGCTATCGACTCGAGTTTCGGGTACGAGAAACGCTACCACGCGTCTCCAATGATTTAAACGTCCACCGACCGTAGTAGGCGTGTGACAGAAGAATCCGGGCGTCGGAACCTCCGTATGCCCAACAGCGATGAAGTATTCGCCGTCGTGACCGAACACCTTGGTGGCAACCACGTTCAGCTCCGTTGTGCAGACGGCGAGGAGCGCCTGGGCCGAATTCCGGGTCGAATGAAATACCGCACCTGGATCGAGCAAGACGACATCGTCGTCGCCGAACCCTGGGACTGGCAGGACGAGAAGGCCACCATCGAGTGGCGCTACACCAGCCAGGACGCAGACCAACTCCGCCGCGAAGGTCATATCGACTGAAACCACCGAATTCTCTCGAGCACGTCGCCGATAGCGCGTGCTGTACCGATCCGAACGGGGCTCGTCCGATCGTTACTCTGGAGAGTTATCTGCGCACTCGATGGAATAAACCGTATCCGACAATATAGAATATCCGATTGTGCCTCCTGCCTCGCCGGACAGCGATCCGTGCCCCAACCGAGGTCGCATCACACCCCAGTTTATATGATATCCAGGCAACGTGTATCTGTTCATGACCGACGACGATCTCCGGCGCGAGGTCGAACGCCTTCGCGACGAGGTCGACGCCCTCCATCGTCGACTCGAGGCCGTCGAGCGGGGAGTCGAAACGAGCCCGGAGGCTACGGCGGATTCCACCGAGTCGGCTCGGCAGTCCGCCGAAGGGGCCGACGGCGCCCACCAGGATGCGGCCGGTCGCCGACTCGAGACCGGACCGGATATCGGCCAGTCCGCTGATCCCGAAGCGCCGACAACTGGCGGGTCAAAGCGCAATAGGTCCGCCGGGATCGCGAGTCAGTTGAACGACGCCGACTGGGAACGAACGCTGGGCGTTCGGTGGCTCGGGCTCGTTGGCGCGCTCGCGCTCGTCGTCGGCGTCGTCCTCTTCGTCAGGCTGGCGATCGAAATCGGCCTGCTCGGACCGGGCGGACGGGTCGCACTCGGCGCGCTTTCGGGCATCGCGTTGCTCGCCGGTGGGCGATACGTCGCGACCCGCCAAGGGTACGTCAGGTGGGGTCGAATCGCGTCGGGAACCGGCCTCGCGATCGCGTACTTCAGCGTCTACGCGGCCTACGGCTTCGAGAGCTACCGACAGGCGATCGGGACGCCACTGTGGGCCGTCCTCGTCGCACTCACCCTCCTCGTCGTCGCGGCGGTGGGCGTCTCGGTCAGCGACGGTGCGCCGTTCGTCGCCGGCGAAGCGTTTTTGCTCGGATACGTCACCGCGACGTTGAGTACCGACGCGGCCACAGTGGTCCTCACGCCCGCATACGTCATCCTGCTCGGTGTGGGGGTCGTCGCGATCGCGACGGTCCGTCCGTGGGGCCGGCTCGTCAGCGCAAGCACGTTCGCCACCTACGGCGTTCTGTTGTTGTGGCTCGTCGATCTCGAGCCGCCCGCAGGCGCCGTCGGCGTCGCAGGCGTCGTCTCGTTTGCCCTCTACCTGCTCGGCGGGTACGTGCTCCGAGGTCAGAACGTCGACGCCGAACCCGGCTCCACGCGCGGTCAGATCCACCGGGTACGGTTGGCCGTCACCACGGTCGCCAACGCTAGTTTCGCGACGCTGTTCCTCGAGATCGCCCTCCGGAACGCGTTTCCCGAGGCGGCGGTCGACGGTCTCGGCGCGATCGGAATCGCGACCGCACTCGCCGTAACGTACGCCGTGACGGACCCAACGTACGCCGTGAGGCACCCTCGGCCGGTTCGACGCAACGAGACGGCGGCCGCGGCGTCCGTCGCCTTCCTCGCCGGCGGGATCGCGATGACGGCAGGGACGTTCGCGGCCACCGTCGGTGCGCTCGCCGTGATCGGCGGAGCGGTCGCGCTCTCGAGATGGATAGACGCACCGGCGTTTCGGGTCGGTGCCCACGTCGTCGCCGGGGCACTCGTCCTGAAATTGATCGCCGTCGACGCGACGGCCCTCCCGGCGTTCGACGCCGCGGAGCCGATGGCGACGCTTTCAGGTCGTCCCGTTTCGTTCGCGCTCGCGATCGGTGCGTTCTACGCGCTCGCGTGGTGGTACTCACGAACCGACGTGCTGACCGATCTGGAGCGGCGGTTCCTGCCGGCGACGGTCGCGAGCTACGCGATCGTTGCGACGGGCCTCGGCGTAATCGTTCTCGCCCTCGAGCTATCGGGCCTCGGCGTGTCGGTCGCGTGGATACTGTTCGGCTCCGCCTTGCTCGGAATCGGACTGGCGACCGACGTTCGGGGCGTCCGCGCGCTCGGACTCGCCGTCCTGGGACTCGCCACCGCGAAGGTGTTTCTCTTCGACACGCGAGACCTCGATACCGTCGCCCGGACGCTCTCGTTTCTCGTCCTCGGCGCCGTGTTGTTGATCGCCTCGTACGTCTACGCCCGGACTCGAGGCGACGTCGAGATCGGTCTCGAGGTGCCCGAACGGGGCGGCGAGTGACTCACCGAGTCGCGCTTCGCCACGCCTTCAGGTCGATGACCGCGCCGTCGAGTTCCGCCGGATCGGCCTCGGTCGCCGCCCAGACGAACATCGGCGCGACGGTCTCGGGGTCGCGGCCGGCACCGTTCGTCAGATCCGTCGCGACCTGCCCGGGATCGAGACAGCCCACAGTCGCGTCGGTATCGGCGGCGAACCCACGAACGATTGCCTCGGCGGCGGCCTTCGAAACGGCGTAGGATCCGTATCCAGTCTTGGCTTCGCGCGCGACGACACCCGTCGGAACGAGAACCCGCGCACCGTCGTTCAGGTGTGCAAGCGATTCCCGGACGGTCGCGAAGACGCCGCGTGCGTTCGTCCGCCAGTGATCGTCGACCGAGGAATACGACTCCCCGCCGGTCGGCGTCTCGCCCGGATCCCCGTGGTAGACGCCGGCGGCGGCGACGACGACGTCGATTCCTGATCCATCTCCCGCTTTCGACGCGACCTCGACGAGGCGTTCGACGTCGAACTCGTCGCGGACGTCGGTTCGAACGCCCGCCGCGCTCCCGCCGGTTCCCTCGAGCGCCTCGACCGTCCGTTCGGTCGCCGCCCCGTCTCGTGCGCCGACGACGACGGTTGCTCCCTCGGTAGCGAACGCGTCGGCGACGGCGCGGCCGATGCCTCGAGTTCCGCCGGTGACGACGGCAGTTCGTCCGTCCATAGGACGGCTACGTCCGCGAGCATCAAGGAATTACCCGTGGTCGAAGCCGGCCAGGAGGCCCAACCACCGGTTCGAACGGATTGAGATTCGAGCTGTCGGCGAAACCGTGATCCGTGCTCGAACCCGAAATCAGCGGATAACAAACTGTACCAAGCGGCCGACGATCACGCGAATCGGTGCCACGAATCGCCGATACCCTACATTCGTGTGAAACAGATTTATCACCGTACATATGGTCACTCGGGGTATGCAATCGCTGGCCGGCGAGTCCGTCGTCGTGATCGGGGCCGGAATCGGGGGTCTCTCGACGGCGTGTTACCTCGCCGACGCGGGTGCCGACGTTCGCGTCGTCGAAAAGAACGAGCAACTCGGCGGCCGGGCGAGTCGCCTCGAGCGGGACGGCTTTCGGTTCGACATGGGGCCGTCGTGGTACCTGATGCCCGACGTCTTCGAGCGCTTTTTCGCCGACTTCGACCGGACGCCGGGCGAGTACTACGAACTGACCCACCTGGATCCGCACTATCGGCTCTTCTTCAAGGACGGAGACGGCCCGGAGAGTGGAACGGAGGCGACCGGATCGGGAAACGTCGACCGCGTCGATATCACGCCCGACCTCGAGCGAACGAAGGAACTGTTCGAGACGTACGAGCCGGGGGCGGGCGAGACGCTGGAACGGTACCTCGAGACCTCCCGCGAGAACTACGAGGTCGGGATGAAACACTTCGTCTACGAGGACCGATCGCGGTTCAGAGACTACGTCGACCTCGACGTGGCCCGTCACGCGAGGGGATTGACGTTGCTCGGCTCGATGCAGGGTCACGTCGAGAACTACTTCGATCATCCGCGACTCCAGCAGATCATGCAGTACACGCTGGTGTTTCTCGGCGGCTCGCCGTCGAACACGCCGGCGCTCTACAACCTGATGAGTCACGTCGATTTCAACCTCGGCGTCTGGTACCCCGACGGCGGGATCGGTGCGGTGATCGACGCCATCGCAGAACTCGGCCGAGAACTGGGCGTCGAGTACGAGACCGGCCGACCGGTGACGACGATCAAAGGACGCGAAGGTGCGTTTCTCCTCGAGACGCCCGACGGACCGATTCGGCCGGATCTGGTCGTCAGCAACGCCGACTACGCCCACACCGAACGCGAGTTGCTCACGCCGGAGCGCCGGAGTTACGACGCCGACTACTGGGAGTCCCGAACGTACGCCCCGTCGGCGTTCCTGCTCTATCTGGGCGTCGAGGGAGAGGTCGACGAACTCGCCCACCACACGCTCGTCCTCCCGACGGAGTGGGAAGAGCACTTCGATCGGATCTTCGAGGAGCCGGCGTGGCCCGACGATCCGGCTTACTACCTCTGTGTCCCATCCGAGACGGACGACACCGTCGCACCTGCCGGCCACAGCGCCCTGTTCGTCCTCGTTCCGATCGCGCCCGGACTCGAGGATACCCCCGAAATCCGCGACCAGTATCGCGAGAAGATCCTCGCGGATATCGCCGAGAACACCGGCGCCGACCTCCGCGAGCGGATCGTCCTCGAGGAACGGTTTTGCGTCGAGGAGTTCACCGACCGCTACAACAGCTTCCGGGGGACGGCCCTCGGGCTGGCACACACGCTCCGCCAGACGTCGCTGTTCCGTCCGCCACACCGCTCGGACGCGGTCGACGGACTCTACTTCGCTGGGGGCGACACTACTCCCGGGATCGGGATGCCGATGTGTCTCATCAGCGGCGAGTTGACCGCCGAGGCGGTGCTCGAGGACTACGGCCGGCCGAGTCGGAGGTGACGAGTCTCGTGTCGAATCACGGTTCGACGGAGCGATCGACGGCGCTCGAGGGGCTCTCGTACCTGCTGGTGCTATCGCGGCCGCGTTTCTGGCTCTACCTCGCGGGGCCGGTACTCGTCGGCGTGGCTTACGGCGCCGAGACGGTAAGCGAACTCGCTTCCCCCGCCGCGGTCGCGCTCTTCGCGTACTTCCTGCTCCCGGCGAACGTCTACCTCTACGGGGTGAACGACGTCTACGATCGCGAGATCGACGCGACGAACCCGAAAAAAGACGACCGCGAAACGCGGTATCGCGGCCAGCGGTACGTCCCGGTCGCCGTCGTCCTCTGTGGCGCGCTCGGGTTGGCGCTCGCTGGCGTCGTTCCGCAGGCCGCCTGGCCGTGGATCGCCGGCTTCCTCGCTCTCGGCGCGGCCTACAGCGCGCCGCCGCTTCGGTTCAAGACGACCCCGTTTCTGGATTCGCTCTCGAACGGGCTCTACGTCGTCCCCGGCGCGGCCGCCTACGCAGCGGTCGCGGGCGTTCAGCCCCCCATACTGGCAGTCCTCGGTGGCTGGCTCTGGGCGATGGGGATGCACACGTTTTCGGCGATTCCCGACGTCGAACCGGACCGCAAGGCGGGTATCCGGACGACCGCGACGGTCCTCGGCGAGCATCGTACCTACGCCTACTGCGGGGCGTGTTGGCTCGCGAGCGCCGGGGCGTTCGCCCTTTTGGATCCCCGGTTCGGCGGCGTCCTGCTGGTCTACCCGATCCTCATCGGGGCCATCGCCACCTCGAGCGTGGCGGTCGACCGAGCGTACTGGTGGTTTCCCGCGATCAACACGATCGTGGGCGCGGTGTTGACTCTCGGTGGCCTATGGAGGCTGACGTATGGATAACCGGTTCTCGACCGTCCGGGGCGGGATCGACTCGAGGGCAATCGTCCAGCGTCGTCTCGAGGAACTCGTCCGCGAGAACCGGTTTACGATCGCGGTGATCTTCCCGTTCGTCGGCGCGGTGACGCTCGTCGCGAGCGCGGAGGGGCTGTTGCCGTCGCTTCTCGCGTACAACCCGCTTTTGATCCTCTTCGGGACGGCCGTCATGCGCTCGCCGCTGATCGTCGGCTTGCTCCCGCGGATCGGCTGGTTGGCCCTTGGCTGTCTCGGCGTCCTGACCGCCTACACGTACGCGATCGAGGTCGTCGGGGTGCGGACGGACTGGCCCTACGGCGCCTTCGAGTACACGATCCAGTTGGGACCGATGCTGTTCGGCGAGGTACCACTCGCGCTCCCGCTGTTTTTTATCCCCCTGGTCCTGAACGCGTATCTGCTGACGCTTGTAGTGCTCGGCCCCTGGAGCGACCGCGTTCTCGTTCGAATTCCGGCCGCGATCGCCGCCGTCGTCGCCGTCGACCTCGTCCTCGATCCCGCCGCGGTGGCGATCGGATTCTGGGCGTTCGTTCCGCCCGGCGTGTACTACGGCGTCCCCGTCTCGAACTACGTTGGCTGGGTGATCTCGGGAACCGTCGCCGTCGTCGTCGTCGACCTCGCGTTCGACCGCGAGGCGTTACTCGAGCGCGTTCGAGACTGCGAGTTCGTCCTCGACGACCTGGTGAGTTTCGTGTTACTCTGGGGGACGATCAACGTCCTGTACGGCAACTGGGCGGCGGCGGCCGTCGCGGGCGCGTTCTGTCTCGGCCTGTTCAGGACGGATCGGTACGACCTCGAGATGGTTCGAACAGCCCTCCCCGGGTGATCGAAAGGCCAGTATCGACGTGATCGGGTGGATCTGCGGTTCCCCAACGCCCCTGACGGTCCGTTTCACCGAGTCGGGACGCCGCCGCCGTGGCCCGACCCTCGAGAGTCCGCCTCGCCGTCGGCCGTCGGAACCGCCGAGACCCGCTGGAACACTGCTTCGGGGTCGCGGTTCCAGTGCCAGTGCCAGCGCGTTTTCGCGACGCAGATCAGCTTTCGCGTCGTCGACAGCGACGGTTCGGTCGAGAGAACGTCGTACCCCTGTTCTCGGATGAGGGCGTGGTGTTCGGCGTAGAGGACGGCGGCGAGCAAGACCGGAAGCTGACAGTCGGCGGGCAGATACCGGATGCCGGCGACGCCCTCCCGGTAGAGGCATTCGGCCCGGTCGAGTTCGTCCGCCATCGCCGCGGCGAACTCCTCGGAGAACTCGAGGCGTTCGATCTGTTCGCTCGAGGCGCCGTGCGTGTGGAGGGTCTCCTGTGGGAGGTAGATCCTGTCGCGGTCGACCACATCTTCGCGGACGTCTCGCAGGAAGTTGGTAAGTTGGAAGGCCTCTCCGAGTTTGATCGCGTGGGGGAGCGCCGTCTCCTCCATCTCCGGTTCCATGATCGCGGTCATCATCACGCCGACCGCGGCCGCCGAACCGCGCATGTACGACTCGAGGTCGTCGTACGTCTCGTACCGGCTCGTGGTGATGTCGGTCGCCATCGCGTCGAGAAACTCCGCCACCTCCTCGTCAGCAATACCGTATCGGGATTTCAGCTCCACGAACGCCTCGAGGACCGGCTCCTCGGGGTCGGCCTCACCGAGTGCCTGTGCGCGAAGCGACTGGAGTTCGGCGCGCTGTCTGCCCGGGGGAACCCCCTCGGCGTCGTCGACGATTTCGTCCGCGATACGGAAAAACGCGTAAAGGACGTGCGTGGCGTGTCGAACCCGCTTCGGGAGAAATCGGGTTGCGAGGTAGAACGTCTTTCCGGTCTGCTTCTGTATCGCCTTCCCTGCGTCGATGTGTTCCTGTTGCATTCTCTTACTCGCTGGCTCCGCCGACAGCGGTCGGGTGGGTTGATACCACAAATGTACATAAAATAACTTGCCCTCACTAGTAGGGCCGGACCGTCGTGCAGTGTAGTAGAGTCGTGGATCGCGGGGCAGTGTAGTAACGTCGTGAGCCAGTGCAGTCGATCCGATCTCCGTCGTCCGAAACCCTCTCAGCGAAACGACCCCACTCACTCGAGGAGTTCGTCGGCGAGCATCGGAACGAAGGTCCCGATGTCGGTGACCATGCCCACCGCCTGTGCGCTTCCCCGGTCGACTAACTGCGTCACCGTCGCCGGATCGATGTCGACGCAGACGGTCTTCGTCGTCGACGGGAGGCAGTTACCGACAGCGACGGAGTGCAACAGCGTCGACAACATGAGGACGAGGTCGGCGCGGCGAGCCTGTTCGCGGATCGCGTGCTGGGCCTCGACCGAATCCGTGATCGTCTCCGGGAGCGGGCCGTCGTCGCGGATCGAGCCCGCGAGCACGTACGGGACGTCGTTTCGAACGCACTCGTACATCACGCCGCCGTCGACGATTCCCGCCTCGACCGCGTCGTCGATCCCGCCGGCGCGGATGATCTCGCTGATCGTGTAGATGTGGTGTTTGTGTCCACTCCTGGGATGTTCGAGTGATTCGGTGTCGACGCCGAGGGAGGTGCCGTAGAGGTCCCGCTCTAAGTCGTGGACCGCGAAGCCGTTCCCCGCGCTGAGTTCGTCCACGTACCCCCCGCGAACGAGGTCGGAGAGCGCATCCCGCCCTCCGGCGTGGACGATCGCCGGACCGCAGACGACGAGGACGGTTCCGTCCGCTTCGCGAAGGGTACGAATCTCGTCGGCGATGTCGGCGATCTGAGCGGCCGAGGGTCGCTCGCTCGAGACGCCACCTTGCATGAATCCGAACGAACTGTCGGCGTCTCGGGGACGTTCAGGGGGTTCGACCCTGATTCCGCGCTCACCGGTCACGACGAGGTCGCCCGCCTCGATCGCGTCGAGAATCCGCGTCGAAACTCGAGGGGTCTCGTCGCTCGTTCTCTCGTCTATGGATTCGTCGCTCGTTTCTCCATCGTCGCTCGTCTCCCCGTCGGTGCTCACAGGCGTGGCCGACGAACTCGGCCGTTCGACGACGAGTGCACAGTCCATCTCCGGGTTCTCCACGTCGATCCACTCGCCGTCGATGCGGACCGAGGTGGGATGGTTCGTCGTCGAGTAGAAGCCGGGCGGGACGACCCGGTCTTCCGGCGCCGGCTCGATGGTCGCATCGTTCGGATCGGCAACGATCGCTCCCTGTTGGTTGAGTTCGTGGAGTATGGTTCGCAGTTGCTCTTCGCTCTCCGCCGAGACCCGCATCCGGCAGTAGGATTCGGCGTGTTTGTGGCGGCCGACTTCGAACGCCTCGACGTCGAACTCGCCGCCGACGTCCATGACGATCCCGAAACACCGCCCCATCGTTCCCGAGTCGATGATGTGGCCCTCGAGTTCGACCGTTCGCGAAACTGTCATCCGGAGACGTACGTCGCCAAAGCCCGTCAAGGTACGTGTCGCGATCCGCCCACGCGGCCGATCCTCCGCTCGAGGACCGACCAGCCCACTCATCGGAAAAGGCATCTGCAACACACTTCCGGACATACCCGTATGTCGCCTCAGGCGCCAGAATTGGGCGGTTTCGCTCGGTGAGCGCCCGAGTAATACTTTTATGCGTGGTCGTGGACAGCCTCGACGGAGATCACACGTGCAGAACACAGCCCCTTCATCACGGACCGTCGAGTTGTGGATCCGATCGTTCGCGCCGGCGACGACCGGACCGACACAGGAGCGTGCGCTCGAACGACTCGAGCGACTCGAGTCGGCGACGACCGTCGACGTCGCCGAGGTCCGGATCTGGGGTCCGAAAGTCGAACACACGGATCGGTCGAAACGAATTCCACAGCTGGCCCGGATCCAGGATCGCCTCGAAGCGTTCGAATCGTGGGCGGCACGGACGGGACGTCGGCTGGAACCGTTTTTCAGACGGAGTCGGTGTGAGTCGACGATTACGGGTGAGCGCCACGACGTTCACCGACTCCCGACCATCGCGATCGCCGAGTTCGAAGACGGAGAACTCGTCCACGTCGCCCCTTGCGTCGACGACGACCGGACGATCGACGTCTTCGACCGATTCGACGCGCTCGAGGGCCGGTCGGACGATTCGGTCCTCCGGTTCGGCGACGATCGACGGAGTGACGCCGTGGTCTCCGACCGGAGTGATACGAAACTCGACCGATCGAAAGCCTCGATAGAACGATCCACACCCGATCCGACCTGACACGGACTGCTGTTCCGATTACCGGTGGGACCGAAAGACGGACCGGGACCACACCGGAACTGACGGACAGCAGATAGTACGAGTACCTGTCATACTCGAAACTGGGAGTGTCACACGCTCGCGGTCACCTTCGCTAGTTGCGTTCTCGCTCCGGTCGTGGGAACCTATTTGGTGTGTTGTACCGTAGCATAGTTTATGCCCAGCGAGACAGCTACGGCTAATCGATCGCGGTGTCGAAACTGCGGATTCGAAGCACCGGGCGGTAGCGACGAGTGGCTCCGGATCGAGGTTCCGAAGCTGGGTCGAATGACTCAGTGTCCGCGCTGTCAGAGTACGGATGTCATGACCGCTCGGTAATGGGATACGTGTGCACAACGGCGTGGACAGACTCTTAATCGCCTCGGTTCTAGACTGGGGTATGAGTCACGAATCCGAGCGACAGGAGGAATCCGGCAGAGACCACCGAACCGAATCGGACGACGAGTGGCGGTCGAAGCTCACCGACGAGGAGTACCGTATCCTTCGCGAGGCGGGAACCGAACAGCCGTTCAGTGGCGAGTACGTCGATCACAAAGAAGACGGGAGCTACGCCTGTGCCGGCTGTGGCGCGACGCTGTTCGACTCCGGAACGAAGTT
Organism: Natrarchaeobius versutus; assembly: GCF_041205745.1. Taxonomy (NCBI): domain Archaea; kingdom Methanobacteriati; phylum Methanobacteriota; class Halobacteria; order Halobacteriales; family Natrialbaceae; genus Natrarchaeobius; species Natrarchaeobius versutus. Next base: position 143,843 of record NZ_JBGFCC010000009.1, on the reverse strand, counting down.
CGACTCCGGCTGTGGCTGGCCGAGTTTCTACGACACCGACGACGACCGCATCGAGACGAGAGTCGACACCAGCCACGGAATGCGCCGCACCGAAGTCCTCTGTGCCGAGTGTGGCGGCCACCTCGGCCACGTCTTCGACGACGGCCCAAAACCGACCGGCAAACGATACTGCATCAACTCCGTCGCCCTCGAGTTCGAAGACGAGTAGCGATCAAGCGCGCGACCGCTACGTTGAATTCGAGCGAGTGGTGTTCGGCGGCCGCGGTGTTTCGAGCGAGCTACTGCAGGAAGTCCGGTTCGGTCCGCTTCTCGTCGCGTTCGGCCTCGAGGTGGGCGCTGAACGCGTCGATTTCGACGTCGTACTCCTGGTCTTCGAACCGGTCGCGAACCGAAATATTTCCGGCCTCCTCCTCGTTGTCGCCGACGATGATCTGGTAGGGGACCCGGTCGTCGTGGGCCGCGCGGATCTTGCGCTCGAGGGTGGAGTCGCGGTCGTCGACCTCGACGCGGAACTCGTCAAACCGCTCTACAATCTCGCGGGCGTACTCGAGGTTCGCATCCGAGATTGGGAGGACTCGAACCTGCTCGGGTGCGAGCCACAGGGGGAAGTTGCCCTCGTAGTGTTCGATGAGCATCATGAAGAAGCGCTCGTAAGAGCCGTACAGCGCCCGGTGGATCATCACCGGCCGGTGTTCCTCGTTGTCCTCGCCGACGTAGGAGAGATCGAACCGCTCGGGCATCGTGAAGTCGAGCTGGACGGTGGGTCCGTCCCAGCTTCGGCCAATGGCGTCCTCGAACGCGAAGTCGATCTTCGGCCCGTAGAAGGCGCCGTCGCCCTCCTCGAGGTCGTACTCGAGATCGCGTTTCTCGAGGACCGACTCGAGTTGTTCCTCCGCGCGCTCCCAGATCTCGTCCGAGCCGACCGACTTCTCGGGACGGGTCGCGAGCGCCATCTCGTACTCGAGGTCGAACGTCTCGAAGATCTCGGTGATCATGTCCATGATGTGCTCGACCTCGGCCTCGATCTGGTCGGGGCGGACGAACAGGTGGCCGTCGTCGATCGTAAAGGCCCACACGCGCGAGAGCCCCGACAGCTCGCCACGCTGTTCCTTGCGATACACCTTCCCGTTCTCGGCGTAGCGAATGGGGAGGTCACGATAGCTCCAGGACTGATCCTGGAAGATAGCGGCGTGGCCGGGACAGTTCATCGGTTTGAGGCCGAACTCGTCGTCGCCGACGTCGAAGATGAACATGTCGTCCTCGTAGTTCTCGTAGTGGCCCGACCGATGCCAGAGATCCGTCTTGAAGACGTGGGGCGTCTCGACGTAATCGTAGCCCGCATCCTCGTTTAGCTCTTCGACGAAGTCCTCGAGTTCTTTCAGCACCGTCTTCCCCGGCGGGTGATACAGCGGCAGGCCGGGACCGGTGACGTCCTGGATCGAAAAGAGGTTCATTTCGTTGCCGATCCGACGGTGGTCGCGTTCGGCGGCTTCCTGGCGGCGCTCGAGGAACTCCTCGAGGTCGCTTTCGTCCTCGAAGGCCGTCCCGTAGATCCGGGTCTGCATCGTGTTCTCCTCGTCGCCGCGCCAGTAGGCGCCCGCGATTTCCAACAACTCGACGGCGCCGATCTCGCCCGTCGAATCGACGTGCGGGCCGGCACAGAGGTCCTCCCACTCGCCCTGTTTGTAGAACGAGACCTGCTCGTTCTCGTCGGCGAACTCGGAGAGCAGTTCGAGCTTGTACGGATCGTCGGCGAGGCGTTCCTCGGCTTCCTCGATCGAGACGTCCTCGCGTTCGATCTCGTAGTCCGCCTCGACGATTTCGGCGATTTCGGCCTCGAGGTCCGCGAGGTCGGCCTCGTCGATCTCGAGGTTGTCGAAGTCGTAGTAGAAGCCGTCGTCCGTCGGCGGTCCGATCGCGAGGTCGACGTCGTCGTAGTGGCGACAGACGGCCTGGGCGAGACAGTGCGAGGCGGAGTGGCGCATCACCCGCAGATACTCCTCGGAGCCGTCGGTGACGATCTCGAGAGCGACGCCGTCGTAGACGGGCTCCTCTTTGGCGACCAGTTCGCCGTCGAGTTTTCCGGCGACCGTATCCCGGCCGAGGCCGGGACCGATCTCGTATGCACAGTCTTCGACCGTTGCGTCCTCGGGGACCTCGAGTTCGGATCCGTCTGGGAGGACGACCGCTATCGACTCGGCTGACTCCGGCTCTGATTCTGATTCTGACATGGATGTGAGGATGCTGGTGGTCTCCGCAAGGGGGGGTCGCCACCTGGACCGTCCGCTGGTCGTCGTGGATCAACGTCGACACAGCGCACGGTAGGTATGAGTTAAAAACGGGCTGACGCCCCTGTAAAGCGGACACCTACCATCGTGAACGTGAGTTGTCTCGAGCGGGATAAAAGCCTTCTGATGGTGTGGCGATCGATGCGGTCGGCTCGAGTCACCGGCGCCGATGTTCGTCGGCGAGCTCCTCGAGCGGCGGGATGACGCCGAGTTCCTGAAACAGGCCGAGTGCGTCGTAATTCGTCCACATCTCGACGATCGCCCCATCTTCGACGCGGTAGAGTTCCATCCCGGAGACCGACACGCGGTCGCCGGTCGGCTCGAGCCCCAGGAACTCACCGTCGTGGGTTCCGTGGGCGGTGTACCGGATGGTGACGTACTCTCCGTCGCCGATCGCATCCTCGACCTCGTACTCGACGTCGGGGAACGCCTCGCGGTACGTTTCGACGTACCCTCTGTACTCCTCGCGCCCTCGGGGTTCGCCACCAGCGGACGGATCGTGCAGAACGAACTCCTCGGCGAAAATTTCGTCGATCACCTCGAGGTCTCCCTCGGTCCACACCTCCTCCGGATCGCGTCGAACCAGTGCTTTGCTGTCGGTCGTCATGTAGTCACTCACCTCGTTTCGTCGGAGCCGTCGAACGCGAAGCGTTCGCACGACTCCGCATCGCCGGTCCGTTCGCTCGAGGCCGTACCACAATCGGGAAAATAAAGGACGGCCCTGCCAGATCTGACCGGCCGGGACGAAACCGTTTCAGTTCGCGTCACACTGGTTCCGACCGAACACGAACGACCGGTACTCGTTTTGTGGTTCGCCGAGCACCACGTACGTATGACCGTTACCGCCGTCCTCTTCGACCTCGACGACACCCTCTACCCGTACCCGCCGTGTAAAGCAACGGGAATGGAAGCCGCTCGAGCGGAGGCACGCGACCTTGGCTACGACTTCAACCGGGAGGCGTTCGAGGCGTTCTACCAGTCGGGTCGTCGTGAGGTGAAACGCGAACTCTCGGGAACGGCCGCGACCCACGAGCGATTCCTCTACTTCAAACGCGCACTCGAGGAACACACCAACGAGCCCCGCGCCGGCGACGCTCTGGCGCTCGGCGAGGCGTTCTGGGAGGCCTACCTCGAGGAGATGGCGCTCTTTCCGGGCGTCGGGGAGACGCTGACGAGACTCGGCGAGGCGGGGATCGACGTCGCCGTCGTGACGAATCTCACGACGCGGATTCAGCTGGCGAAGATCGAACGGCTGGGGCTCGAAGACCACATCGACCTACTGCTCACCTCCGAGGAGACTGGCCGCGAGAAGCCCGGATCGGTCATGTTCACGCTCCCGCTGGCTCGACTCGAGCGGACGCCGTCGGAGGCGATGATGGTCGGTGACAACGTCGACGCAGATATCGTGGGGGGCAACGCGGTCGGCCTCGAGACCGTGCTGTTCGACCCCGACGGGGAGTGGGCGGGCGAGCCCCTCGAGGGACGCCGAAACCCCGACCACAGGATAGATGCGTTCGGCGAGCTAACGGAGCTGATAGGATGATGCTCGAGTCCCAGCGACGGGCCGTCGTCGAGGGCGCGCCCGACCTCGCCGCGTTGACCCCGGGCCGGACCGGCAACCTGAGCGTTCGCGACGGTCGCGACGGCGACGCGTTCGCGATCACCCCGACCGGCGTCCCCTACGACGGGTTCGACCCCGCGGACGTCCCGGTCGTCGGCGTCGACGGCGACCAGCGCGACGGCGAGATGGCGCCGAGTAGCGAGGTGCCGATGCACGCCTCGATCTATCGGCGTGAAGACGTCGGTGCGATCGTCCACACGCACTCGCCGTGGTCGACGGCGATGGCGGTCGCCCGCGAGCCACTGCCGCCGATCCACTACATGATCGTCGCCGTCGGGAAGCGTGTCCCCGTCGCCGAGTACGCACCCTACGGCACCGACGAACTGGCCGAGAACATCGTTCGGGCGATGGAAGCGGCGAACTCGACGGCCTCGTTCATCGAGAACCACGGCCTGGTCGTCACCGCTCCTGACCTCGAGACGGCCGTAGAGAACACCCACCACGTCGAGAGCCTCGCGCGACTCTACCTCCAGACGCGTGCGGCTGGGCTCGAGCCGACGACGCTCACGGACGAGCAGTTGGAGACGGTCGTAGCGAAGTTCGAATCGTACGGGCAGTGACGCGTTCGTCGCTGGTACCGCCTATTCGTCTCGGTCAGCGAGTAATTCGCTCGCCGTCACGAGCGCCTCCATCTCCACGCCCGCGTCCTCGATGGTTTCGCGGCCGCCCTCTTCGCGGTCGACGACGACCAGCGCGCGCTCGACCGTCGCGCCAGCGTCGCGAAGCGCCTCGACCGCGTCGACGAGACTCGTCCCCGTCGTGACGATGTCCTCTAAGACGACGACCTCCTCGCCCTCCTCGAGTCGCCCCTCGATCAGATTGCCGGTGCCGTACTCCTTGCGCTGTTTTCGCGCGATGACGTAGGGAACGCCCGCGGCGACGCTCGTCGCCGCCGCCAGTGGAACGCCGCCGAGGGCGACGCCGCCGAGCGTGTCGTCCTCGTCGACGTGGTCGGCGAAGGCGTCGGCGATCGTCTCGAGACAGCGTGGGTCGGTCTCGAAGAGGTACTTGTCGACGTAGTACTCGCTGGTGGCGCCGGAGGTGAGTTCGAACTCGCCGAACTTCACCGCGTCCGTGGCTCGAAGCGCATCGATGAGATCCTGATTGGCCATCGACTGAAGGGGCGTTCCGAACCGAAATAAGCGGTGTGAAACGAACCAGCGCCGCATCTTTTTCCACGGGGCGACGAAGGGGTAGGGTATGAGGCCGACGCGCGCCGACGAGCTCCACCCGGACGTCCAGTCGTTTCTCGAACGGTACGAGTCCCTCGAAGCACCCTCGTTCGACGAGGTCTCCCCGGCGGAGGCGCGTCGAATGACCGAGGAGCTTCGAGTCACCGAGGAGCCCGAAATCGAACTCGAGACCGTCGAGAATCGAACGATCGATGGGCCGAACGGGGAGGTACCGATTCGCATCTACGACCCCGAAACAGGCGATGGGACGACGAACCCTGACGGCAGGCCGGTCGTCATCTACGTCCACGGCGGCGGCTGGGTGATCGGCAGCCTCGATACCCACGACGGCACCTGTCGAAAGCTGGCCGCCGACTCGGGCTACCCGGTCGTCGGCGTCGACTACCGCCTCGCACCCGAGCACCCGTTTCCGGCGGGGCTGTTGGACTGTTACGCGACCTTCGAGTGGCTCGCCGAGGCCGCCTCCGACCTGGGCGGCGATCCCGACCGAGTCGTGCTCGCGGGCGACAGTGCGGGTGGGAATCTCGCGACGGCGACGGCGCTTCTGGCCCGTGACCGCGGGGGCCCCGAGGCCGCCTATCAGCTGTTGATTTATCCCAGTACCGGCGACGTCGAGTCGACCGACGCCTACGAGGAAAACGCCGAGGGATACTTTCTGACGGCCGACGACATGCGGTGGTTTCGTGATCACTACTTCGAACGCGAGATCGATCGAGGGAACGTCTACGCGGTTCCCCGACGAGCCGCGGACCTCTCCGGACTCCCGCCGGCGACGGTCCTCACGGCCGGCTTCGATCCGCTCCGGGACGACGGTGCCGCATACGCACGGCGACTCGAGGAAGACGGCGTCCCCGTTACCTACCGCAACTACGACGACGTGATCCACGCCTTTTTCGGCATGATCTCCGAGCCGACGAGCTTCGAGCGGGCCCACGAAGCCTACGACGACGTGATCGGGGATCTGCGGACGGAACTCGAGTCCTGACGCTCGTGTCGGCGATCGTCCACGGGACGCCGTCTCTCGAGCGACTCGCGGAACGAACTGTGACCCAATACTCATATCAGGTGAGGCCGTACGTCCGGCCATGGCAGAGAAGCCGACCTCCGGTGAGATCCTCGGGGTACCGTACAACTTCGACCGACCGAGCCTGAGCCGTATGATCTCGGCGTACTGGCAGCCCGGCGAGGGGATGCTCGTCGAGAAACCCTTCGGCGTCGGCTACACGCTGAACCTCGCGAACTGGCGCTCGTGGGTCGTCGTCGCCGTCGCGGGCGCGCTCCTCTGGCAACAAGAACAGAGTTCCTCGACGAGTACGGACGAAAGCGAGGACGAACCGGTCGAGGTCATCGTCGACGACGACTGATCGGGATCGGTGTCCCGGTCGACCGGTCAGACCGATCCGTTCTGCGATTTTCCGAACCCGACGTTCAGCAGGTCCGGCGAGTGAGCGGGAGACGATCAGCCGTACTGCTATCGGTCGACTTCCCCCATGATACAGTCGAGGCTACCGATCGCCGCGATGAGGTCGGGGAGGTACTCGCCGCGAACGATCTCGGAGAGCACGGAGAGGTTCGAAAACGACGGGCTCCGAATTTTGAACCGGGCGGGCGTCTCCGTTCCGTCGGAACGAACGTAGATCCCGAGTTCACCCTTCGCCCCCTCGACGGCACGATAGATCTCCGCGCCGGGGTCGGGTTTCAGGGTTCGCGGGACGTTCGACTGGATCTTACGCTCGTCCTCGGGCCACTCCTCGAGCAGAGCCAGACACTGTTCGACGATCTTCGCCGACTCCTCGAGTTCGCCCATCCGAACGAGCAGGCGCGCGTAGTTGTCGCCGGCCGATTCGGTCACGACGTCCCACTCGAGGTGTTCGTAGTAGCCGTAGGGGTCGTCCCGGCGGAGATCGTAGTCGATCCCCGAGCCGCGGGCGACCGGTCCGGTGCAGCCGTACTGTTTGGCGACGTCGGGCGCTAAGACACCGGTGTCGACGCACCGAAGCTGAAATATCTCGTTGGTCACCAACAGATCGTGGTACTCGTCGATCTTCGGCGGCAGATCATCGAGGACGTCTCGGACTCCCTCGAGAAACTCCTCGCGGGGTTCGGGGAGGTCCCAGGCGACGCCGCCGAGCCTGAGGTAGTTGAACATCATCCGTTGGCCGGTTAGCTCCTCGAGACAGTCGAGGACGAGTTCGCGGTCGCGCATGGCGTACTGGAAGGTTGCGGTGAACTCGCCGAAGACGTCCAGGGCGTACGTGCCGAGGGCGATGTAGTGGGCGGCCATCCGCGAGAGTTCCGCGCCCATGGTGCGGATTACCTGTGCGTACTCTGGCACCTCGAGGTCGGCGAGGTCCTCGGCGACGCGGGCGTAGGCCCACTCGTTCAGCAATCCGGAGGAGACCCAGTCCCAGCGGTCGGGATAGGGCATGATCTGGTGGCGGTAGGTGCTTTGCTGGCACATCTGTTCCTCACAGCGGTGCATGTAGCCGATGTCTGGTTCGGCGTCGAGGACGGTCTCGCCGTCCAGCACCGCCTTGACGTGCATGACGCCGTGAGTGGCAGGGTGGTGTGGGCCGAGGTTCAAAAAGAGGGTCTCGGATTCGCGGTCGTGCTCGTCGCCCGCGATCGGGTTCGCGTGTTCGGAGAGCGTGACGATCTGGGGTTGTTGCTGATCGTACTCGAGCGCCAACGGGTGGCCCTGCCAGGTCTCGGGCAGGAGAATGCGCCGCAGGTCGGGATGGCCCTCGTACTCGAGTCCCACGAGATCGTAGGCCTCGCGTTCGTGCCAGTTCGCCGTCTCGAAGACCGGCGTCGCGGACTGGCTGACAGGTTCGTCGATCGGCGTCGGAACGACGACGCTCACCTCCCGAGTGGGTTCTGCGTACGACCGGAGGTGGTAGATCGTCTCGTACCGGTCCTCGTACTGCTGGGCGGTGACGCAGGCACAGTGGTCGAAGCCAGCCTCGTCACGGAGGTCGGCCAGCGCCGCCGTGACCTCGTCGGGCCGGATCACGAACGCGGGTGCGTTCAGGTGATCGTCCCGGTCGAGTGCGTACGCCTCGAGGACGGATTCGGCCGCAGTGGTCGATTCGGTAGCTGAAGACGACGCCGCTGTTTCGAGTCCCGACTGCGAAGACATCCCGTTCGTCTCTCGAGGCCGGTCTTGGGAGTCGATTCTGCATCATTCGCGAGGGAATTTATACCGGGCGTTCGAATCACGACCGATGAAGTCAGTTCGGCTGACGCTCCAGCACGGCCCGGAAAACGTCCACCCGATGCACCGGTTCGTCGCCGAGCACGACGAGTTCGACCGCTACCGCATGGTCGCCTCGAACTTCGCCCACGAGGGACACAACGCGTTCATCTTCCACGTCGTCGGCGATAGGGAGGCCTACCGCGAGCGAATCGAATCGCTCGGTGGGTTCATCTCGATCGACATCACCGCCGGCGACGGCGACGCGTTCTACGTCTACGTTCGCGAGGAACGGGGCGAACTCAGCGAGCAGTTGATTTCGGCGTTCTCCCGTGAAAGTCTCGTACCGATCCCGCCACTCGAGTACCGGATGGACCGGTCGGTCCGGTTCGGACTCGTCGGCGAACCCGACGACATTCGGGCGGCACTCGAGGCCGTCCCCGACGGGATCGAGACGACGGTCGAACGCGTCGGCGAGTATCGTGGCGGCGACCACGCGGTCGAGACGCTGACCGAGCGCCAGCGGGAAGCGCTTCGGATTGCCCGCGACCGCGGCTACTTCGCGGTTCCCCGGGAGGCGAGCGTCGACGACGTCGCCGACGAACTCGGCTGTGCTCCAGGGACGGCCGCCGAACACCTGCGGAAGGCCCAACAGGGAGTGATCGGACGGCTCGATCTGTAAGTACACCAGAAGCTATTGGACGGGCGGCGTGTACAGTCGACAGTATGTGCCCTGCACTCGACGCCGCCGCGGTTCGCCGGTCCCCGCTTCTCGGGGCAACAGCCGGTGGGCTCGCCCTCCCGACCGCGGCGACGGCGTACTTCGTCGCGACGGGGTACGGCCTCGAGGGAATCGTGCCGCCCGGAATCCTCGTCGGGTTGCTCGTCGCCCTCGGCGCGTTGCTCGGCGGGGCGTCCGCGATGGGCTACCCGATAACCGTCGGCTTGTCGTTCGTCGTCCTCGCCGTACTCGGTCCGCTATGGTTCGTACCGGTGGATCTGTCGCCGTCGGAACCCTCGGCGGAGGCGGCGACCGGCCCCGTGCTTTCGGCGACGGTCCTCGCGATCTACCTCTTCGCGGGGGAGTACGCGGTTCGGAATCGACGGGCGATTCTCACGTCGCTCACGCCGCGGACCGTCGCCGTCGGACTGGCTGGCGGGGCGATCCACACGTTCGCCACCCTGTGGGCGAGCGCGTCCGTTCGCCAGGAGCCGTTGCTCGCGGCGGTCGCGCCGGTCTCCCCCCTCGAGGCGGTCGCTCTCGTCTACGTCGTGGTGGGTCTCGGTCTTCTCGGTGCCGTCCCCGTCGTCGCACTGTATCGGCTCCGGCTCGTGGCGCCGACGGTCGCGCTCGTGGCGACGTTCTCGTGGACGTATCGAACCGCCTGGGATTCCCTCGCGGTCCACCGGGAAACGGGCGGGGCCGCGGCCAGCGTTTCGCCGGAGGTCGACACGCTGTACGCCTTCCTGTGGATGCTCCCGCTCGCGGTCGTCCTCGCGGCTGGGCTCCTCGAGTACGCGCTTCGATCGATCGTCTCCGACCGCCGACGGCTCACGTCCCGGGAGGGGTGAGCGTTGGCGCGCAACCGACGGCTATATTCGCCCGGAGCGCGCCGCCTCGGACATGCTCATTCGGTTCGTCACCGGCAACGAGGGGAAAGCCCGCGAGGCCCAGGAGTACCTCGAGGGGATCACGGCCGTCACCCAGGTCGAGTACGACTACACGGAGATCCAGAGCGACTCGCTCGAGGAGATCGCCGCCCGGGGCGCCCGGGAGGCCTACGAATCCCTGGGCGATACGGAGCCGGTTCTCGTCGGCGACGCCGGGCTGTTCGTCGAGGCGCTCGAGGGGTTTCCGGGGCCGTACTCGGCGTACGTCGAGGAGACGGTCGGCGTGGAACGCCTGTGGCGGCTCGTGAGCGACGAGGAGAACAGACGGGCGCAGTTTCGGACGGTGCTCGCGTTCGCCGACGCCGAGCGGACGGAGACGTTCGAGGGATCCGTCGCCGGCACGATCGTCGCCCCCCGCGGTGAGGGTGGGTTCGGCTACGACCCGATCTTCGAGTACAACGGACAGACGCTAGCCGAGATGAGCACCGAGGAGAAAAACGCGATCTCCCACCGCGGACGGGCGCTTTCGACGTTCGCCGAGTGGTATGGGGATCAGCACTAAGTTACGTCAAATCGTTGTTTTACGATCCTCCGTTGGTTATTGACGAGACGATTGAATACGCGAGAGGAATCGTTTTCCGCCTACTCATCGAGCACACACCCTTACTGGCCGCCCGTATTCGAGAATCTATGGAAACAATTATATCGAGAGACCGCGTTTTCGATAGCGTAGTTCGAATCGAGGATTTACGATGTGTAGTGTAGGCCGCTCGAGGGCGGCTGTTACGTCCCGAGAGACTGGACGGCGGTGACGATCCGATCATCGGCTTGCGGGCCCGACCGCCGGACGAATACGCCGTCGCGGCTCGATACGGTTTCGGATCGGCCGACGGCACCGTGCCCGTCGGCGCTTCGAGCGACGACTGACCGACACGACCCGACACGAAATGACTGATTCATCCACGACCGACGACGAGAGCGACCGAGGTACCGAGCGGGAAACCGATCGAACCGTCGACCAGCGCGATTACGTACGTGAAGAGTACGGAGAGATCGCGGCGAGCGCGGACGACTGCTGTGGATCGTCCCCTGCGGACGCGCCAGGGGAGTCGGAACCGACGGCGGCCGACGACCGAGCCCGGTCGATCGGCTACGGGTCGGCGGATCTCGAGTCGGCCCCCGACGGCGCAAACCTGGGACTCGGCTGTGGCAATCCGGTCGCGATCTCGGGACTGAAGTCCGGCGAGACCGTGCTCGACCTTGGCTCCGGCGGCGGGTTCGACTGCTTTCTCGCGGCGCGTGAAGTCGGCCCGGACGGCCAGGTGATCGGCGTCGACATGACCCCGGAAATGCTCGATCGCGCCCGCGCGAACGCTGACGACAGCGAGTTCGAGAACGTCGAGTTCCGCCTCGGCGAGATCGAACACCTCCCGGTCGCCGACGGCACCGTCGAGACGGTAATCTCGAACTGCGTTCTGAACCTTTCGCCCGAAAAACCGCGAGTGCTCGCGGAGGCGTTTCGCGTCCTCGAAGCCGGCGGCTCGCTCTCGATTTCGGATCTCGTCGCGACCGGACCGCTACCTCAGGAGGTACGGGAGGATCCGGACGCGATCGCCGACTGCGTCGGGGACGCAGCACGAATCGAGTCGCTCGAGGCGTGGCTCGAGGAGGCGGGATTCGTCGACGTCTCGATCACGCCGGAGGGCGACTGGAGCGACGACCTCCCGATCGTCTCGGCACGAATCGAGGCCCAGAAGCCGGCGTAGGCCGGGCCGTCGCGAGGTCCCACTCGACGAGGCGGAGTCACTCCCGCGGATCTCGATCCGGACCCGGGTACTCGTCGCCTTCGACCGCCTCGTAGAGGCTTTTCGGGTCGAACAGGCGTGCGAACGCGTCCGGCGGCCGGGCGCTGATCGACACCCTGGGTTGCATCGTCAGGCCGGCTTTTGCGGATGTGAGTCGCTCGTCGTACGTGAGGAGGTGGGCGGCGCCACCCTGGTAGGCCGACGCCAGCGCGGGGTGGTCCTCCGGCGGGTGTTCGACGCGAACGCGTTCGTCCTCGAGTCGCGATCGGTGATCCGCCGCGAGGTCGGTGTCGCCGAGTTCGGTGACGAGTCGCTCGGTTTCCTCGAGCAACGGATCGCTCGCGACGAGTTCGACCCACGAGTGGCGACGGACGTGATCGAGCGCGTCGCGGGCGTCCCCACCGACGAAGAGATCGGTAGCGAGGACGACGGGATCGGCGACGACGCGTGCGGGATTCGGATTTTCAGCCATCGTCACCCTCCTCCGGCGCGTCGGTACGAACTGCTGGTGAATCGTCATCAGTCGCCGTCGAATCCTCACCAGCCGCCGTCGCGTCGTCGCTCGCTCGCTGTGTCTCGAGATCGTCGTCCGTCCGCCAAAGGAGTTCGTCGTCGACGTCGTACCCCTCGGCACGGTCGAACAGGTCGTCCCAGCTCGCGGTCATCGATCGATGTTGGTGCTCGAGGGCAAAAGGAAATCCGCTTCGGTCGGCAGTCTCCGTCGTCTTCTCTCGTCCGCAACCGTTTACGCCTCACGCGAGAGCACCCAGAACGCGACGGCGCCGAGGGCGAACGCGAGGCCGACGTTGACGGCGACGCCGACGGCACCGACACCGACGACGACCGCGAGCGAACGGACTCCCGAGACGGGCTCGAGCGCCGCCCGCGCCAGTTCGGCGGCGACGACGACGAGTAACGCGCCGAGGACGGCCATCGGGAACGCCGCGAGTACCGCCCCGGCGGCGACCAGCGCGAGCGCGAGGTAGCCGACGCCGAGAAGGACGTTCGCCCCGCCCGTCCGCGCACCGAAGGCGTGTTTGCCCGCGAGTCCACCGCTCCCGTGACACATCGGAATCCCGCCGATCGGCACCGCCGCGAGGCAGGTGACGCCCATGCTCTTCGAGAGCGAATCAGCCGAGACGTCCCGGTCGTAGAGATCGCCACAGAGGAGCGCGGTTGCGATCGCCGCGTTGCCGAGGGTCATCCCCAGCTGGGCGACGGTTCCTTCGAGCGCCGCGGTCGACAGCGTCGGCGTTCCGGCGGGAAACGGAACGACGGCAGGGGTTTCGGGCGACGGTATCCCAGCGGTCGCAACCGCGACGACACCGCCGACTGCGAGTACGACCAACACGCTCACGCTCCGGTAGCCGACGAGGGCAAAGAGACCGACGACGGCGAGTCCGGCCACCGCGACGGAGAGGTTTCCGACCGAGAGTCCGACCGCCGCCTCGAGCAACAACAGGGCAACGGCGAACTGGACGCCGCGGACGACGGGTTCACCGACGAGTCGCTGGAGGTGTCCGACGAGGCCAAACGATCCGATCGCGAGCAAGACGGCGCCGGCGAGCAACCCGGCCGCGGCGAGTTCGGGGTACGAGAGCGAACCGACGATCGCCAGCCCCACGAGCGCCTTCATCGGCTCGATCGAGAGGGGCATCCGGTAGTACAGCCCCCAGACGATCTGGAAGATGCCGAAGCCGACCAGGACGTGTGGAAGCGAGACGGACGTCGTCGCCGCGAGCGCGACGAGCAGTGGGAGGACAGTAACCGAATCACCTAGCGCACCCGTAAGTTCCGAGGTCGAAAACTCGAGTTCGGATTCGCCGGATCTGACGAACGAGTACGCCATCGACAGTGGGTTTAACGAGTAACTGTTTCACTGTTCCGAGTAACCAAAAGTGACATCACCACCCGGTCGACGAACCGACGTCCGGTTACGGGCGAACACGGATCTGCCGTCCGACCACGACGCGGAGGCTCAACGTGGCTCGTCCGACGCGTGAGAGATCGTCTCCGGGGTCGGCTCGGCCGTCGAGACCGCCTCCGGATCGACATCGTCGGCGGCTCTCGCCTCGGGTAGATCGTAGCCGCGTTCGGTATCGTATCGCTCGAGATGATGATTCAGCTGCCCGGACTGGTCGGCGAGGACGGTCGCACTGTGGGCGACGTGGGAGAGCGCATCGGCCTGTGCGGACGCCCGCCGGGCCGCTCGCTCCGCCGACAGGGCGGTCTCGTCGCTCGTCTCCGCCGCTCCCTCGACCATCGCGACGACTTCCTCGGTCGACGCCGCCTGCTGTTGGGTCGCCGCCGAAATCTCCTGGACTCCCTCGTTCGTCCGTTCGGAGAGGTCGGCGATCCGCTCGAGTGCCTCGGCGGCGTCCTCGACGTCGTCGACACTCCCCTCGATGCGTTCACGACTCCGCCGCACCTCGTCTGCCGCCGACAGCGCCCGCGTTCGAAGCCCCTCGAGGCGTTCCTCGACGTCTTTGACCGAGTCGTAGACCTCCTCGGAGAGGTCCTGAATCTCGTCGGCGACGGCGGTAAAGCCTCCCTCGCCACCCTGGGTCGATCGAGAGGCCTCGATGTTGGCGTTCAACGCCAGCATGTTCGTCTGTTCGGCGATTCCGCTGATCGAGTCGATGAGACCGTCGATTCGTTCCGCCTCGTCCTCGAGCGCCTCGATTTCCGCAACGGCGCGTTCGGTCTCCTCCTCGATCACCGCCATTCCCTCGATCGCATCGGACGCGGATCGGCCGCCGTTCTGTCCGACGCGAGCCGTTTCGTCCGCGGTGTCGGCGACCTCGGATGCAGTCGCGGCGATCTCCTCGATCGTCGTCGAGAGCGATTCTATCTCCGCCGTCGCCGACCTGAGCTGTTCGTTCTGTTCGTCCGTATCGGTGGCAACCGTAGAGAGCGCTTCGCGGGTCCGCTCGCCCTCAGAACGGAGGGTCTCGACGCTCATGTTGAGTTCGCGGCTGTACGTGACGACCTCCCCGGAGAACGACTTCAGCGTCGAGAACGTCTCCTCGATCTCCGTGAGCATCTCGTTGGAGTTCCGTGCAAGGTCGCCGATCACGTCGTGGCTTCCCTCCGGATCGAACCGCTCCGTTAGATCGCCGTCCGCAACCGACCTCGTCACGGCCGCGTGGACACCGACCGTTCGCTCGAGATCCGAGAGCGTCCGATCGGTCCGCTCACTCTCCTCGAGTCGGTTCCGGATCGACGTGAGGTCCGCCGCGAGGTCGGCGACGACGTCACTCCGGTCCGTCTCGAACTCGACGCTGTGGTTCCCGTCCTCGAGTCGATTCGTTCGCTCGCGAAGCTCCGCGACCGCGCTTCGGAGTTCGTCGCGTTCCCGCGGGGCCGACTTCGCATCCGAAACCGACGCGATGAGTATCGCGACGAGCCCGGTGGCGACGACGCCGCCCACACCGGCGGCAAGCGTCGGCGTGGCAGGTTCGCCGAGTCCGAACGCGATTCCGACAGCGACGGCCACTCCGACGAGCACGATTACGACGCCGAATCCGAACGGGCGGTCGGTCTGGATCGCCGTGGGGAACGGCGACGCCGCGCCGTCACTCGAGTGCTGGGCAGTCATCGCGTCACCTCGGTTCGGCGTTCGGTCGACGCCTCGTCCGCCGACGCTCCCTCCGCTACGGGCCGTTCGACGACGAACCGACAGGCGTCGTCACCCTCGAACATGCACGTCGTCTCCTCGACGAGGAGCGTCTCGTCGAAGTGGTCGGCGACCCCCTGGATCGCACCGCGGGCGATATCACACAGCTGTCGATCCGAATCGTACGTGATCCGAACCCGGCTCTCGTCCAGCCACTCAGTTTTGACACGCGGCGTCGTCAACTCCGTGAGGTCGCGCGTCCGCAACGACGTGTGAAATCGCTGGATATTCGCGAGCAGTTCGAGGGCGTCCCACTCCTCGTCGATGTGCAGGTCGTAGGTCTCGAGCAGAGCCGGGACGACCCACCGGCCGTACTCTGAGAGGATCGTTCGCGGGCTCTCACCCGTCAGGCTTCCCGCAGCACGAACGAGTTCGTAGACGTCACCGTCGGGATAGACCGTCACGGGGACGTACACCTTCTCGTCGACGTCGGCCTCGCGCTGGATCTCGAGCCAGGTCTCCTCGTCGTACGTGTCCACGACGAAGTCACGAAGCGTTTTCAGTATGATTCCGTGCATTCCTCACCCCCGATCGTACCCTGCAGTGCGCTCGTCGAACTGTTACTCGGCCCATGTTTCATAATGTTTTATTCATTTTTGACGAAATCATAATAACAGTTTCGAGAACCGTATCGAATACATCACAACGGACTGTGGCGAACGACAGCCGCGAGTGATCGAGGCCGCGGAACTGGAACGGACGATATAAGGTGTCGAATCCAGATCGATCGAACGTGACAGCCCTCGGCAAGATAGATCGGACGTTTTTCGACGAGCGCATCGCGTCGAACCTCGGTGCCGACCGTGACGACGTCGCCCTCGGACCACGACACGGCGTCGACTTCGGCGTGATCGACGTCGACGGCACGGCGCTCGTGACCGCGACTGATCCGCTTTCGATCCTTCCGGCGCTGGGATTCGAGCGCGCGGCGCGGTTCGCCCTCGACCTCGTGCTCGCGGACGTCGCCGTCAGCGGCATTCCGCCGTCGTATCTCTCGCTCTGTTTTACCCTCCCGGAGACGATGACCAACGAGGCGTTCGGGACTATCCAAGCGACCATTCACGAGGTGTGTGTCGACCTCGGCGTCGCCGTCGTCACCGGCCACACGGCCCGCTACTCCGATCCGTCCCATCCGTGGGTCGGCGCGGCGACCGCGATGGGCGTCGGTGACCACGACGAGATAATCCGCCCCGACGGCGCACGCGCCGGCGACCGGCTCCTGTTGACGACCGGCCCAGCCGTCGAGTCCGTGGGACTTCTGAGCACGCTGTTTGCCGACCAGATCGACCTTCCCGAAGGCGTGTTGGAAAATGCACAGGAACGCCTCGAGGAGGTCTACTGCGTCCGAGACGCCCTCACGGCGGCCGCCGCGGGGCCGGTGACGGCGATGCACGACGTGACCGAGGGCGGCCTCGCGGGCGCGCTGAACGAGATGGCAGACGGCGCCGGCACCCGCTTCGAGATCGATCGCGAGGCCGTGCCGATGCGTCCCGGTGTCCGCGAAATGTGTGAGACACTCGAGATCGATCCCTGGGCGGCGACGAGCTGTGGCTCACTCGCGATCGCGGTCGATCCGGACGGCGTCGACGTGGTCCGTGGGGCCCTCGAGAGTCGCGGGACCGTCGTCGCCGAGATCGGCCGCGTCGTCGAGGGAGGGGGTGTCTTCGTCGACGGTGATCGCCTCGAGCATCCGAGCGTCGATCCGTCTTGGGGGGCATACGCCGAACTGGCCGAGGAGTCGTAGACTGGCGACGGACGAGCGTTTTCTGCCGATCGAACGCGATGCTCGGGCGGTTTCCGATCCGGAGAATACGGTTCGAAAGTTATACCGATTCGAATCGATTCTGCGGTATGGAACGTCCGCTTCGATCCGACGAAACGGGTCAGCCGCGTCGGTCGTCTACGTCCCGACGTGCGCTGCTCGCATCCCTCGGGACGGCAACCGTTTCGGGATTGGCCGGCTGTTCGTCCATCGCCGAGACCGTGTGGAATCCGTTGGAGACGTTCAACGTCGGCAACCACGGCGACGAGACGGCGACGGTGAGTACCAGCGTCGTTTCGCCCGGCGGCGACGAACTATTGGCCGAGACGACCACGTACGACGGGGGCGAGTGGGACGGCTACGAGGGCTTCTGGGAGCGGACGGGCGAACACACCATCTCGTTCGAGGTCGAAGGCGGCCGACGGATGACCGACGACGTCCCGGTGAACTCACTCGACGATCAGTGGGTCGTGACGACCGCAAACGGGTGGCTGTTCGTCTACTCGCCGGGCGACTTTCTCCTCACCAACTACGACGACGGCTCGACGACGATCGACGTTCGAATCGAGGACCCGGACGGCGAAACGCGCCTCGACGAGCGGGTCGAATTCGAGGAGGATGGGTTCGCGCGGTTCTCGAACATCTGGGAGCAGTCGGGCGACCACGTCGTCACCGTCGACGCCGAGGGCGGTCCGAGTGGAACCGAGACGATGCGATCCGCCGGAACGATATACGTCAACGCGATGGTCCTCGAGAACGACGAGTTCGTGATGGGGTGGGACGAGAGCGTCCTCGAGGACGACGAATCTGCGATGGGGTGGAACGCTCGATGACGACAGATTCGGCCACTCGAGTCGCTCAGCCGAAACCGACTCCGTCCCGACTACCGACGCCTCGGGAAACCGCCTGGACCATCACCGATTTGTATAACCGGAAAATACAGTCGAGTATGCGAACGCCCACACCCGAAGCCAGGCCGGTCGCGTTGACGATCGCAGGGAGCGACTCCGGCGGCGGTGCCGGGATCCAGGCCGACCTCGCCACGATGGCCACCCACGGCGTCTACGGCACGTCGGCGATCGCCGCCGTCACCGCCCAGCACACCCGCGGCGTCGAGTCGTCGTTCGTCCTCCCGACCGACGAGATCGCCGCCCAGATCGACGCCGTCGTCGACGACTTCGACGTCGGCGCGGCGAAGACGGGGATGCTCGCGACGACCGAGGTCGTCGAACTGGTCACAGAGCGCGCTCGAGGCTTCGCGTTCCCGCTCGTCGTCGACCCCGTGATGGTCGCCACGTCGGGCGATCGGTTGCTCGACGAGCGCGCCGAACGCGCCTACGAGGACCTGATTCGCGAGGCCGCAGTCGTCACGCCCAACGCCGACGAGGCCGAAGTGTTGACGGGAGTCACGGTCGAGGACGACGAGAGCGCTCGAGAGGCCGGTGAGGCGCTCCTCGAAATGGGCGCCGACGCCGCGCTCCTCAAGGGGGGACACGTCCCCGGTGAGACGGTCCGGGACGTGCTGGTGCGACCCGGAGACGGCCCCGCGGGTGTCGAGGGGGCGACGGTCACGACCTTCGAACACGAGCGCGTCGACACCGACGCCACCCACGGCTCCGGCTGTGCGCTCGCGGCCGCCATCGCCGCACGACTGGCCGCTGGTGAGGGCCTCGAGTCCGCGGTCGAGGGGGCGACGGCGTTTCTGGCTCGAGCGATCGAACACCACTACGACGTCGGACAGGGACCGGGGGCGGTGAATCACTCGGTCGACAGGTAGCGAGCGCAAGAGCGGATCGCATGAGGGCCAGCCACCCGCACACGCCGCTTTTTTAGGATCCCGTCGCACACTCCCGATATGGTCGAGAATCCGTTCGACGCGGAGATACGCGTCGGAGAGGTGCTGAAAGCCGAATCGTTTCCGGAGACGAACAAGCCGAAGATGACGAAGCTGTGGATCGACCTCGGTGAGGAACACGGCGAGATCCAGTCTGCGGGACAGCTGGACCACCACTACGATCCCGCGGAACTCGAGGGAAAGCAGGTGCTGTGTGCGACGAACTTGGGTTCGGTTCGGATCGCCGGGTTCAAATCCGAGGCGCTGACGGTCGGCGTTCCCGACGACGACGGATTTCCGGTGCTGGTCGAACCGGAGACCGACGTTCCACTCGGCGGTGTACTGTTCTGATACGGACTACTGTCAGTCATTGACGGTGCAATCGCAGGACGACTCGCGGTTACACCGGTAAATCGGTACAACAGACCGTATGATACGGACGGGATGTCCCGCACCAAGGATCCGCTGAAACCGGTTGTACACCGATCGTACAGACATCGTTCGGACTGGTGTACACTGACTTTCAGTGGCGACGGCGGCCCCAGCGTGACCGGAGTCCGTCCGCGGCCACGCCGACCGCCGGAAACCGCGTGATGGGCAATCTGGATCCGATATCGAACGGGCGTGACCCGTCGGCCAGTCGCGAAGATCCGCGGTGTGAGAATACGATGACGCAACGTGCGCCAGGATATGATGGCGCAACACGCGTCGGGCGGTGAATTAAGCAGTGACGCCGTTAATAGTTCGACCATCGACACTCGTTTTCTTCAACTTACCACCTTATATTCCCACATATGTTGAAGAATTGATCGGTGATCGGAGAGATAATGAACATTTGGCGAAAATACTTATTGCGACGAAGGACCGTGGTCCCTGTATGTCTTATCAGGATGGGGCCGATCCGGCCGGGCCGTCCATGGGAGACGGTGAGATGGTTCACGACGAGGTCGCCGTCGAACGAACCGAGGTCGAACAACTCAAGGAATTCGTGGGGTTTCGCCAGGAAGACGAGCGACTCCTCGAGTCGATGTCCGAAGTGTTCGAACGGACGAGTCGAGACCTTCCGGAGCAGTACTACGAAAACGTCTGCACGCAAGGCGTAGTTGCCGATCACATCCAGCGAAGTGACCTCACGGAAGCGGAATTCAAGCGCGAACAGCGCACCTACATAGAGGAGTTCGGTGCCGGCGAGTACGGCGCCTCGTTTTTCGAACAGCGAGCCCAATCCCCGGCCGTCGACCCGTTCCTCGAGGCCGGATTGCAACACTACGTCGGCTCGTTCGGTCTCTACTACGATCGAATTCTCTCTGAAATCGGTGAGGAGGTCGTCGACGAACACGTTTCGGACAGCGAGAGCGGCGAACCGGTAGCGCAGGACGTCGAGTCGGAGTCCGCGGACACGAGGCGAGACTCCGAGGGCGGAGAGGACGCGGATCCAGGCGGTGCAGGGATAACCGAAGCCGACCTCGAGGCGGCGGTCGAAGACACGGTCGAGCGTTCGCTCGCGTTCCTTCGGATGGCAGTGTTGGATCAACACCTCGCGATGGGGTCGCGGATGGAGATTTTCGTCGAACGGATGGTGGAACTCGAGCAACGTCGAGATGAGGTCCGCGGGGACCTAGAAGAAACCGTCGACGAACTCACGGGGTACGCCAAGCGGATCGACGAGGGGACGAAAGAGATCGACGGCTACGCACAACAGCAGTCGGCGTCGACCTCCGAAATCGCGGGCGAGATGTCGAACCTGAGCGCGACGGTCGAGGAGATCGCCTCGAACACGGAGGAAGTAAGCGCCACTACCGAACGCGCAGAGGAGGTCGCCGACGAGGCAACGAGCACGGCCGAGGAAGCGATTTCGAAGATGGAGCGGGTCAAAGACGCCTCCGACGAGGTGACCGACGACGTCGAAGATCTCCGTCAGGGCGTCCAGCGCATCGACGAGATCGTCGAAGTGATCAACGAGATCGCGGACCAGACCAACCTGCTCGCGCTCAACGCCTCGATCGAGGCCGCGACCGCGGGCGAGGCGGGCGACGGCTTCGCCGTCGTCGCAAACGAGGTGAAATCGCTCGCCGAGGAATCCCAGGACGAGGCCGCCACGATCGAGAATATGGTCGACCGAATCCAGGAGAACACCGAGGAAACCGTCGAGAGCCTAGAGGAGGCGAACGACGAGATCGAAGACGGCGTCGATCTCGTCGAAGAGACCGTCGAGAACTTGGGCGAGATCGAAACCGCGATCAGCGAGTCGGCCTCGGGAATCGACGAGGTTGCGACGGCGACGGACGATCAGGCCGCGACGACGGAGGAAGTCGCCGGGATGGCCGACCAAGTGACCGAGACGGCGGCGATGGTCGCCGACGAGACCGAGGAGTTGGTCGACGCGAACGAGGAGGCGAGACAGCGAGTAATGCGGATCGTCGCCATCGTCGACAAGTTGACCGAAGTCGACGAAAGGGCGCCAGCGTAGATCGTACAGAACTGCCCGTCCGTGGGATCACGCGCGCCGCTGTTTTACAGTGGAACGTCCCTCGAACGTGGACGAGACGACGGATATACTCGGGGAGTTCGCCTCGCCGAAACGAAGATCGACACGGAGCTGTCAACGACCCAGCGAACAGTTTCTGCGAATTCATCGGTGACGGCGACGGATCCGTCAGTAACGACTCGGTCTCGGGTCGTTCAGAGGACACCTTACGAGTTGCCGTATCCGATGGACAGCGTCCCCGGCGACGACCTCACACCGCATCTCGAGGCACCGGTCGGACGCGGCTATCGAGTGATCGTCGGCGACCAGTACGGGGAGAACACAGTCGTGAACCAAAAAATAGCAGTAACACTATCCGTCAGGCGACAGCACAGCCAGTATGGACGACGATCCACTATCGGGACAGGGACCGTCGGCCGAGGGAACCAACGTCGAAGGAGAGTCACCGCAAATCGAGCCGACGGTCGAGACCGAAGAAGCGACGATTACCGACGACGCCGAACTCGAGCGAACGCTCGGGCTCACCGGCGGCCTCGCGATCGGAATCGGGACGATGATCGGCGCGGGCATCTTCGTCTTTCCGGGGCTGGCGGCGGGTAACGCCGGACCGGCCGCATCGGTCTCGTTCGCCATCGGTGCCGTTATCGCGTTGCTGGTCGCGTTGCCGGCGTCGGAACTCGCGACGGCGATGCCGAAAAGCGGCGGCGGCTACTACTTCATCTCGCGCGGACTCGGGACGCTCGCCGGGACGGTCGTCGGCCTCTCGTTGTGGTTCGGGCTGGTGTTCGCCACGGCGTTTTACCTCGTCGGCTTCGGCTACTACGCCGTCGACACGCTGGCGGAACTGGGTATCGCAGTCGGAGCAGAGCTGGTCATCCCGAAGGCGTTGCTGTTCGGCGCGGGCTTTACCGTGTTGAACGTCACCGGGACCGAAAACGCGGCGAAACTCCAGAACGGCGTCGTCGCCTTGTTGCTGTCGATACTGATCGTGTTTCTCGGCTACGGTGGGCTCGACGCCGCCGGGCTCCTGGGCGAGCCGACGGCTCCCGAACGGTTCGCCCCGGCAGGAATCTTCCCCGTGTTCACGACGGCGGCGCTCGTTTTCACTTCGTATCTCGGCTTCGCACAGGTGGCGACCGTCGCCGGCGAGATGAAAGATCCCGGCCGAAACCTGCCGCTGGCGATGGTCGGATCGGTGGTCATCGTCGGCGTTCTCTACGTGGTGACGATCTTCGTCGCGACGAGCGCGTTCGGAAGCGAGCAACTCGAGCAGTTCGGCGAAACCGCGATGGTCGAAGTCGGTCGCCACTACCTCGGCCCGATCGGTGCGTTCGCGATCGTCTTTGGCGGCCTGCTCGCGACGATGTCGAGCGCCAACGCATCGGTTCTCAGCACGTCTCGAGCCATCTACGCCGTCTCGCGGGACGCCCTGTTGCCCCGGTGAGCGAGCCGGATCAACCTCCGGTACGGCACGCCACACGTCGCGCTGGGGCTGGCCGGCGGACCGATTTTGGTGTTGACGGCGACGGGACGCGTCGAACTGCTCGCCGAGGTCGCGTCGTTTCTCCACCTCGTCATGTACGGGCTGATCTGCGTGGCGCTCATCGCGTTGCGTCGCGACGAACCGGAGTGGTACGATCCCGACTTCCGGGTCCCCGGCTATCCCGTCGTCCCGGCGCTCGGTGCGATCTGTAGTTTCGCGTTGATCGCGTTCATGCAACCCGCCTCCCAATACGTCGGTGGCGGGATCATGCTCTTGACCGTCGGCTGGTATTTCTACTACGCTCGCGACGTCGAACTGAAAGGTGCACTATGACACGCATACTCGTTCCGCTGAAAATACTCGAGGGACAGTCGGTCTCGGCCGGGCTCACGGCGTTGCTCGAGCCGATGAGCGTGACCGTGCTGGGCTATCACGTCCTTCCGGAACAAACGCCGCCAGATCAAGCACGACAGCAGTACGAAGACCGCGCCACGGACGCGCTCGAGGATCTCGCGACGGAGTTCGGGGCGGAAGACGGAACTGCCGACTATCGTCTCGTCTTCACCCACGATCGTAAACAGACGGTCGATCGGGTTGCGGACGCGACGGAGTCGGATGTCTACGCCATTCCGGGAGCGACTGGTCCCGTCGATCGGATACTCGTCGCGTTGACCGGCGACGTCGCCGTCGACCGGATCGTCTCGTTCGTCGCGGAACTGGTCGGCGACCGCGACATTGGGGTTACGCTCTTTCTGGCGACCGACGAGGAGGCCGCCGGTCGAAAACTCCTCGAGGCGAGCGCTCGAGTGCTCTCCGGAGACGGGATCACGGTTCGAACCGAACTCGCGGTCGGCGAACCGCCCCTCGAGGCGCTCGTCGCCGCCGCCGTCGATCACGACGCCATCGTCATGGGTGAGCGCGCGCCGTCACTCCGGACGCTCGTTTTCGGTGAGGAAACCGAACGGGTGGCTACCGAATCGGTCGGCCCGGTTCTCGTCGTTCGCCGTCACGAGGCGGACGCTGACCGATCGGCGAGTGCCGAGAAGTCCTGATCGAGAAGTTTCGTCAAACCGATGGTGTGTCGTCGGTCGCAACGGGTCAGGTGACGTCGCCGTGTCCGTCCCCGGGGTCCATCGATTCGTCCGCATCTGCGACCTCGAGGTACTCTCCGCGGATCACGAGCACGGGATCGACGGTCTTTCTGGCCAGCGTTTTCGCCCGGTCGCGGAAGATGAACCGACGAATCGACGGGCGACTCTCGCCGACGACGAGGAGGTCGTACTCGCTCGCCACGTTCAGGATCTCCCGTGACGGCGAGCCGTCGACGCTGAGCGCCGTGTCGACCCGTTCAGGATCTATTCCGAGCCCGGTCAGTTCGGCGACGGCGTCGTCGAGGAGTTCGGTACCTCGGTTGCGATCGTCTTCGTGGGAGACGACGTGGAAGAAGGTCACTTCGAGGTCGGTATCGGCGACCAGTGCGCCGAGTAACTCGGCGATGTACTCGAGGTTGACGTCGCTTCGGATCGCGACGAGGACCGACTCGAGAACGGGTGCGGGATTGACCAGCAGGACGCCGTCACACTCCGTCTCGACGGCGACTCGTTCGAACGTCTCGAGGCGATCGTGCGTGAAGACGATCCGAGTGGAGACGTCGAGGCAACCGGCGTCTTCGAACGTTCGTTGGACGTCGTCGAGTTCGTTGCGCACGCGAGATTCGTACTGGTCACGTGCCTGGTCGGTACCGGTCTGGTCGGGAACCACACGGTAGCCGAGCAACACGACGGGAACGGATGCGAACGCGTCGACGACCGTTCGGGGAACGGACTCGCCGCCGAGGACGTCGATCGGGATCAGTACGCGATGGTCGCGGAGTACAGCCATTCTGGGAGTCGTCTCACGAGATAGAACGGCGACCGTAATAGAACCGGTACGAACGCAACGATGAGTGTCACAACTACCGATATGTGCTACGAGAAAGCGGCGTTCATACGGGCTGTAGTGGTGACGTGTCGACACGACCACCACCCGCTCCCGGATGCGTCGGTACTGGTCGACGACAGTCCGCCGCAGATCGACGGAGGCTCGACACGTTCACTTCCACCGCGGATCCCGCAGGGTTTTTGTCGTGGCCCGCCAGTCACCGCACATGACCGAGGCGACGGGTATCGTCGGGGAGTTCTTCTCGCTCAAAGAGGAGACCGACGCGGAGCTGTTGGCGATGCAGTGTGGCGATTTCTACGAATTCTTCGGCGAGGACGCTGAATTCGTTAGCGACGAACTCGATCTGAAAGTCTCCCAGAAGTCCTCCCACGGCTCGTCGTATCCGATGGCCGGCGTTCCCGTCGACGACCTCACGCCCTACCTCAAGGCGCTGGTCGAACGCGGCTACCGGGTGGCCGTCGCCGACCAGTACGAGACCGACGACGGACACGCACGAGAGATCGTCCGCGTCGTCACACCCGGAACCTTACTCGAGACGACCGAGGCGGACGCCCAGTATCTCGCGACGATCGTCGAGGGCGACGCGAACGGCCACTCGTCGGGAGCGTACGGCCTCGCGTTCGCGGACGTGACGACGGGACGGTTTCTCGTCGCGGACGCCGAGGACGTCGACGAGGCGCTGACGGAACTGTACCGGTTCGACCCCGTCGAACTCCTTCCGGGTCCCGACGTCCGAACCGACGACGACCTGCTGGGCGCCGTCCGCGAGCGCACCGACGCCACCATGACGCTCCACGAGACGGAGGCGTTCGCGCCCAAACGGGCCGGCCACGCAGTCCGCGACCAGTTCGGCCGCGAGACGGTCGACCGCCTCGGCGTCGGCGACTCCGCAATTGCGGCCGCCGGCGCGATTCTCTCGTACGTCGAGGAGTCGGGAACCGGCGTCCTGGCGTCGATGACCCGCATCCAGACCCACCAGGGCGACGATCACGTCACGCTCGACGCGACGACCCAGCGCAACCTCGAGCTAACGGAAACGATGCACGGCGACGGCGAGGGCTCGCTGTTCGAGACGATCGATCACACCGAGACGAGCGCCGGGGCCCGCCTGTTAAAGGAGTGGCTCCAGCGCCCACGGCGGTCCCTCGAGGTCCTCGAGACCCGACGAGAGAGCGTCGCGGCGCTCTCGTCGGCGGCGCTCGCGCGCGACGAACTCCGAGAGACGCTCGGCGACGCGTACGACCTGGCGCGACTCGCCTCGAAGGCGAGTCACGGAAGCGCCGACGCGCGGGACCTGCTCGCGGCCCGGGAGACACTCGCCGTTCTCCCGAAACTCGTCGAGATCGTCGAGAGCGACCCCGAACTCGCCGACTCGCCGCTGTCAGCGGTCGTCGACCGACCCGATCGAGTGGCCGCGGCGACCCTCCGTGAGCGACTCGAGGAGGCCATCGCGCCCGAGCCGCCGTCGACGGTGACCCAGGGTGGGCTCTTCCAGCGAGGTTACGACGACGAACTGGACGAGGTGATCGACCGCTTCGAGGACCTCGAGGAGTGGTTCGGAACGCTCGCCGACCGCGAGAAACGCCAGTACGGCCTCGCACACGTCACCGTCGATCGGAACAAGACCGACGGCTACTACGTCCAGGTCGGCAAGTCCGCGGCCGACGGCGTCCCCGACCACTACGAGCAGATCAAGACGCTGAAGAACTCGAAGCGGTTTACGACCGACGAACTCGAGGAGAAAGAACGGGAGATGCTCAGACTCGAGGAGCGACGCGGCGACCTCGAGTACGAACTGTTCGAAGCGCTTCGCGAGGACGTGGCGGCGCGGGCCGAACTCCTCCAGGACGTCGGGCGGACGCTCGCGACCGTCGACGCCCTCGCGAGTCTGGCGACCCACGCGGCGGAAAACCGGTGGATCGCACCCGAGTTACACCGGGGAGATCGCCTCGAGATCGAACAGGGGCGCCACCCCGTGGTCGAACAGACGACCGAGTTCGTTCCGAACGACGTCGGGATGACCGACGACCAGCAGTTTCTCGTCGTGACCGGGCCCAACATGTCCGGGAAATCGACGTACATGCGCCAGGTGGCCTGTATCGTCCTTCTCGCGCAGGTCGGTAGTTTCGTCCCGGCGAAGCGAGCGGAGATCGGCCTCGTCGACGGGATTTTTACCCGCGTCGGCGCGCTCGACGAACTCGCCCAGGGTCGATCCACGTTCATGGTCGAGATGAGCGAACTCTCGAACATCCTGCATACGGCGACCGAGGAGTCACTCGTCATCTTAGACGAAGTGGGGCGGGGCACCGCAACCTACGACGGTATCTCGATCGCCTGGGCGGCGACCGAGTACCTCCACAACGAAGTGGGCGCGAAGACGCTGTTTGCGACCCACTACCACGAACTGACCGGCCTCGCGGAGAACCTCCCTCGCGTCGCAAATGTCCACGTCGCGGCGGACGAACGCGACGGCGACGTCACATTTCTCAGAACCGTCCGCGACGGACCGACCGACCGCTCTTATGGCATCCACGTCGCCGACCTCGCCGGCGTCCCCGGTCCCGTCGTCGACCGCGCTCGAGACGTCCTGGATCGACTGCGCGAGGAGAAAGCCATCGAAGCGAAAGGCGGCTCGAACGACCCCGTCCAGACGGTGTTCGACGTCTCGAGCGGCCAGTTCCGCGGGCCGGCGAACGCCGACGGCGGGCAGAAGCCGGACGAGGAAGCGGACGACGCGATCGATCCCGAAACGGAGGCCGTCCTCGAGGACCTCGAGTCGATCGACGTCAACGAGACGCCGCCGATCGAACTCGTCTCGACGGTCCAGCAGTGGCAAGAGCGACTCGAGGAATGATACGGTCTGCTGTGACGATTTACCGGTGCAACCGCGAGTCGTCCTGCGGTTGCACCGTCAATGACTGACAGGAGTCCGTATGAAGCGGCTCCACGGAGACGAAGTCGAGACCGGCGGACGAACGCCACCGATATTGGCGACCAGAGACGTTTTGGCCTCACCGGCGAAAGCACACCGCTATGAGCCTCCGGCGAGCACTCGAGGGGATCACCGTCCCACTCGTGACCCCCTTCGACTCGGAATCGAACGACGTCGACGAATTAGCGCTCGAGGGACTGGTCGATCACCTCCTCGAAAACGGCGTGGACGCCCTGTTTCCCTGCGGGACGACGGGCGAGTTCGCCAGCCTCACCGACGGGGAGCGTCGCCGCGTTCACGAGGTCGTAAGAGAGCGAGTCGACGGCGAAGTGCCGGTGCTCGCCGGCGCGGCCGCGACGAGCGTCCCTGAGACCGTCGACTACCTCGAGGAGGCGGCCGACCTCGGGGCGGACGGCGCCGTGGTCGTCCCGCCGTACTTCCACGCGGCGAACGACCCCGCGGGCAACCAGCGATTCTTCGAGGCCGTCGCCGACGAGTCGCCGCTCTCGCTCCTGTTGTACAACATCCCCGCCTGCACTGGCGGACGAATCGAGCCCGAGACGCTCGAAGCCGTCGCGGACCACGAGAACGTGATCGGGCTGAAGGACTCGGGCGGCGACCTCGAGTACCACCTGGAAGCGATCCGGGGGACGCCCGAGGAGTTTCTCGTCCTGCAGGGATACGACGCGCTCCTCGTCCCGGCGCTCCGGATGGGCGCCGACGGCGGGGTGAACGCCCTCTCGAACGTCGCTCCCGCGGCATACGCCGAACTGTACGAGGTGGCCGACGAGGAACGCGGCCGAGAGTTACAGGACGCCGTCGCCGAGCTATTCGTGGCTTGCGGCGAGTACGGCTTCGCGCCGGCGACGAAGGCCGCGCTCGTTCATCGGGAGACGATCCCATCCACCGCCGTGCGGCCGCCGCTGGTCGAGGTCCCCGAGGACGGGACTGAACGGATCGGGAGTGCAGTCGACGACCTGCTCGAGGTCTGAAATCCCGCAGGGCCCTCGTGCACGTAACACCTATTGACGCTCGAGCGCAACCCACACCCAGTATGAACGGGGACGGAGCGCAGTTCGACGAGCGAGGTTCGTCGTTCGAGTACGTCCGGGCGAAATCGATCGGGAGCGAGGACGGATGAGCGACGGGACGTCACCGAGCGGCGACGAGACCGAGATCCTCAGGCTCGACGACGACACCGTCGCCCGGATCGCCGCCGGCGAGGTCGTCGAGCGGCCGGCGAGCGCCGTCAAGGAACTCGTCGAGAACAGCCTCGATGCGGACGCCTCGAGCGTCGACGTCACCGTCGAGGAGGGTGGTACCGAACTCATCCGGGTGACCGACGACGGCCGCGGGATGAGCGAGGCGGATCTGCAGGCCGCCGTCCGCCAGCACACGACGAGCAAGATCGACGGCCTCGAGGACCTCGAGTCGGGCGTCGCGACCCTCGGATTCCGGGGAGAGGCCCTGCACACGATCGGGTCGGTTTCGCGGACGACGATCCGATCGCGCCCGCGGGCGGACTCGGAGACGGGGGATGGAGGCGAGGCCGACGTCGGAACCGAACTCGTCTACGAAGGCGGCGAAGTAACCTCGGTCGAACCGACGGGCTGTCCGGTGGGAACGGTCGTCGAGGTCGAAGATCTCTTCTACAACACGCCGGCCCGTCGGAAGTTCCTCAAGACGACGGCGACGGAGTTCGCCCACGTCAATCGCGTCGTCACGCGCTACGCGCTCGCGAACCCCGACGTGGCCGTTTCGCTCACCCACGACGGCCGGGAGGTGTTCTCGACGACCGGCCAGGGCGACCTGCAGGCCGCGGTGCTCGCCGTCTACGGCCGGGAGGTCGCCTCGGCGATGATCCCCGTCGACGCCGACGCAGACGACGTACCGCCGGGTCCGCTCGAGTCGCTCACGGGGCTCGTCTCCCACCCCGAGACGAACCGCTCGAGCCGTGAGTATCTCGCGACCTACGTCAACGGCCGCGCGGTGACGGCCGACGCGATCCGCGAGGGGATCATGGGCGCCTACGGGACCCAACTCGGCGGCGACCGATACCCCTTCGCCGTCTGCTTTCTCGAGGTGCCCGGCGAGGCGGTCGACGTGAACGTCCACCCGCGCAAGCGGGAGGTACGATTCGACGACGACGATGCAGTGCGCCGACAGGTCGACGCCGCAGTCGAGTCGGCGCTTCTCGAACACGGAATGCTCCGGTCGCGGGCGCCGAGAGGCCGGTCGGCGCCGGCGGAGACGAGCGTCACACCGGAGAACGCGATCGATCCGGATGACGAGCCGGACGACACGTCGGCCGAGGCGAGTACGGAGGAGGTATCGGCGTCGGCGGGACCCACCTCGAGCGAATCAGACCGGAGGACGAGTGCGAGCGAGCCACCCCAGACACGCCGGGCGAACGCCTCGAGGGCGTCGAACGCCGACACGGACGACGCGTCGAAATCCGCCGACGGTCCACCGTCGCCGCCGAGTACCGAGACCGAATCGGGGGAGAACGCGGTCGACTCGAGCGCCGGCACCGGCTCGACACCGAGTGCGGGAGACGAATCGAAGAGCGCGAACGTCGGAGAAAGGAGGAGCGCCGACTCGGGGACGAAGCCACGATCGGGAACTCACGACGATCCTGCCGCGGGAACGGACCGCGTCGATTCGGCGAATCTCGATCCCGATCGAAAGTTCGCCGTCGCGACCGACCAGCAAACGCTCGAGGGGACGCCGGCGACGGGCGAGGTAACCGAGTACGATGCGTTGCCACCGCTTCGCGTGCTCGGGCAACTCCGGGAGACGTACGTCGTCTGCGAGACCCCCGACGGCCTCGCGTTGATCGATCAACACGCCGCCGACGAGCGCGTGAACTACGAGCGCCTCCGCGACGCGTTCGCGGACGATCCGCCCGCACAGGCGCTCGCGTCGCCGGTCGAACTCGAGTTGACGGCGGCCGAAGCCGAGGCGTTCTCGGCGTACCGCGACGCACTGGCCCGGCTGGGCTTTTACGCTGACCGAGTCGGCGATCGGACGGTGGCAGTGACGACCGTCCCCGCGGTGCTCGAGGAGACGCTCGAGCCCGAACACCTGCGGGACGTCCTGACGTCGTTCGTCGAGGGTGACCGCGAGGCAGGGGCGGAGACCGTCGACGCGCTCGCGGACGAGTTCCTCGGCGATCTGGCGTGTTATCCGTCGATCACCGGAAACACGTCGCTCACGGAGGGGTCGGTCGTCGACTTGCTCGCGGCACTCGACGGCTGTGAGAACCCCTACTCCTGTCCACACGGGAGACCGGTGATCGTCCGGATCGACGGCGAGGAGATCGAACGGCGGTTCGAACGCGACTATCCGGGACACGGGTAGGCCACGAGACGACGCCTGTGAGAACTACGGAAGTCGGTTTCTCTGGAAAAGCGAGGTATGAACGTCGTGATCGACCGGTACCGCAGGGGTCCGGTACCGATCGCGTGCCTCTGACCGATCACAGCGGAAGCGTCGACCGTGATATCGAACGACGTGTCCCGAAGTCCCGCCGAGACGTACCTTCCTCCGGGACCGTCATTCACTTTATTGTGAAACACCATTAATGTTCCTGGCGTCCCCGGTCGCCACGCCAGACCGGATCAGTAACGGTAGGTGAGCCGGGTGCGTACCCAAGACCGTGAGGATCGTTCACGAACTCGATGGATCGGACGCCGGCGGCCAGTTCCTTCGAACGGCACTCGGACTGTCGGTCGCCTTCGGCGATCCAATCCGCGTCGAGAACGTCCGTGGCGACCGACCGGATCCCGGTCTCGCCCACCAACATCTCGCCGTCCTCGAGACGATAGCCGACGTCTGTGACGCCGAGACGTCGGGGGCCGAGCTGGGCTCCGAGTCGGTCGAGTTCGATCCAGGGCTCCAAGAGGGCGGCGAGTTACACTCGTACGGTCGAGGTCGGAACCGCCTCGAGGGCGGTCGGTACCGCGTCGACATCGGCACGGCGGGAAGCGTGACGTTGCTGTTCGACGCGTTGGTCCCGCTCGCGGCCGTCCTCGAATCACCGCTTTCGGTCACGGCGACCGGCGGAACGGACGTGAAGTGGTCGCCGCCGATCGAGTACTTCGGGTTGGTGAAACTTCCCCTTCTCAGACGGTTCGGACTCGTCGCCGCCTGTGAGATCGATCGACGGGGGTTCTACCCCGACGGCGGTGGCCGGGCGACGCTCCACCTGGCTCCGTCGCGGTTCGACCCACTCGATCTGACCGAGCGCGGCCAACTCGAGGGGATTCGTCTCTATTCGACCGAGGCCGCCGCGCTCGCCGACAGCGACGTCGCGTCCCGGCAGGTCGAGGGGGCGCTGGAACGGCTCTCGTCGGTTACGGACGAGTTCTGCGCCGCGAGGGCTTCGGACAGTGACAGCCCGACGCCGCTCGAGCGGCGGGAAACGACGGCCGCGAGCGATTCGCCGGGATCGGCAGTCGTGATTCGGATCGATCACGAGACCGGTGTGTCAGGATTCACCGCGCTCGGCGAACGCGGAACGCCGGCCGAGCGCGTCGGTGCGCAAGCGGCCGACGCGGCGATCGAGTTTCTCGGTGGGACGGCACCGGTCGATCGTCATCTCGCCGATCAGCTGTTGGCGACGCTCGCCCTCGCCGGCGGGGAGCTACACGTTCCGACGATGACCGACCACGTCGCGTCCTCCTGTGAGCTACTCGAGGCGTTCGACGTCCCGGTCGAGGTCGACCGCGATGGGGCGAATCGACGTCTCACAGTTTCGCTGGGAGGGTGAGTGTCGCATCGGATCGGCGAGATCCTCCGCTCACGACCCTATTTATTTCTCACCTTCTGTCGAGAACGGATGCGTTGACCAAATTGATGAATTCCGTTATCCAACGCTCGAACAATGACATAACTTATACTTCGGCCATCCGTTGACCGACGTATGATCACGACACGGACGAGACGCGGACCGGGAGGGCCGAACGGTGAGTGATCTGGTCACGTTCGGCGAGACGATGCTTCGGCTCTCGCCGCCAAACGGCGAACGACTCGAGGATGTGCGTGAGTTCGAGGTGCTCGCGGGTGGCGCGGAGAGCAACGTCGCAGTGGCGGCACAGCGTCTTGGCACCCCATCGACGTGGCTCTCGAAAGTCCCGGAGTCCCCGCTTGGTAAACGCGTCGTCAGCGAACTTCGGGGGTACGGCATCGAGACGGATATCGCCTGGAGCCACCGCGGGAGACAGGGAACGTACTACATCGAGCGCGCCGGAAAGCCACGCGGCACCAAGGTGATCTACGACAGAGACGACACCGCGATCGCGACCGCGGAGGCTCGAGAGTTCGACGTCGATCGGATCCAGAACGCACGCGTGTTCTTCACGACGGGTATCACCCCCGCGCTCTCCTCGACGCTCCGGGATACGACCGCGAGCATGCTCAAGGCGGCCAGACAGGGCGGAACGACGACCGCGTTCGACTTCAACTACCGGCAGAAGCTCTGGTCGACCGAGGAGGCAAACGAGACGCTGACCAAGTTCTTCCCGGGAATCGACGTGCTCGTAATCGCGGCTCGAGACGCACGCGCGGTACTCGGCTTCGAGGGCGATCCACGACAGCTCGCACACAAACTCGGCTCCCAGTACGACTTCGAGACCGTCGTCGTCACCCGTGGCTCCGAGGGTGCGATCGGGTGGCACGACAGCGTCGTTCACGAACAAGAGGCCTACGAGACCGACACGGTCTCGAAAATCGGCACCGGCGATGCGTTCACCGGCGCGTTCATCGCACGCCGACTCGCGGGCGACGACGTTCCGACCGCCCTCGAGTACGCCGCGGCGACGGCGGCGCTCAAGCGGACGATCCCCGGCGACGTCGCGCTCGTCTCCGAGGAGGAAGTCGAAGCGGTCGTCTCGACGGGTGCCGAAGAGGTCTCCAGGTAACTTCTCGCCCACCCCGAAGCGTTCGTGCGTCGCTCGCTCACGACGGCGCGAACGCCTTTTTACGCCCGCGCCGAAGCCACGGTATGGTACACGTAGCCGTCGTCGGCGCGTACGGGAGCGCCGGCGTCGCCGCCGCCGACGAACTGCTCGCACGCGAAGCCGAGATCGAAGCCGACCTCGAGTTGACGCTAATCGACGACGGAGAGCCGGGTGGCGGGCTCTGTATCCTTCGGGGCTGTATGCCTTCGAAAGACGTTCTTTCGGCCGGCCAGCACCGCTACCAGGCTCGACACGACGATCGGCTCGAGGGAGTGCCGGAGGTCGACCCCGAAGCGATCGTCGCCCGCAAGGACGAACACGTCTCCGGGTTCGCCGAACACCGACGCGAGCACGTCCACGACCTCGCCGAGCGCGAGAACGTCGAGTTCCTCCACGAGACGGCCCGGTTCGTCGACGACCGGACTCTCGCGATCGACGGTCGCCGGATCGAGCCCGATTACGTCGTGATCGCGACGGGATCGGTTCTCGACGTCCCGGACCTGCCGGGAATAGACGAGGTTTCGTTTTCGTCGAGTGCGGACGTCCTCGAGGCGACCGAGTTTCCCGACTCGGGCATCGTCATGGGCTTTGGGTACGTCGGACTCGAACTCGCGCCGTACTTGAGCGAGGTCGGCGACGTCGACCTCACCGTCATCGAGCACGACGACCGACCGCTCGACGAGTTTCCGACCGGCTACGGCGAGACCGTCCTCGAGATCTACCGGGAGCAGTTCGGGATCGACGTCCTGACGAACGTCCGCGAGCGACGGCTCGAGCGAGCCGACGACGGCGGCGTCAGGCTATTTCTCGAGCGCGACGGAGCGGACGGCGAAACGGAACGCGGCAATGTGGACGGCGAAACGGAACGCGAGGACGCGGACGACGGAACGAACGGCGAGGAGTTCGCGGTCGAAGCCGAAGAACTCTACCTGTTTACCGGTCGGCGAGCCAATCTCGAGGGGCTGGGACTCGACCGGACTTGCCTGGAGCCCGAGCCGGGATGGGTGGGATCGACGATGCAGACGGCGAGCGACGACCGGGTGTTCGTCGTCGGGGACGCAAACGGCCGGGAACCGATCCTCCACGTGGCCAAAGAACAGGGGTTCACGGCCGGCGAGAATATCCTCTGTCACCACCGCGACGAGGCGTGTCGACCGTACGTCAACGTTCCCCACCACGTGATCTTCTCCGGGCTCGGCGTCTACCCGTTCGCTCGCGTCGGCCACACGCCCCGGACGGTCGTCGACACCGACCGGGAGGCAATCGTCGTCGGCCGCGAAGCGTCTTCGGACGGCGTGTTCAAGACCAAAGGCCATCCGGAGGGGCTGGCGACGCTCGTCGTCGACGCCGCGGACGGAACCGTACTCGGCTATCAGGGTCTTCACCTCCACGCCGACGTAATGGCGAAGACGATGCAACTCGCCGTCGAGATGGAACTCGACGTCCGAGCGCTCCCGGATCGGGCCTACCATCCGACGACACCCGAGATTCTCGACGGTCTCTTCCGCGAGGCAAGTGCGGAACTCGAGAGGACGAGTGGCCAGTGAGCCGGCGAGAGTGGACTCGTCGTGCGACCGTCCGACGGTGGCGTCTCCTGGCAGGAGTTTTTGATCGCGGAGACCGTAGGCCGCGCTATGAGCCGAGACGTGCGCCAGGCGACGATCGGCGACGTGGATGCCATCCACGAGACGGCGCGACGAAGCTGGCACGCCGCGTACGACGACCTACTCGAGGCCCGCCGAGTCGACGAAATCGTCGACGACTGGTACGCGATCGCCGACCTCGAGTCGTCGATTACGGACGCCAGCCACCGCGACGACGCAACGTTTCTCGTCATCGACGCCGATCCCGAGTCGTCCCCGCCGGCGTTCGAAACCGGGTGCGTCGGATTCGCACACGTCGTCCCGTGGCCCGAGAGGGCGTCGGTGGGATACCTCACACGAATCTACGTCGACCCCGACGTCTGGGGACACGGGCTCGGATCGGCGTTGCTCGATTCGCTCGAGAACGACCTGACAGCGCAGTTCGACCGGATCCGGCTGGCCGTCCTCGCGGACAACCGCGTTGGCGTCTCGTTTTACGAATCGATGGGATTCGAACGCGTCGAAACCAGGGAGAGCGAACTGGGGAACGGACTCGAAGAATACGTCTACGAAAAGCCGCTGTGAGCGGTCCGGAACCGAGTGCGGTCGATGCCCAGAGCGATTTTCGGTCTGTTTACGGGTGGCTTCGGTCCCCGTTCGCTAGTTCCGAAGCCTCGATTACAGGGTTTTCTCGGCTTCGCTCTGCTCGCGGGTCACTTCGCTCCCCGTTCGCTACTGTCGAGGCTTCGCTCACAGCGTTCGCTCAGCCTCGCTCTCCTCGACGACCTCGATTCCGCGGTTGTTGACCGCCATCGGGTCGAGACCGACTTCCTGGAGGAACGTCTTGTACTCGCGTTCGCACTGCTCTGCGTCTTTTTGTTTGTCGCTTGCGCGATCACAGAGTTCGACCAGGTTCTCGGGGACGTCGTTCTGGTAGACGATCCAGTGATTGATCAGATCACTGAGCCGACGAATGGGGCTCGTGAAGTGACCGTAGATCTCGAAGTTCAGCGCGTGGTGGCCGCCGAAGGGGTCGTTCATGTACCGGGCGCGGGGCATCACCTTCATCACCGCCCACTGGATCTTGTCGAGTTGACGACCGGGTGCCTCCTCGAGCGTCGCGTTGACGGCTTTTCGGGGGTCGTCCCACGTGTCCCCGGGGATCGAAACGCCGTCTAGGTCCTGGATCTCCTGGAGCGCCTTCGACCACTCGTCTGGACTCGGCTGGGGGTGGACGCGGTACATCGCCTCGACGCCCCGGTTCCACATCAGTTCGTGCGTGACCGCCTTGTTCGCTTTCAGCATACACTCCTCGATGATCGTGTGGGCGCGGTCACGCGAGGGGTTCAAGACGAGCGAGCCGTCTTCCTTTCGCTGTTCGTGCATCCGATCGGCGAGTTCGTGGACGAGAACGTTCTCCTCGTGAAGCGGCGCATCCGGCTCGTCGAGGCGGTTTTCGGCCTGGCTGTAGGTGAGCCGCTCGTCCGACTCGATGACGGACTTGTAGATGTCGATCGTCTCGTAGGTGAGCGTCTCCTTGTCCAGGTGCATCTCGACGGTGTGGGCGAAGCGCTCCTCGTTCGGCACGAGCGAGCAGACGGATTCGGCGAGCACCGGTGGGAGCATGTGGATCGTGTAACCGGGGAGATACACCGTGTTCCCCCGTTCGACGGCTTCCTCCCACATCGTCGACTCGGGGTGGACGTAGTGGGTGACGTCGGCGATGTGGACCCAGAGGACGTACTCGTCGTCGCGCTCTTCGACCGAAATCGCGTCGTCGAAGTCCTGGGCGTCGATCGGGTCAGTCGTCCACGTCGTCAAATCTCGCAAATCCTCTCGTTCGTCGATCTCGGCCGTAATCTCCGACTGGACGTCTTCCGTACGATCCTCGGCCTCCTCGAGCACCTCGTCGGCGAATTCGTCGCGAATCTCGAACTTCTCGAAGAGTTCCTCGCGCTTGTTCTCGAGGTGGCGCGCGAGATCCTCCGAGATTTCGACGGGACCCTGCCCTTCGGCCGTACCGGCGTCGGCCTGTGCGTCGTCGCTCATGTGGAGGTGTACGGACGTGGGTGTAAAAGTCGTGTCGGGATGGCAAGCAGGCTGGCTCGGCCAGCACTATCCATCCGAACCGCCAGTTACGCGTCCTCGAGGCCGGCAGATTCGACGTTTTCGAAGCCTCGACTGCCGCCGGTAGCGGCGACCGACATCCCGGACGCGCCCGTTCCTACTTCGACGGCTACCGTCGTCGTCTCCTCCGGCGTTTCGATGGCGTTGATCAGCGTCGCATCGTCCGCGAGCCCGCCCAGCGCGATGCTCGTCACCAGATCGGCGCCCGTTCCATCGCTCCCGACGCTCACTGTTGCAATGGCGTCGTCGTCGAAATCGAGCGCGTTGGCGGGCCCCAACCGATCGGAGGGCGGACCGTCGAACTCGTCGTAAAACGCCGTCACCGCGATTGGCTCACCCGACCGGCCGGCGAGTTCGGGCGCTTCGACGGCGATCGTAAACGGATCCGCCAGGGAGACCCCCTCGAGTGCGTCGAACTGTGCGCCGCTGTACTCGGGATCGTCGCCGAAGGGCGCAACGCCGTCAGTGGGCGGAACGATGTCGGTCGCACCAGTTTCGGCGAGGACGGCTGGTTCCGGCGGCTCCGGATCGTCGTCCGTCCTCCCGCTATCGTGGGCCTCGATAGTCAGGAGGTAACTGTCGTCGACGGGGAGGTCGCCATCGTCGCCACCGTCGAGAAGGTCGATACGGAGGCCGACGACGACCGCGTCTCCGGGCGCGAGTTCGGATGGAGTAACGTCCTCCTCCAGGACGTCCCCGCCGTTGGCGACCCCACCGGTATTCGACGTGATCTCGAAGCCGTCCGTGGCGGCAACCGGGAATCCGAACGTCTCGTCGGGATCGACTTCGACGGGAGTTTCGGTAAACTCGAGCGTGAGACGCGTAATCGCCCGGGTTCCGCGGTTTGTTACGAGCAACAGACGATCGAAGGCCGACCGTGCGTTCCGATTCAGGCCGCCTTCCTCCTCGCCACCGAGTTCGAACCGAATCGTGCCGTCGGTCTCTTCGACGAAGTCCTCACCGGGAAGATCGAGCGCGTCACGTGCCGGCTCGAGCCCCAGAAATGCGTCGGCGTCGTCGGCTGTCTCGACGGAGACGGTCCGGGTCGCTTCCACCGTATCGAACGCTCCCGATCCGACGAGTGCACCACCGCCGGCGACGATCCCACCAACTCCGATCAGC
The DNA here is from genome assembly GCF_041205745.1 of Natrarchaeobius versutus. NCBI lineage: Archaea > Methanobacteriati > Methanobacteriota > Halobacteria > Halobacteriales > Natrialbaceae > Natrarchaeobius > Natrarchaeobius versutus. Next base: position 105,224 of record NZ_JBGFCC010000009.1, on the reverse strand, counting down.
GTCGACCGCCTGCTTGGCATAGACGTGACTACTGGAGGAGTGCCCATTGTATTGAGTGACGTGAAGATCTTCAAGCCAGGCGTGGTTGCTTCAAGCAACGCTTTCGAGCGAGAGTCGTTCACACGGAATGCTGTGACGTCGTCCCGGTGAAATCGACATCCGATCGAAGGTTCACTCCGTGAGACTGACGACGCTCCGCCTCCGACAGCCGTTTTCACTGGTGAAACTGACGGTAATTCGTCTGCGACAGTCGTTCTCCCTCGAGCGGGCTTAGACGACCGTCACGACTCCTCCTCGAGGGTCCCGTACCGATCCTCGACCGCCGAGGTGTACCGGGAGAGAAACACCACCTGGCTCCGTTCGCCCGCCTCGAGTTCGACGAGCAACTCCTCGAGTTCGTTCCGGGGATGGGGACAGAGGTCGGAGTGACAGCTCTTACAGAGGTGTTCGAACGTCTTGTTCTTCCGATCCCACCGGTCTCCGTACTTGTCGTACTCTCGGGTCATCGACCGGGAAACCTCCGTTCCGCAGGCCGGACACGTGATCGTCCCAGTGCGGTTCCGGGAGGGCCACATGGAAGAATGGAGGGTGTGCTCGTATTTAGCGATTAGCACACCTGCCACGAGACGCTACAGTCTCCCCAGTCGATCGATCCGAACCGGCATGAACTCGGTCAGAGACCGGACGAAACCGGTTCGATCGAAACCGACTCCGGAGGAGGTGCCCCTCATCGCGTTTCCTCCGAATCGGCCGCATCCCTAGACGGCGCCTCGAGCGCCCCGTCGGGGTCGATCACCGTCCGCTCGGGAATCTGTTCGGGCGACGGTGGTCGGCGCGCGATCAGCCGCTGAAAGCGCGTCAGATCGACCGGTTCGTCGGTCTCGATCTCCTCGTACTCGACGACGATCCGGTCGCCTTCGGCGTAGATGCGGTAGTAGTTCAGCCGAAACGAGGGGGAGTAGATTCCCGGCAGGCGCGAAAAGCGGGTCTCGACGCGCTGGAGTTTCTTCAGCCAGGTTCCGGTGTTTATGATGAGCCGATCGCCCCACTGCGTGAGCGATGCCCGATGGGTGTGTCCGTAGACGTAGACCGCGACGTCCGGGTTCGACTCGAGGACCTCCCTCGCAGCACGCAGGAACGGCTCGTCACCCTGACCGACACGAACGCCCGAGAGAACGATGCCGAACCGCTCTACTGTGTGATGGAGGTCGCGCCTGAACAGCCACAGTGGGATCGCACACACCAACAGGACGAACATCGCGACGAGGTTGATCGCGATCAAAACCTCGAGGACGACGTCGGCGATGCCGAGTGCGCGAACGATCGGGTTATCGGTGAAAAAGTGAGCCGGCAGGATCCCCATCATCTCGAGGACGGTGCCGAAGAGATAGAGCAGCGTAATATTGAAAAACAATAGCAACGGGACGACGATCGCGCGCAGATACGGGCTCATCTCCCGATAGAAGTAGTTCGAGAAGAGCCAGCGGGGGATCTCCTCCATCGGCGCGACCGACTGGATGTCCCGGAGCCAGTCGCCTTTCGCTCGCCCGGAAAACCGGCCGGCGGCGGCCACGATCCGCTGGACGACGAAGTAACCCACCGGGAGCGCGTCCGGATTCCCCCAGTCGGGCATCCGGTTGCTCGAGTCGTGTTGCTGGCCGTGTTCGATCCAGATCCGGGCGTCACCCACCTCGCGGGTGATGGCGATTTCGGGCTCGAGCGAGAGGTTGTACTCGGCGAGTCGATCCGCGTGTTCGGGATAGCAAGCCAGGTCGTAGTCGTGGTTGCCCGGGATGAGCGTGATGTCGATCACCTCGCCGGTCTCCCGAAACTGCTCGAATACGCGCGGGTGGTCCTCGATCACCCGCTCGAGGCGTTCCGAGCCGGTGACCTCGGCGTACTCCCAGAGGCCGAACGCGTCGCCGTTGATGACGAGTTCGACGTCGCCGCCGCGCTCCTCTAAGTCCGCGAGAAACGAGAGGAGTTCCGCCTCGAACTCGAGTGCGGAGAGCTGTTCGTCACCACCCATGTGGAGGTCGCTGATGAAGACGTACTCGCGGGCCATTCGGGTCGGTCGGACCACCTACCAGACGGAACGGGATAGTGATTTCCCCCATTCGAGCCCGTTCAAATCGGGGGGAGTGTCCGGTCTACAGCCGTCGGAACAGGAGACGTCACCCCAGGTCGTCGGCCAGTTCGTCGTCGGATAGGTTCGCGCGGTGGTAGTAGCGAACCCAGAGGCGCTGGAGCGGTGCGATCAGAACCGGAACGAAAAACGCGACGGGAAGGTAGACCGTCGCGACGGCGATCGAGAGCACGAAAACCGCCGGAGAGATCAGGCCCCGGATGGCGACCAGGCGTTCAGTTCGGGGATCGATCGAGTCGTCGATGTATCCGGCTCTGGCGGCGTAGCTCCACGTCGCAGTTAGCATCAGACCGACGAGAACGAAGTTGCCCGCGTACAGCGTCCAGGCGAACTGGGTTCCGTACAGGCCAAGCAGTTCCGTCGGGTACGGGAGAAACGAGACGGAGAGTAAAAACAGAAGGTTGAGCCACAGCAGAACCCGGTCGTGGTCGACGATGTACTGAAAGAGGTTGTGGTGGATGATCCAGTAGAGGCCGACGACGAGAAAGCTCAACAGGTAACTGATCAATAGGGTCTCCTGATCCGCGACCGCCCCCGGAAGTTCCTGGGTGGCGACGTCCGGGACGTCGAATTGCAACACCAACAGCGTGAGCACGATGGCGAACAACCCGTCGCTCAACGCCTCCATCCGATCCGTTCCCTCGCCGCCGAGCGTCCTAATCATACGGATCGGTCCACTCGAGGGAACGAATAGCCACGCCCGAATTTCACGCGGAGAACATCGGCAACGACCGATCACGCTCGCCGTCCGAAGCCGACGGACCTGCTCGACGAGACGTGAACGGTCTCGACCGGGACGACGGAAACCTATTCGTTAAATGGGTATAGCAGGTAGAAGGGGTATGCAGGTGAAATCTCGACACCACCTCCGTAGCGACGCCGTCTCCAACATCGAAGAGACGCTGGCCGAGCAACTCGGCGTCTCGCCCGAGGGTGACGCCTACGAGCGCGTCGAGTTCGAGGACACCGACTGGGAAGTGATCCTCATCGACGGCGACCCGCGGGTCGCGTACTTCGACGACGAGCCGTTTCTGACCGTTCGGGGAGCCAACGCCTACGAACCCGACAGCCGAGTCGTGACGGTCGACACCGGTGCGATCTCGTTTGTCAGCGACGGGGCCGACGTGATGCGCCCCGGTATCACGGAGGCGACCGACGACGTCTCCCCCGACGATCTGGTCGTCATCGCCGAGGAATCTCACGGGAAGATACTCGCGATCGGGCGTGCTCGAGTCGACGGATCGGAGATGGTCGGCGACGAGGGCAAGGTCGTCGACTCGCTACACCACGTCGGCGACGACCTCTATGACTTTTCGGGCTAACGGAGCCAGTTTGCTGTGACAAGTTACCGACACAGCCGCGACCAGGCGGCGATTGCGCCGGAACTGACGGACGCCGGACCGTCCACTCGAGCAATATCGGTCAGTTTCGACGACCGTCCGAGTCGTCCGTAATGGAGCCGAGAATCGTTTCACCGATCAGTCGACGCGTTTTGCCGAGCGTGACGTCACCGTTGCCCCATCGACCGGAAGTCGAACGATGAAGACAGATCCCGCCGCCTCCTTATCTTCGACCCACACGTCGCCACCGTATCCCTCGACTAGCGTTCTGACGAGATAGAGCCCCATTCCAGTACCCGGGCTCTCAAGGCCCTTCTTCCCACGCCCGAAGACCTCCCCCTTCCGACGGTCGGAGATACCCGGACCGTCGTCCGCGACGGTTACGAGAACGGTGTCGTTCCGACGATCGATCGAGACTTCCACCTCAGGGCGCTCGCTGTCGCTGTGGATGATGGCGTTCTGAACGAGATTGTAGACGACGGATTCGAACATCTCGTCCGCCTGAATCGTCACGTCGCCCCCCCAGTCCATAGACCGTGATCTCGGCGTTGGCGTACCGGGACCGGGCGCTCTCGACGACGGACGTGACCGTCCGGTGGACCAAGACCGACTTCAAGTCGGTCTCGTCTTCGGACATCGTTTCAGCCAGTTCCCGCGCCGTAGTGGTCAGGTCGATCGCCGTCACCGTCGACGTGATCGGCTAACAACCTGCCTCGCCCGCGGACGACCTGCATGTGGTTTCGAAGATCGTGGCGGACGACCTGGTTGAGCACGGCGAGTTGATCGCGCGTTTGCTCGAGTCGGCGGTTGCGGTCGCGTTGGTCCGTGATGTTGCGTGCGGTAGCGATCAGCGAAGTGGGCTCGTCATCTTCGTTCGTGACCGGGCGGATCGTTCCACTGACCCGTGCGCTGGTGCCGTCCGTCGGGTCGAGGTTCGTCTCGTATCCGACGTACTCTCCGGCCGCGGCTCGTTCGACCCACTGTTCGACCCTGTCGGCGATGGTTTCGGTCCACCAGGGCGTCTCCCAGAACGGTTCCCCGGCGACCGCGGATCGGTCCGCGTCGACGTGTGCCATCGCCGCACAATTCGCCTGTAGCAACGCCCCATCGAGGTCGAGCAACGCGACGAACATTTTGGGGTCGTCGAAGATTGCCTCGAAGCGTCGCTGGTTCAGCTGGCGCTCTCGTTCACCTTCAGTCCGGTCGGTGATGTCCGCGATGAACCCCTCGAGTGCCGTAAGCTCCCCATCGTCGTAGATCCCCCGTCCTCGTTCCCACACCCACCGAGTGATTCCGTCAGCAGTGGTGATTCGATACGAAACTTCGTAGGGCTCTCGACTCTCGAGTGCGTTCTGGACCCTCCCCCAGACTCTGTTACGGTCGTCCTGGCGAACCACGTCGTGTCCCATCGAAACGTCACCGCGTTCGAACGCCTCGGCGGGATAGCCGGTGATCTGCTCGCACTCGCCTTCGACGCTCTCCATCGGCCACCCGGATTCGTTCCGACACCGGTAGACGATGCCGGGAAGGTTATCGATGAGCGTCTCGAGTCGGCGGTTTCGTCGCTCGAGCGTTCGTCTCGGCGGGCGATCCACGGCGGTTCGAATTCGGGTCGCCAGAAGCGAACTCGATCCGTTGGCGACGTGGTAGTCTGTCGCACCTCGGTCGATCGCTTCAGCCGCGATCGACCGATCCTCCGGCCCGAGGTCGACGATACACGGCACGTCGGGATTCGTCTCGCGGAGCGTCTCGAGCGCATCGAGGCAGTCGATCCGGCCGTGATGGGTGACGATACAGTCGATCGGCGTCGAATCGTCCGCGAGAACGGTGCGTCCTGCCTCAGCTGTCGGCTCGAACCGAACGTCGAATCCCTCTCCGAGACGTAGCGACGAGCAGTCAGCACCGACGACGAGCACTCGGGTTGAATGCTCAGGTATCAACGTACCCAGAATAGGATCTCAAAATGCAAAACTATGTTGATATCCTACCGTAAATGCCACAATTAACTCCCGATCGAAACAAGGCTCGTATTTAGGTAGTGTATTGCCTCACTCGGACGGTCTCTCCAAATAATATTTCCATAGGAAATAGACATTTGGAGGGTAAATAAGAGCGTATGACTACAGACGCCCCATTCTACAAGTTCCGAATTCGATTCCACCTCACGCATCTGGGACCTGTCTACACTCGTGATTGTGTCTGACGTAAGAACTATACTCGCCGCGACGGTGTCTTCTTGCAATGGGAATTATGAGCAAGATCATCGGCGGTGATCAGACGCGGACCGCCGAGGATTACGTCGAACTGGACCTCGACGACGTCGCGGCGGACTCGGCCGGCGCGAGCATGCAAGTACACATCGCAGAGGTCGGCGGACAGGCCGACGCGATCGACATCAAGGAGGCCGTCTACGACGGCGACATCGTTATCGCCGACGTGACGCGCCTGCGGACCAAAGACAGCACGGTCGAACACATCGTCGACGAACTGAGACAGGTCGCCCAGGAGGTCGACGGTGACATCGTCCGCAAAGGCGACGATCAGATGATCATCACGCCGACCGGCATCCGGATCAGCCGCGAGAAACTCGGCCAATCGTTCTGACCGCCTCGCGTTCGGGGTAGCGGAACGAACCGTCATCATCTTGAACAGTATACTCCAAATGTGCGGCGGTATTCCCCGCATATTTTGCCGCCTTCGGAGACACATTTGTATTTTGATGGATGGTCGCGAGCGATCCTGGGTCAATCGATCCGTTTCGCTCGCTCTATAGATCGCGTTCATCCGACAGGTTCCGCCATCGTTACCGGCGTTGACGGCCCGCTGTCGTCGTTGCGGAGCCGGGGTATGGCTTACCCCGAGGCGTAGCTGAAAGGGAGTACGGTGGCTCCCCTTCGGTACACTATGAGTACGCGATCAGCCCGCTCCGATACGCGTTCGGACCGGATCGGTCAGGAAACCAGACTCGAGCGGAGGGACGAAGGGTTATGAGCAAACGGTTTTCGATCGTCTCACCGGCGTGGCTCGAGACCACCGGGAGTCAGTCGTCGTCGACGTTCGGCCGACCCGCGATCGCGAAGAACTCGGGCACGTCCCCGGGGCGGTCAACGTCCCGGCTGAGGCGTTTCGCGACCCGAACAGTGTCACCGCGGGGAAGCTTCCCGGCGACGACGCGTTCAGCTCCTCCTCGAGGAAGACGTCGACGCGTTCGACGCGACCGGATAACCCGGCTGGGAGGAGTGTGTGGACTTCGTCGGCGCCGCGACGGACGTCAGCGTCGGGAGCGTCGGCACCGACAAGGGGTGGACGACCGTCGTGGTTCGAACCGAGACGGGGAAAGCAGTCTGGGACGGCGTCGACACACTCGAGTCGACTGCAATCACCACTCCGGACGCCCTCGATCGACTTTCGGAGTGGAACCGCCGTCGGGCCGAGTCGACGCTCCCGCGGGAGTTCGACGCCGACGCCGAAATCGGGATCGGCTACGAGGACCACCGACGCGCCTACGACGGAACCAACCGAGAACCCGAACCGCTCAACCCGGCTCGAGTCCATCAGTACGAGGAGTGGTGTTGATCCCGGGGCGCCACCGAGACGAAAGGAACCCGCGGGAAAACCGCCGGGGCAAAGTAGAATCCACGGGCGAACCATCGTGACGAAGCGGAATCCGCGGGCAGAATTCGGCGGGCGTTCAGGCCGGTACTTTCACTGCATGGGAATTGCTGTGGGAGGTTATGTCACGGGCGAACCCTACGAATACGTATGACAGGGTTTCGTGCGACCGTCGCCGTATCCGATCCCGAGGGCTGTCCGGTCGCGACCGTCTCGGAAACCACCGACGAACCGGCGGAGTCGGTAACCTGGACGCGAGCCAACAGAGAAGACGAAGACCGCGTCGTCGAGGAGTTTTCGTTGCCGGTCGCGAGCGAACCGATACTGGACGAGGCCGACCCAGACCTCACCCCAGTTCAGGCGAACGACCGCGAGACGGTGTACCGGTTCGAACGCGAACGTACTGCCGGCTGTGCGTGTGAGATCGTCGAAGGATCTGGCGCGCCGGTGTCGTCGGTTCGCGCTCGAGGCGGGACGTTGTTGCTGTCGTTTCGGACGCTGGAACTCGAGGAGCTCGCCGCGATCGTCGACGGACTCCGCGAGCGTTTCGACGGCGTCCTCGTCGAGGAACTCACGCAAGATCCTGACGGCGGATCGATCGACCCAGTCGTCGTCGATCGGGGCGCGCTGACCGACCGGCAACGGGAGATCCTCGAGACGGCCCACGAGATGGGCTACTTCGAGTATCCGAAAGGTGCGAACGCGACGGACGTAGCGGCCGAACTCGGCGTCGCGCGGTCGACGTTCACCGAGCACTTAGCCGCCGCCCAGACGAAGCTCATGGACGGGATTCTGGAAAAATAACGAAAACGGATCCATCTTACGGAAAAGGAGTAGACGAACGTTCAATTACCCACCGAATAGTTTCTTTCAGTCGTTCACGCGAACGCGAGTAAACGCATACATCGGACGTGTTCGGCCGTGAGGGCGGACAAACGACAATACTTTTCCATCGGGATGCGAAACTGCGAGTATGGTTGACGACCTCAGGAAAGGACTGGAGGGGGTTCTCGTCGCGGAATCGGAACTCAGCTCCATTAACGGCGACGAAGGTCGACTGATCTATCGCGGCTATGCGATCGAAGACCTCGCACGCGGTGCGAACTACGAAGAAGTCCTCTACCTGTTGTGGCACGGCCACCTCCCGGCCGAGGACGAACTCGAGGCGTTTACTGACTCCCTGAACGAGGAGCGGGCGGTCAGCGAGGACGTCCTGGCGACGATGGAGCGACTGGCCGACGCCGGCGAACAGCCGATGGCGGCCCTGCGAACGGCCGTGTCGATGTTCTCGGCGTCCGAGCCCGAAGCCGACGCCGATCCCGCAGATCTGGAGGCCACGCTCCGAAAGGGTCGACGTATCACTGCGAAGATCCCGACGGCGCTGGCCGCGTTCGAGCGCTATCGCCTCGGCGAAGAGCCGGTCGATCCACACGCCGATCTGGGGCTCGCGGCGAACTTCCTCTACATGCTGACCGGCGAGGAACCCGACGACATCGCCGCGGAGACGTTCGACCAGGCGCTGATTCTCCACGCCGATCACGGGCTGAACGCCTCGACGTTTACCTCGATGGTGATCGGCTCGACGATGGCCGACATCTACAGCGCAGTCACTGGCGGCATCGGCGCGCTCTCCGGGCCGCTTCACGGCGGTGCGAACCAGGACGTCATGGAGTTCCTGTTCGAGATCGACGAGAGCGACCTCGACCACCGCGAGTGGATCGAACAGGCGATCGAGGACGGCCGACGAATCCCCGGCTTCGGCCACCGCGTCTACAACGTCAAGGACCCGCGGGCGCGAATCCTCCAGGAGCGAAGCAAGGAACTCGCCGAAAACGGCGAAGACCGGTGGTACGAGTACACGACGACGATCGAGAGCTACCTCACCGAGGAGAAGGGACTCCCGGAGAAGGGGATCGCCCCGAACGTGGACTTCTACTCCGGCTCCGTCTACTACCAGCTCGGCATTCCGATCGACATGTATACCCCGATTTTCGCGATGAGCCGCGCAGGCGGCTGGATCGCCCACGTCCTCGAGTACCAGGATGACAACCGGCTCATCCGTCCCCGCGCCCGCTACACCGGACCCGAGGATCAGGAGTTCGTCCCGCTCGAGGAGCGGTAGAGGTCGACACCGAATCAGTTTTCGTCTCGAGTCGTTCGATCCGTCGTATTCACGTCCGAGCGGTTAGTCGCCGCCGTTGCTCAACTCCCGGACGAGCAACGAGATGCCGACGAGCGAGGAGAGCAAGACCACGAGGTTGAACGCGGCGTGAATCAGGGGCTGGTGTCTGGGCTCGACCCAGAGATCGATCGCCGCGCTCACACTCCCGTAGAACCGAAACAGCGCGTAGACCGCGAGCAACGAACAGACGGCGAGAGCGCACCAGGCGAGGAATCGTCGAACGTTTCCTGGGCGGAGTCTCGAGCGAGTGTTCGATTCGGACTCGGCTCGCGAGCGCGGACGGTTGTCGGACGATTCGATCGAAGCGTCGGATTGTGAGGTCGTATCGGTCATCGTTTTCTCCGTGTGAGTATCAGTGCGATCGCCACGACGGCCGACAGCGCGGCCGTGGAAGCGCCGAATCCGGGAACCTCGTCGACATCCTCCGCCTCGGTGTCCCCGTCGGGGGAGTCGTCGACCGGTCCAGCCTCCGTCGTCTCGAGCCCGTCGTCGTCCTCGAAATCGGCCGTCGAAAACGTGCTCTCGACGTCGGTCTCGTTTGCCACCACGGATTCCGGCCGGAGGTCGGCCATGGCGCGGTCCGTTGCGACGATCGTTCCGTCGAGCCAGAGGACCGCATCGAGGTAGTAACGATACTCGTCCGTGACCTCGAGCGTCGCGGTCGGCGTCGCCGTCTCGCCGGAGTCGACGTCCGAGATCGGAACGGTCTCGGTGTCGGCGACGACGTTCGAATCCGCCTGACGGGCCTTCACCTCGAGTTCGAGCGAGTCAGTGGGGTCGTCGCCGGTATTCGTGAGATGGCTCGTGACCTCGAGCGTCGCGTCGTCGCCCGACGTCGACTCCACGGAGTACTCGATGGCGGGGACGTTCTCGAACGCGCCACCGTAGTGCTCGCCGAACCGGTGGAACTCGAGCCCGGTGTCGGCGTAAGCGGGCGTCAGGGAATCGACCCCCGAGACCCGGTGTGTCGCGGACTCGGTCCGCTCACCGTCGACGTAGACGAACGTCTCGATCTCGTATCCGCCCTCACGGGGGACGTCGACCGTCGACTGTGACGTCGTCTCGGCGTCGCGCTCGAGCGTCCCGACCTCGCGTTCGGTCGTGTCCTCGACGAGGCCGGTGTCCGTGTCGGTCGCCCGATGGACGACGGTCACGTTCTCGACTGATCCACCGTAGGCAGTGAGGTAGGTGTCGACGGCGAGCGAGGCCGTCTCACCCGAGACCTCGTCGGCGGCGATCGTTACTTCCTGGAGGGACGCGTGTGACTCCACCGACGCACCCGTTTCTGGATCGTCGGGGTCCGCGATCGCACCGGAGAGGGCCAAGGTCGCGAGCGCGGCGGCCACGACGACCAGGGCGGCGATCGCGAGCACGTACTCACGGTTCATGCGAACTCGACTCGAGCGATCTGATAAGTGTTTTGTGTAATTTTGCCTGAACGAACGGCAGGTCGTTGTGGTAGCGGCGCAATCGGAAAGGCCCACCGTCACGAATTCGAAGACGTGTACGTCTTCGTCTACGGAACGCTGACCGACCCCGAACGCGTCGAGGCGGTACTCGGCGACGAACGGTACGAATTCGACGGGACGGCGACCCTCGAGGGGCTCCACCGAGTCGAGGGACGATACCCGACGCTCGCCCCCGGCGGGAGCGTCGACGGGAGATTGCTCGAGGTCGACAACGTCGGACTCGAGCGTCTCGACCGGTACGAGGGCGTCGATACCGGTCTCTACGTCCGCGTCGGTGTCCCTCTCGCCGACGGCGAACAGACGGTTCGGGTGTACGTCGGTCGGCCGGATCGGCTGGGCGTCGCTGGGCGGGTCGAGTGGCCCGAGGGATCGTCGTTCGCCGCGCGCGTCCGGGCCGCACTCGAGCGGTCGAATGGTATGGTACACCGACGCGAATGACGGCCGTCGTTCGGCCGTCTGACGCGGCGAACACCGTGGCGCAGTCTTGCGGTTACACTTTCACTCTGGAGGGATGGGATTTATATGCTCGGCGTTCCCCTCTACACTCGCACGTCACACGCCGTGCATCCCTGTATTCCCTACCGTGGTGTCCGTTCGACAGCGCGGTTTGTATCGACGGACTCCGGGATACCGGGTTCGACGACCTGTCAGTCGAACCCAGTCGACGGGTCACGTCCGTCGATACTGTTTCCTCACGCTGAGCGACAGCCCCAGGTATTACGGTCCGCGGCGACTACGCGAGGACATGCTCGAACTCGCTGACGTGCTCGAGGCCCGTGAACGGGTACGCGAAACCTCACGACATACCCCCCTCGAGCGCTCTCACACCTACTCTGCGATGATCGGAGCCGACGTCCACCTCAAACTGGAGACGTTTCAGCGGACCGGCGCGTTCAAGATCCGCGGGGCGACGAACCGGATCGCGACGCTTTCGGAGTCCCAGAAGGAGGCGGGCGTCGTGACGGCGAGTGCGGGAAATCACGCCCAGGGCGTCGCGCTCGCGGCGACGCGGGTCGGCGTCGACTCGACGATCGTCATGCCCGAACACGCGCCAAACTCGAAGGTCGAGGCGACCCGCAACTACGGAGCCGAGGTCGTTCTCGACGGTACTGACTACGCCGAGGCGGCAGAACGCGCCCACGAGATCGAACGCGAGGAGGGACGAACGTACGTCCACGCCTTCGACGACGAGATGGTGATGGCCGGCCAGGGAACGATCGGCCTCGAGATCATCGAAGACTGTCCCGACGTCGAAACGGTCGTCGTCCCCATCGGCGGCGGTGGCCTGATCAGCGGGATCGCCACCGCCGTCAAGGGACGAAACCCCGACGCGCGCGTCATCGGCGTCCAGGCGGAGGGCGCCTCGAGCGCCGCGGCCTCACTCGAGAAGGGCGAACGCGTCTCGCTCGAGGGCGTTCACACGATCGCCGACGGGATCGCCACGCGGAGCATCGGTGAACGAACCTTCGAGCACATTCGCGAACACGTCGACGAGGTCGTCACCGTCTCCGATCCGGAGATCGCCGTCGCGACGATCTACCTGCTCGAGCGCTCGAAGACGCTCATCGAGGGAGCGGGCGCGGTACCGCTCGCGGCGCTGCTGTTCGAGAAGTTCGCCTACGCCGAGGGCGAAACGGTCGTTCCCGTCCTCTCGGGCGGAAACATCGACCTGAACACGCTCACCAACGTCATCGTCCGCGGCCTCGTCGAGACCGGCCGTTACCTGAAGATCCGAACCGTCCTCACCGACCAGCCCGGCGCGCTGGCTCGACTGCTCGAGATCTTCACCGCCCACCGGGCGAACATCTACGCGATCCACCACGACCGGACGTCCCGCGACGTCGAGATGAGCGACACCGAAGTCGAGATCGACCTCGAGATGCGCGGGCCGGATCACGTCGAGGAGTTCCTCGCGGATCTCCGGGAGGCGGGTTACGAGGTGGACGTACTGGTCTGAACGGTGGTTGCCGCTCGCTGACTCTGCCTCGTCGAATCAGCGAAACGGGATTCGGCTTTCGGCTTCGATTTCGATCTCGGTCGTCGGAGTGAGACCGACTCCGTCTAATCTGCTCCCGTCGTCTACCCCCTCGTCTCCGTCACCGTCTTCCCTCTCATCGCCCTCGTCGCCGTTCCCATCATCCCGGTTTTCGTTACTCTCGTCGTTGCCGGTTTCGCCGCCGTTCTCCTCGTCCGGACGGCGATATCTGACGACGTGATCGTCGCCCAGCCGACCCGAGAGCTCGTACGTACCGTCTCGCGTGACATTCTCGCCGAAGATCTCGTATGGGAACGAGAACGACTCGTCGGGAAAGAGCGTCATCACCAGCTCCTCGCCGTCGAGACGCATCCCGTTCGGCCGTACGTCCACGTGCGGGCTCTCCTCGTACTCGTCGCTCCAAAGTTTGATCCACGTCTCGCCCGGGTGACCCTCCGGCTCCGCGCGCAACTCGAGGGCGCCGAACGGACGGATTCCCATGCTGACCAGTTCGATCGGTCCGTCGTCGACGTTTTGGACGGTGAGTTCGATCACGCCGGGGGAGTCGACGCGGATTTCGGGGTCGACGACCTCGAGGTCGAACAAGAGGGGCGCATCCTCGAGGGGGTCACTCGAGGCGCCGACGACAGCGTACTCCGTGTCGGCCATACAGCCGGCGAGCGCCGCAGTCGACGCGGCGACGGTACCGAGAAGGGTTCGCCGACGGAACGTCGACCCGCGTCTCCGACCGCCGGTACGATTATCACCGGCTCTGCCCTCGTCGGTCCTAGCGGGATCGTCGCCCGATTCGCCGCGCTCGGCGGTCATCGCAACTCACCTCCGTCGGCCGCCTCCTCAGTCTGCGCGACGAAGATCGATTCGACGGAAGGCGCCTCGAGATCGGCTCGTCGCACCGCCACGCCCGTCTCCTCGACGGCGGCGATCACGTCTTCGTGCCGATCGGCCGACTCGAGGCGAACGACCACCGTCTCGGCGACGGTCGCGGTCGCGGTTCCGGCCGAGGAAGCCGGTTCGCCCTCGACGTCGGCCAACGGTGGGCCGGCCTCCACAGACGACGACTCGCCACTCGAGCCGGCACCGTCCATCGCGACCGACGCGTCGACGACGCCGGAGACGCCACTCGCCGCCCGGCGGGCGCGCTCGGGATCACCGTCGACGACGAGTTCGAGTTCCGTCGTCACCGGCGCCTCCGCGCGTAACTCCTCGAGTGTCCCCTCGGCGACGAGTTCGCCCTCGTGGAGAATTCCCATCCGATCGCAGACGAGTTCGACCTGTCCGAGGACGTGACTCGAGAAGAAGACGGTCGCGCCGCGTTCGTTCTCCTCGTGGGCGATCTCGCGGACCGTGCGGACGCCGTGAGGGTCGAGTCCGGAGAACGGCTCGTCCAGAATCAGCAGGTCGGGTTCGCCCACGAGCGCCATCGCGAGCGCGAGGCGCTGGCGCATCCCTCGAGAGTAGCCCCCGGCGTCGTCGTCGATCGCCTCGGCGAGGCCGACGCGCTCTAACAGTTGCTCGGGGTGGTCGTCGGCTCCCTTGGTGTCGATGACCAGCCGTAGGTGGTCGCGGGCTGTCCGGTTCTCGTAGACGCTGAATCCATCGGGGAGGATGCCGACGCGCTGGTGGACGTCGACGACGTCCGTACGCGGGTCCAGTCCGAGCACGCGGATCGATCCCTCGGTCGGCCTGATGTAGTCCATCAGGAGGTTGATCGTCGTCGACTTGCCGGCACCGTTGGGGCCGAGGAAGCCGTAGACCTCGCCCGATTCGACGGTCAGCGAGAGGTCCTCGACGGCCGCCGTCGAACCGTAGCGCTTCGTGAGGCCCTCGGTTTCGACGACCGGCTCGGGACTCGATTGCTCGAGCGCGCCGTCGTCCCCACCGTTTGCGGAGTTCACGCGAGATCACCCTCGTCGAACCGATAGTAGGCGATCGACAGCGGGATCACGATCCAGGCGACGAGGATAACGATACCGCCCGCCTCGTGGAGGTACAGCGGGGCGGTTCCGGGGTCGAACGCCTCCCCGACGGCGAGGGCGTTGGAACTGCGGCCGGGTTGCAGGACCGAAATGACGCTCGGGTGGTGCCAGGCGGAGTTGCCGGCGTCGAGAATGCCGTTCGTCGCGACGTTGTACGCACCCGTAGGAGAGAGCCGGTCCATGAGAAACAGTCCGCCCTCCGCGGGCGGATCGTACGGGTTGACCGGGACCCCGGTGAGCCGCGAGTAGATCCCCGGCACGAACATCTGCCAGAAGATCTCGAGGATCAAGACGAATCCGATAAACAGTGTCGCCGCGGCCGTCGTCGTCCGACGGACGATCGCCGAAACGGAGATCACGATCGAGACGAGCGCGAGGAGATAGAGCACCGTCACCGCGAAGACAGCCAGATACCGAAGCGGCGAGAACAGGCCGTACTGGATCACCCCGGCGACGGTGACGATCCCCAGTGCGAGAAACGCCGGGACCGCGATGCCGGCCAACCGGCCGACGATCTTTCCCAAGAGGATCTCGCCTCGAGTCAGCGGTAATCCGAGGAGGAACTTCAGACTCCCCGACGCGCGCTCGCCGGCGATCGCGCGGTAGCCGAGGATCACCGCGGCGACCGGGACCACGAGTCCGCCGGCGAACTGGAGGAAACCGACCGTCATGTCGGGGCCGAGTTCGTTCCAGACGTCGTAGGAGGGGCGATACGTCCACACGAGGAGGGCGAGCGAGAGCAACCAGACGCCTTTCGACCGAAGGAGGGCCCTGGCTTCCTCGCGCGCGAGCGGGTACCATCGCATTAGCTCCCTGTGATCAACGGAGCGTAATAAATGAAATCTATCGTTCTCGAGGTCGGAACATCACCTCGAGATCGACGCAAGCCAGCGACTGCCGGAGTTCCGGCGTCAACGACCGCTACAGGCGCTCGACGATCGCGTTCGTCACGTCCTCGGTCGAGGCGTCGCCACCGAGGTCCGGCGTTCGTGGACCGTCCTCGAGGACGCCCTCGACGGCGTCGCGGACGCGCTGGCCCTCCTCGTCGTGGCCGAGGTACTCGAGCATCATGGCCGCGGAGATGATCGTCGCGGCGGGGTTGGCGACGCCTTCCCCGGCGATGTCGGGCGCGGAGCCGTGGACGGGCTCGAACAGGCCGCGTTCGGGGCCGATGTTGGCGCTCGGAAGCATGCCGAGGCCGCCGACGAGGCCCGCCGCGAGATCGGAGAGAACGTCTCCGGCGAGATTCGGGCAGACGACGACGTCGAACTGGCCGGGATCGAGACAGACGTGGGTCGCGAAGGCGTCCATCAGCACCTCCTCGGTCTCGACGCCCCGTTCGTCGGCGACCGAGACGATCGAATCGCGGAATCGGCCGTCGGTCTCGCGCATCACGTTCGCCTTGTGGGCGACGTGAAAGCCGTCGTAGCCGTTGTCTTCGACGAAGTCACACGCAAATTCGGCCAGCCGTTCGGAGGCCGAAGACGTGACGACGCGCGTCAGCGTCGAGAGGTCGTCGCTCAGCCGGTCCTCGTGACCGGAGTAGACGCCCTCCGTATTTTCGCGAAGGAAGACGAGATCCGTCTCGGGCCGCAAGGCGTCGACGCCGGGGTACACCGTCGCGGGTCTGACGTTGACGAACGAGTCGACCGCTTCCCGAAGCGGGAGGATGACGTCCGCCGCCGTCTCACCCACCGCACCGAACAGCGTCGCGTCCGTCGAGGCCACGAGGTCGTACGTGTCCGCGGGAAGCGCCTCGCCGGTCTCCGACCGCACGTAGTCGCCCGCCTCTGCCTCCTGGAACGCGAAGTCGACCTCGAGGGACTCGAGCACCTCGACTGCTGCTGGCGTCACTTCCTGTCCGATGCCGTCGCCGGGGATGACGGTGATCTCGTCTGTCATGCCCCTACCTCTACCGCACGCCGAAAAGAGGGTATCGATGTCTCGAGGCGCGGACGAGACGTCGGCCGCGAGAACGAGCGGAGGAAGGGGCCGAAGACGATGACTTGAATCCGGAGTTTCTCATACGGTCTGCTGGACGTCATTTCCGGAGCGAACAGCTCTGTTGAAATCTCTTGGTTCGACACCGTTCATACTGGGACCCCGTCGAGAACGGACGTGTCGAAGTCTATATGGACAGTCGAATGAAACAAATTGCGCATGCAGGTTCGCTCCAGTTGTGAACCGCTCCAGACGCCGGAGCAACTAGACGAGCGGTTCGGTCTCGTGGCCGGGCTCTACGTCGCCGCGCTGATCTCACCAGCGCTCGTACTCATCGTGGTACAGCGCCTGGAGGTGGCGAGTTGGCCCGTCGCGCTCGGCTCGCTTGGGACAGTGGGGGCAGTTCTCACCGTCGCTGTCACACGGATCGTTTCCCGGCAGGGCGAACTCGTTGCGTGGTTTGACTCTGCCCGGGTTGCGGTCCTCGTCCCTGCTGTCGGCGTCCTCCCACTGGGTCTCTATTTCTTTCACTTCTTCCTTTTCGTCGCGTTCGCCGTTACGGACCTCCAGGCGGACAGCGCGGCCAATCTCGTTGGGTTCATCGGCTTTCTCTCAGGGATTGTAGCCACGTCGTTGGGAAGCTACCTCGTCCTCATGGCCCGCACCCGGCTGGCGAACGCGACAGTAGACGACGCCGACATCTCCGTCGAGTGGAGCACAGGGTGGCCCCAACGCGCTCGGCTAAAGCTCGTGGTTGGCACGCTCGCAGTTGTCTGCCTTCTCGCTGGACTCGCCGTCTGGCAAATCGGATGGAGGGCGGTAACTACCGTCTTGCCCGGCGTGATTGTACCCGTGTTCGTGGTCCGCTCAATGGTTACCGAGCGCACGTATCGCGCGACATCGGCGGGGCTAGAACAGCACAGAGAGGGGCGATGGTTCGCCCCCCGTCGTCTCATTCCATGGTCACGGTTTGATGGCTTCAGCGTGACCAACGACGCAATCGTCCTCCACCGGGCGTTACCCTTCGTCGACGTTCGATGCCGCCGCTACCTTATCGACGACGAGGCAGTCGTTGCAGCACTCGAAGACCATCTTGACCGCCGGGACCCGTAGCGTATCTGCCAATCGTCGCGCATCACCGCCGCGGCCTCCGAGACGAACTCGCCCGGAAGCGCGTCGACGTCGCCCACCTGGACTCGCCAGACGTCGGCGTACGCGCCGTCTCGCTCGAGTAACTCGTCGTGGCTCCCTTCTTCGACGATCTGGCCGTCGTCGACGACGAGGATTCGATCGACGTCCCGGACCGTCGAGAGGCGGTGGGGGATCACGAACGTCGTGCCCGACCGTCGGGATAAATGAAGTCACCACGTCGGGCTAGTGTGGGCGCACACTACAATTTATAACGGACGCCATCGCAACCCCCGGTATGAGTAGCGGGCGTGTCGACTCGGAGAGCAAAGTGTCGGGGAATCAGGCGAACATTCCCGCCAGCATCCGCCGGAAACTCGGCATCGACGACGGTGACACGCTCCGCTGGCACCTCGAGGACGACGGCTCGCTCCGCGTCCGGGTCGTCCAGCCGCGCAGCGGTACGTTCAGCGATTCCGATGGCTACGACGGCGAGCAAGAGACAGACGCGGAACGCGAACACGACGCGTGGGGCGTCGACGTCGAATACAGTAGCCACTGCAAGTCATTGCCCACCTGATCGCCAGACGAATCGGCGATCAGTGTGTGAATCGTTTCAGTTATTACTATAACTGATTCGAATCGACGAGGCTACTCGGCTTCCGGAATCGACGAGCCCTCGACGTACGGCAGTTCCTCGGCCAACTTGGCGACCTCGCCAGCGTTGGACTTCATCAGCGCCGTCGTGTCCCAGACGCCCTCGACGAGCGCCTTACGCTGGGCGTCGTCGACGGTGACGTCGATCGTCTGTCCACCGTAGGTGACCGTCTCGGCCGCGACGTCGATATCGATCTCGCCGTCGGGATTCTCGTCGACCCACTCTTGGATCTCCTGGACCGTCTCGGAATCGGCCGTCACGGTCGGGATGCCGAGCGCGAGGCAGTTGCCCGCGAAGATCTCGGCGAAGCTCTCGCCGATGAGCGCGTCGATCCCCCAGCGCATCAGCGCCTGGGGAGCGTGTTCGCGCGAGGAGCCACAGCCGAAGTTGCTGTTGACGACCATGACCGACGAGCCCTGGAAGCGCTCCTCGTTCATCGGGTGTTCCTTTGGGGTATCGTCGTCGTCGAATCGCACGTCGAAGAACGCGAACTCGCCGAGTCCGTCGAAGGTGACGACCTTCATAAAGCGGGCAGGGATGATCTGGTCCGTGTCGATGTCGTTGCCGCGGATCGGGATACCCGATCCGGAGACGTAGTCGACCTCGGGAATGTCGACGTCGTCTCCGCTCATGCGGTCTGCACCTCCTTTAGGTCGCGCACGTCAGTGACTTCACCCTCGATCGCCGCCGCGGCGACCATCCGCGGATTCATCAGGACGGTTCGACCGTCCTTCGAGCCCTGGCGGCCGACGAAGTTGCGGTTCGAAGAGGAGGCACACGCCTCGTCGCCCTCGAGTTGGTCTTCGTTCATGCCGAGACACATCGAACAGCCGGCGTTTCGCCACTCGAATCCGGCTTCCTCGAAGACGTCTTTGAGCCCCTCCGCTTCGGCGGTCCGCTGGACGCGCTGACTGCCAGGAACGACGAGTGCGCGGACGTCGTCGTGTACCTGACGGCCCTCGACGATCTCCGCCGCCCGACGAAGGTCGGGCAGGCGGGCGTTCGTACAGGAGCCGAGGAACGTGACGTCCACTTCGTAGCCCTCCATCGTCTCACCGGGCTCGACGCGCATGTGCTCCTGGGCGCGTCGGGCGGTGTCCTGTTTGTCCTCGGGGAGGTCTTCCGGCGCCGGAATCGGCTCCGTGATGCCGACTCCCTGTCCGGGAGTCGTCCCCCAGGTGACGACGGGCTCGAGTTCGTCGGCGTCGATCGTGACGACGTCGTCGTACTCCGCCGTCTCGTCCGAGCGGATCGACTCCCAGTAGGGTTTGAGTTCCTCGAACGTCTCGGGGTTCTCCTGGAAGTAATCGGTCTCCTCGAGCCACTCGTAGGTGGTCTCGTCGGGGTTGACGTAACCCGCGCGGGCGCCGCCTTCGATCGACATGTTACAGATCGACATCCGGCCTTCCATGCCGAGGCTCTCGATGGCGGATCCGGCGTACTCGTAGACGTAGCCGACGCCGCCCTCGGTGCCGAGTCGGCGGATGATCTCTAAGATGACGTCTTTCGCTTCGACGCCGTCGCCGAGTTCGCCGTCGACCTCGATCTTGCGAACCTTCTGCTTCTCGAAGGCGAGCGTTCCGGTCGCGAGCACGTCCCGGATCTGGCTGGTGCCGATCCCGAATGCGAGCGCGCCGAAGGCGCCGTGAGTCGAGGTGTGGGAGTCGCCACAGACGATCGTCTTGCCGGGCTGGGTGAGTCCCTGTTCCGGGCCGACGACGTGGACGATCCCCTGATCCCCGCTGTTCGGGTCCGAAAACTCGATTCCCGCCTCGCGGACGTTCTCCTCGAGTTCGCTCATCATCTCCTCGGCCGCGTCCTCCTCGTAGGGGCGGGACTGATCGGCCGTCGGGATGATGTGATCGACCGTCGCGTGGGTGAGTTCGGGGTAGGCGACCTCGAGGTCACGTTCTTCTAACATCCCGAACGCCTGCGGGCTGGTCACCTCGTGAATGAGGTGAAGGCCGACGAACAGCTGGTCCTGGCCGGTCGGCAACTCGGTTACCTTGTGTTCCTCCCAGACCTTGTCGTACAGCGTCCCCTCGCTCATTCGTCGCCTCCAGCGGGTCGTTTCCCGCGTTCGAAGACGCGATTCGCGTTCTCCGCGTCGTGTGGCGGCGTGTGATCGACGCTTGCCATCGTTCGTTCGTCCTCCTCGGTTTCCGCGTCCGGTCGGCCGCCGTCAGCGGCGACGACCGGACCGCGGGTGAACAGGTGGCCTGCCGTCTCCCCGGTGTTGGGGTTAGTGTGACTGACGTCGGCCATCGTCTCGCGATTCGTATCCGTCTCTCGTGTCATCGTGTTCGTCTCACTCGTTCGCTTTCACGCGTGTACGTTCGTCTTCCGATTCCGCCTCCTGTTCGCCTTCTTCCCAGGCGAACAGCGCGCGAAGTCGCGCGCCGACTTCCTCGATCTCGTGGTCTTTCTCGGCCTGGTTGAGCTGGGTGTACACCGGCCGGTTGGCCTGGTTCTCGGCGATCCACTCGGTCGCGAACTCGCCGTTTTGAACCTGCTCGAGTACCTCCTCCATGTTCTCACGGACGTGGTCGTCGATCACGTCGTCGCCGCGGGTGAGGCCGCCGTACTCGGCGGTGTCCGAAACCGAATCCCACATCGCGCCGAGTCCGCCCTCGTACATGAGGTCGACGATGAGCTTCATTTCGTTCATGCACTCGAAGTAGGCCATCTCGGGGCTGTAGCCCGCGTCGATGAGCGTCTCGTAACCGACCTTGATGAGTTCGGCGATGCCACCACAGAGGACGGCCTGCTCGCCGAAGATGTCGGTCTCGGTCTCCTCCCGGAACGTCGTCTCGACGACGCCGGCGCGGGTACAGCCGATCCCCTTCCCGTAGGCCAGCGCGCGCTCTTTCGCGTCCCCGGTGTAGTCCTGGTAGATCGCGAGCAGTCCCGGCGTCCCCTCGTCGTTCTCGTAGTTTCGTCGGACGAGGTGGCCCGGCGACTTCGGCGCGATCATCGTCACGTCGACGTGTTCGGGCGGCTGGATCTGGTTGTAGTGGATGTTAAAGCCGTGAGCGAACTGGAGCGTGTTCCCCTCCTCGAGTTCGGGTTCGATCTGCTCGTAGACCGCCGGCTGGACCGTATCGGGGACCAGCACGGAGACGACTTCGGCCTGTGCCGCGGCTTCGACCGGGGTCGCCACCTCGAGGCCGTCTTCCTCGGCCGCCGCGCGCGACGAGGAGTCCTCGCGGAGGCCGACGACCACGTCGACGCCGCTTTCGTGAAGGTTGAGTGCGTGTGCGTGGCCCTGGCTTCCGTAGCCGAGGACGGCAACCGTGGTGTTTGTGAGGTACGATTCGTCGACGTCGCCGTCGTAGTAGATCTCGGTAGTGAATTCGTCAGTCATCGGTATGTGTCTGCGTGTAGGTTTGCTCTTGGTTCGCCGTCTCGGCGGCCGATACCTCGGTGGCCGGCGTCGCGCCGGCCGTCTCGTCGGTACCGCGGGCGAGCGCCGTCGTTCCGGTCCGGGAGATCTCCCGGATGCCGAACTGGCCGAAGGTCTCGATCGCGGCGTCGATCTTCTGGCGGGCGCCGGTGACTTCGAACGTCGCCGTCTCCGGACTCGAGTCGACGGTCTTTGCGCCGTACATGTCCGCGACGGCGGCGACCTGGTCGGGCCGCTCGGCGTCGACTTTCACGAGCGCGAGTTCCCGGCGCATCGCGTCGGGTGCGAGTTCCCGCACGGAGATCACCGGCACCAGCTTCCGGACCTGTTTTTTGATCTGGTCGATCCCCGGGTCGGGTTCCTCGACGACCATCGTGATCCGTGCGCGGTCGTCGTCGGTCGTCGGACCGACAGTGAGGCTCTCGATGTTGAACTGCCGTCTCGAGAACAGCCCCGAGACTTCCGCGAGCACGCCCGGTTCGTGTTCGACTAACGCGGAGATGACGGTGCGTCGGGGGTCGTGGGTCGCCTCGACCTCGGGGTCGATGCGGATCCCCTGCTTGTTGCGCCGGCCGTCGGGCGTCGGGCGCTCCTCCGGCGGCGGCCCCTCGAGTCCCCGTTTCGGACTCATAGTTGGTCCTCCGTCAGCGCGAACTGACCGTTGTCGCCGCCGGCGGGAACCATCGGGTAGACGTTCGCCTGCGGATCGATGTGTGCGTCGATGACGGCTGGGCCGTCGTAGGCGAGCGCGCCGTCGATCGCGTCGGCGACGTCGTCGTAGTCGTCGATGCGAAAGCCCTTGGCACCGAACGCTTCGGCGAGCTTGTCGAACTCGGGCATCCAGCCGTACTCGGAGGCCGAGTGACGTCCCTCGAAGAAGGCGTCCTGCCACTGTCGGACCATGCCGATGTACTCGTTGTTGAGCACGACGACCGTGATATCGAGGTTCTCGCGGACGGCCACGGACAGTTCCTGAAGCGTCATCAGGAACGAGCCGTCGCCGTCGATGCAGACGACCTCCTGGTCGTCGTCGGCGGCGAGGCGCGCGCCGACGGCCGCCGGCAGGCCGTAGCCCATCGCGCCGAGGCCGTGACTCGAGACCCAGGTCCGGGGCTCGGTGTAGGTCCAGTACTGGCAGGCCCACATCTGGTGTTGGCCGACGCCAGTCGTCACGACCGCGCGGTCGCTCGTGGCTTCGTCTAACGCCTCGACGACGAACTCGGGTCGGACCGGCTCGTCTTCGGGGGCGTCGTAGGCCATCGAGTAGTCGGATTTCCACTGCTGGCACTGGGCTCGCCACTTCGTCGCCTCCGGCGTGGCGTCGACGGCGTCTGCCAGTTGCTCGACGACGGTTCCCGCATCGCCGACCAGCGGGTAATCCGCCCGGATATTCTTCGAGATTTCGGCGGGATCGATGTCGACGTGGATGACCTCCGCGTCGGGCGCGAACGTCTCGATACCGCCGGTGAGGCGGTCGTCGAATCGGGTGCCAACGGCGATCAACGTATCGCAGTGAGTGATCGCCATGTTGGCGTAGCCGGTGCCGTGCATCCCCGCCATCTCCATGGCGAGTTCGTGGTCTTCCGGGAACGAACCGATCGCGGGCATCGTCGTGATGACCGGGATATCGTGTTCGATCGCGAACTCGCGACAGACGTCGGTGGCGTCGCCTTTGATGACGCCGCCGCCGAACAGCATCGCGGGACGGTTCGCGTTCTCGATCCGTTCGGCCGCCGCGGCGACGATCTCGGGGTCGGCCCGTTGTTGAACCTCGTACGTGTCGGGCACGCGCGGCTCGTCGGGCTCGCTATCGGTCTCGGCGTTCGTGACGTCCTTGGGTAAGTCGACCAGGGTTGGACCGGGTCGACCCTCGCGGGCGAGCGCGAACGCTTCGCTGACGTCGCTACCGACTCGATCGGGGTCAGACGAGAAGGTGTTGTCCTTCGTTACCGGCGTCGTGACGCCGATGGTGTCGGTCTCCTGGAACGCGTCGTTGCCGACGAAGTCGGTCGCGACCTGTCCCGTCAGGGCGACCATCGGATCCGAATCCATGTCGGCGTCTGCGATGCCCGTGACGAGGTTGGTCGCACCCGGACCCGACGTCGCAAGGCAGATCCCCGGCTCGCCGGAGACGATGCCGTAGGCGTCGGCCGCGTGGGATGCGCCCTGTTCGTGGGCCATCGTCACGTGGTAGATCTCGGAATCGTAGAGGGCGTCGTAGACGGGCATGATCGCACCGCCTTGCACGCCGAAGGCGTACTCGACGCCCGCGTTCTCGAGGGCGCGGACGACCGATTCGGCACCCGTCGTGACGGGCGTTGGAGGCGACTCGGACGGCGTTTTGGAACCACTATCGTCCGCGTCGTCCGCCGAGTCGGCCGTCGACTCGTGTTCGTCGTGCTGTTCGTCGGGGTGGTGTTGTTCTTCGGTTTGTGTGACCGGTGAGGCGCGTTCGCTCATCGATTATCTCCCGCCGCTGTGCGGCGATCCGTTGGTTTCGGTTGTGAGTGTGTTGTCATCTGCTGTCTGCGTGGTCGCTTCGAAAACGGTGCGGACCTGAAACCGGAACGACGGAGTAAGAGTGAAGGGGCTAGGCCGCCCCTACAATACGAATTGGAGCGAGCGCGCTGGTGCCGACCGTGCGAACGGACTGGCAAGCGCCTCGAGTCATCATTACTGACGTAGTCACGCCGAGGGACATAACTGTTGTGAGTCACTCCGCGTGGTCCGGGGCGCCGTAGCCGGCGCTCGCGAACGGTGGCAAGCGGGGAGGTCATCCCTTAGACGCGCACCTCCTCCTGGCTCTGGCGGCGTTCGACGCCGGCCTCTTCGGCGAAGCGCTCCAAGTCGTCGACCGTGACTCGACGCTTCTCCGCCCCGTAATCTTTGACTCGACGGGTTACCGCTCGGATCTCCTCGTCGGTTGGTTCGAACCCACACTCGACGAGCCGTTCCCGAACCGAGTGGGTCCCGGTGTGTTTGCCCATGACCAATCGGCGCTCGGCACCGACCATCTCCGGGGTCATCACGCCGGGTTCGAACGTGTCGGAGTTTTCGATGACGCCGGCGGCGTGGATGCCGCTCTCGTGGGAGAAGGCGTTGTCGCCGACGATGGGTTTGTTGCCCGGCGTCGGCATCCCGCTTTTCTCCTCGACGACCTCCGAGAGTTCGACGATACGCGTCGTATCGATCCCAGTATCACACTGATAGAGCGATTCGACGGACATCACGAACTCCTCGTAGGCGGCGTTACCCGCACGTTCGCCGATCGAGTTGACCGACACCTGCGCCTGGTCGGCGCCCGCCTCGATGCCGGCTAAGGCGTTCGCGGTAGCCAGCCCGAAGTCGTCGTGGGTGTGGACGTCGATTCGGGCGTCGGTGTGAGCACAGACCTTCTCGATCATCGCTCGGAACCGACCCGGCGTGGCGACGCCACAGGTGTCCGGAATGTTGATCCAGTCGACTCCTGCCTCGGTGACCGCCTCGATCACGTCGATCAGGAACTGCTCGTCGGTTCGCGTCGCGTCCATCGGCGAGAACATGCAGATCGCTCCCGCATCGACGATTCTCTCGACCGACTCGACTGCGCGCTGTACAACTTCGTCTCTCGTCGCGTGCATCGAATCCTCGATCTGGACGTCGCTGGTACTGACGAACGTGTGTACCATCTCGACGCCGGAAGAAAGCGCCGCTTCGATGTCCTTGTCGACGACGCGGGCTAACCCGCACGTCGTCGTCGACGTCGAGGATGCGATATCACGGACGGCTTCGAACTCCGCGTCGGAGTTGACCGGGAAACCCGCCTCTATGACGTGAGTCCCCATCTCGTCCAGAATCGCGGCGATCTGCCGTTTGTCGTCGTACGAGAACGACGTTCCGGGAGACTGCTCGCCGTCCCGGAGCGTGGTATCGAAGACACGTGCTGACTCTATTTCGTCAGTGGAATCTAACGTGCCCTGGAAGAACTCGACCCCCCTGACTGGTATCAGAGGATGAGCTGTCTTGTGAAGACATTGTATCCGATTCGAGGCGCGACGATATATATAAAACTACCGCTGTTTCGGCCGGCTAGCGTCGTGCTAGGCCACCGCACAGTGAACCTCCGCGTCGAAAACCGCACGACATCAACGACCTAATACAGAGCGTATTACCTAGTATCATACCAGCCCAATGCCGGCCGGCGGCGGCATCGACCGCCGCTCGAGCGTATTATTCGGCCGGTCGGCCGCCGAAACGGATTCGGACGCGTCGGCGCGCGCTCGCGACTGGACGGTCGGTCAGCCACAACACTACCTCGGGCAAGTGGATGTTCGAACGTCCAATTCTGCCCACGAATAGTGGGTGATCGAACACCACGTTACTCGAGGGCATCGCGGTGGGTTTCGTACCGGCTGACGTATCGATCCTCACAGGAGGGACAACAGAACGTCTTGAGCTCGCCACCGACCGTCGCCGTGACGCCGCCGTCGACGATCTCCTTCCCGCAGACGACACACTCGAGACCGAACCCGGTCGCCGAGACGCCGACGATTCGGTCGGATCTGGCGAGCACCGTGACGTCGTAGTTCCGGACGGATTCGAGGTTCAAACCGGACGCGAGCCACGAACGGACGTTCGAATCCGGAAGCGTCGCGTGGACGACGATGCTCCCGTCGACTCCCTCGAAGACGCCTTCGATCTCCTCGAGATCCGTGACCGCGGCGTAGACGTCGTCGACGGCCGTCGGAACGGGATCGAGTTCGATCAAAACCGCGGTCTCGCCGCGGAGTTTCTCCCGATCGACGTCGATCGTAAACCCCTGGATGATCCCCTGTTCCTCGAGTCGGGAGATGCGATCGGAGACGGCAGGCGGCGTCAGCCCCACGTTGTCGGCGATCTCCTTGTATGGCCGTCGAGCGTTCTCCGTGAGCAACTCGAGGATCTCGAGATCAGTCTCGTCGAGGTCTCTCATGTGCCTCGGTTGGGACGGATCGGGTAAGAGTGTGTTCCGTTCCCCGGTATCGATTCGGATCACCGTCTCGGTTCCGACTCCGATTTCGAGACCGTTCGAGCATTGGACGCCGACCGGCCCGTCCGCGCTGACGCGTTTGGGTTTGGCCGCGATCGCGTGTCAGCGTTTTATCCCTCGCCGTGGTAGACCGCCACGGCATGACGACCGACGAGATCACCGCCCTCCTCACGGAGGCGTACGTGGACGAACTCGAGACCGTGATGAACTACCTGACGAACGCGATCGTTCTGGACGGCATCCACGCCGAGGAGGTCAAAGAGAGCCTCGAGGCGGACGTACAGGAGGAACTCGATCACGCGAAGATGCTCGGCGAACGCCTGAAACAACTGGACGAGTCGCCGCCGGGCTCCGAAGCGTTCGAGGCGACCCAGTCGAGCCTGCAACCGCCCGAAGACACGACCGACGTCCGGTCGGTCATCGACGGTGTCCTCGAGGCGGAAGACGAGGCGATCGACACGTACCGCTCGCTCGCGGACGCGGCCGACGGTGCGAACGACCCCGTCACCGAGGACGTCGCGGTCAGCATTCTCGCCGACGAGGAGGCACACCACACGGAGTTCAGGGGGTTCAGAAAGGAGTTCCCGAGCGATTGAGCGCGTCGGGGTCGAACAGAGGAACGTTTTTGCCACCGCGCTTCGAGACAGCCTGTATGAGCGATTTCGACCTCGACCTCCGGACGGTCGAGGAGCACATCGACGAGGAACTCGAGATCGAGGGAAGCATCGTTCTCGGCGTTCTCGACGGGGAAACTTCGGACGACGAGTGGCTCGAGGCGATCTCGAAGGGGAACGTCTTGATGCTGTGTGTCGACGGCGACGTCAACGAACTCGCCGCCGGCTTCGCACGGGACGTCAGGGAATCGGGCGGCAACCTCGTTCACTTCCGCGGATTTCTCCTCGTGACGCCGCCGGGCGTCGACGTCAACACCGAACGACTCTCCTGAGAGACCGGATCAGCTCGCCCCACTGTAAAACCTGACCACGTTCGCAGTCGGTCCCACGAGTTCGCAGTCCCCACACAGTCTGCACGAAATCTCGCTCGTAGCCGCCACGCCGGCTCGAGGAGGTCAGGATCGAACGGTGACGACGTGGCCATCGGGGTCGCGAACGACGACCGCGTCGTCGGCCCCGGCGTCGATCGATCTGACGCGATCGCCCACAATCTCGAGAACGCGAGTCGGTTGGTCGGCTTCGAATCCCAGATCGACGTGGACCCCGCCACGGGCGTCTGCGACGCCGAGGTGTGGCTCCCAGAGTTCGAGCGCCATCGGCCCGTTCATCCGAACGCGTCGTCGCTCGTCGCCGACGTCGACCGTCTCGAAGCCGAGGTCGGCGTAGAACTCCTCGGACCGATCGAGGTCCTCCACCTCGAGGACGACCTCGAAGACGCCGTCGATTCCCGGCCCGTCGACGCGTTGCTGGCCGAGTTCGACGCAGTTGCCGTCCGGATCGTACAGGTACAGCGACTTCGCGGAGCCGAAATCGTACTCCGTCAGGTCGTAGGTCCCGCCGAGTCGGTCCCACCAGTCCTCGTACTCGTCGTACGGAATCGAGAACGCGTAATGGGTGTGGAGTCCGCCACGGGGGTAGCCGTCGGGCCGTCGACAGACGAGGTCCGTCTCACCTGCCGCGAAGACGATCTCCCGATCGCACCGCGAGCGGACGTCCATACCCAACGTCTCGGCGTAAAACTCCCGTGCCCGCTCGAGGTGTTTGACCTCGAGTGCGAGCCAGGAGAGTCGGGTGAACATACCGACGGCTACTCGCGGTGTCACCATAGAAGCGTCGACCGTGGAGCGACGTTGGCCGCTGACCGTGTCTTCGCCCGAGTGAAACCGCCGAATCGGTCCGTCGATCGTCACCGGCCGCCGATATTTCGAGGAGTCGGCGCACGTGTCCTACGTTTATACTTCGACGGTCCGTATCCCACAGATATGGCGTTTCGCGTCGACGAGCGGGCGACGGACTTCAGGGTGATCGATCGATACGACGGCGGCGTCGGCTGGATCGCTCACCCCGACGAACGGATGGAGCGGGCGAGCCACGCCCTCGAGATCGACGGCGGACTCTGGCTCGTCGACCCAGTCGACGCGGACGGACTGGACGAGTTTCTGGGGGAGTTCGGCGTCGTCGCCGGCGTCGTCGTCTTGCTCGACCGGCACAAACGCGACGCCGAATCGATCGCGAACCGACACGGTGTTCCGGTTTACCTCCCGCGGTGGTTCGAAGGCGTCACCGAGGAGATCGACGCCCCGGTCGCCAGATTTACCAACGAGATCTCGGACACCGGAATCCGGGCACACACGCTCGTCGATAACCGGTTCTGGCAAGAAGCCGCCCTCTACGACCCGACCGACGACACGCTCGTCGTTCCCGAATCGGTCGGCACGGCCGAGTACTTCCTGGCGGGCAACGAACGACTCGGCGTCCACCCAATGTGCAGGTTCTTCCCGCCACGGGAGGTCCTCGGCGAGTTCTCGCCCGACCGAATCCTCGTCGGACACGGCGTCGGTATCACGGAGTACGCGACGTCGACGCTCGATCACGCGCTCTCCGGCGCCCAGCGCCGGGCGCCTCGACTCTACGCGAAAGCGATCTGGAATCTGCTGTGAGGGCTGTTGGACTGATTGAGTGACACAATCGGGCACAGTGCGCGGGTGACCCAACTGGCGGACGGCGGCAGTGTGAACCGATTCGAACCCCCCGGATCGCCGGGCATACAGCTAACTGTGAGCCGCGCCTACTGGGCGTATGGTCTACATCACGCGTGCGCTCGTCGACGTCCTCCTCGACCTGGCCAGCGACGCCGACCCGGATCGCGTGACGACCGGCGTCTCGGTGACGCCCGCCGGAGAACTCGAGGGAGCCGGCGGGATCCCGCCCGAGACGCCTGTCTTCACCGACTTCTTCCTCCCCGATCCCGGCAACTCCGTCAACGCCGTCTTCGGTGTCGACCTCTCGACGCCGGCCCGACAGGCACAGGGCCAGTTCGCCTCCCATCCCCTCCGGGAGCTCGAGGTGACGAAACGCGACGACCTCGCCCAGGTGATCTTCGTCGCCGTCCCGCCGTGGACGACCGACGAGGACTCTTTCGGGGCGTTCGACCGCAACGGTGATCGCAAACCACTCGAGATCATCGACGCCGAGCCGCCCGAGCAGTCGTTGTCCGGGTGATACGGTCTACTGTCGATTATTTCCCTGAGACCGCGACCTGGCGGCGGCGGTCTCACCGGTACATCGCGACAGTAAACCGTATGAGACGTGCGATCAGCCGAAAGCGACTCGTGAAAAGACGATGACGACGGATTAGTTACCGGAGGGCGTCGGAAATCCCCCGTCGATGATTCGGTCGACGATGCCTCGACTCGGCCGATCGTCCTCCTCGTCGCGGTCGTTCGAAGGGAAGTTCGGAACGTGTGGCATGGCGGTCGACCTCCGTCGACGGATACCACCTCGAGACGGATAACAACTCGGCCGACCGGTTCCGACGCATTATGTCGGGCGGTTGTGACGACGCGTAGCCGGCTGAAAACGATGCCTCGAGAAACCTGGCCGGATCGACCACCGAGAACCGTCACTCGAGGTAGCCAAGCCCCCTGAGCTGTTCCGTAATTTCCTCGAACTCGGCTTCCGTGAGTTCGCCCTGTTTCTGGTGTTGGATGACGATACTCCGAAGCAGGAATCGCACGAGATCGCTCGTGCTCTGAAAGCTCGTCCCTTCGATCGTCTCCTCGACGCGTTCGGCCAGATCTTTCGGGATCGAGACCGTGGTGTACTCGGTCATATTCGGTACTCCGTCGCCGGCCCCAAATGCGTATCGACAGTCACGGAACGCCGTCGCGGTTCGTAGCGATTTTCATATCGGGGCCCGAAGCGGACGGTATGGGTGTCCGGCCACCATCGGGCGGCGACGACGAGGAACCGGAAAGCATCGAGTTCGGTATCGCGGCGGTCGACGCACGCCTGAAAGAGTCCGATCTCTCCTTTCCGGCGACCAGAGACGACGTCGACGCGGAACTCGGCCACGAGCGGATTCCGTACAACGTCCACGGGAGCCGAATCTCGCTCGGGGAAATGCTCGCCGAAGTCGAGACCAACGAGTTTCGCTCCCGACAGGAACTGCTAAACGAACTCCACGGTCCGTTCGAAGCCTACCGGAAAGAACACTCCGGCGGCGTCATCCAGCAGGTGCGGTCGATGCTCCCGTTCTAATTGGTGTTCACTCCTCGTCTCGCTCGCGGGCCTGTCGAGTGATCTGCTCGAGACGGCGACGCTGTTCTCGATGCAAGGTGACGAGCATATCCGAGAGCACGCCGAACATGAGCAACTGCACCCCGAGGAGGACGGCGGCCGCAGACGCCAGCGCCAGTATTTCGTGACCCACCCCGTGTTGGACCCACCGCCAGAGGACGTACACCGCGAGGAGTCCGCCGACGGCGATTCCCGAAACCCCGAGACTACCGAAGTAAAATAACGGATTGTTGGTCTTCGCGAGCGAGTACAACGCCAGAATGATCGTCCCGCCGTCTTTGACCGGGTGGAGGTTCGTCTCCGACTCCTCGGGACGGGCGCTGTAACTGACCGGGACGACCGTCGTGTCGACGCCGTGTTTGACGCACTCGACGGCGAGTTCCGTTTCGATCGTAAAGCCGTCCGAGTCGAGTGACAGCCGTTCGAACGATTCCGTCGTAAACGCCCGGTACCCCGAGAGGATATCGTCGTAGTCCGCCCCGTGAATGAACCGAAACGAGCGATTGATCAGCCGGTTACCGAAGCCGTTCAACGCGCGCATCGCGTCGTCGTCCATGTCGGCAAAGCGGTTTCCGATCACGTGCTCGTACCCGCGCGAGAGAGGGTCGAGCATCGTCTCGGCGTCACCAGGATCGTACGTTCCGTCGCCGTCGAGCATCAACACGTAGGGGACGTCGATGTACTCAACGGCTTCCCGGACCGCCTGTCCCTTCCCGTCGCCGGACTGGACGAACACCTGCGCACCGCGCTCGCTCGCGATTTCGCGGGTGTCGTCGGACGAATCGCCGTCGACGACGACGACGTTCGTGTAGCCGTGCTCGTAGAACCCGTCGATCACGTCGCCGATCGTCGCGGCCTCCTCGAGCGTCGGAACGAGAACGCAGACCTCGTCGGGCGAAATCTCGCGTTTCGTCGAGTCGCTCATGGTGAGGACCTCCCCGCCGCGCTCGAGCGTGTTCGCGCGGGCTCCGTCATTCTCCATCGCCAGCCACTCGTCGGCGGGAGCGCAAAAGCGTACTGATACGTATATTCACGAGTTACGACCCGTTACATTGATTCCGTCGCCGTCCGTTTCTCGTGGAAACGTATTTGTGTACACAAACACAAATACAAATTGAGATGGGGACGAAAACGATCGGTCTTCGTGAAGACGTTTACGAGCGACTCCACGCACGAAAACGGGACGGCGAGAGCTTCACCGATCTCGTCGATCGCCTGATCGACGAGTCCGAAACCCACTGGGAGGAGACGTTCGGAACGCTCCCACGGGAAGAAGCCGACGATCTCGAGGTGATCGCCGAGCGGTCCCGATCGGCATCGAACGTCGGACACGCTGACCGACAGCGGGATGCACTGGCCGCTTTCGGTGGTGGAAGCGACGACAGTTCTGATCCCGGAAACGAAGACGAGGGATCGAATGACAGTTAAACTACTCGACACGACGTTTCTGATACACCACTGGGGCGGATATCCCGAAGTGAAATCGTACCTCGAGAGCCAGCCGAACGAAACCGAGTACATCACGACCACCCTGAACCTCAAAGAGATCGCAGTCGGACGCAAACTCGTCGGTCGATTCAATCCGGAGGAGATCCGTGCGCAGTTCGAGTGGGTCCGAACCGTCCCAATTACGTCGACGACCGCCTGGGAAATCGCGGACGTCGAAGCCCCGTTACACCGCGACGAGACGACCAACCGCGACCGAATTAACGCACTCGCGGCCGACGCGGTTGTCGCCGGAGCCGCAATCGAACACGAAGCGACAGTCGTTTCGAACAACGTGGACGACTTTCGAGCCCTCGGTGTTCCGGTCGAATCGTACCGCTGACTGTCCTCATTCGTCTTCGTCGCCGGCCTCACCAGGTCAGTCCCTCGTACACCTCGAGTTCTCCCTCGTCGACGTCGATCCGGCGTCCGTCGACGACGATCCGACCAGCCATCCCATCGAACGAGAGGTCGTCGAACTCCGGCCAGTCGGTCGCGACGACCGCGCCGTCGGCACCCTCGAGCGCGCCCTCGGCCGAGTCGGCGTACTCGACCTCGAGGCCGGGGTGGCGCTCGCGAACGGTCTCGATCGCGACCGGATCGTACGCGACCGGCGTCGCGTCCCGAGTGCGCAGGTGAGCGATCACGTCGAGCGCGCGCGACTTCCGAACGTCGTCGGTTCCCGGTTTGAACGCCAGTCCGAGGACCGCGATTCGGGAACCCTCGAGGTCGACGTGATCGGCGAGCAACTCGACGAGCCGACGGGGCTGGGCGTCGTTGACGGCGACGACCGCATCGAGCAGTTCCGGTTCGTATCCCTGTTCGCGCGCGCCAGCCCGAAGCGCGTCGACGTCCTTCGGGAAACACGAGCCACCCCATCCAAGCCCCGAGCGCATGAACCGTTCGGAGATCCGATCGTCGAGGCCGACCGCCTCGAGCACCTCGTAGGCGTCCGCGCCGTACTCCTTCGCGACGTTGCCCAGTTCGTTGACCAGCGACACCTTCGACGCGAGGAAAGCGTTGTTCGCGTACTTGATGAGTTCCGCCTCGCGAACGTCCGTCTCGACAAGATCGGTCTCCTTGCGCTCGAGAATCGGCGCGTAGAGCGCTTTGAGCGCGGTTGTCGCTCGCTCGCTCCTCGCGCCGATCACGACCTTGTCCGGCTCGAGGAAGTCCTCGACCGCCGTCCCCATCCGGAGGAATTCGGGATTCATCGCGAGGTCGATCCCCTCGCCGATTCGGGTCCCGGTTTCGGCCTCGAGAATCGGCCCGACGACGTCCTCGGTCGTTCCCGGAAGCACCGTACTCTTGACGACGACGAGGTGAGTCTCCTCTTCGGTTTCGAGCGTCTCGGCGAGCGCCTCGCCAAGCATCTCCGTCCCGGCGCGCATCGGTGCCAACTCGAGACTCCCGTCGTCGGACTGTGGCGTCGGCAGACAGAGGAGGGTGAGGTCGGTCTCTCGGACGGCCGCGTACTCCGTCGTCGCCCTGAGTCGGCTCCCGGCGTGTTCGGCGATTCGGTCCGCGAGTCCCGGCTCGTGAATCGGCGCTTTTCCCGCGTTGATCGTCTCGACGACGTCCTCGTCGATTTCGACGTTGACGACGTCGTGTCCGAGATTCGCGAGACAGGCCGCGACGGTCGTACCGACGTATCCGCTGCCGACGATCGAGACGTTCATACCGGAAGGACTACGGGCGGGTGTTAGTCGTTTTTGGGTTCCCCGGGTTTTCACTCGAGATTCTCAGTTCCCACACGAGAGGCGTTTCGGCATCACTCGGGAGCTGGTTCCGCTTTGGCCTCCTCGAGTCGCCCCTCGGCCCGCTCTCGATCCTCCGGATAGCCGACATCGGTGCGCCAGCCGTCCATGCGGATCGCGTCGATCGTCCGCCCGGACTGGATAAGCAGGTCGATCGCGTCGGGGAGTTCGTACTCGCCCCGGTCGCTCGGTTGGACGAGGTGACAGGCGTGGAAGATCGCCGGCGTGAAGGTGTAAAATCCCGTCATAACCAGATTGGAGGGCGGATCGTCGGGTTTCTCGACGACTTCGACGATCTCGCCGTACTCGTTGGTGTCGAGCACGCCGTACCGGGAGGCCTCCTCGTAGGGAACCTCCTCGACGAGGAAAGCGGCGTCGGCGCGGTCTTCCCGCTGGCGGTTGATGACGTCCGCGAGGTTGGCTCTGAAGATGTTGTCCCCGAGCATGAGCACGAAGTCGTCGTCGACGTGTGGCTCGGCCTGGAGGATTGCGTGTGCGAGCCCCAACTGTTCGCGCTGGTGGGTGTAGGTGATCGGAACGCCCTCGTAGGCGTCCCCGTAGCGTTCGATGATCTGTTCTTTCTGGTAGCCGACGACGACGATCAGCTCGGTGACGCCGATCTCGAGGAGGTTATCGAAGACGTCCTCGATGAGCGGCGTTCCGTCGACTTCCACGAGAACTTTCGGCTTATCTTCGGTGAGCGGCCGGAGGCGACTTCCCTTACCCGCGGCCAAGACGACTGCTTGCATGTTCCGAATGGTTCCGGTGATTCGACAAATACTTTGTGAGGACGATGTCAGCCGTTCATCAAAAATGCGCTCGGATGAACGCGATCAGTCACCCAACCATTGGGACTGTAAACGGGAGATTTTGGTTGACGGTCGCGCGAAAACGGCTCGAAATAGCGAACATGATAGTAAAGTAGATCGCCGCCCCTAAGCCGACCAAGAGTGTGACGAAAACGAGATTGTAGTCGTCAACCCAGGAGAGGGTGTCTTCCCCGAGCTCTCGCGTTACATAGACTGCCCCGCCCATGACGAGGGCGGCAAGCCACTGCCGTCCCATCTCCATGATCGGGATTTGGACGGTGACAAACCGACGACAATAGTGTAGCGAGAAAACAAATCCGACAGCTGCAGAAGAAGCCGTGGCGACGGCGGCACCGAACCAACCGAATGAGTAGACGAGCACGACGTTAAGAACAATGTTGATGGCAATGAAGACACCGTTTGCCCGAAAAGCAAGGTCAGGCCGATTGATCGCGTTAAGAGTGTTCAAGAGCTGTCTCGTGTATGTATAGATGGTCAAACCAACGAGTAGTATGACGAGAATCCAGTGTCCGATATCAAAGCCTGATCCATAGACCAACATCAAACGATCACCGAGGATTGCTGCGCCGATGATCCCAGGTATCAAAAAAAATCCAGCGAACATGAGTGCATCGTTCGTAAGAGTAGCGATCATGTCCATATCGTCTTGAGCAGAACGTTTGCTCATCTCCGGAAACAGAGTCTTCTGGATCGCACTACCGAATATTTCGAGAAACTTCGACAGAGAATACGCAACGGCGTAAATACCAGTGAGCCCCGCCGGAACGAACAGTCCGAGAACGAGAATGTCCGCTTCGCTGAACGTCTTATTTCGCATGCTTCCGAGCCAGGAAAACTTCGCGAAGTCAAATAGACGAATGACGTGTCTCCAATGAGGACGGACAATCTTCGGGCGGACGATTACAAGCCCGATGACGGCCATCAAACCGGTGCCAACAGCGTGTCCGAGAAGCATTCCAGAGAGTTCCCATCCGACGAAGACGAGCGCAATCATTGCCACGCTCCTTCCCGCTTCTTTCAACGTACTGAGTGGAGCGTATATGTGGACTTTGTGGCGCCCTCTGAGCGCAACGTTGACGAGACTACTGAATACAGACATTATCAGTAAGAGTACGATGAACTCGGCAACCGGTTGGCCGACGTAGGCGTTCACCTGATCGTCAAATGTCACAATTGAAATTACGACGGCGAACGTAAGTCCTGCCTTTATTCCCATTCCTGCAATGAGGTACTCATCCGGTTCTTCGTCCTCGCTCATCCGCTTGACGATCGCGTTTCCAAAGCCTACACTCTTAACAATGCCAAACCAGGAAACGAGCGCGAGTGTGACTGCGTAAAACCCATAAATTTCCTCGCCAAGCGTACGGGTCAAATAAATTGTGGCAACAAAACCGATACCGGACGCGGCGAATTTCGAAATGACATAGACAATAGACGTTTGGCCGAGACGCATATTAAGTTGTACAGTGAATATCCGTCGGGACAGACTAAGCAGTTTCCACTTTCGATGGAGGAGTTTAGGTGTACTAGGCGGTGGTGCAGAACTGTTCTCATAGCGCGATGATTGGGATAGCGAGACACGGTCTAGTTCAGCACCTCCTCAGCCGGCGTTCGGCCATTGAACGCTTGATTCGGTCGATCGTGGTTATAATAATGTCTGAAACGTCTGAGCCAGCGTCTTGTGCTGGCTGGACTGCCCTGCCAGAACGAGTAAAGGCGGTTGATCCGCATTGAGACGGTCTGAAACCACTTTTCGACGTGGTTTCGGCCGCTGTAGTCGAGTTGACCGCTCAATTCGTGGCGCGCGAGGGCAGTCAGATAGCCGCCAGCATCGACGAGAAACGTTGTCTCATCGACATCGTGTTTCTCGGTGAGCCGGTGCAAAAACGCCGTCCTCAGAAATTAAAGATTTCTGACGGGACGCACGAGAACTTCGTTCTCGTGGACATCGGCGGGCCGCTTTGCGCCTCTGAGAGTTTATGTGTCCAGTTCCAGATTGCGCCGTGAGAACGGTTAATGCCGAGTAATTCGAGGACTACGACGACCTCTCGAACCGACAAACCCATCGAATGCAGACACACCCCGAACACCCTGACGGATATCGAGGTGCGCTTGTTCTCCCAAACCCCATCACAATCCACGTCTAAGGTCTCTTTGAGTAGGTTGACGAGGTGCACGAGCACTTCTCGCCCACCTCCTCATTCCTCAAACCTTCATCTAGACAGTGCCAGCATGTCAACTAATTCAATATAATATGGATAATCATATAGTGGGAGTAAAAATCAATCGTGGGATGAGTCAGCCAAATATTCTGATGGTGATTCTCGATAGTACCCGGGCCAAGAATATGAGTCTCTATGGTTATGACCGGGAAACGACACCATTTCTCGAGAGCTTTTCCGAAAGAGCGACGTGTTATACTCAAGCTCGGTCACCGGGTATACACAGTATCGCTAGTCATGTGAGTATGTTTACAGGATACGAGGTAGAAGAACACAAATCAACGGAACACCCGTCTCAAATCGATGTGACTAAGACAATCTGGAAAGAGCTGAGCGATGAATTCGGGTACAAGACGGGTCTTTTCACCCCAAATGCGGTTATTGCTCGAGCATCGAACATCCCTAATTGTTTTGATTACAACTACAGCCCCTGGGCAGACAAATTATTCGGTCAAAAGCGATTGTTCGAAGGGGTATATTCGCCGAAAGACGACGAAGAATACACTGGCACTGTCTAGTTCAGCACCTCCTCAGCTGGTGTCCGACCATTGAGTGCTTGGTTCGGTCGATCGTGGTTATAGTGGTGTCTGAAGCGTCTGAGCCAGCGTCTTGCGCTGGCCGGACTGCCCTGCCAGAAAGAGTGAAAGCGGTCAATCCGCATTGAGACGGTCTGAAACCACTTTTCGACGTGGTTTCGATCGCTGTAGTTGAGGTGACCGCTCAATTCGTGACGAGCGAGGGCAGTCAGATAGCCGCCAGCATCGACGAGAAACTCTGTGTTGTCGAGATCGTGTTTTTCGGTGAGCCGATGCAGGAACGCCGCCGCAGGGTCAGTCCCGCGGCGGCTGTATACGTCGATTTCGAGCAGTAGCTTCGATTCTGTGTCGATTGCGGCGTACAACCACTTTTTATCGCCATCGACCTCGATCTGTTTCTCATCGACCGCGACCCGCGACGGCTGCGCCGTCGGCGGGTCGCTTTGGGCGTCTGATAATTTGTGTGTCCAGTTCCAGATTGCCCCGTGAGAACGGTCAATACCGAGTAATTCGAGCACTGCGACGACTTCCCGAACTGACAACCCCATCGAATGCAGGCGCACCCCGAACACCCTGACAGGTGTCGGGGTGCGCTCGTTCTCCCAAACCTCATCACAATCCACGTCTAAGGTCTCTCTGAGCAGGTTGGCGAGTTGCATGGACACTTCTCGCCACCACCTGCTCGTTCCTCAAACTCTCATCTAGACAGTGCCAATACACTGGATTTGTCGGAAATCTCGAACGTTCGTTCCGAGACGAAAAACCGATTAAATCGGTGCTGAACTGCGCCTGGGAATTTGGTCAATTATTTGAGAATGAAGTTAGAGTTGGACAAAATAAACGCTATCATGGAAGTCAGTTCACCGACGCATTCTTGCGATGGCAAAACCGCCAGTCTGGCCCGTGGGCAGCCTGTATCAATTTGATGGATACCCACGAACCCTACGTTCCCGACGACGAGTTTAATAACTGGGCTGATGAGTCATTGATATCGTTCCAAGAGGACAATAGACCTCACTCGAAATCCCTTGTCGAGAACGAAAGTTGGGATGCGTTAGAAGCTCTACTTCCACTTTATGACGGAACAATCCGACAGGTAGATTCGATCGTTGAGGATCTCGTTCATAATATGGAGAATAAAGGGATACTAGATAACACACTACTAATAATAACAAGTGATCATGGGGAGGGGTTCGGAGAACGGAGTCGAGTTGATCCGGACGTGAGAGTCGGTTATCACGGATGGGGAATACACGAAGTACTTACGCACGTCCCGTTGATTATCAAATACCCTGATGGAGAGAACGGTCAGGTCATCGATCGACTAATCTCATTAACCAATCTTCCGCAGATGATTCGCTGCTTCGTTACGAAGGGAGAGCGGGTGGATTACGCAAAGGAAGTCTTTGCCTCCACCTTCCGACTCAATTCCGCTGAGAAGCCAAAATACGATAACAGCGAAAATTTTGCCAATTACATCGGGCCGTGGAGAGCATACTACGAGGAAAATAATGGAACAATTCAGAAATATTCTCAAAAGGGTAATAAACACGCAGTTATTAGCATCCGCTCGGCACAAGATTCAACACTAGAGAGCGACTACGAAAACCAGATGGTCAAAACTAAATATGATGGCTTAACTGATGCAAACATCTTCGAGGACATAACGGATCACCTCGACGAAAATGTCGAACAACACTTAGAAGATTTAGGATATATGACCTAATACTGCAAAGTTAATAAATGTACAAGACACTAGTGTCGTGACAATATCAGTAAAATGGCTACGGGGACACCACCGACGGTTAGAAGAACGATCAAACGGATAACTCGTCGTTCACCACATCTGCAAAAATTTGTCAAATCTGGGTACGACAGGTATTTATCCTTATATATTTGGTATCTTGAAAAAAGGCACTGTATCGATGGACCACACGTTGGCGTACGAGATACGCAACTGATCAGTGTAACACCAAGCCGGATACAAAAAGCGAACGATCCAGGTTTCTTTTTCAACATTGATCCTCAATGCAAGGTTCTAAGCGGGAACTGGGATCACAACCTACCTTCGTTCGAGGAAACGTTTCCATTTGATGCGTTCGAAGATCACTTTGTTGACGAAAAACCGTGGTCCGAAACCACGATGTATGATTTTCTCGAGGAGATGTTTGCTGCCGGAAGAAGTTGGGGGGGATACACGTCTTTTCCTGAAGCGGAGGAACGACTC
This sequence comes from Natrarchaeobius versutus, assembly GCF_041205745.1. Lineage (NCBI taxonomy): Archaea > Methanobacteriati > Methanobacteriota > Halobacteria > Halobacteriales > Natrialbaceae > Natrarchaeobius > Natrarchaeobius versutus. The sequence continues at coordinate 65,055 of NZ_JBGFCC010000009.1, read as the reverse complement.
GAGAAAATCGACGAGTTATACAACAATATCAGACAACATGGTTATTTAACACAAGAAGAAATCGCCCAGAACGCGGAGGAACATCCGATCGGGATACCTCACTGGGCAAACGGTAACCCAATAAAACACGAGATTGTGGTAGATATTGGACGGAACGGCGAGATCATATTTGAAGACGGACGTCATCGACTTGCAATAGCTAAAATACTCAATTTAGAGGAGATACCGGTCCAGGTTGCCGTTCGGCATAACAAGTGGCAATCTAAACGGGAAAAGTATGTATCCGACCCCAGCTCGATTAAGATGTCTGAACACCCGGATCTCGAAATTCTTCAGGTGAATTCAAAGCACTCATCCGAATAGCCTCTTCAATCCCATTTTTACTGTTTCCTTTATCCCGTTTTCTCCTACTGACTTTCGTATGCGATAGTCAATCCGCTCATTACCGGGGAATCGTCCGCGAGTTATCCGGATTGGATACTTAGATTTGTCATAACATCTGGGCCCAGTGAATTCATTCATTTCTTTTGCGATTCGCTCTTGCTCCGGATGCCTTCCGTGAATGATTTTCACTTCGTGAGAAACACATCCAGAAAACAAAATAAAACAGTTGTACTCACGAGGCAACGGAAACAAGCGAACGTCAGAGGTGTACAGCGCTTCCCATAGTGCTGGTTGATTGTACTTGCGAGGATTGTCTTCGATGGTGTCAGCGTATATTCTCCTCCACTTCTCGAATAGTGATCGAACCCGGATATTATTTCTAAACAACATAACTCCGGAATTAAAGACGGGGAAACCTTTGGGGACAGAATCGGAAACATACGTGTTATCCCCCCGCTCAAAGTGTGTCTTCCCCGGATTGACGGAGATTCCGAGGTCGAATTCGTCCAGTACATCAAAAATTTCGTGAAACTCACCACAGATATATGTGTCCGAATCCAATTGTAATGTTCTTTCATACGGTGTATCTTCGATATTTGTGATACTATCACGATAATCGTAATTAAAATCATCCTTTATTATTACGTCGTCTATACCCTCGTGCTTGACGTCTTGATCAGTTACGAGTGTAACCGGGATATCCGGCATATGATTTCGGAGAGAAGTGACTGAACGTTTCGTCTCATTTATATACTTATCACCGGTCGCCATATAGAGAATCCCGTTATTCATCTTGTACGTACTGGAAGTTCCTTCTGCTACTTAATTACTCGACTATACATGACACCGAAATAGATTTTAAACTGTTCGCGAAAATGTGTTGTTTGACTGTACTTCCCAGACGACCAGTGGCGAAGAAATGTAGAAGGCGGGACGGTTTTACTACGTCGGGAGCGTTTGGATTATATTTCCGTATCCCCTTTCACCAGTATATCCCAACTAATGGAACAAAACAAACCGAGCGTGAGTGTCATTATCCCGGCATACAATGCAGCAGACGTCATTCGGAGAGCAATTAACAGCGTTCTGTTACAAAAGTTCCAGAATTTCGAAGCGATAATCGTTGACGATGCATCAGAAGACGATACGAGAAATGTCGTGAAAACGTTTGCCGATCCTCGCGTGAGATATATACGACACGAGAAAAATAGGGGCGCCAGTTCGGCAAGGAATACGGGAATTCAGCGGGCAGAGGGGACGTATATCGCTTTTCTCGATGCTGATGACGAATGGGACCCTCGGAAACTCGAGATTCAGGTTGCGGAACTCGAGTCTCGAAGCGATGAGTGGGTCGCAGTCCACTGCGCTCGAGAGGACGAAAATGGTACGTTCGGTAAACTACGAGATCTCCTCGCACCGGTCATCGGGACAGAAAATCGAGATGCAACGAAAGAAGGTCGGGAAGAAGTCGCGGGAGAACTTCTTTCACTAAATATTAAAACGGGGAGTTCGACGCTTTTAGTACGGCGAGAAGCGGTAGAAGCGATTGAGGGCTTCGATTCGGGGTTCAGACGCCACCAGGACTGGGAGTTTCTTATCAGGGTTCTCCAGTACGGAAAGATAGCGTATATTGATCGGCCGCTGGTCGTAAAGCACGATTCGGGGAGTCCAGATCCTGAAGTTTTTGAACAGTCAAAAGAGCTATTGTTTTCAAAATTTTCCAAAGAAATCACGGAGTTGGAATCCGTTGGTTTCGAAATTACCGCAACACAGCGAATTCATCTCGCTAAAGTATATATAGAAAACGGCCAAATTCGAAAAGGGTTCAACCGCTTGCCGAAGAATGAAATTGATATTCCAACGTTCATGGGATTGATGTGGTCACTATCCGCAGGAATCGTCCATATCGTTCGAGCGTACTGGGCGTAATCTCGGCCCTACACTGCTCACAGGGCTTTGCTACGGAAAGGAGGTATAATCCGATATCCGTGACAGAAACGACTGCCCAATGTCGGAATACTCAGTACCGATCCACTCTCACACGTGATAACTGTCTTTCCGAAATCAGTTGGGCTTCCGTGCAGAGTCGCGGATTGCATCCGTCAGTTCCGTCGCGCACTCTCGAACGTCGAACTCCGCTAAGATCCGATCACGGGTGGTGTGCTGTGCAACGTCGGTCGACGTTCCGGTGAAGTACTCGCGTAATACTTGGGCTAATCCATCGACGTCCCCCGGATCAACGAGCAATCCGTTCTCGCCGTGCGTGATCAGTTCTGGTATCCCTGATACCCGCGTCGAGATCGGTACAGTTTCCATCGCCATCGCCTCCATCAGCGCCACAGGAATTCCGTCCCGATCACCATCAGATGCAATCACGCAGGGTAGGAGAAACACCTCTGCCTCATCAAGTTCTCGTATCAGTCGCTCGTCGCTTACATGTCCCAAGATCGACACTATGTCCTCCAATCCGTACTTGGCGATTTGATCGCGAATAACGTCCTCTCGCTCACCGGATCCCACGAGATGATACTCGAGATCTGGTAGCACCTCTTTGATTCGACCGATCGCGTCTATTCCGTAAGAAATTCCCTTTTTTTCTTCGAATCGTGCAACCGTTAAAATTCGTCCCGATACGATCGATCCGGACGGTTGAAATTTCGAGGGGTCGATTCCCATGTGGACGATATCGACCGGCGAATCGGTCCCGATATCGTTGTGCAGGTACCGTCGATTGTACTCGGAGATAGTGACGACGCGGTCCATTCGATCGGCGAGGAGTCGAAGTAGCCGTTCGTTTGGCTCCGAGTAGAGGTCGTACGCGTGTGCCGTCGTCGTACACGGAACCTCGAAGTGCGACGAAACGTAGTCCGATGCGAGTTTCGGCCAGTTAAGGAAGTGACCGTGGACGTGGTCGATATCGAACTCGAGTGATTGGACGAACCGGATACAGTGACCAGCAATGTACGCCGATCCAGCATGTGCTACCGGTGGTGCGGTGTGAACTAATCGTCGAAGGACACGCTGATCCAGGCACCACCGACCGGGTGTACGAAGTCCGGATCCCACCGACGGATCCGGAAGATATCCGACTGGTGCATCGAGATGGGCAACCTCCTCGTGCTGAAGGTCGATTTCCGGTTGGCGAAGCGAAAAAACGGCGACTTGATGCCCCCGCCGTTCGAGTTCGTGAATTTCGTTGATAATGAAACTCTCCGAGAGTTTCGGAAACCGATTCACGAAGTAGAGGACGTTCATAGTTCGTTCGCTAACTCCTCTGCGGCAGCACGCACTGCCACATCGCTTTCCATTCGTGGTGCCCAACCCAGCGCGGAGAGTTTTTCAGTCGAGAGCCGCATTCGTGGCACATCCCCGGGCCAGCCGCGATCTCCGCCAGTGTACTCGTACTCTGGATCGACACCCAAGACGTCGGCGACGATATTGGCGATACGATCGACAGACGTGGTTGTTCGCGTTCCGAGATTATAGGTGTGAATCGGCCCGGCCGCCGAATGTTCGATTGCATGACACATCGCCTCAACGCAATCGGAAACGTGGAGATACGACTTCTCCTGGCGACCGTTACCCAGGATAGTCAGGGTCGATCGGTTGGCGTGTAACTTCTCGATAAAGTCCGGAATGACGGCACCACGTAGACGCGGACCGACAACGTTCGCAAACCGAAAGTTCCAGACGCTGAATCCGTAAGAATGGGCGTACGTGGAGAGTAAGCCCTCGTCCGCCATTTTGCTTGCACCGTATACGCTGATCGGTTCCAGCGGTGCGTAATCTTCCGGTGTCGGTCGAGGCGCCTCGCCGTACACGGTAGACGAGGAGGTGAACGCGACGTTCGTTACGCCAGAGTCGCATGCAGCTTGTAAAATATTGTGCGTTACCGCCGTGTTTTCCGAGAATTGCCCTCGCGGATCGTTGTCGTTCGGATCGCTCCGGGAAGCGAGATGAAAGAGGAAGTCATAATCTGGAGAGATAACGTCAGCCACAGCCTCGTAGCTAGTGAGATCCACCTCGATAGTTTCGGCGCGATCGTCGACCCATTCACGTCGTCCCGTAGAAAAGTCATCCGCAACTACGACCTCGTTACCGTCCGCAATCAATCGTTCGACGAGATGCGAACCGACAAATCCGCCCCCACCAGCCACGAGAATACGATGGTTTGAGAGATTCATGGGCGATAATTTGGGCACGGGGAAATGGGTGTTCCGAAGTCGTTCGAAAATATAGCGTCGTTTTCACTACGACTCAAGAACACTTCGTTGCGGAATACTACCGCGGTGGAAACGGATTCGGGTGCGTAATCGGTATTTCCCCGGCGTTACCCAGTGTGGAGTTGTGATCGATCGACCTCGAGCAACCCGTACAGATATCCGAATCCGACCGCCGCGGTGAAGACGAAGATCGCGACCAGTTGTTTCGCCTTCGGTACCGACGGGTCTCGAGCGAGGTTCCACAGTCGTTTGGGAACGAACTCGAACATGAGTTGTGTCAAGTATTCGTTCTTATCGCCAGCGGCCTCGGGCAACAAGATATCCATGATTCGTTTGGAGTAGCCCTGCCAGAACGAGCGGCCGACGAGCCAGCGAAAGTCTCCGCGGTACTCGAACAACTGGTGATCGACGACGGAGTTCCTGTTGTAGATCACACCCTTACCGTACTTGTTTGCCATTCGAATACAGACGGGTGCCTCGTGGGCCTGGATATGACGGTCGCCTTTTCTTCCGGTGTTTTCGTCGTAGCCACCGACGTTCAAGAAGACGTCGCGCCGGAAGGAAATGTTCGAACCGTACGTGTTCCGAAGCTCGTCCATGTGTTCGCCCATGCCGCGTTCGTCACAGCCGACGAGCCAGTAGAACTCCGCCGGAAAGAAATCAGGCTTTTCGGTGACCCAATCGGGTTTCGCGTGGCCGCCGACCGCGATTGCATCGGTTTCGTCGTACACTCGAGCGAGTTCCTCAATCCAGTCGGGTGCTGCAATACCGTCGTCGTCGATGAACGCGACAACGTCACCGGTCGCCAGTTCGGCACCCCGGGTTCTGCTGTAGGAGATACCCTCATTGTCTTCGTTGCGATGGAGAACGACGCCGTCGAGGTCTCCGTAGTCGCTTCGAACGCGATCGAACACGGCTTCGTTACCGTCGACGACGATCACGACCTCGATCGGATCGTAGGTCTGTGCGAGAACGCTATCGACGCACTTGGAGAAGACGTCGTAGCGGTCCATCGCATAGGTGCAGATAACTACGGAGACCTTCATCGTCGCTCGGTTGCGGTGAACGGCGAATAAGCCTTTTCCTTCGAACGACACAACAGTCGTTCCAATACGATATACCCCCATCTAACAGACTCATCGACAACAGGCTATTACCCGGTTGGATATGAAAACGGCGCAAGTATATGACAAGGCTTATTCTCCGCTTGGGTCTGTTGCAACCTAATGAGTACGGACACTGAACGCGTCCAGGGAGAGTCCGACACGTCACTGTCTCTTCTCGAGACGTGGACGCAGTGGTATCACATCCCGGTCGTCGGGGTCGCGATGCTGTTCATGTTTTTGACGCGGATTCAAGCGCGCGACGAATTCATGACCGAGGATGGAACGCCCGCCCTGGCTGCCATCGACTCCTGGTATCACTGGCGGACGATACAGTGGACGGCGGAGAACTATCCGCGGACCATGCCATACGACATCTGGACCGGATTTCCCACTGGCCGATACGTCGGTCAGTTCGGAACGCTGTTCGACCAGCTTATCGTCACGGCGGCGATGATCGTCGGGCTCGGGGATCCGTCGACGGAGACGTTGTTCATGGTTTCGTTGCTCGCCGTCCCCGCGATGGCCGCGCTGGTGGCGATTCCGGTGTTCTTCATCGGTCGTCGGCTCGGTGGAACCGTCGGAGGGATCGCCTCCGTTCTCATCCTCGCGCTCGCGCCCGGAACCTTCCTGGCTCGAACGACTGCAGGTCAGCTTCAACACCACGTCGCCGAGGTGTTGTTCATGGCGATCGCGATCCTCGCGATGATGGTCGCACTTCGCGTCACCGAGCGAGACCAGCCCATCTACGAACTGCTCGTCGACAGCGATTGGGAAGCGCTTCGCACGCCGGCGATCTACAGCGCGCTCGCGGGTGTCGCGCTCACGTTGTACATCTGGGTGTGGCCACCCGGCGTCGTCCTGATCGGTATTCTCGCGGTGTTTTTCACCGTTCAGCTCTGTCTCGATTACGTCCGTAACGTCTCGCCGGACCACGTCGCGTTCGTCGGTTCGGTGAGTCTCGGGGTGACGGCACTGCTCACGGCGATCCTCATCGAAGATCCAGGAACGAGCGTGACGAGTTTCGGCTACCTCCAGCCGGCGAGTGCCGCACTCGTCGCGGCCGGCTGTGTGTTCATGGCCTGGTTCGCCCGCCAGTGGAACGGGTTCGACGTCGACCGGCGGTACTACCCGGCGGCGATCGGCGGTTTGATCGTTGCGGCCTTTGCCGTGATGTGGCTGGTGATTCCGAGCCTGTTCGATACGTTCGTTACGAACGCGACGCGGCGATTGATTCCGTTCGGCGAGACGGCGACCGACCTCACCATTCAGGAGGCCCAGCCACCCGCCGACTTCACGGCCCACGTCGTCGACGAGTTTGGCGCCGCGTTCTACACGATGCTGGTTGGTCTGTTGATCCTGATCGCGCGGCCGTTTTTCGGTCGGGAGTTCCGAACCGAGCATACGCTCGTCATCGTCTGGTCGCTGTTTATGATCAGCATGGCGGCGACTCAGATTCGATTCGCGTACTATCTCGTCATCGCGGTCGCGGTCGTAAACGCGGTGTTCGTCGCCGAGATGCTCCGGATCATCGACATCGACGTCGAACTCGTCCGGAGCGTCAACGCGCTCAAAAACGTCGAAGCGTATCAGGTGATCGTGCTCGTGATGGTCGTTCTCCTGTTGTTCGCCCCGTTGCTCCCGCCAGTCGCGGCGGCCGACGACACCGCCTGGGAACGTGGAAACGTTACGGGAACGAACCCGACCGGGACCGCCGACACGTGGGAGACGTCGAACCACTGGCTCGCCGAGAACACGCCAGAGCCGGGTAACTGGGCCGGTGCGGGTAACGAGGACGAACTCGAGCTATACGGCACCTACGACCAACCCGAGGACGGTGACTTCGAGTATCCCGAAGGATCCTACGGAGTGATGTCGTGGTGGGACTACGGACACTTCATAACGGTACAGGGTGAACGGATGCCACACTCGAACCCGTTCCAGCAGAACGCACGTTCCTCGTCGGCATTCCTGACCGCCGAATCGGAGGAGCGAGCCGAGTTGGTCCTCGATGCCATCGCGGCGGGCGAGTCGCCACGCGATCACTCGAACGAGGAACTCGAGGAGATGATCGAAAACGGCGAGGACTCCCACGAGGAGATCCGGTACGTAATGATCGACGACCAGATGGCCGGCGGGAAGTTCGGTGCGATCACGACGTGGTCCGGTCCCGATCACAACTATTACACCACGCCGGAGGATCTGAACCCCAACGAGCCGGTAGAAAGCGACGAAATTCCGGAACAGTTCGCCGGTGTGCCGTACTACGATACGACCACCGCACAGCTGTACTTCGGCAACGCCGCCGGAATGGAACACTACCGGCTGGTTCACGAGAACGACGACCGGATGACACCGTTCATCAGCTACGCCCTCGTCGACCCTGAGACGGGCGAACTCGAGTACGGTGCCGACGGATCGCCGATGGTCGCGATCAACCAGATCTACAATCAGCAGACGTACGTCGAACTCATGCAGATCGAACAGCATCCGGAACTCGACTACGTGGTGTTCGACCAGCGCGAGGGCGCCGCCGTCAAGACGTACGAACGCGTCGAGGGTGCGACGCTCGAGGGCTCCATCGACGGTGACGGCTTCGAAGAGGGAACGGTCGTCGCCGCCGTCGAACTGGATACGGGGGCCGAAAGCGCCACGTTCGACTACGTCCAGCAAGGCGAACTCGAAGAGGACGGATCGTTCGAGCTGACGGTTCCGTACGCGACCAACGACGAACTCGGTGTCGGGGACGGCTACACGAACAGCGCCGTCGAAGCCACCGAAGAGTACACGATCACAGTGACCGCGACGGGCGAGGACGGGTTCCAGGCATACGATGCCGAGACGGCTGTTCCCGAAACTGCGGTCGTCGAGGGTGAGACGGTCGAGGTGGCACTCGAGGAAGTCGAGTTCGATGATCCGGAGGAAGTCGACAACGAGACCGATGTCGACGTAGGCGAAGGGCCGGTTCCCGAGGACGATGGTGAAGAAATCGTCGAAGAGGGCGAAGATACGGTCATCGACGATCAGGAGATGGACGAAGAAGGTGGAGCCGCCGGTTCGCTCGGTCCGGTCGCGGTCGAAGCGGCAGGCTAACCCCGCGGTCGAACCGCATCGACGCGAACGACGCTTCTTTTTCCCGCTGTCTCGTCGGCTCGAGTGGGTGATCGACTTTGTCACCGCTGTTTCGACACAGTGTGTCAAGAGGCAGATTTAAATGCCACGCCGAAACGAACGAGGGTTGATTCGGTGGAGACGAGATAATGTTTGACTGAAGTCATTTACTGGTGGTGAACGTCGACTCCGTTGAGTACCTAGTTCCGAGCCATCATATTGGCGACCCGTTATAACACAAACTATATTTTTATAAAAACATCTATGTAAACATAAGATAATTATATTTCCGTTGGGTACATCCATTGGAATGCGATGTCCGACAAAGACGACATGAAAGATTACCTCGCAAAGCACCCACGAATGATCGGCGTCCTGTTCACCCTGTTCGTCCTGCTCAGTCAGGCGGGCACGGCCGCGGCAGGAATTCACAGTCAAATGGGTCCGTAAAATCCAAGCTGGGAACGCACACGATCGACAACGTTTGGAGAAAACTCGTTTTACCGCCGCGTTACTCGAATTCGGCAGAACCGATACCGTCGTTCCAGTAGAGTTGTCCGTCGATTAGTACCGGTAGTTCAGTCCACGTCAAATACTCCCAAATCGACTCTTCACCGACCGGAGTAAGCGGTGTGAAGCCGGGCGAGAGGTGCGTATCCACGACCGATTCGAGGTCGGAAGCTGACACCGTTCCGAGTTTGTATTCCTTCGTCGAGTAGGTCCGAATGCCGAACCCAAACTCGTGTTCACCCCAACGCTCGAGTACGACGAGGCCCGGTGCGCCGCCGTCCGACTGGGCGATGTCCGCTGATCCGTCTCCGACGATGAGATACTGTTCGCCAAGTGCGGTGTTCTGTTGGGCAATCTCGAGTGCCGCCCGGAGCGAAAAGCCGCGGTTGAGCAATCGTGCGAAGGTTTCACCCGCCTCGACCGCGTCTTCGTTGATGACGTCGCTGTACGTACTGACGCCGCCGAACGCGCCGCGCTGGGTGAGCGCGAGCCCCTGCTCGTAGGATCGACACGCGTTCAAGAAGAAGACGCCGAGGTCGACCGACTCGAGGGTCCGGACGTCGAGGTCGTCGTCTGGACAGCGGATCCCGTCTTCGGTCGCGTGACCGATGTAGTGTAAGAAGTCGTAGCCACCCTCGGTAAGCAGGGCCGCGAGCCGCTCTGAGTCGACGCCAAACTCCGAGTGGATCTCGAACGGAAGCTCCTCGCGCGTGCCGTACGTCTCGTCGAGCAGGTCGTGTTCGTCGATCATCCGAGCGTCGTTACAGACGAGCAGGAGTTCGATCGATTCGCTCCGGGCGTCGCGGTCGATCTGGTTCCGGTAGGCTTCGACTGTCGCCTTCGAGGCGTTTTGCGGGATGGCGTCGCCGAACCACGCGTGTTCGACGGACTCGTCGGTGATCTCCGGAACGACGAACGCGGATTCGTCGTCGATCGGCGAGGGTGAGCGGTACTCCGCCGCCGAACGCACCAACTGTGCATTCGTCGCTTCCGGCTGTGGGACCGACGCGGGTGCCTGCCCGCGGGACTCGCGGATGATTCCGAGTTCGTTGACGACGAACGGGACCAGTTCGGCGCCGTCCGGATCGTCCGGAACGTACGCCGTCAGCGGCCAGCGCGGAACGTACGGTTCGATCTCCTCGTAGGGAACCTCGAGGTACCGCGCTAAACGAACCGAAAGCGGTTGATCGTAGGTGTCGGCGAACCCGAACGACAGTTCGTCCTCGAGGGCCGCCCGCTCGATGAGATCGTACTGAAAAATCCCCTCGGTCCGGGTCAGACAATCGAAGAAGAAAAACCGCTTCAGGAGTCGAGCGATCTCGTCGCCCAACGCGGCGTCGGCTGAGAGCGATCGGTCGAACAGGGGCGTCTCGAGTCTCGGATTCGGTCCCGTCCTGACCGTCGCACCGAGAAAGAACGCGAGGGGGGCGGCCTGGTAGACCGCCAGGTATTCGTCCGGGACGACGAGTTCGACGTCACCCGCTGGGCGGTCGATTTCCTCCGGGATGTCGAGACGATCTCCGAGTTCGATCAACGGTGGGTGGCCGCGAAGTGTGGGCCACGTCCGCTCCGGCGAGGTCGTCTTCAGCGCGGACGGAACTGCGGAAATCGCCTCGGTCACCGACTCGAGGTCGGACGACGTGGTGATCGTCCCCGCCGGTCGATCGTGGGCAGACCGCAGTTCGACCGGTGCCTCACGTTCGAGCGTGATCCGAAGCGCCGTCAGTCCGACGTCGATCGTTCCCGGGACGTCGACTCGGACGTAGAGTTTTATCGGGGCGCTGACGCCGACGAACTGGGTTCGATCGTCGAGTTCCGCCGTCTCGCCGGCTTCGAAGTTCGATATCGCCTGTCCCGTTCGGTCGTGGATCGTTACGGCGTAGCGGTGGTCGAAAACGATCTCGTCGGTCTCGATCGCACACGTCTCGTCGACCGTAAAACAAAACTCGTCGGCGTCGATCGAACCAGGCGAGACGGACGCGGCCGTCTCGATCTGGAGGTGGCGTTGCTCTAAGGAGTCGTGGACCTCGAGCCCAACCGGGTCGGTAGTTTCTTCGAACTCAATCGTCATGTCTCCTCGCGGCGCTACTGGTTCATTCATGTGCATCATCAAAAAGGGTGGCGCCGATCGGCTACCGAACTCGTGAGAAATACCGACACATTGGGCGTTCAGCGACAGGAAACATCACACAGTCCGACACCGGCCACGTCGAGGTTGATCGGCGCCCATCGTCGACCGACGGTCGTAGATCGCATCAGCCGTCGAGATCGAAATCGGACTCCTCGTCCGAAGCCGGTGTGAGAGACTGGAACACGATCGTCGGGAACCTGAGCTCGATCGCGCTGGGGCGCCGACCGGTGCCGTTGATCGGGAGTGGGACCCGCTCGATTACCCCCCGGTCGGCGAGTTCGTACAGAAAGCGCTTGACCGTTCCCGCAGTCAACGACGATTGCGTCGCGATCTCGTCTGCGATGTCGCGGATCGGACGATCAGCCGGCTCGATCGAAACGAGCGTCGAGAGGACCTGCTGGCGCGTCCGAGAGAGCGACAACGCCCTGTCGACGTGGACGCTGTTCTCCGGAACGTCTCCCATCGCTCGCTCGAGATGGCGGGGCTGGATCCGGTCGGCATCTGATTCCGTCGCACGGTCGGCGGCCCCATACAGCGCGGCGAGTGCGTCGTGTGCGTTTCCGTCGGCCCACTCCGACAGCCTCCGGACTGATTCGTGGTCGATCGTTCCCGGCGAGAGCGCCGTCGAAACGCGGTCGGTGAGGACGTCGACCAGTTCGTGTCCGCGGTAGGCCGATACCGCGACCGTCGTTTCGCCCCACTCGTCGGGTGTATCCCGGCCGACGGCGACCGTCGAGAGACTCTCAGAGACGGGATCGAGTAGCTCTCGAGCCCGTCGGTACGAGAGCGTCTCGGGTTCGTCGTGGTGGTCGATCGCGACGATCGCACGACGATCGTGACGGGCAAGTCGATCCTGCAGGCGGTCGCGAAGCGCGGCCGTTCCGACACCACTTTCCGGAATCGCTTCGGTCGACAGCGCCGAGAGCACCGCCCGATAGAACGCAAATTCGCTTCGGACGCGACGCGCATCGACGTAAACGAACCAGGTGATCGGTTCGGCCCTGGCGGCGCGGGTCGTTGTCCCGATCGACCGACCGGTCTCGCCGAGACGGTCGTTCATCGCGTCGAACAATGCAACGACGATGGCAGACGTTCCCGATCCCGGAGGACCGGTTACGGCCACCGGCGCCGGAAGGTCGCCGTCGAACGCCGGTTCGAACGCGTCCAGAAGTTGCTCGAGGACGGGACCGCGTCCGATCGGCTCCGTCCGGTGGACGACGGGACTCAGGTATTCGTAATCGACGACGATCCCCCTGCCGTCGCGTGCAGATCGCCGCCGATCGATGCGCTCGTGGAGTTCCATTACGTCGACTCCGTCTGTGAGTTCGCCCCGACGAGTGCCGCCTCGAGTACCTCGAGGGTGTGGGTGATTTCGTAGCCTGTTCCGTGTTCCATCTGCATCGAACAGGTCGGACACTCGGTCAGTCCCGCCGCGGCGTCGGCCTCCGCCATGTGTTCGAACATTTCTTCCCCGATCTTCATGGAAGTTTCGTAGTTCTCTTCTTTCCACCCGTAGGTGCCGGAGATACCGGAACAGGAGTCGCCGACGTCGTGGGCGTCGACGCCGTCGATCAACTCGAGGAGTTCGATCGTCTGTCCGTCCAGGCCCTGGTTGCGGGCGTGACACGGAGCGTGATAGGCGAAGTCCTCGAACGCGTCGTCGTCGACCGACGCATCCGCGAGCGCCGCCTCGAGGTCCTCCTGAACCCGCAAGTACTCGACGGCATCCCAGGTGTTCGCGGCGACGTCTTCGGTTCCCTCGAAGTCGAACAGTTCGGGATACTCCTGGCGAATCGACATCGAACAGGAGCTACAGGAGGTGACGACGTCGGCGCCCGCCTCGATCGCCGCTTTGAGTTCGCGGACGTTCGTCTCGGCCGAGCGGCGGGCGTCCTCGAGCATCCCGTTTGCGAACATCGGCGTGCCCGAACAGTGTTGTTCGGGAACCAGGACCTCGTAGCCGAACTGTTCGTAGACGCGGACGAGAGCCTTCGCGACCTCCGGCGTGTTGTAGTTCGCATAACAGCCGTGGAAGTACGCGATGCGTTTGTCCTTGTCGTGGACCGCCGCGCCACCTCGCTTTCGCCACCACTTCCGAAAGGTCTCGGTCGCGAACGCGGGGAGTTCCCGCTCGCTCGTGATCCCCATCGTCTTTTCGCCGAGCCACTTGGTGATCGACAGCCCCATGACGAAGTTCGCGGTTCGAGGGAACGCCGCGCCCAGGGGAGCGAGTCGCCGGTAGTTCGCGAGCATCCGGTTTCGAAGGTACTCGCGGGAGAGTTTCGACATGTTCTCCTCGACGTACTCCCCGCGGGCCGTGTTGTGCATCTGTGAGAGGGGCACCTCGGAGGGACAGGCACTGTCACAGCGCATGCAGTTCGAACACTTCATCACCGACTCGTCGATATCGTGGTCGTCCTGGCGTTTGAGCCGCCACTGTTCGGGGCCCTGAAACTTCGGCCCCGGGAACTCGTCGTCGACCGCGGCGACGGGACAGTTGGTGTCGCACGTCGAACATTTATAGCAGTCGTCAGCGCCCGGCCGGAGGTCCATCGCTTCGGCCTCGGGAAACACCTGGATCGGTTCGAACTCGCCGTCGTCCGGGCTTCGTTCGTCCGGTACGCCCTCGTCCGTCGGTCGCTCTGTGTCACTCATACTCTCTCCCTCGTCGATCCGCCGCGTTCGTCCAACGTCGTCGACCCGACGGGCGGAATCCAACCGGTTCCCCCGCTCGAGTCGGACCCCTGCTGGAGTCACGCTTCGCATTCGAGCCAACTTCGGCGTCGATCATTCACACCCCTCCGCGCTGTGCGTTCCGGCGACGTACCCCGTCGCGATCGAGACGCCCGCGCCCGATTTCTCCGCCGCGTAGTCGTAGCCGCCCAGTACCGCTCCCGCCGCTCGAAGGTTCGCAAACTCCGGGTTGGCGCCGGAATCGAGCGGCCGGAGTTCGCGATCGGGTGCGAGCCCGAACCGCGCATAAGGTTGTTTGCCGAAAGCGTCGTCGACGAACCAGTCGTAGCGGTCGTCGGCGTGGGGGACGTGACAGTCGAATATCGGCTCTGTGACGCGCTCGCGGTCCGACTCGATCCCTTTCCCGACCAGTCCACCCGTCGCGAGAACGTACTGTTGTGCGCGATGGGGGATCTTCGCGCCGTGGCGGTCGACGACGACGTGATCGATCCGATCGCCGCGGCCGCCATCGCCCCCAGCGTTCGTCTCGTAGCTGACGACGGGAACGCCCGACGTAACCCGAACACCCGCCCCCTCGAGTGCGTCGTACAACAACTCCTCGAGGCGGATCCCGGGGAGACTCGGCGGCCCCATCGGCACCTCGAAGACGTCGGCGCCGAGCGCATCCGCCAGGTCGGCCCGGACGTCGTCGGCCCGGTCGTCGCCGAGGACCGCGGGGAATCCGATCCGCGATTCACCCTCGTGGTGGTCCCGAACGACCGTTGCGAGCGCCTCGCGTGCGCCTGGACTGGCGACGAACGTCGAGACAGTCTCATTTCGATCCAGGAGGTGAGCGTATCTCGTCACTTTCGCGTCGTCTCTGTCGATCCCCGGAAACCGAAGCGTCACGCCGCGACAGTCGAAGGGAACGCCGGCGGCCTCGAGGTGGGCCGCCGAAAGCGGCGCGTCGAAATCGGGGAGCGTCTCGAAACCGACCAACAGGGCGTCGCGCTCGTCGCTCGCGAGTCCCGCGGCGCTCGAGGCGGGATAGCGGGCGGTCGGCTTGACCGTCCCGCCGTGGGTCGGGACGAGCGCGTTCCGATCGGTGTTCCCACCCGCGTAGGCGTCCCCGGCGAGCGCGTCGAAAAACGAGAGCGCCTCGCGGACGGCGTCGATCCCGACGCGCTCGTAGGGATGGCCCTGGGGAAGGTCCGCGAGTGCGGAGAACGGATCGATCAGCGGGCCGTCACCATCGGGCGTGTATCCGAGTAAGTCGATTAGCCCGCTGGCGTGACGGAGCGTACTCTGTTTGTACGTGACGAGGCGAACCCGTTTCGTGCCCGCGTTCGCGGCGGCGAGGGCGGCCGTCGCCCCGGCAAGGCCGCCGCCGATGACGAGGACGTCGTCTTGGATCGCCATCTCAGTCGTCCACCTCGAGTCGGTCGGCCGACATCAACGGCCCTCCCCGGCGTCGAACGCCGCGTACTCGAGCGACGCCGCGTCGGAGTGAGCGTCCGACGGGTCCGCACTCGCCGGATCCCGATCGCGGTTCATCGTCGTCGCGTGTAAGGCGTAGTTCAACATCGCTTGTGAGAGCTGTTCGCCCCAGAGGGCGTGTCGTTCTCCCTTCCAACGTTCCTCGAAGAGTTCGTCGAGAGCCTTTCGGACCGTCTCTTCGTCGAACTCGGGGTGGAGTTCGTTGGCCATCGGCCCACAGCAAAAGCCGCCCTGGCAGTTCCCCATCGATGCGCGCGTCCGGATTCGAACTGCGTTCAGATCCGTTCCGGATTGGGAAATCGCATCCCGTATCTCCGCGCGCGTCACTCCTTCGCAAGCGCAGATGACGGGGTTCGGCTCGTCGGTCTCGAGGACCTCCCGCGAGCGACTGCCGAGGCGTTTTCTGCTCCGGCGGGCGATCGGCGACCGTAGGCCGAAGTCGTCCATTCCGTCCTCGAGTCGCTCGAGGTTCTCGCTTCCAGGGAGCGGTTCCTCGGCGGTGGCACACGAGGCCGTCACGCCGAGTTCGGCACAGACGTGGTCGGCGATCTCCTCGGCCATCGCGCGGTAGGTAGTCAACTTGCCGCCGACGATGCTCGCCACTCCCGAGACGCCGTCGCGTTCGTCGTGATCGAGCAAGAAGAAATCGCGCGTGATATCCGTCGGATCCGCGGTTCCGGTTCCGGGCGGTTCGTACAGCGGGCGGACACCCCAAAACGAGCGGATCGTCCGCGCCTCCGCGAGGATCGGGACGAGTTTCGAGAGCGTATCGATCATCGAATCGACTTCCCACTCCGCTTCGGGGTAGTCGTCGGGATCCGCGACCTCCTCGTCGGTCGTCCCCAGGATGGCGGTCGTCTCGTGGGGAACGATAATATCCGCGTCACCTTTCGGCCGACAGCGGTTGATGACGGTGTCGACCTGTCGGACGTTCATAATCGTCATCACACCCTTCGAGGGCCGGACCGCGACCTCGAGGTCAGCCATCGCCGCGATCTGGCCGGCCCACGCGCCGGTCGCGTTGACGACGTACTCGGCAGTGATCTCCTCTGTGCTCCCCGGGACCCCGTGGTTTCGTTGGCCAGGGCCCGAGTCGTGACGGACTCGGACGCCGTAGACGTCGCCACCCTCGCGTAGGAGGTCGATCACTTCCGCGTGCGTTTCGACGCGCGCGCCGTGGGCCTCCGCGTCGAGTGCGTTCGCCACGCAGAGGCGAAACGGATCGACCGCGCCATCGGGCACCTCGATCGCGCGCGTGACGTCCTCGGCGAGGTACGGCTCTCTCTTGCGGGTTTCCCGTCCGGAGAGTGCGCGTGCTGGGATCCCACACTCGCGACAGCCCTCGAGTTTCTCCCGGAAGTACGAATCCGAATCTTCGGGCCGCTTTACGAACAGTCCGCCGGTCATCTCGACGCAGTGGCCGGCGATCTCGCGAAGCACCTCGTTCTCCTCGATGCACTCGGTCGCACTCGCCCGATCGGAGACGGCGTACCGCCCCCCGCTGTGTAAGAGGCCGTGCATTCGGCCGGTGGTCCCGTGGGTTAGATTGCCCCGCTCGACGAGGGTAACCTCGAGGCCGCGCATCGCTAGATCGCGAGCGATGCCACAACCCGTCGAGCCGCCGCCGAGGACGAGAACCTCAGTATCGTATCCCATTCCTTTATCCATAGGTTGGTGGCTCCCACCTCTTTATTTTATCGACGGTCTGGGATCGTCCGTACATAATTATCGCGTTCGTGTCTTCGCCGCGATGGAGGGGTTATTGATCCGAATGTGCCCGTATCGGGTCAACGACGGGTATTTCGCGGGTGGGTGAGAGCTACGCCAAATCAATACCAAGCTGGCTCGAGGTAAACGTTTGTGAACTGATGTCACAGGAGCAATCACGTTTCGTGTTGGAGGAAATTATAAACCTCTATAAATACGAGGTCGGGAGATGTAACTGAGCGCCGTCACTAGTCTGCGGTTTCGATAGCCGTTTACGAGGCGGATACGGTCCGCTGACGGTTGATTCCGGCAGGACTACGAACGGGAACGGTTTCCGGGGACATCGGGAGGCCAACCCGCACGGGAAAACTGGCCGATCTCGTAAGACGGATGTTTGTCCGAAATTCTCTCCCGTATTTTTGATTGCCACCCCGGGACCAACAGTAAGTTATATAACTTTTCATTATAGATTGGTGCACATGGGTCGAGATACCAGACCACGGTGCAACATGTGTCGGCGAAAAGTATTGCTTGGAACTGGATCGGCGATGGCTGCCGGTCTCGCGGGCTGTTCCGAAGAAGAAGGGAGCGGGGGCAACGGTAACGGGACTGGTAACGGGAACGGAAATGGCAACGGTACCGGGAACGGTGACGCCGCAGCCGACTTCGAGCCGTTCGATCCCGACGATCCGGTGTTCCCCCAGACGATGCAGACGTTCATGGACGAGGGCTTCGTGACCGGTCGGATCGAGGACATCGATGCGTTCGAAGAGCAAGACGAGCCTCACTACGGAGACCCCGTAACGGACCCCGGCGACATCGAAGAGAACGATCCGGATACGCTCCAGTTCGCGCTGACGCCGACGGAGGATCCGGCGCTGTACGCGGACATGCTCGATCCGCTTCTCGACAACATCGAGGAAGAAACCGGCTACCCCGTCGAGAACAACATGGTCGACAGCTACGCGGCTCAGGTCGAAGCGATGCGCGGAGACCAGCTCCACATCGCCGGCTTCTCGACCGGCGCGGTGCCGTTCGCGGTGAACCTGGCCGATGCCGTTCCGTTCGGCATCCAGGTCGCCGAAGAAGACGCCGGCTACCGGCTGTGGGCGATCACCCACATGGACAACGATGATATCAACTCGGTCGAGGACTTCGCGGGGCGGACCGGTGCCCACGGTGACCCGGCATCGAACTCCGGTCATCTGATGCCGAACGCGCTGTTCCCCGAGGAGTTCGGCATCGTCCCCGGCGAGGATTACGAGTTCGAACACGTCGGCAGTCACGAAAACGTCATCCTCTCGGTTTACCACCAGGACAGCGAAGTCGCGCCGGTGTGCAGTACCTGCGTCGCCCGCGTCGCCGAACGTGGCGACGTCGACCCGAGTCAGATCAAGGCAGTCTGGTCGAGCGATCCGATTCCGACCACCGCGTTCACGCACAAAGCCAATTTGCCCACCGACGTCCAGGAAGGGATCCAACGGGCGTTCCTCGAGCACGACTACTACGGGACCCAGTTCGCAGAGGAGTTCGAAGGACGCGGCGAGTTCGTCGAAATCGATTACGCGACCCACTGGCACAACATTCTGGTGACTCACGAGGACAACGAAGTCGACCTCACGGACCCCGCAGAAATCTGATGGAACGATAGTACTGATCGTTTCGTTTCCCAATTATAAATTAAATATAAAATGTTAGAGATAAAAGACTTGGAGAAGGTTTATTCGACGGGTGACGAAGCGCTGAAGGGCGTTTCTATGGACGTAGAGGGAGAGGAAGTCGTCTCGATTATCGGCCCGAGCGGTGCCGGTAAGAGCACCCTCATCAGGTGTATCAACCGATTGACTGAGCCGACGGCCGGCTCGATCGTCCTCGACGGCGCGGACATAACGGCCATGTCGAAATCGGGCCTCCGGGATGCCCGCCGGGATATGGGGATGATCTTCCAAGAGTTCAATCTCGTCGAGCGGCTCACAGTCATGGAGAACGTTCTCTCCGGACGGGTCGGGTACGTCAGTACCATGCAGGCCCTCCGCCGAGATTTTCCGGAAGAGGACGTCGCACGGGCGTACGAGGTTCTCGACCGCGTCGGCGTCGGAGGGATGGAGAACAAGCGCGCGGACGAACTCTCCGGTGGCCAGCGACAGCGAATCGGAATCGCACGCGCCGTCCTTCAGCGACCGAAGATTTTACTCGTCGACGAGCCGACCAGCGCACTCGACCCGGAGACCTCCTTCGCCGTCATGGAACTGTTGACGGAGATTGCAAAAGAGGAGGGAATTCCCGTGTTGATCAACATCCACGAGGTCGAACTGGCCCTCGAGTACACGGATCGTATCGTCGGCCTCGCCGACGGTGAGGTCGTCTTCCGGGGGACGCCAGACGAATTCGACCAGGACGCACGCGACACCATCTACCGGTCCGGCGAGTCTCGAACGGACCGAGCGAGTCCCGACGAACAGGTTCAGAAACAGCAATCGGCGTCCGTCGACATCACCGACGCCGACAGGGAAACGTCGTACTAACACATGACCGTACGTCACAGCTACGACGAGCGAACCCAGGGCCGACGTGGTGATATCCGTGTCTAAATCGGAGCCAAGCGCCGGATATCCGACGGCATGGAGTCGGCCGTCCGTATTCTACAACGAGTACGTCAAGTACGGCGTCTACGCGGCGATCCTGATTTTCGTCCTCTGGAGTGCGTGGGCAGTTCGACCGAGCTGGGGACGAGTCGTGGGCGGTATCGACGCGGCCTCGATCCTGGTCTCGACGATGTTCCCGCCGGATCTATCCCCAATCGCGCTCGAGCGAACGTACGGCGGGATGGTCGAGAGCATCGCGATGGCGTTCGTCGCGACGGCGATCGGCGTCGTTCTGAGCCTCCCGGTCGCCGTGATGGCGGCCGAGAACCTCGTTCCACGACCCGTCTACTACGTGGGGCGGGGAATCGTCTCGATCTCCCGTGCGCTACACGAACTCGTGTTGGCGATCATCTGCGTCGTCGCAGTCGGGCTCGGTCCGCTCGCTGGCGTCATCGCGCTCGTCTTCGCGACGCCGGGGTTCTTCGCGAAACTGCTCGCCGAAGAGCTAGAGGATATCGACGAGGGACAGGTCGACGCCATACGCGCCTCCGGCGGAAACACGCTTCAGGTGTTGTTGTACGGCGTTGCTCCCCAGGTCGTTCCGCGGATGGTCGGTCTCATCATCTACCGATGGGACATCAACATCCGTGCGAGTACGATCGTCGGGATCGTCGGTGCGGGCGGGATCGGCGTCACACTGCTCAACTCGTTCGAGCGCTACGAATACGACTTTGCCCTCACCATCATCCTGGCGATCATCGCCGTCGTCATGGTGGGTGAAATCGCAAGCGCCATCGCGCGACGGAGGGTCCAGTGATGTCGGTCGAAAACCAAACCGAGTGGCAAAAGCACTCACTGCGATACCACGTCCTTCGGTGGGCGGCGATCATCGCATCGATCGCCATCGTGGCGATCTCCTGGCGCGAACTCAACGTCTCCTACGAGTTCCTCATCTTCACGCCGCGAAACCTCGCGGATCTGTTCGTACGGATGACGCCGCCGGATTGGGCCTACACGATCGAGATCATCCCACCGCTGATCGAAACGGTGAACATCGCCGTTCTCGGAACTGGCCTGGCGGTGTTGATCGCGCTCCCGATCGCCTACATGGGCGCGGAAAACACGGCGCCGCATCCGATCGCGTACGCCTTCGGGAAGTTCATGATCGTCGCGACGCGGTCGGTCAACGTGATCATCTGGGCGCTGTTTTTCGTCGTCATCTTCGGGACCGGCGCCCTCGCCGGAGTGCTCGCCGTCGCGTTCCGGTCGATCGGCTTCGTCTCGAAACTGCTCGCCGAGGGGATCGAAGAGATCGACTCCGGGCAGACGGAGGCGATCGAAGCGATGGGTGGTTCGCCACTCGACGTTGCGATCTACGGCATCGTTCCGCAGATAAAACCGGCGTTCGTTGGCGTCACGACCTACCGCTGGGACATCAACGTCCGCGAGGCGACGATCATCGGACTCGTCGGCGCCGGCGGGATCGGCGTGGAACTGAACACGTCGGTCGACTTCCTCCAGTGGCAACGAGTACTCACCATCTTGCTCGCGATCCTCGTCATCGTGCTCGTGAGCGAGGTCGTCTCCGCGTACCTCCGTAAGAAGGTGAGTTGAGCCCGCCTCGAGCCGCCGTCGACCGTCCCTGCCGTTCGGGTTCGCGACGACGGTTCGACGGATCGGATGGGACGATCCGCCGTCGGCCATCACCGGGCCAACCCCGGTCGGCTCGCGGACCACTCGGTGATCGTCGCCGCACAGTCCGTTTCGACGCACGGCAGTTCGCCCCAGCGACCGCGGAGTCGTCCGAAATCGGCCGTCGACGAATTCGGAGACGGATCGCTAGCACACCGAACGAACCGCCACGATAGTACGAGAGATGAGTTACAAAACGACACGCAAGAGCCGAACGCCTGTACAGCACCGGACACAGATCAGCCGTACCGACGGCGTCCCACGCCGTCGACGCGGCGACCGATACCGACCGCGACCGACCACAAGCGAACTCGAGGTCGCGTCCGGTCGGCAAGCGGTATCGAGGGGGGCAAGCGGATGACCGCCGCGATCATCGACCTCGATGGGACCGTGTATCGATCCAAAACGGCGATTCCAGGCGCTCGAGACGGTATCGAGCGGCTTCGAGACGCTGGAGTCGACGTCGCGTTCGTGACGAACTCGGCGACGAAATCCCGCACTCAGTGTCTCGAGCGACTCGAGTCGATCGGCATCGACGCCGAGGAGTCCGAAATCCTCACGAGCGCCACCGTGACGGCGTCGTACGTCGCTTCGGAGTATCCCGAGGCGACCGCGATGGCCGTCGGCGAACCCGCCCTGTTCGAGGAATTATCCCGAGCCGACGTCTCGCTCACGGAGGAGCCGGCCGACTGTGACGTACTCGTGGCCGGAAAGGACCGATCGTTCGATTTCGAGACGCTCACACGGAGCCTCCACGCACTCGAGGCCGGCGCGACGTTCGTCGGAACGAATCGAGACCGAAAGAGCCCGACCGATACGGGGAACGAACCCGGATCGGGCGCGCTGATCGCGGCGATCGAATTCGCGGCCGAGCGCGAGCCCGATATCGTCGCCGGCAAACCCAACGATCCGATCATCGAGGTGAGTCTCGATCACCTCGACGCCGACGCCTCGGAGTGTCTGGTGATCGGAGACAACCCGGAAACCGACATCCGAATGGGGACGCGTGCGGGCATGACGACCGTGCTCGTGTTGACCGGGCTGGTCGACCGAACCGATCCGGCCGCGACGAACGGCGACGCCGACCACGTCCTCGAGTCCCTCGGCGCCATCGAATCAGTCCTCTCGACGGATTGATTCGGAACGTCCAACCGATGTACCGGTGACCACAGGACGAGTCGCGGTCGCGCCGGAACTGACGGATATGGTAGCCGCTGAACGTCACTGTACGCCTGATCGCCAGACGGATCGGCGATCGGTGTGTACATCGTTTCAGTTGTTACTACAATCGGCCGTACGAAACGCCCCGGTCGTAGCCGAAACCCGACGAAACGGCCGCCTCCCGAATGCACGTTCGCTCGAGTGCCCGCAACTATTATCATCGCGCCACTCAATTTACTGGAGATATGGGTAGCACCAGTAACGAACTTACCACGCCGGATCACGGCCGACACTCGCTTGGAGGAGTGTCCGAGTGGGTCGGTGGAACCGATCCGGATACCACCGATGAGTCGTAGCGATCGCGAAGCCGCCATCGTCGACCTCGACGGAACGGTGTATCTCGGCGATCGGCTCGTCCCCGGTGCCGACAACGCGATCGAAACGCTCCGAGCGCGCGGCCTCGACGTCTTGTTTCTCACCAACAAGGCGATCGAAGACCGTTCCCACCACTGCCGAAAGCTCCGGGGACTCGGCGTCTCCGCGACGCGCGAGGACGTCATTACCTCCGGATGGGTCACCGCACAGTACGTCGCGGACGAATACCCCGATCACGAGGCGTTCGTCGTCGGCGAAGAACCGTTGCTCGCCGAACTCGAGCGCGCCGGAATCGACGTGACCACCGGCTCGCCCGGAGAGCTACTCGTCGTCTCCATGGACCGCGAGTTCGACTACGAACAACTCGAACTCGCCCAGCGAACGCTCGAGGGCGGAGGACCGTTTCTCGCGACGAATCCCGATCGAACCTGTCCGACCGAGACCGGATCGATCCCCGACGCGGCCGGCATGATCGGCGCCGTCGAGGGGGTGACGGGTCGGTCGGTCGATGCGGTGCTCGGGAAACCGTCGCCGGTGACGATCGATACCGCACTCGAGGCCCTCTCCGCCGATCCCCGGAACTGCCTGATCGTCGGCGACAGACTCGAAACCGACGTCGAGATGGGCAACAAAGCGGGGATGGAGTCCGTCCTCGTCCTCACCGGGGCGACGGAGCGATCCGCCATCTCCGATTCGTCGGCCTCGCCGGACCACATCGTCGACTCGCTGGCCGACGTCGAATCGGTACTCGAGTGACCACCATGTCGAGAATCTCGTTCACCGACACCGTACATTTAAGCCGCTTAGAACCCCACCTTGGAAGGATGCGAACGTTCGGGCCGAACGGGGGGACGAGCGAACGGGTATCGGCGACACCAACCAACCGAGACCGGATCGGCGCCGGCGGGAATCGCCGCGGACGATCCGGCGCCACCGGCAACCGCTACGCATGAGTACGCCTCTCGAGCGAGTCAGGAAATCGGAGTACACAGGCGAGAACAGGTGTCTGCCGTGTACGGTGCTCAACCTCGTGATCGCGGCGGTCGTCGGCGGCCTCGTCGCGATCGTTTCGATCCCCGCCGCGATCGGCGTGATCGCGATCTGCGTCGCGATTATCTCCCTCCGGGGCTATCTCGTTCCCGGAACGCCGGCACTGACTCGGCGATACGTCCCAGCCCAACTGCTCCAGGCGATCGGAAAACGACCGGCACGAGGCGACGTCGACACCGAAGCCACGTCGGGCGAAGCGCTCGTCGACTTCTGTCTCGAGGCCGGCGTACTCGAGGCGGAGGAGGACGACGTCTTCCTGGCCGGGGACTTTCGAGACGCGTGGAACGAGCGTATCGAAGCGATTCGAGAGGAGGACGAACGGGCGGTGCTTGCCGACGTCTTCGACAGCGATCCGGAGTCACTCACCGTCGAGGTAAACGACGAGTGGTTCGTCGTCTACCGAACCGGCGAGAAACTCACCCACTGGCGATCGACGGCGGCGTTCGTCGCCGACGTCGCCGCCGACCGGGAACTCGCCGCGTGGACCGACGAGTGGCGGGCATTCGATCGGGAAGAACGCGGGCAGATTCTCGGGCGCCTTCGTGTCATGCTTCTCGACTGTCCGCTCTGTGATCACGCTCTCGACGTTCGACAGACGACCGGGTGCTGTCCCGGCGAGGAAGCGATCGTCGCGGATTGCACCGATTGTGGGACGACGGTGTTCGAGTCGTCCGTGTGATATCGGCGCCACTAGGATCCAAACCGTCAGAACGATCGCGACGAGACGCCACGTTGACGACGTTCGTACACAATTCTTATTCGAGTATAGCCCAACGTCGAGTCCAATGAAACTACGACGGAACAAGGACCCCGATCCTCCTGGACTCGAGTGGGACGCACACAAACCCTGGAAGACTCAGAACGAACTGACCGACCGACAGACGATTGAGTACGAGGGAGAGACCTACTTCTGTCGAACCCGCGACTCGAGCGACGGGAGGTGGCGGGTCGCGTACGGCTCGCCGGTCTCCGGCACGGGGTCGCGGACGTTTCTGTTTTCGGACGGCGAGCTCCGCTGGACGGCCCGGACCGACCATCCAATCGGAGGGCTCGTCTCCGAGCAGGGGAGCGTCGTCGTTCTCGGGGGCGGTGTCGCGGACGATCTCGACGGATCAGTACGCGTCTTCGATGCGAGCGGAACCACCGAACTGGAGGCGTCCTACGAGGCGAACGTCGCCGACGGTGACCTGTCCGCGGACGGGGCACTCGCCGTGGTCCAGACGCATCCACCCGACAATCGAACCTATCTCTACGATCTGACCGAAGGCGACCTCGTCGCCGACCACGCAAGCGACTGGGGACAGCCCTCGGTCGCCCGCATCGGGTCCGATGGGGACGCCCGATACGTGTACCTGAGTGCGTCCCACGAGAAACGACCGTTGTACGCACTCGACGAGACGGGATCGGTCACCTGGGAGAGCGAGCGCCATCGGAAGCGTCGACCGCTCATAGACAGAATCCGAACGCGACTCCGTTCGGCGTAAGCGGGGATACTCGAGACGACCACTAATCCCGTGTCGGACGGGTTACTGTACCGACGTACCGGCGCGACACCGTCGGGATCGCGGTTGCGCTGGAACTGACGGCCAGCAGACCGAATCAGGGTGGACGCGGACTCGCCGAAAACGTCGTCCGGAAGGCAACGAGATAGGCGAACACGATCGCACCAGCGACGATGAACAGAGTCTCGTACCCGAACAGCATCAGAACGAATCCGAAGATCGCCGGTGAGACGGTCTGTCCGGTGCGTTTCAGAACGTACAGCGTGTTGACGACGCCCGCGAGGTAATCGGCGTCCCCGATGGTGGTGACGGCGCCTTTCATCACCGGGTCGAACAGGGCGTCGCCGGTGAAATACGCGAACACGGCGATAGCGAGGATTAGCAAGGTCGGGGAGAAGGGGATCACGACGAGCGCGGTCGTACTGACGAGCATGGCCACGATCAGTGCCCGCTTTCGCCCGATACGGCCCACGATAGAACCCGACACCGGCGAGACGAAGACGTACGCGAAACCCCGTACCGCCAACAACGCACCCGCCTCGAACAACGATGCATCGAGAACGCGAACGGCGAACAGTGGAATAAACGTCAACACGCCGTAGCGGACGAACCCCCGAACGAAGCCACCGAGGACCAGTATTCGTACGTTCGGATCCAGCAGTTCGGACCGTATCGCACCGCTGTACTGACGCGTCAGCCGAGACACCCCGTCCGCCGACGTCGACGGCTCGATCGTTTCTCGAAGGTAAAGCGACGTCAGGACGATGGCCGGAAACGCGAGCGCGAACAGCGCGAACGGATAGTTCCAGGACAGTCCGGACAAGTACCCGCTGAGCGTCGGAATCGAAACCGCGGCGATGCCGACAATCGCGACTCGAAACCCCTGTGCGGTCGCGTTCGCCGATCCGGAGTAGATGTCGCCGAGCATCGTCACGGTGATCGGGAAGATCGCCGCGGCGCCGATGCCCATCACGGTCGCCATCGCGAGCAAGAGGGCGAACGTTTCCACGAAGAACATCGCCGTCCCTGCCACCCCGAACAACGCGAGCGAGGGGAGGATAACGACGCGACGCCCGTATCGGTCCGCGACGATCGCCGCCACCGGAACAACCAGAATCGAGGGGATCTTGAAGAACGTGATCAGGAGTCCCACTCGCGCGTCGGTTACGTTCAACGCGTCCGCGATCGCCGGAAGTGCGGGTGCAAGCGCCGCTTCCAGCATCCCGACGAAGGTTATCGCCAGTATTAGCCCGAACTGCGGATTCGAAAGTACCCGCCGGTAGCCCGAGGGCGTGGTCTCACCGTGATCGTACTCGGATTTCATTGGAGATGGAGTGAAGCGGACGAACTCGCTCGAGTTACAGCGCTCGAGCGCCGAGCCGAGCGGCGGTCGGCAAGCGAGTGAGTGTCGAACCGGACGGTGAGTAGCGCGATCGAGTTTCGCCGTCGGCGCCCGAACCGGCCGTTCCCCGTGCCCCTCGAGCCGACGTGGTGTGACGTGCAACGGTCGTTCGCTCGTCCCTTTCGGTACCTGATATCAAACAAACGTCATAGCAAGCGAACCGTCGTGAACGGGTCGTCGAATCGCCGTCATCAGCCGGTCGAACGTAACGTCTTGCCCTGATACGGCAACAGGTCGTTACGAACCAGCGTTGCTCGTCTACTCCCGTCACCATTGCAGAATATGTGCAGAATACAGTGGTTAAATCCTTTGGCCTCCGGAAATCGAGACACACCCGCCGACCGCGACAGGAGTCGATGAGACGCGCCGCGTTTCCGACCCTGACCGCCCCGCCGCCCCTAGACGCCGACGAATGGCCGCCGGCGACGAGTTTCAGGCCCCGATCCAGACGAGACGGAACGTACGGAGCCACTCGTTCGGTCGAGTACCTGTTACAGGTTCGGCAACGTTTATGACGATTGTCCCGCGTATTTACTGCTGGTACATGATCGCGAGTAAAGAGTGCACACGACACGGGTTGTGGTGGCTTCGATGACGGTCGAGACGTACGTCGGTGCGATCGACCAGGGAACCACTGGCACTCGGTTCATCGTCTTCGATCACGACGGGGAGGTCGTCGCAAACGCCTACGAGAAACACGCCCAGTACTATCCCGAGCCCGGGTGGGTCGAACACGACCCGATGGAGATCTGGGAAAACACGAAGGAGGTAATCAAGCAGGCGCTGGGATGGGCCGAAATCGGGCCGGAACAGCTCGCGGCGATCGGCGTCACGAACCAGCGTGAAACCACGCTCCTGTGGGACGCCGAATCGGGAACGCCGGTCTACAACGCCATCGTCTGGCAGGATCGACGAACGACCGAACGGATCGAGAATCTCGAGGGGAACGGCACCGTCGACGTCATCCGCGACAAAACCGGCCTCGAGCCCGACGCCTACTTCTCGGCGACCAAAGCCGAGTGGTTGCTCGAGGAGGCCGATCCGATCAAGATGGAACGCGCCCGGCCAGCAGACGTCCGTGATCGCGCGGAGGCGGGCGATATCCTGTTCGGGACGATCGACAGCTGGCTGATCTACAACCTCACCGGCGAGCACGTCACCGAGGTCACGAACGCCTCGCGGACCATGCTCTACAACATCCACGACCTCGAGTGGGACGACGACCTCCTCGAGGAGTTCTCGATCCCCAAAGCGATGCTCCCCGACGTTCGTCCCTCGAGCGACGAAGAGACGTACGGGACGACCGATCCCGACGGCTTCCTCGAGGCCGAAATTCCAGTCGCCGGCGCGCTCGGCGACCAGCAGGCGGCCCTGTTCGGCCAGACCTGTTTCGATGCCGGCGACGCGAAAAACACCTACGGCACCGGCTCCTTTTTTTTGATGAACACCGGCAGTGACGCGGTCGAGAGCGACCACGGCCTGCTGACGACGATCGGCTACCAGCGCTCCGGCGAGGACGTCCAGTACGCCCTCGAGGGCTCGATCTTCGTCACCGGCGCGGCCATCGAGTGGCTCGAGGACGTCTCACTGATCGACGATCCCGGCGAGACCGCCGAACTCGCCAGGAGCGTCGACTCGACCGACGGCGTCTACGTCGTCCCCGCATTCACCGGGCTCGGCGCACCTCACTGGGATCAACGCGCCCGCGGCACGATCGTCGGAATGACCCGTGGCACCCGTCGGGAACACATCGTCCGTGCGACTCTCGAAGCGATCGCCTACCAGACCCGCGACGTCGCCGAGGCGATGGAAGGCGACTCGGGCATCGAAATGACGACCCTGAAAGTCGACGGCGGCGCGGTCAAGAACAACTTCCTCTGTCAGTTGCAATCGGACGTGATCGGATCGCGGATCGTCCGTCCGGTCGTCGACGAGACCACCGCCCTCGGCGCGGCCTATGCCGCCGGTCTCGCCGTCGGCTACTGGGAGGATCTCGAGCAACTGCGCGACAACTGGCGGGTCGATCGGGAGTTCGAACCAGAGATGGATTCGGACGTCGCCGATCGCCATCACGAGCGCTGGATCGACGCCGTCGAGTGTGCACGCGGATGGGCTCGAGACGAGCATTGAGGCTGACTGCTGTACGTGTACCGCCACAGCGTCCGTCCCATGCGGTTTGTGGTAACGATTTACCGGCGCTACCGCGACCTAGAGCAGTTGCGCCGGAACTGACGTCCCGCAACCGTATCAGAACGTACCGAGAACCCGAACGTTGGTGACGACCGCGTACAGCCCGATCGCCGCGATTCCTGCCGGAATCGCGGGTCGGATCCGATACCCCTCGAGCAGGAGGTAGCCGCCGTAACATCCCGACAGAAGAACCGCCTTGAAGACGGCGAATCGCACCCACGACGGCGGATCGCCGAGGACGAACCGCGCACCCGCGTTCCCCTCCACGACGCCGTCACGGCCCAGACCGACCATCGTCGTGACGAGGTCGCCGACGCCGTAGAGGAGGACCGCCAGCGCCCAGAGGATCGACGACCAGGAGACGTGCGTGACCGACGGAATCGTGACGAGTGGACCCACGCTCGAGGAGATCGCGACGGTTGGTCCCAAGCTGGAGGAGATCGCGGCGATCACGGCTCACTCGAGTCGGTAGCGCAACAGCGCCGCGATTCCGCCGAGATTCGAGAGCTGTTGGCCGGGCGGGAACTCACTCGAGAAGACGGTGACGTCGCCGCCTTTTTGCTCCGTTGTGCGGACGAGATCGTCGATGTTGATGGCCCACTCGCCCTCGGGGCCGCGCTCTTTTCGCAGGCGGTCGTCCAGAACGAGTAGGCGCTCGATGGCTCCGAACTCTGCGGCTTGCTGGACCTGCTCGGGGCCGTAGGCGGCTTTCGCGCCCTGTGCCATGCGCTTTGTGAGTTCGTCGATGTACTCGGCCTCGCTCTCGATGCGCGTCTCCTGTTGGACATCCGCGACGGCTCCACGTTTCAGGACCTCGTGAACCCCGCGGTCGCCAACGGCTGCTGTATCGACCATCGTGAGCTTCTCGGCGACCTCAGGAGCGTTGTTCTCGATGTACTTCTTTGCGTCCTGTTTCGTAAAGCCGGGACCGGCGAGGATGATCGCGTCGGCGTCCTGGCGTTTGAGCACGTCGCCGAGTTCGGCGAACAGTTCGGAGCGCTCGCGGGCGTACTCACCCTTGCCGGTCGGACCGGTGATCGCCGCGCGCTCTTCGGTGCCGTACTGGGCAACCGTGTGGACGTGTGCCTGGCCCTCCTCGACGGTTGCGATGGCGACATCGGGGTTTTCCGTGGCTTCCTCGGCCTCCTCGAGGCGAGCCTCCTGGTCCGGCTTGAACCACTTCTCGATGGAGAGTTCCTCGCGCTCTTCGACGTTCAGGGTGTGATGAAAGCCGAGTTGATCCTCGCGCGAGCAGGCGACGATCTCGCCGCCGACTCGGAGGCGGTTGGCGAACTTGTGAAACTCGATATCGTCGACGGCGATAGCGACCCACATGTGCTCGCGCTCGCCGCCCGTATCGCGCATCTGATCGTCGTTGCGCTGGATCCGCCGGGTCGTATCGCCCGCGACCCGATCGCCGGGCTCTAAGACGTACTGGAGGTGCCAGAGGTCGTCGACGCTCTCGGGGACGACCGTCACCCGCTCACGACCGCCCTCGACCTGCTCCCGGTCTTTGATCTGCATACGCTCACTCGGTGGAGACGACAAAAGTGTGCTTTGATCGGCCTCGTCGTACCGATCTTCCGCGAGAGCGCAGATCCGCTACGAGAGACGCCTCGCGGAACGACGACGCCAGACCGTCCGACGCGTCGCCTGAGATGGTCTCCTCTCCGGCATTGTTGTGGCGTCTTCCGTACCGAATCCTGATACGTGGATGGTATGAATTATAACGATCCGAATAAAATCCAGCGAATATGGCGACTGAAAACGTCACCGCAGTCGAATCGTCAGCGTCGAACGAGACGAGTCTCGGGCCCGACGGAAACGTCGTCGCGATGATCGCCTATCTCTTTGCGCCGGTCTGTGGCGTCCTCGTCTACGCGCTCGAGGAGGACAACGGGTTCGCACGCTATCACGCCGCCCAGAGCATCGTCTTCGGACTGCTCGTGATCGCCGTCTACGCTACCCTCTGGACCATCTCGTTCGTGATCAGCGTAGTGGTCGGTGAAGTCCCTATCATCGGCCCCCTGTTGACGATTCTCGTCGGCGTAATCGACGCGATTATTATGCTCATGGTGTGGCTCGCCGCGTTCCTGATCTGGCTGTACATCGTCGCCAAAGCCTACCAGGGCGAGGCGGTCTCGCTACCGCTCGTGACGTCGATCGCCGAAAAACACCTGCTCTAACGCCGAATTCGACGCGTTTTCCTGGTCGGCCGCTAACCGCCAACGCCGGGTCACCCGAGGCACTTTGCGGTCAAGTCACGACGTCTACCGGAACCGAGACCGTGACGAGACACTCACGAGTCGTTCACAGAAATATCGGAAGATCCGCACGACAAGCACGATGGACAGCAATTTGGCTCACTCCTCGGCGATACGACTCCCACCCGGCGGCATGAAGTGCTGGATTCGATCCGGACTCGCGATCTTCCGGACGAACGACTCGTCGGCGAACCGTTCGCGGAATTCGCGATAGAGGCGCTTTGCCGCGTCAGCCTGGGCGTACCGACCCGGCTCGAGTTCGATCGTCGTCGCCGCCTGCCCCTCGATGGCCGAGGGCGGGCCGCCGATCACGCGAGTGTACGGCTCACACTGGATCCCAACCGTGACGCCGACCGGCGTATCGTCGTAGTAGGTTCGGTCGCCACGGATGGCGAACCCGCCTTTCTCGAGATACTCGCCGCTTTCGGGCGTCTTCGTCACCTGATCGGAGTCGACGGCGTAGACGTCGCCAGCGTACCGGCCGTCCTTCCAGACCGAGGCGTACGACACCGCGAACTGGGCGGCCTCTTCGATACTCGTCTCCGGTAACTCGATCTCCGACGAGGAGGCCTCGCTGGGATCGGTCGCCTTCAACACGGTGACGGGACCGCCGTGGGCCTGCGTATGGAGGACTTTGTCGCCCGGCTCGAGGTACTTCTTGACCAACTCCTCGTTCTGGTCGGCGTTTCGCCCGCCGATCACGAGATAGCCGTCGCTGGTGTGAAACCAGCGGAACCGATCGAACCACGGCTCGTTTTCCCTGATGGGAACCGAGGGCTCGGCGAGCCAGTCGCGGTCTTCGTCCTCGTCGGCGTCGTCGGCCCCATCGTCGCCGTCGTCCTCGGCTTCCCACCGATCCCGGCGACCTTTCGCGTCCGTTAGGTCCTCGCGGGTGTCTTCGATGGCCGCGAGCGCGCCCTCCTTTTTTTCGGCGATGCGCTTGGCCTCGGTGTAGAGGCGGTCGGCGTTTTGCTCGAGGCCGTCGCGGGCGACGAGGTCGATCCGGTCGCCGTCGAGGTCGATCGTCACCACTCCCTCGCTCCCGTCGAGGTCGACGACCGCCTCGGCGGCCTCGATGCCTCGTTCCTTGCCGACCTCGAAGCGCTCTTCGATCTCGTCCCACGGCCGGTCCCGGGCGCGGGCCTCCTGGATCGTCGTAAGAATGTCGTCGACCAATCCGTACTCGGCGTACAGCAACTCGGCCTTCTCGCGCATCGCTTCGGCTTCCAGTTCGAAGCCCTCGATCGCACCCTCCTGTTGTTCGATGATCCGCTCGTACTTCGCGATCTCTTCTTCGAAGTCGGGACGCTGATCGGTCGGATCTGGCTCTTCCTCGTCGGCGAGTTCCAGCCGGAAGAAGTAATCGTCGAGCGCCGACAGAAAGCTGTCGTATGGTTCGGCCGCGAGTTCGGCGTGTTCCTCGAGCGGGAACGGCGTGACGTCGACCACGGTGTCGGGACTCGAGTCGTCGCCCGCTTCACCCTCGTTTTCGTCGCCAGCCTCGTCGTCCTCGAAGTAGAGTCGAGGTTCGAAGTTGCGATTTCGGACGTCGAGTGCGAGCCGTTCAGTCGCTTCGTAGAGACGGTCGTAGATGTCCTCGTCGGCGTCGGCGATATCCATCGCCTTCTCGACGCCGGCGCGAGAACAGACCTCCTCGCCGTAGAGGCCGCCGAAGTTGAGTTGGGTCGCGAGCGTGCGGACGACGTCGGTATCCGACTCCTCCATCTCGTGGCCGAACGCCTCGCGGGAGACGGTCAGCGGGTTCGTCCGCGTCTCGGGAAACTCGTATCGCGAGCCCGGAACGACGGTTCTCGATTTGAGGCGGACGGTCTCCAAAGAGTCGATCACCTCGTACTCGCCGTCGGTGACGGCGACGTTGCCCTGGCCGAACAGTTCGACGATGATCCGCGTGACGCCGTCCTCGCGCTCGAAGACGAACTCGAGGATGCGGTCGAACTCGTACTGTTCGACGTCGACGAAGTCCGCACCCGACAGCCGGTTCCGGAGCATCATCGCGAACTGTGGCGGGCGCCCGGGGGCGTCGGGTACCCGCTCGGGTGCGACCGTATGCGCCCGCTTCGTCTCGCCGACCTCGAGCATCAGTTCGACGCGCCCGCGGTCGAAATCACGCATCTTCAGCCTGACGAGGTCGTCGCCGTAGAGGTAGGCCTTGTCGACTTTCGCCCCCTCGTAGGTGCCGAGTTCCCCGACGAGGGCGGCGAGGTCGACGCTCGTAAGCTCCCGCTTTGGATCCATACTACAGCATGCCCGGCGCTGTCAAAAAGACGTGTCGCTCCGGTGGTCTGCGTCGGCGTCGGATCGACGGCTGTCACTTCGCGGGGGTTCGCGAGCCCGAAAGCGCGGGCCGGACGACGTGGCGAGTTACAGACGTGAGCGACGACCCCCAGAGGAACGCAATCACGAACTGGATGAACGTTCCCGTATGCTCGACAGGAAGCACCAGCCAGAGGAAGGCGGTGGCGACGACGATCGCCACGAGCGTGCCCACCGCCGCCACCGCGTCGCTTTGCGGTCGAATCTCGACCGGGTCGAGCGCGACGCTTACGATTACACCGACCACGACCCCGACGACGACGGCCGCGAGCGTCGCCTCGAGCGAGACGACTGCTCGAGCGGGCTCTGGGAGGAGGAGAAGCGGCGTGAGCGCGATGGCGACCACCAACTCGCGGAGGGCGGATGACTGGTCGTCGGTGGCACCGACGACGTCGATCCCGGTGGAGGACTGATTCACGAGGTCACGTTCGTGGTTCAGGATTATATACATGTCCCTCGGACCGACCGCGGGAGAGAGAAGACGCAGACGCTGATCCGACTGCTCCGATTCGACGAGACGTAGTCGGTGGCGTGGACTCGATTATCGGGCGTGTGCTTGTGACGTTCCGAAGATCGAGCGCATGCATACGGTTCCGAACATCAGGCGTGTGCTTACGACGTTCCGAACATCGGGCGCGTGCTTGCGAGGCGCTCGAGCACCGCGAGAGTGCCTCGTTTCCGTCGCGCGAGGGACGAGTGAGCGAGCGCGTGAGCGAACGAGTCGGCTGGGGAGGGCGTGGCTACTCCCCGGTGGCACGATCACACAGCGGTTTTTCGTCTCGGCACCTCCCTCGAGCGAACCGGTCGATACGCAGGGTATGGACCGCCCCAGCCACCGAACAGACCGTCGAAGTCAGTTCCTCGAGAATCCGTCTCTGAGATCGGTATCGGGGACAGGCAACCGACGTCGACAGCGACGAACGGAGACGACAGTCGACAGCTCGAAGATGGTCCGGCGCGCGACGTGACCGGACGACCGAAGCCGACGTGTCCCCGCTCGAGTGGGTTACGACGAGGCGTTCCCCCTAGAGATCTCTGTGAACGATTGTTCGATCGGCTCTATGGCGTCCTCGATCGACTCGCAGACGCCCCCGGCGATTTCCTCGGCGTCAGGCGCTTCGAGACGCCGAAGGCGTCTCGTCACCGCGTACGGCAGGGAGCGTAAACGAGACGGTCGCGCCCTCTCCCGGATCAGATTCGACCCAGATGTCGCCGCCGGCAGACTCGCTTCGCGAGCCTACCGAGCTCGAGCTCGCTTCGCTCGCTCGAACCCCGTGGCGCTCGATAATGCGCTTACAGAGTGCGAGGCCGATCCCCGTTCCCGAGTGGTCGTCCCCTGCGTGCAGGCTCTGGAATATCTCGAAGACACGCTCTCTGTCGTCCGGATCGATGCCGCTTCCCTCGTCGCTAACCGAGACGAGTACCTCCGAACCGTTTCGCACAGCCGAAATATCCACCCGTGGCGGGTCGTCGTCAGTGTACTCGATCGCGTTCGACAGTACGTTCTGGAATACCTGACGCAACTACCCTGGATCTCCCTCGACACGAGGAAGCGACTCGGCCGTGATCTCGGCATCGGTCTCTTCGACCCGCATCTCGAGATCGCGGCGAACGTCGGCGAGAACGGCGTCCAGATCGATCGCCTCGAAGGGATCGCCACGCCGTTCGACCCGGGAGTATTCGAGCAGTCCATCGATCATGTTGCGCATCCGATCGGCACCGTCGATGGCGAACTCGATGAATTCCTCGCCGTCCTCGTCGAACTCGTCCGCATAGCGGCGCTCGATCAACTCGAGATAGCTCGTGACCATCCGGAGAGGCTCCTGGAGGTCGTGCGAGGCGGCGTAGGCGAACTGCTCGAGGCGTTGGTTGGATTCCTCGAGTCGTCGCTCGAAGCGCTTGCGCTCGGTGATATCGGCCATCGCGCCGGGGAACGATACTGGAGTGCCGTCGTCGTCGTACTCGACGTGACCGCGCGCGACGACCCACCGGAGTTCGCCGTCGTCGTTCCAGACGCGGTACTCGTCTTGGTACTCCTCCCCCGATTCGATGGCGGCCTCGATCTTTCGTTCGACCCGCTCGCGATCGTCGTCGTGGATAGCCGAGACGAACTCATCGAGCGAGACGCCCTCGGCGGCCGCGTCGGGATCGATCCCGAACTTCTTGGCGAACGACGCACCCGTGACCAACTGGTCGTCGGAAGGGTTCCACTCCCAGGTCCCGACAGCGCCGGCTTCTGTCGCCGCTTCCAGGCGCTCTTTCGTCTCCTCGAGGTGGCGCTCGCGTTCGACCCGCTCGGTTACGTCGTTCGCCGCCCCCAGCCATCTGGTGACGTCGCCATCCTCATCTAGAAGCGGTGTTGCACGCGAAATGATCCAGGCGACTGTGCCGTCTTCACGAACGATCTGGTGTTCCAACTCGAAGCTACTTTTCGTACGAATAGCGTCGTCGATGGTTTGCTGAACGCGGGGCTGGTCTTCGGGTGGAACGTGTTTTTCAATCCACGTCGCACCCTGCTCGTCGGTGTCAGTGAGGAGCGCTTCCCCCTCTAAGTCGTGTATCTCGCTCCAGTCTGCGTTCGTACTGAACACCAGGTCCGACGTGGTGGTGACCAACGCGCGAAAGCGTTCTTCGCTCTCGCGTAGTTGCTCGTACGCTTCTCGTTTTGCCTGTTGAAGTAACTCCTGTCCGCGCAACACGACGTCCGATGCGAGCTGTGAATGCGCCGTGTCTGGATCCTGTAACAGCCCCTGTTCGCCGGCCGCCTGGAGTTCCTGGACGATCGGCGTGATATCCTCGACGCTGTGGACGATGTAGTCGAGTTCGCCACTCGCATCGAACACCGGCGAATTGATCGGACTCCACCAACGCTCTTCGAACTCGTCGCTATCTGACTCGCGGTCGGGGATCGGATAGTGCGTCACCGACATGGTGTCCGCTTTCCCGTCTTCCGCGACTCTCTCGAGGGACTCGCGCAGGTTATCGACGCCGTCGGCCGGATTGTCGGGGTTGTTCGGAAAGATCTCGAACAACGTCTTTCCCATGATCTCCGCCCGCTCGGTCATCGTCGCGTCCAGATACGCATCGCTTACGGCCACGATTTCGTAGTCTTCGGGCTGGACGATGAGATAGTTGCCGGGGACGTTCTCGAACAGTCGACGAAAGGTCGCTTCGGTGGCTTCCGTTTCCGTCCGCTCGTGTTCGTCGATTTTGCGAACGATTCCGACGGCCCCCTGTACGGAATCATCCGCATCGAGTACGTTCATCCGCACTTCACAGCGAACCTGGTTCCCTTCGGCAGTCACCAGGGTGAGATCGAGTAACTCGCCTCGTTCGGTGGCGGTTGATCGGAGGCGGTCGATCTCGCGTGAGATCGTCGTACTGTCGCCGCCGAACAGCACGGACACGTGCTCGCCGAGTAATTCCTCACGGGCGTATCCGGTTGTCTCGACGATAGCGTCGTTGACCGAGACGAGGCGGCTGTCGGCGTCGAGTCGATAGATCCCATCGTCGATCGTATCGACGAGGGCACGATAGTGTTGGAGGGCCTCGGTGTCGTCTACATCACCCCAGAACACCATGTCAGAAGAGCTGGCCCATTCGCTCATATATATATTGACACTCCCGATTCGGATAAGTTGCTTGCTCAGAGCGCCACCTGTATGATATCAGTCGTTTTTCGCCTCTGTGCTCTCGCTCGCGGTCGGCGGCAGGCACTGTTCGCGCCGATCGCTCGAGTGTGCGGGTAAATCGGTTCGACGATTGCCGCCGAAACGACTGCAACGATTGATACGGAATGCCGTGACGATTTGCCGGTGTGACCGCAGGGCGCGTCGCGGTCACACCGGAAATGACGTACAGCAGACCCTATGACACACTGATTGCTGCTTCCTCCGGCGATCAGGTGTGCAAGACCTGCAGTAGCTACTATACGTACCCGACCACGACCGATCGATCCAGAACGCCTGGGCTTCCGTCGACCGTCTCGCGTTCCCCTCGAGACACAGCGACAGTATAATCCGATCCGACGCGTTTGCATCGAGTATGAACGAGGTTCCCGCTCGAGTCGTAGAGCACCCACCGCTTGGATCGCGAGCGACCGACACGGACGGAGGGGACCGGCGACGATGAGCACGCCAGACGGCTACCGGCCCTGGCGCGACGTCTACGAGCTCCCGGCCTTTTTCGAGGGGCTCGAGGAGGCCGGCGGCATCTCGGTGCTCGACTTTCTGCGGGAACTCGACGAGCAAAACGACCTCGATCTCGAGGCCGACGGTGTCGTCTACCACGACCGTGGGATCCGCGTTCCCGGCTGGGACGCGACGTTCGTCCACGAGCAGACCGGTTCGCGCGGCCGGCCCGCGTTCAGCGTCCAGGTCGACACCGTGGGGCCGCGAAACGCCTGGGAGATCTTCGACGACACCCTCACGTGGGACGCCTACCTCCTCCGGACGGAGGGCCTCGCCGCGATCGCGTGGCTGAGCGACGAAGAGTACAAAGTCGAGGAGGCAGACCAGTTCCCGAGCAAACGCGAGGCGGTATCCTCCGGTCGCTTTTCGTTCGGCGTCTTCGTTCACGCCGGCGAAGACTGGGGGACCCAACTCGAGCGGATCCAGCGGACGAACGCGCCCGCGTTCCTCCAGCGCGAGGACGGGTCGACGATGATCCCCGCGAACCAGTCGGAGTTCTACCGGTACGTCGACTCGACGCCCACCGAGTTCCGAACAAGCGGGGGCAACGCGCCGTCGTACCTCGGTGTGCTCGAACTCGAGATTTCGATCGATTGAAACCGATCGCTGTAACCCAGTTCCGGTGCGCCCCCGACTCGTCTTGCGGTCTCACTGGTGGATCGTTACAGCGCACCTCGCTGACGGACCCTCGTCTCGGTTTTCCGATCGTTCCACGGTTAATCTGAATTTCTGCGCACATTTCCGTTAGTGTCGACGAACGAGTGTCCCCGGTGGCGAGTGCCCCGTCGCTCATCGACCGGAAAAACGTCAACTAATCAGTATTGTTGTGGTTATACACGCGAGTCGAATTAAACACATCTAGTTTCAATTCCGGCACCCATCACCAAATATGCAAAGTATTATAGTTATGTGCATTGGGGTACCACGGCACAGGCTGGCATGTACCAGTCGGAACCACCATGGAATTCAGTGGGACGTTCGAACTCGAGGAAACGACCGTCGACGAGGTATGGCTCGCGCTCTCGGATCCAGCGTTGGTCGAGCAGTCGTTACCGGGGTGTCAGTTTCTGGTTCCGGTCGAGGAGAGCGACGTCAACTTTGACGAACTACGCGATGACGCGTCCGCTTGGCCGGACGAACCGGACGCCGATCCCGCGGCGATCGCCGAACGTGCGTTCGAGGAAGATCAACGGTACGCGGCGCTGATGCAGATCAGCGTCGGGCCGGTCAATCCGACGTTCGAGACGGTGGTGACGGTCGATGACCGGGACTACCCGTCGATGTCCGCCGTCGGCGAGGGCACCTCGAGCAACAGCTCCTTCGAGATGGCCTCCGGGATGCGCCTCGCGGAAACGGAAGACGGCGTCGCCGTCGAGTGGGAGACCGAAGCCGACGTGTTCGGCAAGATCGCCCAGATGGGCCAGCGCGTCGTCAACCCGGTCGCGAATCGGGTCGTCAAGCGCTTTTTCTCGTCGGTACAGGACCAGCTCCGGGAGCGCCAACTCGCGGATCTCGAGGAGAGAACCGATGCAGGGGAATCGAACGCCGATGAAACGAACGCGGATGGAACGGACTCGAGTGACGACGACCGAGGGCTCGTCGACAGGGTACTCGGCCGTTCGGATGGCGACACGACGGACACCAAAAGATGACTGAACACGACATCACGTTGACGGTCAACGGCACAGATCACGAACTCGCGGTGAAATCGCGGACCCTTCTGGTCCACGCGCTCAGGGACGAACTCGGTTACACCGGGACGAACGTCGGCTGCGAGAGCAGTCTGTGTGGCGCGTGTACGGTTCACCTCGACGGCGACGCCGTCAAATCCTGTACGGTGTTGGCGGTCCAGGCCGACGGCGCGGCGGTCGAAACCGTCGAGGGGCTGGCCGAGAACGGCGAGTTTCACCCGATTCAGGACGGCTTTCAGGAAGAACACGGGCTCCAATGTGGCTACTGTACGCCCGGAATGATGATGGCCGCGACCGACCTCCTGGCGGAGAATCCCGACCCGGATCGCGAAGAGATCCGCGAGGGCTTAGAGGGGAACCTCTGTCGGTGTACGGGTTATCAGAACATCGTCGACGCCGTCGAGAACGCCGCCGACGAGATGCGCTTCGAGGCCGTCGCCGACGGCGGGTGTGAGGCCGGCGATTTCGGGGATCGATGCGACACCGGCTGTGGTTCCGGCGACGTGCGCTGGCCGGACGACGGAGGTGAGGCGAAATGAGCGTCGACTCCGTCGACCCGGACGAGGTCGACGCGGCCGACATCCTCGGATCGGCCATCGAGCGCCGAGAGGATCCCGCGCTTTTGACCGGCGACGCCGAGTACACCGACGACATTCAGCGCCAGGGATTGCTCCACATGGCCGTCCTCCGGAGTCAGTACGGCCACGCGAGGATCGAAGACGTCGATACGAGCGAAGCCGAAGAGATGGCGGGCGTGGTCGGCGTCTACACCCACGACGACCTCCACCGCGAGGAGACGCCTGGCGGCGGCTCGTACTCGTTGCCGGTCGGATGGCTCCTCGAGAGCCTTCGACAGGTCGACCACCCGATACTGGCCGACAACCGCGTCCGGTATCAGGGCGATTCGATCGCCGTCGTCGTCGCGGAGGATCGGTACCTCGCTCACGATGCGCTCGATTCGATCGACGTCAACTACGAGCGTCTCGACGCGGTTACCGATCCAGTCGAGGCACTCGAGGACGAGGCCCCAGCGATCCACGACGACGCCGAGGGAAACGTCGCCTTCGACTGGGAGATCGGCGACGCCGACCGGACCGAGGGGGCGTTCGAGTCGGCGGCTCACACCGCGAGCATCGACCTCGAGAACCAGTTGCTCATCCCGAACGCGATGGAACCGCGGGCCGCGGTCGCCGACTACAATCCCGGGACGAACGAACTGGACGTCTCTATGACTTCCCAGAACCCCCACCTGCACCGTCTACTCATGTCGGGGGTGATCGGACATCCAGAACACAAGCTTCGGGTCAAGGCCCCGGACGTCGGCGGCGGCTTCGGGAGCAAGATCCACCACTACGCCGAGGAGGCACTCGTCGCGTGGGTCGCCAAACATCTCGAGCGGCCGATCAAGTGGACCGCTACCCGCACCGAGACGTACAAGACCGACGCCCAGGGACGCGGCCATCGGACGACCGCCGAGCTGGCCATGGAGGAGGACGGGAACGTCGTCGGATTGCGCGTCGATACGACGGCGAATCTGGGATCGTACCTCTCGACGTTCGCGCCCTCGGTGCCGACGTATCTGTACGGGACGTTGCTCTCGGGACAGTACGACGTTCCGGCGATCCACTGTACGGTGACCGGCGCGTTCACGAACGTCCCGCCGGTCGACGCCTATCGGGGTGCCGGCCGACCGGAGGCGTCGTTTCTGATCGAGCGACTCGCCAAACTCGGCGCCGAGGAGGTCGGGATGGACCCCGCGGAGTTCCGCCGCCGAAACTTCGTCCCCGACGACGCCTTTCCCTACGAGACGCAAGTCGCCGTCGTCTACGACAGTGGCGACTACGAGAAGACGCTCGATCGGGCCCTCGAGATGGTCGACTACGACTCGTTCCGCGAGCGCCAGGAAGAGGCCCGCGAGGAGGGGCGATACCTCGGCGTCGGATTCTCGTGTTACATCGAGGCCTGCGGACTCGCACCGTCCGAACTCGCCGGCCAACTCGGCGCACAGGCCGGCCTCTGGGAGTCGAGTCTCGTCCGGTTCCACCCGTCAGGAACCGTCACCGCCTACTGTGGCACGTCGGGGCACGGACAGGGCCACGCGACGACGTACGCACAGATCGTCGCGAACGAACTCGGCATTCCCTACGAGGACATCGAGGTCGTCGAGGGCGATACCGACGAGATTCCACACGGAATGGGAACCTACGGCTCCCGGTCGGCGGCGGTCGGCGGTAGTTCGCTGGTCGAAAGTTCGCAGAAACTCGTCGAGAAGGGCCGCAAGATCGCGGCCCACCAGTTAGAGGCGGCGCCCGACGACATCGAGTTCGAGGACGGCGAGTTTCGGATCACCGGCGCACCCGACCGCTCGATCGGAATCAAGGCGGTCGCCCAGCAGTCGTATCTCGCACACGACCTCCCCGACGGGATGGAGCCGGGTCTCGAGGCCACTTCGTTCTACGATCCGGACAACTTCGTGTTCCCCTTTGGAACCCACGTCGCGGTCGTGGAGGTCGATCCGAGATCGGGGGAGATCGAGTTCGAGCGATACGTCGCCGTCGACGACGTCGGCAACCAGATCAACCCCAAAATCGTCGAGGGACAGGTCCACGGCGGCGTCGCCCAGGGAATCGGCCAGGCGCTTTACGAAGGTGCGGAGTACGACGCGAACGCACAGCTTCTGACGGGGTCGATGCAGGACTACGCCGTCCCCAAAGCGATGCACGTCCCGGAGATGGAGACCGATTCGACCGTAACCGAGAGTCCACACAATCCACTCGGCGTCAAAGGCGTCGGCGAAGCCGGAACGATCGCGGCCCCACAGGCAGTCGTCAACGCCGTCACGGACGCTCTCGAGCCGTTCGGGGTCGACCACATCGAGATGCCGTTGACGGCCGAACGAGTGTGGTCCGCCGTCGAGGGGCAGACCGCGGCGGACGGCGGAACCGGTGATTCCGACACCTCCACCGACCAGGACGCCGCCGTGGACGACGGAGGTGATCGGTGATGTACCCCGACGAGTTCGAGTACTGCGAACCCGAAACTGTCGCTGACGCGATCGATCTGCTCGAGGAACACGAACCGAACGAAACCGAACTGCTTGCCGGCGGCCACAGCCTGCTCCCCGCGATGAAAACCGGCCTCTCGAGTCCGGAGGTGGTGATCGACATCGGCGACGTCGACGAACTCCACGGCATCGCCGTCGACGACGACACCCTCTCGGTCGGCGCGATGAATCGCTACAGCGACCTGCTCGCGACTGCGGATGTCCACGATCACGCACCGGCGCTGGCCGCGGCCCTCGAACAGGTTGGGGACCGCCAGGTTCGCAATCGTGGAACGATCGGCGGCAACCTCGCCCACGCGGATCCGGCGTCGGATCTCCCCGCCGCGGCGCTGGTTTCGGACGCGAGTTTCGTCGTCGCCGGACCGGACGGGGAACGGACGGTTCCGGCCGAGGAGTTCTACTACGGAATGTACGCGACGGAACTCGGTCCCGCCGAGATCCTCACGCGGATCGAGATCCCCTCGGCGTCCGATGCCGTCGGCACCTACGCGAAGAAGGCGAGTCCATCCTCGGGGTACGCGATGGTCGGCATCGCGGCGCTACTGACGGTCGACGACGGAACCGTCACCTCGGCCAAAATCGGGGCGAACGGCGCGATGGACCACGGCGTACGACTCGAGCCGGTCGAGGAGGTCCTGGTCGGCGAATCGCTCGACGAGGAGACGATCTCGGTGGCCGCCAGTCACGCGGCCAACGGCCTGGATACTGCGCTCATGATGGACGATCTGCAGGCGACAGGCGAGTTCCGCGCCCAACTCCTGGAGGTCTATACCGAACGGGCGCTCGAGTCGGCGACCGATCGAGTCTCCGCACTCGCTGGTTCGGACTGATTTGGATCACGAACGGATCGAACCCGTCCGCGCGAGGTTAACTGTTTTCCACCCCGCCTGTCGATGTCCTTCCCGATAAGAAACCGGATTTGGTTAACATTTCGAGAATGTAATAAATAACGTTATTGGGAGAACCACCGTTGATCGATCTACAGCGGAAACGCTTCGGCCCGAGTACGTGCCGGCCCGCTGTTGGTCTGTCCATGGCAAGTGTAACGAACGAGCGGTATCAGTTACGTATCGATGGGACGTCGACGCCGGCGTCCACTGACGAGTACCTCACGACAGTCGATCCAGCGACCGGCGACCCGATCGCGGAGTTCGCCGCGGCAACAGCCAGTGACGTCGACCGTGCGGTCGAGGCGGCTCGAGCGGCGCTTCCGACGTGGCAGGCGAAATCGCCGATCGAACGCGGGCGGATCGCCCACCGGGTCGCGGACGTCATTCGAGAGAACGCCGAAAAGC
This sequence comes from Natrarchaeobius versutus, assembly GCF_041205745.1. Taxonomy (NCBI): domain Archaea; kingdom Methanobacteriati; phylum Methanobacteriota; class Halobacteria; order Halobacteriales; family Natrialbaceae; genus Natrarchaeobius; species Natrarchaeobius versutus. Next base: position 20,921 of record NZ_JBGFCC010000009.1, on the reverse strand, counting down.
TCGCACGAATCGAGAGTCTCGATCAGGGCAAACCCCTCGAGCAGGCCGAAAGCGACGTCGAGGATGCGATCCGGTACTTCGAGTACTACGCGGGCGTCGCCGACAAACTCGAGGGGAAAAGCGTTCCGCGCGGCGAGGGGACCCTCGATATGACCTCTCGCGAGCCCTACGGGGTCAGCGGACAGATTATTCCCTGGAATTTCCCGTTGAGCATCACTGCTCGCGGAGTGGCGCCGGCGCTCGTCGCCGGAAATACCGCCGTGGTGAAACCGGCGCCGACGACGCCGCTTTCGGCGCTTCACTTCGCCGAACTCTGTCGGGAAGCCGGCGTTCCGGACGGCGTCGTCAACGTCGTAACGGGCGGGACAGAACCGGGCGCCGCGTTGTCCGCCCACGACAGTGTGGACCAACTCACGTTCACCGGGAGCGTCCCGACGGGGGAGGCGGTGATGAAATCCGCCGCGGAGACGATCACGCCGGTCACGCTCGAGTTGGGCGGAAAGAACCCGGCGATCGTACTGCCAGACGCCGATCTCGAGGAGGCGGCGTTCTGGGTCGCGACCGGTATCTTCACCAACGCCGGCCAGGTCTGTTCGGCGGCCGATCGCGCCATCGTCCACGAATCGGTCTACGACGAGTTCGTCGACCTGCTGGTCGACCGAGCCGAATCGTACGAACTCGGTCCCGGCGTCGAGGACGCGGACATGGGGCCGCTCAATCACGCCGATCACTACGAGACCGTCCTGGAGTACATCGACACCGGAGTAACCGAAGGCGCGACGCTCGAGACCGGCGGCGACCCCCTCGATCGGGACGGCTACTTCGTTCCGCCGACGATCTTCACCGACGTCGACAACGGAATGCAAATCGCACAAGAGGAGATTTTCGGACCCGTGTCGACGGTGATCCCGTTTTCCGACCGCGAGGAGGCGATCAAGATCGCCAACGACGTCGAGTTCGGGTTGAGCGGCGGCGTCTTTTCTCAGGACGTCAAGCGGGCGTTGGACACGGCCCGGCGTATCGACGCGGGAAGCGTCTACGTAAACGAGTGGTTCGGCGGGTCGGTCGAAACGCCCTTCGGCGGCACGAAACAGAGCGGAATCGGTCGCGAGAAGGGTCTCGAAGCGCTCGATTCGTACTTACAGACGAAGAACATCGCCATCAATCTCGACTGACGAAATCCGTGTCGACCCGGTGGAGTAGCCGACGATTCAATCGGTGTAACTCCGGTACGTGTCCTGCTTTCGCCTCGAGACGCCGACGACGAGCGCGAGGAATTCGACACCGTCGTTCGGTTGCTGCGAACCGCGGATGGACGACAATCGGAGCGCCGCTACCTGGAGTCCGTAGATTCGTAGGCCGAATCGAAAAACGCCACCTCGAGGGAAACCGTCCGTCGGAACAGCCGTTCGACCCTCGCCTGTCGTCGCGCCGAGAGTTCGGGACCGACGGCGTCGAGTTCGCCCCGGAGCCAGTCGACGAACTCGCGGAAGCCGGGCGTGGCGTGGAGATCGATCCACTCGGCGTAGTAGAATGGAAGATCGGTGCCGGCACTCGGCGGTTCGCGGTCCGGGTCGGCGTACTCGGCGGCGACCGCCGTCGCCCACCCCTCGTAGATCCACTCCGCGGGGACGAGCACGGCGAGCGTCTCCGCGTACCCGCCCTCGGCGGCCGCGCGTCCGAGCAGGTCGACGAACGCCGCGGTCGGTTCGGCAAGTTCGGGATCCGTTTGTCGGGTATCGGCCACCTCGAGGGCGTCGAACGATCGCTCGAAGTAGTCGTTTTCCTCGTCGGTGATCGTATCGAGGAACTCGACGAGCGGCCGTTTCGAGGCCATGCCGGGCGCCTGCCCGACCGCGTGGCCGAACGTCCCGACGAGGTCGCCGACGAAGGCGTAGTCCTGGACGAGGTACTCGGCGTAGGCCTCTTCGGAAAGCGTGCCGGCGCCCAGTTCCCGCGTGAACGGATGACCGACGGCGTCGGTCCAGTCGGGTTCGGATCGCGCCCGGAGCCAGTCGGTAAAGCGCGGCTCCTCGTCGTCCGCTTCGGCCGCAAATTCCGCGTACGTTTCGGGGGCGGTTCCGCCGTCGGTCTCGAGACGTCGACCGGTGCTCTCCCCGACGCCGTCGCCGTCGATCACAGCTCCCACCCCTCGAGCGTGTAAGCCATCTCCCAAAAGCGGTACTCGAGTTTGGCGCTCGTCAGAAACGCCTCGCGCATGGCGTCGTGTTCGCCGGGGTAGCGGTCGCCACACTCGTCGACGAACTCCCGACACCACGCGGTCGCCTCGCGGAACTCCTCGCCGGTGTACATCTCGATGAACGGCGTATACCGGTGTTCTTCCTCCGCGAGATCGGCCATCTGCTCGGCGACGTCGAGATAGCCCTGCATACACGGGTAGAGCGCGGCCGCGATCTCGGCGATCGACCCCTCGTAGGCGGTGCGAACGAGGAAGTTCGTGTACGCGACGCACGTGGGAGCCTTCTCGACGGACTCGAGTTCCGATTGGGAGATGCCGTAGTCGGCCGCAAACTCCCGGTGGAGGTCCATCTCGTGGTCGAGTACCTCGTGGGCGACGCCCAGCAGGTGCGTCATCGTCTCCTCGTCTCGGGCCTTCGAGCCGGCGATCGAGAACAGCCGGGCGTAATCGAGCAGGTACCGGTAGTCCTGTTTCACCCAGTGTTCGAACGCCGCCTCGTCGAGCGTCCCGGCGGCGAGTTCGCGGACGAACGGGTGGTCCATCTGTGCCTCCCAAACGTGCGATCCCTCCTCGAGCAGTCGGTCGCTAAACGCCATACAGTGTCGGAACCGGGCCCACGCTATTATAACTAGTCGATACAAGGTCGTTATACTCCGGATACCTCCGGCACCGTAACGCTAACCAGCCAGGCGGTGAACGACGGGTATGACGTCGCTCGGCGAGGTCGTACTCGTCGCCGCGCTCGCAGGCTGTGCGACCGGGCTCGGCGCGCTCCCGACGCTCGTGACCGATCGCGTGAGCCACCGGGTCTACGACGGTGCACTCGGACTCGCCGGCGGGATCATGGTCGGCGCGGCGGTGTTCGCACTCGTCCTCCCGGGACTCGAACTCGGCTCGCCGCTCGAGGTCGTCGCGGGCGTCCTGCTCGGCGGCGCGTTTTTGCTCGTCGCGAACGCCGTGTTTCCGCACGTACACCTCCGATTTCGCGGCGAGGCCCTCGAGGGGACCGCCATCGCCGAGGAATCGACCGTGGGCGTCGACGAGCCGGGTCGGCCGACCGAAGCGACCGGCGGCGAAGAGACAGAGAGCCGTGTGGACGATCGCGACAATCTGCGTCGCGCCGCGCTCGTGGGGAGTGCGGTGACGATCCACAACGTTCCCGAGGGGTTGGCCGTCGGCATCGCATTCGCCAGCGGTGAAACCGCCCTCGGAATCGCCATCGCGACTGCCATCGCCATCCAGAACGTCCCGGACGGGTTCGCGATGGCCGTCCCCGCCGCTCGAGCCGGCCTCTCTCGGTCGAAAACGGTGCTCTATACGACGGTCTCGGGCGGCGTGCCCGAACCCATCGCGGCCGCGGCGGGATTTGCGCTCGTCGCCGTCGTCACCGGGCTCTTTCCGATCGCCGCCGGCTTCGCGGCCGGTGCGATGATCGCCGTCGTCTTTCGCGAACTCGTCCCCTCGAGTCACGGCCACGGCTACGCCGACACGGCGACGGCGACGTTCGTCCTCGGCTTCGCGATCATGCTGGTCGTCGATACGGTGCTCGCGGTGTAGCCTCGAGTCGGTCGTCACTCGGTTCGATCGATCGTCGGTGTGTCCGTCTGAGGCGGAATGCTGTACCGATCTAACGGTTCGACCGCAGGACGGGTCGCAGTTGCGATGGAACTGGCCGACGGCAGACCGAACGACGCACATCGCGTGCGTACAGCTGTCAAAGAACGACGCATATCGTGTCCGTACAGCGATCAAATCGCGTTCGCCGTCGACGCTCGAGAACGGTTTCGCGGACGGGAGACCGACGACGGTGCCTTTTTCCCGGCAATCGGCGAACACCGCTCCATGACGTTTCCCACGAAGCTCCGGAACCGCGAGTCGCTCGTCGCCACCTGGGTCGCGATGAGCGATCCGTCGATCGCAGAAATCAGCGCCGGCCTCGAGTTCGATGCCGTCGTAATCGACGGTGAACACTCGACGAACTCCCTCGAGACGATCGCGCAGATGGCCCGCGCTGTCGACGCCGCGAACGCGACCGCGGCCGTCGGAACGATCGTCCGCCTCGCTGAGAACGACTCGACGGCGATCAAACGCGTTCTCGACACCGGCGTCGACGGCGTGATGGCGCCGATGATCGAGACGCCGGACGACGCGCGGGCGCTCGTCGAGGCGACCCGCTACCCGCCCGACGGCGTCCGCGGTGTCGGCTTCGGTCGCGCCAACGAGTACGGGGAGGCGTTTCCCGAGTACGTCGAGCGAGCGAACGACGAACTCGTCACGATCGCCCAGATCGAAACCGAGTCCGGACTCGAGAACGTCGAGAAGATCGCCGCCGTCGACGGGCTCGACGGGCTATTCGTCGGCCCCGCGGACCTCTCGGCCGCCCTCGGCATCTTCGGCGAGACCGACAACGACGAATTTCTCGAAGCCGTCGACCGCGTCCTCGAGGCGGGTCACGCCGTCGACAAACCCGTCTCGATACTCGCACTCGAGAAACGGGAGATCGGGCGCTGGGTGGATCGTGGCTTCGACTTCGTGGTAGCCGGCGTCGACGTCGACTACGTGAAAGCGGGCGGCCAACGCGCGAAGGCGGCGTTCGAGGACGCGGTCGGGACTCGAGACGAGTAATCCCCTCTCTCGAGTCGCATACGGCACGGTTCTGAAACGAAAATACGACGATCCGCGGACGGAACGGGAAACGTACGAAAACGGGATGGCGGCCTCACACGTCGCGCTTCTTCTGAGTGGTTCCCGGTGTTACGAATGGCGTGATGCGGACGACCTTCGGGACGTTGTGAGCGGGATTCCGTGATCGATCGCGTCCGCGCGAAGCTCCGGCGGTAGCTGAACGGGGACGAGCGTTCACACCGATGGGACGTTCACGCCGACGTTTCCCAACCCGTCATACGGTTCGCTGTACCGATTTACCGGTGCGACCGCAGGATGGGTCGCGGTCGCACCGGAAATGACTTACAGTAAACCGTATCAGAGCCGCTTGCTCACGTACGGCCCGTCCTGGTGATAGCCGAGTTTCTCCCGGTAGTACTCTCGAGCGCCGATGCCCGAGATGACGCTCAGCTTGTCGTAGCCGGCGTCGATCGCCAGTTCCTCCGCCCGTTCCATCAACCGGCGGCCGTAGCCCTGGTGTTGGTGTTGGCCGTCCTCGCCTTCGCCGCCGACGGCGACCTCCGTCCCGTAAACGTGGAGTTCGCGGACGAGCGCGGCGTTCTCGAGTTCCGGCCTCACAGGGTTGTTCGGAAACCGGAGCCGGCAGAAACCGACCAGCAGGTCCTTCTCGAAGTCCTCGAAGGAGATGAAGTGTTCGGTGCCACCACAGGCCCCATACTCCATGACGTCGAGTTCGACGGTTTCGGGTTCCTCGTCGTTCATCCCGGCCTCTCGACACCGGATGCAGTCACAGCGTCCCCCGCGGTCCTCGAGTCGCTGTCTGGCGAGCTGGCGGAGGTTCGACTTCCAAACACCGGCGTCGATGTGGTCGGCGGGGATATCGCGCTGGACGCGCTGAAGTCTAGTGTACCGCGGGATCATTTCCTTGATCTCCGCGACGAGTTCGGCGGCCTCCTCGTTCGAGAGGGGGTCGTACTCGCCCCTGTGCCACCAGTCGTAGGTCGCGGTGTCGCGGACGACCAGCGTCGGGTAGATCTTCAGGTAGTCAGGACGCCACTGCTCGTTTGCGAACAGTTCCCGGAAGTCCTCGAGACACATCTCCGTGCTCATTCCGGGCTGGCCGGGCATCATGTGGAAGCCGACCTTGAACGCCGAATCGCGAAGGCGGCGGTTGGCGTCGATCGAGTCCTGCGTGCCGTGACCGCGGTGCATCTCGCGATTGATGCGCTCGTAGGTGGTCTGTACCCCCACTTCGACTTTCGTCCCGCCAAGATCGAGCATTCGGTCGATCTGCTCGGGGTCACACCAGTCGGGTTTGGTTTCGAAGGTCGTCCCGATGTTGCGGACGTCGTTCGTCTCGTTTTCCGCGATCACGTCCTCGACGTACGTCCACTCGTACTCCTCAGGGTCCTGTGCAAAGCTCTCGCCCTCCGCGGGTTCGGGCTCTTTCTCGACGTCGAAGTCGTTCATCGCCTCGAGGGCGCGCTTGACGAACCACTCCTGGTAGTCGTGGCTCCGGGCGGTCATCGTCCCGCCCATCAGGATGAGTTCGACCTTGTCGACGGGGTGGCCGATCTCCCGCAACTGTTCGAGTCGTAGCGTCACCTGCCCGTAGGGATCGTAGTCGTTCTGGACCCCGCGGGCCGCGGCGGGTTCCTCGCCGGTGTAGCTCTGGGAGGACGAGAACTCCGAGTCGGGGCCGCCGGGACAGTACAGACACTTCCCGTGGGGACACCGCTCGGGCGAGGTCATGATCGCGACCGGCGAGACGCCCGACGCCGTTCGAACTGGCTTGCGCTGGAGGACCTCCTCGAGCTCCTCGCGGCGCTCGAGGGGCGCGTAATCGAGCACCTCGGAGTTTTTCGGCACCTTCGGCGCGGAGTGCTCCGAGCAGGCCTCGAGTTTGGCCTTCTCGACCTCGTCGCGTTCGATCTCGCCCGCGAGGATGCGCTCGACGAGCGTCTCACAGACCTGCTCGAACGCGTCGGTCTCGGTCGGATCGGGCGTCTCGGTACTCACTACAGGGGTTTCGTCGCGCGTGGCGAATAAGCGTGTCGGACTCGAGAACGGAACTCAACCCGGTTGCGGACCGCCGTTCACCGCGTTCTCGTACTGCTCGCGCATTATCGTGTACCAGTGGTGGTCGACGATCCGACCGTCCGGGCGAACCGTCGCGTTCCGGATCAGGCCGTCGTAGTCGCCGCCGAAGCGCTCGACGTCCTCCTCGACAGCGGACCGGGACCTCTCGTTCCCGTCCTCGCCCTCCCGCGGCCGAATCAGGTACTGCGCCCGCGTCCCCTCCTCCCATTTCCTCTCGAGGCCGTCGATGTACTCGGCGTTTCCTTCGGCGTCTCGTGGGGCAACCACGGCAGGTACGCGGTTACCTCCTCGATGTTCGGATTGCGCTGCGAACAGAGCCGGTAGTACTCGAGGAGGTCGACGGTCTCCCGACAGAGCCGCTCGAGGTGGAGTCGGTCGGACCGCAGTTCGTGTAGAAACAGCGTCATCGACTAGACGACGTATTCACGCACTATTGTATGATTTTGTCAGTTGGTAACCCACTTTGTCCACTATAGTCCGGGGCGATCGACCTCGCTCGAATCTCGCGATCGAAAGCGACGGCTCCCTGCGACTGCTGTCAGCGGAGGAACTTAAACGATCGAACTGTGCAGCAAGAAGGACGATCGGACTCGCGGTCGTACCGTGTTCGTAGACAGATGAACGTCGATTGGCTGTTTGAGTGGACTGGATCGAAACGGAGCGAAACGTCGGCGGTAGATCGGCTCTGGACGGCGCTCGGGGCGGCTACGCTCGTTATCGCCGTTATCTTCGTCGGGATCACCGGATACTACGCAGCCGTCGGGGAGGCGGGAGCCGAACCGCCGACCGCCGTCGTCTACGGGTCGACCGGCCTCGGGTTCATCCTGGCTGGAGCGCTCCTGTGGTGGCGCCTCGACGAATCCGAACGGCTCGCCGCGTTCCCCTTGCGCCGGCCGAGCCGGACCGAACTGATCTGGACGCTCGCGTTCGTTCCGTTGGGAGTCAGTGCGTTCGTCGGCGGCGAGTGGATGGCGGGGCTACTCGGGTTCGAGATGGTCTCCTTCTACGACTACGACCTGACGAACCCGGTGACGCTCCTCGCGGTGCTGTTCGGGCCGGTGATCGTCGGCCCGTTCGTCGAAGAACTCGTCTTCAGGGGTGCATTGCTCTCCTCGCTCGAGGGACGGGGCTGGTCGCCCGTCGCCGCCGGTCTCGGGTCGATCACCGTCTTCGCCGGCTACCACGTCTTCGCGCTCGGCGTCGCGGGCGTGTTCGCCATCGCCGCGTGGGCAATATTTCCGACGGTGCTTCGGCTTCGCTTCGACAACCTGACCGGGGCGTGGCTCCTTCACCTCTGCAACAACGTCTATGCCTACGTAATCGCGGTCTACTTCGTGTTCTGATAGCTTGCGTAATCACGGTCTACTTCGTGTGTTATTCGCCGACCGACGCGACGAGCGCGTAGACGACCTCCCGTTCGGCCCGCCGCAACAGATCGGAGGCCGTGCTCTCGGTACACTCGAGTTCCGCCGCGACGTCGGCGAGCGATCCCTCGCGGGGGACGTCGTAGTACCCGCGTTCGGTCGCGATCCGTAACGCACGGTACTGTCTTGTCGTCAACCGATCGGTGATCCGCTGGTCGCGACCGTGATACTCCCCAACGGAGTCGATCTCGACCGACACGACCTCGGCGAGGTCGCCCACCACCTCGCGCAGTTCCCCCACGTTACCGAGGATCGTGACCGTCACGACCCCGTCTTCGACGACGACCGGCGGGACGTGGATGAAGTCGTGCTCGAGAAACGCCGTCCACCACGAGGGGCGCTCGTGGACGTTCGCCTCCTGGAGGTAGACGTAAAACCGCTCGTCGTCGACGGAGCGGATCTCGTGCTGGACGATCTCCGACGCTTCCCTCGCGGCGCGCGCGTAGACATCCGGATCGCCGTGGACGAAACTGAGCTGGTTGAGCACCATTCCGCGGCTCATTCGCCACACGAGCAACTCCTCTCGGACGATCGCGTCGCTCGAGGCGAGCGTCCGACTGAGATCCGACTGATAGACCGGATCCGGCTCGACGGTCAGGTCGACGAACTGCATGGTGGGTGGATTGGGCGGGCGAACGGTAAACGATGGGCGGTGATCGTCGACCGAGACCGGGCCGCCGTCCAGATCTCACGACAGAGTCGGCGTGGCTACCGGCCAACGCGGGACAAGTGGGGGCACGTTTGAGAGCGATTAAGACGAACTCGAGCGCCCCTGAACGTATGAAGGAGTACGCGTACCTGGCCGGTGCGATCGTAACCGAAGTGATTGGCACGTCGGCACTGAAGCTGTCGAACGGGTTCGAACACGCGGCACTAGGTGGGCTCGCCATCGCCCTCTACGTCGTCTCGTTTTACTTCGTGAGTCAGGCGCTGACGTTCCTCCCGGTCGGTCTCGTCTACGCGACGTGGTCCGCGGTCGGCATCGTCGGCCTGGCGGCGATCGGGATCGTCTTCTTCGACGAGACGGTCGACCTCGCCGCAATCGTCGGATTCGTCCTCGTCATCGCCGGCGTATTGCTCCTCAACGTCTACTCGTCGGCGTACAATCCGGCCTGACTCGAGACGGTGGACAACTCAGTTCAATTTCGAACGACGTACAACTCGGTTCGACTCGAGGCGGACGACCGAAACGAACTCGAGGCGGACGACCGAAACGAACTCGAGGCGGACGACCGGAACGGTCTCGAGTGACGAGATCAGTTTCCGGGTCGCGAATCAGATCTCGACGAACTCGACGATCTCGCCCGATTCCCGGAAGCTGTAGATAGTCAACGGCTCGTCAGCTCGCGGACCCATTCCCGGCGAGTAGTCGGGCATTCCCGGTGCGGCGATACCGCGGACGTCCGGTTCCTCCTCGAAGAGATACGCGACGGCCTCGAGCGGCACGTGTCCCTCGACGAGGTACTCGCCGAACTCCACCGTGTGACAGCTTCGGGCGTCCTCGGGAACGCCGAGTTCCGCTTTGACCGCCGGTGGCTGCTCGATCTCGACGACGTCGACGTCGATCTCGTGGGCCTCGAGGTAGGTGGCGTACTCGGAACAACACTCACAGAAGGGGTGGTGGTGCTGGACGACCGAATCGACGGGGAGCGTGCCGGACCACGCCCACTCCGTCAGGTCGCCGTCCAGTTCCGGCGATCCACCGAGCGCGTCGAGACAGCCGCCCGCTCCGACGAGCGCGAGTGCGACCGCCGAACACACATGTCGTCTAGCCGCCATTATTGGCCGTAGGTCGTCCGTCGTAATATACTCCCTGATTACCCCCTCGGCGGGGAACTCACGTCTCGAACTCGAGATCCCGATCCGGGTCACGATCCCGGTTTCGTTCCCCGCGGTCGCGATTCCGCCGGTTCTCCTCACGGGCTTGGCGACGCCAGTGTTCGACGTCCTCGAGCGTCTCGGTCTCGAGCAGGCGCTCGAGTTTTCGCTCGAACTGCTCGTCGGTCAGTTCGCCGGCGGCGTACCGATCGCGAAGCGTCTCGAGGGCGTCGGCGTTGTTCGTCGGCCGCCGTTCGGGATCGACGTTCGGCCGTTCGCCGTCCCTCTCTTCTGTCCCCTCCCCCCACCAGTCATCTTCGGATTCCCCTTCGCCCCACTCCCACCACTCCTTGCGGTCTTGCTCGTCGCCGAAGAAGAGTGCAACCAGCGGAACGACAACGATGTAGCCGACGAGCAAGAACGGAAGCCACCACCACTGGCCGGTAAACAGCCCGACGAGCCAGATACCGGTGACGATCGTCGCGGTAATCTCCGTGACGTTTTCACGGAAGCGCGTCGCGGGATCCTCGGCCATGTCGAATCGTACCAGCGGAAGGCCGAAAGCTGTTTCCACCGGTGGCACCGCTGTCGATCGTTGTGACCCGGAGAACTGGACTGGCGCTGTCCGGTCGGTCGTGGTTACGCGAGCGTCTCGCCGAGGGCCTCGAGGGCCGCCTCGCGGACGGCGTCGCGTTCACCCGGCAGGTACTCGACGTGACCGTCCGCGCCGCCGACGACGCTGACTCCGGCGTCTGGGGCGGCCTCGGCGATCGACTCGCCGAGTTCGCGAACGTCGAGGGAGTCCTCCGCACGCGCGTACAGTTCGTCGTCTCCGACGCCGAGCGTCACCGCCGTTCCCTCATCGCGACGCCGGTGGAGCGCGTCGAGTAGGAGCGTCGTCGTCGGGAAGTTGTATCGGTGCGTGAACGCGTCTGTATCGAGAACGGCGACGGAGACGCCGTCGACGTCTTCGATCTCGAGATTCTCCCGTGCGGTCTCGAGTTCGGTCTCGAGTTTCGCGCGGAACTGCTCGGAGACGTGGGCCGCGAGATCGCCGTCTCGCGGGCGGTCGTCCTCGCCGTCGGCAAACAGTAGGTCGGCGACGAGTTCGCGCTTGTCCTTGTACGACTGGTAGTAGGCCTCGAGCGCGACGGCTTCGCGACGTTCGGAGATCGCGGTTTCGTCGTAGCCAGCGTCGGTCGCGAGCTCGAGGTACGCCTCGGGAGCGTCCACCCAGTAGCTAACGGCCGGGAGATGCTCGACGTCCGCGCGGACGTCCTCGTTGATGTGGGCGGCGATGTTGGCCGCGAGCGCGGTCGAGGTCAGATCGGAGACGTCCGCACCCGAAAGTGACGGCGTGACTGCGGTCGCGACTGCGTCGACGATCTCCTCGTCGGCTCGGCTGTCGTCGACGACGAGCGCCTCGGCGTCGTACAGCGAGAGCAGGTCGTAGCCCTCGACGGATTCGACGGTCGAGCCGACGCCGACGAGCACCACGAGCGGAAGCTGTTCGCCGTGGCGGTCCCGCGCTTCGAGCATCGTGGTGACGTCGTCGGTCGCGGTGTCCATCCCGTAGACGCGGTTGTCGAGCGGTCGGCGCTCGAAGTAGTGGTACTCGGCGTCCTCTCGGGTGTGTTTCTCCCGGACGAGCGGAAGAACCGCCCGTTCGATCGCGGCGCCGGCGACGTAGCCGTCCGCGGTCGCGCCGTGGCGAACGACGACCGGGCGCGCTTCCACGATCGCTCTGCGGATCGCGGTCGCGGCGTCCTCGATCGAGTCTTCGACGGCGCTTACGGCCTCGTGATCGGCGAGCAGGTCGATCTCGCCCGGACGCGCCTCGCGTTCGATCGCGTTCTCGAGTCGATCGCCGACGGCGTCGGCGTCCTCACCCGCGAGGACGTCGAGCGTCTCGGTTTCGACCTGCAGGTCGCCGTGGTGGCGTTCGACCTCGCCTTCGAGGGCGACGACGTCGTCGACACCGACGTCGGGGTAGGCCCTGACGCCGGCTTCCTCGAAGGCGGCACACTCGACGGTTCCCGTCTCGTCTCGCAGTTCGAAGACCGTCGGGCCGCTCGTCTGGCGAACGCTGACGATCTCGCCCTCGAGTCTGACGACGGCTCCGACCTGGTCGTCGATGGCGTCGATCGTCGTCCGGTTGAGGGCGGGTTCGTCGTCGGGCTCTTCGCGGTCGGCAGTCGGGGTCGAGGCGGCCGCCGTCTCAGTCGCGACGGAGCCGCTCCCGCCGGCGACGGCCTCCGTCGTGTTAGGTGTCTCAGGTGTCGGCTGTTCGGCGGGTTCTCCCTCGGAGCTGGAGTCAGCGGGCTGTTCCGCGTCGTCGCCTCCGGCTCTCGATTGGCCGTCCGAGTCTGCCCCCGAGTCGGTTCCGCCCTCGAAGTCTTCCGGCCGGAACTCGTCGTCGGCCGTCTCGATCAGCTTCCCGCGGAAATCGCGTTCGCTCTGGCGAATCGACCAGCCGAGGTCGACGTTGCCGTTGTCTCGAACGTCGAGAACCTGGACGTAGACGTCGTCGCCGGGTTCCCAGTCGAGACTCTCGAGTCGTTGATCTAGTTCGCTTCTGTGCAACAGACCGGTGACGTGATCTCCGACGTCGACGAAGACGCCGAAGTCGGCGTAGCCGTCGACGGTCCCCCGGTAGTATCGGTTCGGGGTGAGCTGGGAGGGCGCGTTGCCGTGAAATTCGAAGACGACGTCCTCCTCGTGGCTCTCGCAAATTTCACCGTCAACGGGTGTGCCGCAGATGATGCAGTTACCCATCTACTGAGTTCAAGCAGTTTCGCCCTAAAACGGTTGTCGAAATGCGTCCGCGCCGCGTCCGCGATCGATATCGGGTATCTCAATCGTCAGATCAGTCGAATACCGGCGACTCCTCCTCGAGTTCGTCGATCTCGTCGACGAGTTTCTTGACGTGGTCGGGGAACAACGACACCTGTATCTCGTTTCCGTCGTCGTCCTCGAAGACGAGTTTGACGCGTTTGTCGCCGAACTCGCGGGCCTCGGCGTTCTCGACGTCGAACAGCTTGACCGTCGCCGACTTGTTTGTCGGGCCGACGTTCTTGATCGATCCCTCGTTCAACTCCACCATGAACTCCTCTAACGTCAGTGCGAGCATACCCGCCGTAGGTGCCCCGGATAAAAAACGACACGGCATCGTCGGTGGCGATCGTGAGAACGCACCGACGCCGATCGCGTCGCGACCGGACCGCATGCGTGGTGTGTCAGATTCGCGTGCGGCGTGTGGGCGTTCCGACAGCTATCGCATAAATGTTGGTGATCGTACATTGGGCGAATGCCCCGATAACGGGTCGTCGACGCGGGTCCGCCGCCGTCACCTAGGCGGCGTCAGCTCGACCTCTCACCACCTTTAAGTCGCCGTCTGGGCAACTGTCGGGGTGCTATGGAACTCACCTGGCACGGCCACTCGACGTGGCACGTCACCGTTGGCGGGACGGAACTGCTGATCGACCCGTTCTTCGACAACCCGAAGACGAACCTCGAGCCGTCGGACGTCGACGACCCCGACTACGTGCTCCTCACGCACGGCCACGCGGACCACATCGCCCACGCGGGCGAGTTTGCCGAGGCGACGCTGGTCGCGACGCCGGAACTCGTCTCCTACTGCCAGGAGGAGTTCGGCTTCGAGGACGCCGTCGGCGGAATGGGCATGAACTTAGGGGGCACCGTCGAGTGTGGCGACGCCTACGTCACGATGGTTCGCGCCGACCACACCAACGGGATCATGACCGAGTACGACGTCGACGCCGGCATGCCCGCCGGGTTCGTGATCTCCGACGCCCATCCGAACGACGCGGGCGCGGACTCGACCGCCGTCTACGACGCCGGGGACACCGCACTGATGAGCGAGATGCGCGACGTCGTCGGCGATCACCTCGAGCCCGACGCAGCCATCGTCCCCATCGGTGACCACTTCACGATGGGGCCGCGACAGGCCGCCATCGCCGTCGACTGGCTCGACGTCGACCACGCCTTCCCACAACACTACGATACGTTCCCACCGATCGAGCAGGACCCCCAGGATTTCGTCGACGACGTCGACGACGCCGAGGTCCACGTCCTCGAGGGCGACGAGACGTTCGACCTCTCCTGAAGCCGGCGGTTCACGACGTGCGTTTTTCACTCGAGACGCTCGGAAGTGCGCCCGCTCGCGGACGTCATACCAACACGTTTATCGAATGAATATTATCAGTTGATGTACTGTCAATCGTCGTCGTTCCACTGCAGGTCGTGACAATCGGACTGTTCGTCGGTGCCGTCGTTCTCGTGGTAACCATCGTCGCGCTCGTCGACGCGATCGAGGTCGTCGACCAGGACGATCGGAAGATCCTGTTCGCCTTCGGCGAGTATCGAGATACGCTCGAGCCGGGACTCAACGTGACGTCGCCGTTCGTCTCGTGGACGGAATCGGTTCCAGCGGGTCTCCAGACCGCCGGTGTCTCGCTCGAGGACGTCGAGACGGCCGACAGCGTCCTGGCGGCGGTCGCCGTCCGGGCGGACGTCGAGATCGTCGACGTGGAGAAGGCCTACACCGAGGTCGACGACTACCAGTCGTCGTTCGTCGGCCTGGTTCGATCCATGGCGAAACGTGAACTCCGGCGGGCCGAGACGGAGACGGTGTCCGACGAACCCTACGAAATCGAGCGGCGAATTCGCGACGACCTCGAGGAGACGGTCGACGACTGGGGGCTCGTCGTACCGGCCGTCGAACTCGAGGCGGGACCCGACGCCGAATCGCCACGGTAGTCTCGCGCTCGGAACCAAACGTAGAAATGGTTTTGGCGTAGTATCTCCGACGTGGAATATACTCGAGATCACTTCGACTCCCTCTACGACGACGATGACGGCGATCCGTGGGGGTTCTGGGAGAGCGAGTACGAAGCGCAAAAGTACGATCGGACGATCGCATCGGTCCGCGATCGGCGCTCGAGCGACGAGATCGAATCGATCCTCGACCTCGGCTGTGGAAACGGCGCCGCGACGGCGACGGTCGCCGACGCGTTTCCCGACGCGAACGTAACCGGCGTCGACGTCTCCGGGCGGGCGCTGGAAACCGCCCGCAAACGGGCACCCGAGCCGACCTACCGGCGGGCAGACGTCGTCGACTTCGTCGCGGAGACGGACCGAACGTTCGACGTCGTCCTCGACATCGAGTGTCTCTGTTACCTCGCGGCCGACCACAGCGTGACCCGGTTTCTGGCGTTCGCCGACGACCTCCGCGACCTCGTCGCCGACGACGGCCTGTTCGTCTCGACGCACGTTCACATGCCTCGCGACGGCGGTCCGTCGATCGAACAGGCGCGAACGGCTCGGACCGTTCGCCGAATCCTCGAGACGTCGTTCGAGACGGTCGGCCGGGACCGCTACGTCGAGTGCAAGCGGACGGCGCTCGATCCGGACGAGCCGTCGGAACAGCCCTACGAGGTCTGGACGATGCGACCCCATCCGCTCGAGTGACCTGCGGAATCGATTCACCCGTGAATCCCGGTGATGTCGACCGTTTTACGCCGAGCGATCGAACGCGGTGAGTCGGGAACAACGTTTACGGTACCGGGTGTGGACGTCCCGACTGCTATGGCGAAAGAAGTCACCACTGTCTCCGAGGAGGGGTTCAGCGCCACGAACGAGGTTCGCGACTTCGAGACGACGATCGACGCGAACGGCGAGGACGCGCCGGATACCCTCGAGAGCCTGCTCGCGGCCTACGGCTCCTGTTACGTGCCCGCCCTTCGGGTCGGCGGCCAACAGCGCGGCGTCGAGGAGATGGGGCGCATCGAGATCGAGACGACCGGCGAACTCAACGACGACGACAAACTCGAGTCCGTCTCCTTCGACGTCCGCGTCGAAGCGGCGGTCGACGACGATACCGCCGAGAAGGTCGTCGAGCGCGCGGACGAACTCTGTAAGGTCCACGACGCGCTGAAGACGGACCTGCACGCGGAGACGTCCCTCGAGGGAGACGCCTTCTAAGTTCGGAGCGGAGTTCCGGGGTGGTCTCGAGGAAATCGAGGCTTCGAAACGATCGAGATTTCGAGATGACCGAGGCCGACCGATTCGTCGGTCGACCGTCGTCACCTCCCGTCGTCGACCACCGTCACCTCGAGGGGCTCGGTTTCGATCACGACGCGGTAGCCCTCGTACTCGAAGCGGACCGAGACCTCGGTCGGGGACTCGAGTAGCGAGACCAACGCGTTGGTGTCGACGCTCTCGTACAGCGGTGAGGGTGCTGTACGGTCTCGACCTTCACGGGCCGCGACACGATCGAGTACCGTAGCGAGTGCTGGGTGCATCGTGATCGGAGACGAATTCGATGATCGTGGTCTCGAACGCCGATCCGCAGTCGGGACACGTGATCGTCCCGTCGGTTGTGTCGGTGCGGACGTCGGTGCCACAGTCGCAGTGTATCGTGAGTCGTGTCATACGTAGCTCCGTCTGGCCCGACGTAGCGGAGCACACCCGGCCGCAGAACCGTCCGCTGGTGGTTCGGTGGAACCAGGGCGAGACTGGTTCGGCGAAACGTCGGCAGGTCTTTATTTCGCCACCATCAATGGATGATTGCTCCCGCGACGCGGGGGTCGTTGGAGCCGGAGTGCTTGATTGGACTCATGGACTCCGGCTCTTGCGCACTTTACGTGCGCGCCTATACGTTATTCAACCAACGTAAAGAACGTTAGGATACTGACTGTAACTGGTGAGCGGATAGGCATCAGCCTGCGCTAGCAGCAGCGTCTGTATCGACGTCGTCGACGAGATCGAGACCGATGTCAAACTCGATCCGATCATAGGGTACCGAGGGCTTGGATGGTAGCCCAGGTCCTCCATCGTCCATTTCGACGATATCGAGCCCCTCAAGCCGTTGGAGATCCCGCGATACGTCACCAACGTCGCGGTCTACGATGTCAGCAGTCTCCCGAACGCTGTCAGGGTCATGACTCCCGATCGCTTGGATCAACTCGAGCCGTTTCGAAGTGAGATGGGTAGTCATCACATCGTACGATGCGAACGAGATCACGCGACGATCGCCCCACTTCTCTGGCTCCTGGTCAGGATCGTCGATAGCCTGTGCAACTTCTAATGCTTCATCACGGACGGTTTCGAGCGACTTGATGGTGATTTCGAGTGTTGTCATGGTCTGGTTGAGTTTCGGGCTGTTAGTATGGGCGAGGTGGTTCGACGTCGTCGGCACGCCAGTATTGGTCGGCTTCACACCAGAATTCGACGAGCAGCGCTTCAATCCCGGGGAAGTCAACCGGTTCAGTGTCGCCGGTCGCAACGTGTTTTTCGTGGCCGATCGTCTTCGAGTGGCTGTTGTCGTATCGGAGTAGGTCGAGGCCGTCAACAGTGCCGAGGTGCATCCGGTATTTGATGCTGGACGGGTACGTTTCGACATCGGACGTCGCGTAGATGACGATGACTTCGCGGAGCAGCGTCCCAACGAAATCCTGCTGATAGAGTGTTTCTACCTCACCCATCTCTACCCGTTGGTATCCTCCCCAAGGGCATAAGCATTGGGCAACGTCCCAAAGGTTAGCTATAGTAGCCACTGAAAGTCATTAGACACCTGATCGCCAGACGGATCGGCGATCAGTGTGTGAATCGTCTCAGTTGTTACTATAAATTTCGGCGCGGCGTTCCGGAGTGGTCTCGAGTCGGACGCGTTCTCCGTCCCGATGGGACACGACTTACGAATTCGTCGGTCGACGGCCGTCAGCGTCTGGCGTCGATATCCGCCACCTCGAGCGACGCGGTTTCGATCGCGACGCGGTAGTCCTCGTGCTCGAACCGGACCGTCACGCCGGTGCCCGTTCGAGTCGGTCACGTCGGCGTCCGTCTCGAGTTGCGGGATCTACGCGTCGGTATCGACACTCTCCTATAGCCACGGGAGCGCCGTACGGTCTCGGCTCACGGGCCGCGACACGAGCGAATACCGGAGCGACCGCTCGGGGGTTCGTGATCCGGGACGAATTCGATGATCGTCGTCTCGAACGCCGATTCGCAGTCGGGGCACGTGATCGTCCCGTCGGTCGTGTCGGTGCGTACGTCGGTGCCACAGTCGCAATGTATCGTGAGTCGTGTCATGCGTAGCTCCGTCTGGCCCGACGTAGCGGAAACGACCCAGCCGAAACCCAGCAGTGTGATTCGGTGGATGGATCAGACTGGTTCGACGAAACGTCGGCAGGTCTTTATTTCGCCACCGACAATGGATGATTGCTCCCGCGACGCGGGGGTCGTTGGAGCCGGAGTTCTTGCCTCCAAGCTAAGCACTCCGGCTCTTGCGCACTTTACGTGCGCGCCTACACGTTATTCAACCAACGTAAAGAACGTTAGGATACTGACCGTTGGTAGCGGCAGATGGGGCGCTGGATACCGAAACACGTGAACCGCCACAAAAGTCCCATCCACGATGGCCTGTTCGGTCGACCGGCACGGCTGGGAGTTCGTGCACTCGAGGAACTCGTCGTCGACGTGGAAGTCGATGCCGTCGAAGAAGTTCGAAACGCCCGCGAACGGCTATGAAGCCCAAACCGCCACGGGCCTGTTGTGAAAGGAAACTATCCGGGCCAGCCACTCTGTGCGGATGCTTCAGTTTCCGTCGACCTGTATCGAAAACTCCTCAGTGGTCGTGTCTGAGGAGATCCTCCCACTTGGTGTAACGCTGACCGCGTACTGGTATTCGCCAGGTGGTGAATCGGACGAAACGTGAATCGGCACTTCCACGGTGACGCTCCAGTGAGTGAACCGCCAGTACCAAACCGGTGGATCTGTCTGCACTGTCGAGGATGAGCTTGGACTGCGTTCGGCATTGTCCAGGTCGAACGTCACGTGGTCTTCGTCCGGCAATCCCTCGAATCTGAGTCCCCGAACTGATTGTGCGTCTATCGAGAGCGTCGTCTCCTCTCCGGGGGAGAGCGTCGGCTCATCGCCAGACACGCCCGGTGATCGAACTCGAGCCACACATCCCGAAAGAGATGCCGTCGTACCGACCGAGAGCCCGAGAACCGTTCGGCGTTTCATATCGGGATATTCTCCTCAGTAGAGAAGTGCGTTTTCCAATCCGTTCGGTTAAATCAAACTCCTCGAGTGGAATGTGTAAACGAAGGCACCAGAGATAGCGCTTGTATCGCTCACCTATAGTAGCCACTGAAAGTCAATGCACACCTGATCGCCAGACGGATCGGCGATCAGTGTGTGAATCGTTTCAGTTGTTACTATAGATTCGGGAACGGTTGGAGATGGGTTTGTTCCGCCGGGCCACCGACTGGCCAGCGTTGTCTCTCACACGCTTCACTCCCACTATCCAGTAGTTGGTAGAAAGCGTGTGCAAGAGACAGCGGATGGGAGTCGCACGACGACGTTATTTATTTTACTGCGAAAGTCAGTGCACCACCAGCGCACGACACGTGCGAACGCGATGACATCCGTTAGCTAATAAACATTTTTGCGGAGCTGTGCTGAATACAGGGCGTGTCTCTCACATCCTTTTCCTATGGGCTGGTAGGTCTACGTCGGTGATATAATATGACGAGGCAGATTCTGTTGACCCATCGTTTATTTAGAGCTATTTGCAGAATTCAGCCAGTTCTTGGTTGAGTTTCTCTTTTTCCTCGTAGAAGAGTGCGTGACTACTCTCCTCGAAGGGAACGAGCTCCGTGTTTTCGATTCCGTCGTGGAGCTTCTCCGCCGTCAGCTCGAATGGACAGGTCTGATCGTGGACACCGTGACAGATGAGCGTCGGAACAGAGATGTCTGCGAGGTCGGAACGAAGATCCATCTCCGCGACCGCTTCGATTGAGTCGGCCATGGCCTGCGGCGACGATTCCATGCTCATGTTCCAGAGCCAATCTTTCAGCTCGGGACTCGGGGCGGAGTGAAACAACGAATCACCGAAGTCACTGCTTACTTTCGCCCGGTCCTCATAGCATCCCTCGGCGAGGTCCATGAACGCAGCTTCATCGACGCCTTCCGGAAAGTCGGGTTTCTCGGTCAGAACGGGGCTCGCAGCACCAAGTAGCGCCAGTTTCGACACGTGTTCTTCGTTATGCCGACTCATATACCGGGTGATAACTCCCCCACCCATCGAAAAACCCGCAAGTGTTACGTCATCGACATCAAGTTCGTCGAGAACCGTCTTGAGATCGTCAGCAAACGTGTCGAAATCGTATTCACTCCACGGCTTACTTGACTGTCCATAGCCACGGAGATCAATACCGATACACCGAACGCCCTCCCTCGGGAGTTGGATGTACTGATACTCGAACATCCTGTGGCTCAGTGGCCACCCATGAATAAACACGAGCGGATTACCTGATCCCCAGTCCTGAACGAACAGTTCTACTCCCTCTCCAACGTCTATTCGGGTCATGTTGACCAAGGTTCGGTCCCACACGTAAGCATATAAACACCTAACCAAAATTCTTGACTTTTTGATGGTTCTTCTCCACAAAAAGTCCCTCCTTCTATGTAGAAATTCGATATAAGGTTATGGACTGAGCAGAACATCACCGGGTTGTTCCGCTTCTGCTCAGACAGGTATTTGACAGAATGTTCACTTTTGCTGAATAGATTCTCTGGGCTTTATTCAGTAGGTCCTTTCTGATATTCCGCCGAGATATGGGTAGCCGCTCCGGTAACGCCTTCGCCTGCACTGACTCGATGGAAATTCTGCTAACCCATGAGAGCGTGAATCAAGCATGGGACGCAAGAGACCGACGATCGCTCCG